>NZ_JAOQNH010000001.1:1190097-1860194 GCF_025961205.1 Azospirillum fermentarium
GCCCGCGGCCCCCCCGCCCGACACCGGCGCCGGGGACGAGGCCGACACCACGCCCCGCATCACCGGCCCGGCCCCGGCCCTGACGGCGGCGCCCCACGACCCGGCGGTCATCACGCTGGCGATGATGGGGGCGCTGGGGGTGCCGGTGCCGCTGGAAACCCTGAAGACCTTGGGCCCGGCCCGTCTGGCGGTGGCGGCGCGCAACATCGCCACCGACCCCCTGCTGCGGGTCGCCGCGGCGGAGCGGGCGGCCCAGTCCGGCTTTCTCGACGTCAAGAGCCTGTCCGCCGCCTATGCCGCCGTGCCGGCTCAGGCCGAGGAGATGGGCCGGCTGGAGGCCGCGGCGCGCAAGGAGCGCAGCCCGCGCATGCGCGCCCTGGTGACCCAGGGGCTGATGGGGGCCATGGCCGGCAACCGCCGGGTGGCGATGATGAACCTGATGCTGAACCAGTTGGACCCGCCCATGCTGGCCGGGGCGGTGGGGACGGTGACGGCCACCATGCTCGACACCGCCAACCCCGGCGCCGACTCGGCGGCCATCGCGCCGGGGGCGGTGCGGGTGTACCTGTCCCAGGGGCGGTTGGACGCGGCGCGGCGGTGGCTGGATCTGGCCGGGCGCACGGCGGGGCCACGGATGCGCCCGCTGGCCGCCATCATGGGCGCGTCCATCGACACCCGTTCGTGGGGCGGGCCGTGGCTGGAAACGGTGATGGGCGGCGGTGCCGACGAGGCCGCCGCCGAGCGGGCCGCCGGGACGGTGGCCCTGCTGGCCGCCACCGGGGCCGATGTGGCGCCGGAGGTGCGCGACCGCCTGCCGCCCCCTCCGCCCCCGGCGGGGGAGGCGTTCGAGCGGCTGGACGCGGCGGCGGCGGATGGACGGCAGGGGGCGGTGGTGCTGGCGGCGTTGCAGATCATGGGGCGGAACGGCCCGGCGGCGACACCGCTGCCGGCCATGGCGCGGGTGGTGTCGGCCCTGAACGCGGTGGGGCTGTCCGCCGACGCCCTGGCCCTGGCCCGCGAAGCGGCGGCGGCACAGGTGCGCTGACCCATGACCAACGCCGCCCCCGTCAAGGCCCGCCGCGGACGCCCGCGCAAGGCCGCCCCGGCCCCGCTGCCGGCCCATGTGGACGCCTTTCTCGACATGCTGGTGGCCGAACGGGGGGCGGCGGACAACACCCGCGATGCCTATGCCCGCGACCTGATCGACGCCGGCCAGTGGCTGACGGGCCGCGGCGTCACGCTGGACACCGCCGGCACCGAGGATATCCGCGGCTATCTCGCCCATCTGGCCGTCCATGGCGGCGGGGGGGAGGACGGGCCGTCGCCGGCAGCCCCCCGCACCCTGGCCCGCCGGTTGTCGGCACTGCGCCAGTTCTACCGCTTCCTGGTGGCGGAGGGGCGGCGGCTGGACGACCCCTCCTCCGCCCTCGACAGCCCGCGCCAGGGCCGCCCGCTGCCCAAGGTGCTGAGCGAGGGGGAGGTGGAGCGGCTGATCGACACCGCCCGGCGCCGCGGCGGCCCCGACGGGCTGCGGCTGGTGGCGCTGCTGGAGGTGCTCTACGCCTCGGGCCTGCGCGTGTCGGAACTGGTGGGGCTGCCGCTGACCGCCATTCTGCGCGACGGGCGCGGACTGCTGGTGCGCGGCAAGGGGGGGAAGGAACGGCTGGTGCCGCTGTCCGATCCGGCGCGCGATGCGCTGGCGGCGTATCTGCCCCTGCGCGGGGCGTTTCTGGTGCCGGGGCGGATGGCGAAGCAGGAACCGTTCCTGTTCCCCTCGCGCAGTTCCGACGCCGGGCACCTGACCCGCCAGCGCTTCGCCCAGTTGCTGAAGGAACTGGCGACCGAGGCCGGCATCGACCATGAAAAGGTCAGCCCCCACGTGCTGCGCCACGCCTTCGCCACCCATCTCTTGGACCACGGCGCCGATCTGCGGGCGGTGCAGAAGATGCTGGGCCACGCCGACATCGCCACCACCCAGATCTACACCCACGTCGCCAACGAACGGCTGCGGCAGGTGGTGGAGGAACATCACCCCCTGGCGCGGGCGGAGCCGGCCCCGCGGCGCAAGCGGGCCGAATAGGCTGCCGTCAGCCGTGTTGCGCCATCACACGTCGGGGAGTTGAACCACCCGCAACGCTTCGGTCGGTTTGATGCCGCGGTCGTTGGTCACGAGAGCATCGCATTCGGCACCGATGGCGGATGCCACATGGATCGCGTCAATGAGCTTCATTCCACAAGCCGCCCCAAGCCGTGCGGCCTGTTTCACGGTTTCCGTCTCGATTGGTATCAGGCGGAAAAGGGCGACGTCCTCGAAAAGGGTCTCGAATCGTGCGACGGAATCGTGCCGGCCCCGCTTGTGTGCCCCGTACAGGCATTCGCCGATGGCGATTTCACTCGTCACGAGTTCGATGCCTGCCATCTCGGCCTGTTCGAACAGTTTTTCGGCGAGCCGCTGGCTTTCCTGATCGCCTTCGATGAAACAGATGATGACGTTCGAATCGACGTAGAGCTTACGCGCCGCCGTGATGACGCTATTCATCCCCGCGAAACTCATGGATGTCCGCGTCGATCTGGTCCTGGCTGAGCGGCCCGTAACGCCGCGCTCCAGCCCCTTTGAGCGCGCGAAGCTTTTCCAGCCGGCTCGGCTTCCGCGGATCGGGTTTGGCATCCGTGGGGGTGGTCACGCGGCGGTGCACGATCACGGTGACACGCTCACCCGGCTGGACACCGGCCCCGATCAACTGCGCCTCGGCGTTTTCAGGCGTCATGTCCAGCAAAACGGCACCCGCCATGTCCTTCGCCCTTCATCGGTCGATCCGGCTGATGGAAATTATAGGGTGGCCGGGTGGGAAATCAAAGCGTGTGCCTTGCCGGCCCGCCCCGCGCATCCCCGTGATCGTCCGGTGCCCGGCTCCCCCATGCGGCAAGGTGGTCTTTGCCGCGGTGCGGAGCGGTGTGGTACACCGGGCGTAAACCAATGAAGCACAAGGGGAACGCGCGATGGCACTCAGCATCTCCGGTCTGGATATCCTGGGACCGGTCAATCCGGGCTACGACGCCATCCTGACGCCGGAAGCGCTGGCCTTTCTTGCCGAGCTTGAGGGGCGTTTCGGGGGTGAGCGGGAACGGCTGCTGGCCGTGCGGCAGAAGCGCCAGGCCCTGATCGACGCCGGGGAAAAGCCCGGCTTTCTGGAGACCACCCGGCCGATCCGCGATGCCGACTGGACCATCGCCCCGCTGCCCGCCGACCTGCAGGACCGCCGGGTGGAAATCACCGGGCCGGTGGACCGCAAGATGATCATCAACGCGCTGAATTCCGGCGCCAAGGTGTTCATGGCCGATTTCGAGGACGCGACCACCCCGTCGTGGACCAACCAGATGGACGGGCAGGTCAACCTGTTCGACGCCGTGCGTCGCACCATCGCCCATGACGATCCCGCCACCGGCAAATCCTATCGCCTGAACGGGCAGACGGCGGTGCTGACGGTGCGCCCGCGCGGCTGGCATCTGGTGGAAAGGCACGTGACCATGGACGGGCAGCCCATTTCGGGTGCCCTGTTCGATTTCGGGCTGTTCGTGTTCCACAACGCCAAGGAACTGCTGGCCCGCGGCTCCGGCCCCTATTTCTACCTGCCGAAGCTGGAAAGCCATTTCGAGGCCCGGCTGTGGCGGGAGGTGTTCACGGTGGCCGAGGAATACCTCGGCCTGCGCCACGGCACCATCAAGGCCACGGTGCTGATCGAGACCATCCTGGCCGCGTTCGAGATGGACGAGATCCTCTATGAACTGCGCGACCATTCGGCGGGCCTGAACTGCGGACGCTGGGACTACATCTTCAGCTTCATCAAGAAATTCCGCGCCGATCCGTCCGCCGTCCTGCCCGACCGGGGGGAGGTGACCATGGCCGCCCCCTTCCTGACCGCCTACAGCACGCTGGCGGTCAAGACCTGCCACCGCCGCGGCGCGCCGGCCATCGGCGGCATGGCCGCCTTCATCCCCGTCAAGGACGACCCGGCGGCCAACGAGGCGGCCTTCGCCAAGGTCCGCGCCGACAAGGAGCGGGAGGCGAAGAACGGCCACGACGGCACCTGGGTCGCCCATCCGGGGCTGGTGCCGGTGGCCAAGGCGGTGTTCGACGAACGGATGCCCACCCCCAACCAGATCCACCGCAAGCGCGCCGACGTGTCGGTCGCCGCCGCCGATCTGCTGGCCGTGCCGCCGGGGCCGAAGACCGAGGCGGGGCTGCGCCAGAACGTGGCCGTGGGCATCGGCTATATCGAGGCGTGGCTGCGCGGCCAGGGCTGCGTGCCGCTGTTCAACCTGATGGAGGACGCCGCCACCGCCGAGATCAGCCGCACCCAGGTGTGGCAGTGGCTGCACCACGGGGCGGCCCTGGACGACGGGCGCACCGTCACCACCGCCCTGGTGGATTCGGTGATTGCGGAAGAATTGGCGGCGTGGAAGACTCGGGCCGGAGCCGAGCGCTTCGCGGCGGGCCAGTTCACCGCGGCGGCGGATCTGTTCCGTGATCTGGTGGTCCGTGATGACTTCGTGGAATTCCTCACCCTGCCGGCCTATGACCGGATCGTCGCCGAAGGGGCGTGAGTTTTGCCGTCCTGCCCCCGCCCGCCGCTGGGCGGGGGCGGTTCTGCTGGTGCTGGGGGTTCTGTCCGGCGGCGGCGCGCGGGCCGATGACGATGTGATCGGCACCCCGCCGTTCGACGTGATGTTCACCCAGCCCGAGGACACGCTGCCCGACATCGCGGTGTCCCGCCGCATCGGCTACAGCGAACTGGTGCTGGCCAACCCCACGGTCGATCCGTGGCTGCCGGCGCCCAACAGCCTGGTGCTGCTGCCCACCGCCCATGTGCTGCCGGCGGGGCTGCGGCGGGGGATTCTCATCAATCTGGCCGACCAGCGGCTCTATTTCTTCCCGCCCAAGGATAAGCCGCCCCAGAGCTTCCCGCTCGGCATCGGGACCGAGGGGGCGGACGTGCGCGTCGGGCGCACGGTGGTGAAGGGCAAGCGCACCAACCCCACCTGGACCCCGACCGCCGGTATGCGGGCGGAAAACCCCGACCTGCCGGCCAGCATCCCGCCGGGCGACGACAACCCGCTGGGGCCGCTGGCCCTGGATCTGGGATGGACGGCTATCGCCATCCACGGCACCGTCAAGCCCTATGGCGTCGGGCGCCGGGTCAGCCACGGCTGTTTCCGCCTGTTCAACGAGGACATCACCACCCTGTTCGCCCAGGTGCCGCCGGGCACCCCGGTGGAGGTGGTGGACCAGCCGGTCAAGCTGGGCTGGCACCAGGGGGGCCTGTATCTGGAAGTCCATCCCACCATCGCCCAGGCCGAGGAGATGGAGGAGCACGGGCGCTTCACCCCCATCGACGATGCTGCCGAGGTCAAGGCCACGGTGGCCCGCACGGCGGGTGACCGGGTGGATTGGGTGGACTGGGACGCGGTGGACAAGGCGATCCAGTCGCGCAACGGCCTGCCCGTGCGCATCCTGGCCCCGGTGGAGGTGCCAACGGCGCCGGTGCCGGTGCCGGTGGACGACGAGGGGAATGCGGCGGTGCTGCGCTGATCCGCGGGGCGGCATCCCCGGCCCCGCTTGGAGGCTGAGCCCCCAAACGGGTTTGGGCGGTAGCCCAACGGTCCTGCTTACATCACATCGACGTCTTGCGCTGGGCGCGGGAGAACATGCGCTCGGCCTTTTCATTGGCGGCCCTGGCGTCGGCGGCAGCGGCCTGAGCGGCGGCTGCGGCCTTGCCGGCCTCGACCTGGGCGGCCTTGGCGTCCGACTGGGCCTGCACCAGCAGGGCGCGGTCTTCGGCGTTCAACTGCTGGGAGCAGCCGGTGGCCAGAAACGCGGGCAGGGCCAGCACGGCCATAAGAACAGGAATGCGTCGCATGGATCGGCTCCTCATTCATTCTGTGCTGTCTGATGCACCTGTGCTGTCTGATGCACGGTGACGTTTGAGGTTACGCCCCGCCTCCGTCCCCCGCAACGCGGGGCAGGGCGGCAAATCGTCATGGCTGGGGCGCCGGCAGCGGTGGAAACAGGATGTCGTAAAACCGTGTGCACTGCGCAATGACTTGCATCCGCGCCCCGTGTCAGGCATCTATCCGCGAACCGCGGCACCCGGAAACCTTGTCCGCCGCGGCTCGGGTTTCATCGAACATGGGGGGACGCCCGCGTGAGCGCCACCGCCTTGACCAAACGGATCACCGCCCCCGACATCGCCGGGCGCAAGGGCTCTGTCCCCGTGGTCTGCCTCACCGCCTACACCGCACCGATGGCCAAGCTGCTCGATCCCCATGTGGATCTGCTGTTGGTGGGCGACAGCCTGGGCATGGTGCTCTACGGCTTCGACAGCACGCTTCCCGTCACGCTGGACATGATGATCGCCCACGGTGCCGCCGTGGTCCGCGGGTCGTCGCGGGCCATCGTGGTGGTGGACATGCCGTTCGGCTCGTACCAGGAATCGCCGCAGCAGGCGTTCCGCAACGCCGCCCGCGTGATGGCCGAGACCGGCTGCGGGGCGGTGAAGCTGGAAGGCGGGGCGGAAATGGCCGAAACCGTGGATTATCTGGTGCGCCGCGGCGTGCCGGTGATGGGCCACGTGGGGCTGACGCCGCAGTCGGTCAACACGCTGGGCGGGTTCCGCGCCCGTGGCCGCGGCGATGCCGAGGGTGACGCCATCGTGGACGACGCCCGCGCCATCGCCGATGCCGGCGCCTTCTCCATCGTGGTGGAAGGCGTGGTGGAGCCGCTGGCCGACCGGGTGATCGCCGCCGTGCGGGTGCCGGTGATCGGCATCGGCGCCTCGGCCCGCTGCGACGGGCAGGTGCTGGTCAGCGACGACCTGCTGGGCCTGTTCTCCGACTTCAAGCCGCGCTTCGTCAAACGCTACGCCGAGCTGGGGCCGCAGGTTGCGGCGGCGGCGTCGGCCTATGCCGGCGATGTGCGCGACCGCCGCTTCCCCGGTCCCGAGCATGTGTTCGCGGCCAAGAAACCCGCCCCCGTTCAGGAGTGACCGCCGTGATCCAGTTCGTCCGCGCCAAGCTGCATGGCATCCGCGTCACCGACGCCAATCTGAACTATCATGGTTCCATCACCCTCGATCCCGAACATTGCGAGGCGGTGGGGATCATGCCGCTGGAATTCGTGGATATCTGGAACCGCAATTCCGGGGCGCGCATCAGCACCTACGTCATCTATGGCGAGCGCGGCTCCAACTGCTGCGTGCTGAACGGTGCCGCCGCCCGCACCTGCCAGCCGGGCGATGCCATCATCATCGCCGCGTCGTGGTTCGGCCAGCCCGCCGACGTCACCCAGATCAACCCGCGGGTGGCCACATACAAGCCCGACAACAGCATCGACGAGGTGCTGTATTACGACGTGACCGCGCTGGGCGACGGGCGCCACGACTTCCGCATCGCCCCCTGGCCCCCCGGCATCGACCACCCCGCCAACAGCGAGGAGCCGGAGGACGAGACCGCCGCCGCCACCCCGGCCTGATCCGCGGTGCGCGCGGTTCTGTGCGAACGCTTCGGCGAACCGGCGGAGGTCCTGGCCGCCGCCACCGTCCCCGATCCCCAGCCGGGGCCGGGTGAGCTTCTGGTGCGGGTGACCGCCCGCACCATCAACCCGTCCGACCTGCTGACCGTGCGCGGGGTCTATTCCCGCCACACCGTCCTGCCACTGATCCCCGGTTTCGAGGCCGTGGGCGTGGTGACCGCCGTGGGGCCGGGCACCGATCCGGCGTGGATCGGGCGGCGGGTGTTGCCGCTGAAGGGATCGGGCACCTGGGCCGAACAGGTCACATCCCCCGCCGCCTGGGCCGTGCCGGTGCCCGATGGGGTGGACGACGGTGCGGCGGTACAGAGCTACATCAACCCCATCTCCGTTGACCGCATGCTGTCGGTGGACTCGGGCCTGGAACCGTCCATTCCCCCTCACCCAACCCTCTCCCCGGGGGGGAGAGGGCCTGTTGACCAGTTTGGCCCTGTGGTGGTGGCGAACGCCGCCGCCTCGGCTTGCGGCCGCATCGCCGCCCAGACCTGCCGCGACCGCGGCTACCGGCTGGTGGCCCTGGTCCGCCGGCCCGAGCCGGTGGCCGACCTGCTGGCGCTGGGCGCTGCCGCCGTGGTCAACGTGGCCGTGGACGATCCCGGCCCGGTGGTGATGGGCCTGACCGGCGGGGCCGGGGCGGCGCTGGGGCTGGACGCCATCGGCGGGACCACGGGTGCCGATCTGGTGCGGCTGCTGGCGCCGGGGGCGCGGGTGCTGTCCTATGGGTTGCTGTCGGGCACACTATTGCGCCCCGACATCGGGGAAGCGCAGGTGCGGGGGGTGGCGGTGCGCGGCTTCTGGCTGCGTCCCTGGACCGACAGCGTCACGCCCGCCGATTGGCAGGCGGCGTTCGCCGCGGTGTTCGGGCGGATCATGGCGGGGGCGCTGGTGCTGCCGGTGGCGGCCCGCTTCCCCCTGGACGACGTCGCCGCGGCGGTGCGCGCGGCGGAGGCGCCGGGGCGCACGGGCAAGGTTCTGTTGGCGGGATAGAGGCATGATCGAACTGGACGGCGTGGAGTATGGCTACGATGAACGCCCGGTGCTCCGCGGCATCACCGCCAGCTTGAGCGAACGGCGCATCGGCATCGTCGGCAGCAACGGATCGGGCAAGAGCACGCTGGCCCGCATGCTCAACGGCCTCATCGTGCCCACGCGGGGTGCGGTGCGGGTGGACGGGCTGGACACCGACCGCGACGGGCGGGCGGTGCGGCGGCGGGTGGGCTTCGTGTTCCAGAACCCCGACGTGCAGATCGTCTACCCCACGGTGGCCGAGGATCTCGCCTTCGGCCTCAAGCCCTTCAGGCTGCCCAAGGCCGAGGTGGCGGCGCGGGTGGACGCGGTGCTGGCCCGCTATGGGCTGGAGCGCTACCGCAACCACCCGGCCCACCTGCTGAGCGGGGGGGAAAAGCAGCTTCTGGCCATCGCCGCGGTGCTGGTGACCGATCCGGCCCATGTGGTGTTCGACGAACCGACCACGCTGCTCGACCGCCGCAACCGCCGCCATGTGCGCAGCGTCATCGACGGGCTGGCCCAGAGCGCCATCGTCATCACCCACGACCTGGATCTGCTGGACGGCTTCGACCGGGTGCTGGTGGTGGAGGAGGGGCGCATCGTCGCCGACGACACCCCCGCCGCCGCCATCGCCGCCTATATCGCGCGGATCGGCTGAGATGCTGGGGCTGTACCTGCACCGGGAATCCCCGGTTCACACCGCACCCGCGGCGGTGAAGATGGGCGGGCTGCTGCTGCTGGCGGCCCTCGTGCTGGTGCTGCCGGGGCCGGGACCGCTGGCGGTGGCGGCGGCGCTGGGGGCGGGGCTGATGCGGGCCGCCCGGCTGCCGGCAAGGCCGGTGGCCCGCCAGATGCGCCCGGTGCTGGTGATCCTGCTGCTGTTCTTTTCGGCCCAGGCGCTGCTGGGCGGGGTGGACTGGTACCAGGGGCTGCTGCTGGCCGGGCGCTTCGGGGTGCTGGTGTGGCTGGCCACCCTGGTCACCCTGACCACCCGCGTGTCGGACATGGTGGATCTGTTCGAGCGGCTGTTCGAACGGCTGCGCCCCATCGGCGTCAACCCGGAGAAAGCGGCCCTGCTGGTGGCGCTGACCATCCGGCTGATCCCCATGGTGGGGGAACAGATGGCCGAGATCCGCATGGCCCAGCGCGCCCGCGGGGTGGAGCGCCACATCCTGTCGCTGTTCGTGCCGCTGCTGGTCAAGGTGCTGACCATGGCCGACGACCTGACCGCGGCGCTGGAGGCGCGGGGATACGACGATGGCGGGCGGGACCGCTGAGGGAATGGCCCCGCCCGCGTCTTGATCCTTACTCGGGCCGGTAGATCACCTTGTGCAGGTTGGGCTGCCGGCTGGCGCTGATGAACACGTGATCCCAGGGGCATCCCTTGTAGTTGGGATGCTCTTCGACGTGCTGGGCGATGTCGGGGAACTCGACGAAGGTGAAGCCCACGTCGGCGAAGAACGCCCGGAAATCCTGCAGCGCATCGGGAAGCGCGTCGGGCGTCAGGAACACGTCGGCGCACGAGCTGGTCAGGGTCGAGACCTGATAATCGGTCCAGTAGGCATGCCCGCGCGGAATGGTTTCCCGCCGGGTGGTGGGGTAATAGTGCATCTGCACCACGATCACGCCGTTCTCGTTCAGGCACTTGTGCGCCTGCTCCAGCAGCTTCATGCGCACATGCCGGTTGCAGATGTGCTGGAACACCAGATTCGAATAGATCAGGTCGTAATGCTGGTGCGGCGCACCGCCCAGATCGTCGCCCGACGACACGAAGAACCGGCTTTCCGACAATTCGGGAAGCTGGCTGGCGTATTCGACCATCTTTTCATTGATGTCGATGCCGTCGATCCCCACCACCCCGCGGCTGCGGAAGCCCGCCATCAGCCGGCCGACGCCGCACCCGATTTCCAGCACCTTCAGCTCGCTGGGCTGACGGGTGAAGCCGCGCCGCATCCGTTCGTTCAGGATGAAATCGACCGTGCTGCCGGCCATTCTTTGCAGCGTGGCATAATCGGGACCGGCCACAATGTGCTGAGCAACGTCCAGGGTGGTCACTTCCCGGTCGTAAAACTCTTTCATGTACTGGGCGTAGGACGATGTTTCGCGGCTGGGCCGAAGGTACTTGGGATTGCTCATGGCGTGACCTTATCGGAGATTGAGTGCCGGGGCATTTCGAACACGGTTAGCATCAATCCTTTGCCGATGGGAGAAAAACCGCAAAGCCTTGGGCCGGGAGCGGAACGCCGCGTTCCCAATGCTTCCGGGGGCGTCCTCCCGTCTGTTCGCCGGTGCGAAAACCCGCGCCAAAGCGGTGGGGAGGCGCTAAGATCGGCCGGGCGGCCACGCACCGGAAATTGTGAAGAAATCAGGCATCAAAAGGCTCAAAAGGACATGCTCTCCACCAAGGACATCGTTTTGTCGGCCCTGTTCGCGGCCATCGTCGCGGCGCTCGGGCTGTTGCCGCCCATCCCGCTGGGCTTCCTGCCGGTGCCCATCACCGCCCAGACGCTGGGGGTGATGCTGGCCGGTGCGCTGCTGGGGCCGAAACGGGCGGCGGTGGCGCTGGGCGTGTTCGTGCTGCTGGTGGCGGCGGGGCTGCCGCTGCTGGCCGGCGGACGCGGCGGCATCGGCGTCTTCCTGGGGCCGACCGGCGGTTTCGTGCTGGCCTTTCCGCTGGCCGCCGCCGCCGTCGGCTTTCTGACCGAACGGTTCGACGGGGCCGGGCGCCCGCTGGTGCTGTTCGCTGCCTGTGTTCTGGGCGGCATCGGGGTGGTGTACGCCATCGGCATTCCGTGGCTGGCGCTGGTGGGCGGGCTCGATCCCATGAAGGCGGCCACCGGCTCCATGGCCTTCGTCCCCGGCGACGTCATCAAGGCGGGGGTTGCCGCCTTTGTGGCCGCGGGCGTGCGCCGCGCCCATCCCACGCTGCTGGCGCGGGGCTGACGGCGTGCCCGACACAGCGCTCAGGGTTCCCCATTCCCTGGCCGCCCCGGTCCTGGACCATGCCGCCGCGGCCCCGGATCGGGCGGCGGTGTGGCTGGGGGACCGGGCGGTCACCTATGGCGCCCTGGCGGCGGGCATCCGGCGGATGGCGGCCTCCGTCGCCACCCTGCCGGGACCGGCCCCGCGGGTGGGCATCCGCCAGGGCAACGGCCCGGCCTTTCTGGAAAACTTCTTCGGCATCGTCGCCGCGGGCGGCACCGCCGTGCTGCTGGACCCGAAATGGAGCGCCGATCAGACCGCCCACGCGCTGGCCACCGCCCAACCGCTGCGCATCGCCGACGGTTCGTCCTGGCCCCCGGCGGACGGGGGTGGGGCGTTTGAACCGGGGCCGGTCGATCCCGCCACACCTTTTCTGATCGGTTTCACCTCGGGCACCACCGGGCGGCCCAAGGCGTTCATCCGCGATCAGGCGTCGTGGTTCGCCACCCTGGACGCCAGCCGGGTGGAATTCGCCATCAATGCCGATGACGGCGTGCTGGTGCCGGGGCCGCTTGTCCATGGGCTTGGCCTCTATGGCGCGGTGGAGGCGCTGTGCGCCGGCGCCTCGGTTCATCTTCTGGAGAGCTTCGACGCCGCTGCGGCGTTGGACGCCATGGCGCGGCACGGGCTGACCACCCTGGTGGCGGTACCGACCATGCTGGTGAAGGTCCTGGAGACGGCGGCGGCGCGTGGCGCGGTGCTTCCGGCCATGCGCCGGGTGATCTCCTCCGGCGCCAAGCTGTCGCCGCTGGTGCACGAGCGGCTGGCCGGTGCTTTCCCCAACGCCGGGGTGTTCGAATACTACGGCGCGTCGGAACTCAGCTTCGTCAGCGTCATGGCGTCCCGTGAGGGCGGGCCGGCGGACAGCGTGGGCCGCCCCTTCCACGGGGTGACGGTGGAACTGCGCGGCGACGGCGGCGCCCCGGTTCCCATGGGAGAGGTGGGGCAGGTCTGGGTGCGCTCGGCCATGCTGTGCTCCGGCTACATTGGCGGGACCGGCGACGGGGCGGGGTTCCGCGCCGCTGACGGCTGGGGCACCGTGGGTGACCGCGGGTGGTTCGACGCTGCCGGCTGGCTGCACCTGATCGGGCGCGAAGGCGACATGCTGATTTCCGGCGGCCTCAACATCTACCCCGCCGAGGTGGAGGCGGTGCTGCGCGCCCACCCGCTGGTGGCCGAGGCGGTGGTCACCGGCCTTCCCGATCCCCTGTGGGGCGATGTGGTGACGGCGGTGCTGTGGTGGCGTGGACCTGAGCGGGCCGGCGCCGAGGCCCTGCGCGCCTGGGTCCGCGAACGGTTGGAGGCATACAAGACCCCCCGCCTCCTGTTCGCCGCCGCCGACACCCCCCTGACCGGCAGCGGCAAGATCGCCCGCGCGGTGGTCCGCGGCTGGGCGCAGGACGGCTCGCCCCTGTTGTCGGAGATCGTGTGATGCCGCGCGCGGTGATCGTGGCGGCCCGCCGCACCCCCATCGGGCGCATCGGCGGGGTGCTGCGGGGGCTGCCGGTGGAGGATCTGGCGGCCCCGGTGATCCGCGCCGTCCTGGCCGACGCCCGCCTGGACGGTGCGGCGGTGGACGAGGTGATCCTGGGCAACGCCGTCGGTCCCGGCGGCAACGTCGCCCGCCTGTCGGCGCTGGCCGCCGGGCTGCCGGTATCGGTGCCCGGCGTCACCGTTGACCGCCAGTGCGGATCGGGGCTGGAGGCGATCAACCACGCCGCCCGCCTGATCGAATCCGGCGCCTGCACCGTCTGTCTGGCCGGCGGGGTGGAGAGCACCAGCACCGCCCCCTGGCGCATGGCCCGGCCCGACGGCCCCCATGGCCTGCCGCGCCCCTACGCCCGCGCCCGCTTCGCCCCCGACGCGGTGGGCGACCCCGACATGGGCGTGGCGGCGGAAAACGTCGCCGACGCCTTCGCCATCACCCGCGACCGTCAGGACGCCTATGCCCTGACCAGCCACCGCCGGGCGGTGGCGGCCCAGGCCGCCGGGCGCTTCACCCGCGAGATCGTGCCCCTGGTCCTGGCCGATGGCCGCACCGTGGACCGCGACGAATGCCCCCGTCCCGACACCTCCCTGGACAAGCTGGCCCGCCTGAAGCCGGTCTTCCGCGACGGCGGCACGGTGACGGCGGGCAACGCCTGCCCGGTCAACGACGGGGCCGCGGTGGTGGCGCTGGTGTCGGAGGAGCGGTTCCGCAGCCTGGGCCTGTCCCGCGGCCTTGTGGTGGTGGACTCATCGTCGGCTGGGGTAGAACCGGCCTTGCTGGGCACCGGCCCGATCCCGGCGGTGCGCAAGCTGCTGGCCCGCACCCCCTCCCTGCGGCTGGCGGATCTGGCCCAGGTGGAATTCAACGAGGCGTTCGCGTCCCAGGTTCTGGCCTGTCTCGACACGCTGGGGCTGGACCCGGCGCGGGTGTGCCCCCATGGCGGCGCGCTGGCGCTGGGGCACCCCTATGGCGCGTCGGGGGCGGTGCTGATGACCCGCCTGTTCACCGACCTTGCCCCCGGCGCGCAGGGGCTTGCGACGCTGGGCATCGGCGGCGGGCTGGGTCTGGCCACGCTGGTGGAGGCGGTGGGGGAAGGGTGATCCGCCGGCCCGTCAGGCTCCGCGGAGGAGGCGCTTGCCGAAGCGCAGCGGACGCCCGTCGATGCAGACCAGGCCGGCGGCGATCAGCGCCATGCCCGCCCCGTGCTGCAGCGTGTGGGCCTCCAGCACGCCGAACAGCGGGGTGGTGGGGTTGAGGATGGCGACAAGGCCGCTGGGCGATCTGCGTCTGCCCCCACACGATCAGGCAGAAGGGGATCACGTTGTTGAGCAGCCCGATGCCGAAGAACGCCCGCCATACCCGGCCCGTCCGGGGCAGGACCGGCTGACCGTTGCCTGCACGCCGGGGTTCGCCGTGCAGTGGCTGGTCCCCCGTCCGGGCCGGTTCGAGGCGGCCAACCCCGGCGTCGATGTGCGCATCAGCGCGTCCAACCGCCTGTGCGATTTCGTGCGGGACGGCATTGATCTGGCGATCCGCCACGGGATCGGCCCGCACGAGGGGCTGGTGGGGGAACGGCTGATCGGTGACGATCTGGTGCCGGAAGCCATGGACCGGCCCGCCGTGGCGGCCTTCCGGTCCATGGCTTCCGGCCGAGAGCGGGGCGGTCAGGCCACCTCCCCCAGAACCTCCCCGATCACCCCCGCCATTTCGCCGATCTGCCCCTCTTCCACGATCAGCGGCGGCGACAGGGCGATGATGTCGCCGGTCACGCGGATCAGCAGGCCGCGTTCGAAGCAGCGCACGAACACCTCGTACGCCCGCTTGCCCGGCCCGTCGGCCCGCGGGGCCAGTTCGATGGCGCCCACCAGCCCGATGCTGCGGGTGTCGGTGACGTGGGGGTGGCCGGCCAGACCGTGGATGGCGTCGGCCCACCGGGTTTCCAGCGTGCGGGCGCGCTCGAACAGCCCTTCGGCGGCATAGACGTCCAGGGTGGCTTCCGCCGCGGCGCAGGCCAGCGGGTGGGCGGAATAGGTGTAGCCGTGGAACAGCTCGATCACATGGTCCGGCCCGGTCATCAGCGCATCGTGAACGTGGCGGCGGGCGAACACCGCCCCCATCGGCACGGTGCCGTTGGTGATGCCCTTGGCCGTGGTCACCAGATCGGGCACCACCCCGAACCGCTCCACCCCGAACGAGGCACCCAGGCGGCCGAAGCCCGTGATCACCTCGTCGAAGATCAGCAGGATGCCGTGCTTGGCGGTGATCTCCCGCAGCCGTTCCAGATAGCCCACCGGCGGTAGCAGCACGCCGGTCGATCCCGCCACCGGCTCCACGATCACCGCGGCGATGGTGTCGGGGCCGTGCAGCGCCACCAGCCGCTCCAGATCCTCGGCCAGATGGGCGCCCCAGGCCGGCTGCCCGCGGGTGTGGGGCTGGTGCTCGCGGCTGTAGGTGTGGGGCAGGTGGTCCACCCCGGCCAGCAGCGGGCCGAAGGTGCGGCGGTTGGACACGATGCCCCCCACCGAGATCCCGCCGAAGCCCACGCCGTGATAGCCCCGTTCGCGCCCGATCAGCCGGGTCCGCTGCCCCTCGCCGCGGGCGCGGTGATAGGCCAGCGCGATCTTCAGCGCCGTGTCCACCGATTCCGACCCGGAATTGGTGAAGAACACATGGTCCAGATCCCCCGGCATCAGCGCCGCCAGCCGCGAGGCCAGGGCAAAGGCCCGCGGGTGCCCCATCTGGAAGGTGGGGGCGAAGTCCAGCTCCGCCGCCTGTTCCTGGATGGCCCGCACGATGGGCGCGCGGGCGTGGCCGGCGTTGCAGCACCACAGGCCCGCGGTGCCGTCGAGAATCCGCCGCCCGTCGTGGCTGGTGTAGTGCATGTCCTGCGCCGAGGCCAGCAGGCGCGGGGCCGCCTTGAACTGCCGGTTGGCCGTGAACGGCATCCAGAAGGCCGAAAGATCGTTGGGGGTGCTGACCGTCATGATCGCTTCCTCGTTCCCTTCCCTGGTAAAGCGGGGCCAGTGCCTTGATGGGCGGCGCTTTTTTGTCCCCGGTCACACGCTTGTATCCGTGTTCTTATCTTTGACAGCATAGCTGCGGTTCAGCCCGCCCCACAACCGCCCGTCGCGGGGGGACGGGTGTTCCGCACGATGATTGGCCGGCAGGGAACGGGGATGCACAGGATCGGGTCGGGGGCCGCGGCGGCGGCCGTTCTGTGCGGCGGCGCCATCGCCTGCGCCACCATCCTCTGCGCCGCCCTTGCCGGCCCCCGTCCCGCGGCGGCCCAGGCCGTGCGGGTGGACACCGTGAGCGGCTGGGTGGTGGTCTGCCAGGGGGAGGAACCGATCCGCCGCTGCTCCGCCGCCCGCCCCGCCCCCTTTTCCGACGCCCAGGGGCGGGAGCACACGGTCACCTTCAACCTGATGCGCGACGGGGGATGCACCACCCTGACGGGCGTGTTCGACCAGCCCATCGACCCGAACCGCCCGGTGTGGCTGGTGGTGGACGGCGGCCCACGGCTGGAGTTCTCCGCCGTCCCGGCGGGGGAGGGGGCGGACTTCCAGCGTTTCCTGACCCGTGCCGGCGGCGGCCCCGCACCATCCGGCACGGGCGTTGCCCCGCCCGGCATGGTGAAGGAGACGCGGCGGGTCGGCATCACCTGCGCCGGCATGCGCGGGCTGCTGCCGCGTCTGGCCGCCGGATCGGCCCTGCACCTGGAATTCAGCCCCGCCGGCATGGGGCGGCGGGTGCAGCCTTATCACTGGCCGGCGCTGTCCGCCCGGGCGGTGGACGTGCCGCTGTCCGACGTGCTGGCCCGGCTGACCCGTCATCTGCAAACGCCCTGACGGAAAAAGGGCGTCCCGCACCGGAACGCCCCCTGGTCCATAACCGGGATGAGGCCGGGTCAGAACCCGGACGCCTGCCGGATCATGCGGTTGCCGCAGCCCCCCGCCCACGCGGCCATGCTGGGGTCAAGCGCCGCCCATGTGCGCCGCCGTACCGCGATCTGGCGGCGGCAGTCCTGGGAACAGTAAAGCGGTGCCGGCCCGCGCCGGGATGCACGCTTGAACGGACGCCCGCAACAGGCGCAATAGAGGGTATCCATGGACTCCTCCCGGATGTGTGATCCGAATTCGTCTTTGTTGCTCTTCTTTCCGGCGCCGATCCTGAATCGAAAGACCGGCGCCTGACCAGACCGGAAAAAGTTATATGGCCGGAGAGAAGAGGAATAAATCTGTACCGATGGTGACTCACCTATTGGGGAAGTCCAAGGGTTTACGGAAAAAATCAGCGTCTGCGCGTCATTCTGACGCAATAATTTCTGGCGCAGTGCCAGAAAAAATGGTGCGGAGCCGAACCCGTTTTTGCAGTTGCTCAGTATTTCTCGCCACAACTATACTTCGTGCTTATGCCGTCCGGTTCGGAAATCGGTGCTTCGCCCATTGGCATAGGCGCGCAGGATCCCTATTTCCCCCTGACGCCGGGGATCACGTGCCGACGGCCAGCCTTCCCCATTCCCGCCGCCTTGAGACACGAGGAACCTTCAGCCATGAAGATCCCCGCGATCCGCGCCCTGCTGCACGGCGAAGCCGCCGCCGGGCTGATCCTGGTCATCGCCGCCGCCATCGCCATGGTCTGGGCCAATTCCTCCGCCGCCCCCCTGTACGATGCCCTGCTGGCGCTGCCCGTGGGCATCCGGGTGGGCGATGGGGGGCTGGTCAAGCCGCTGGTCCTGTGGATCAACGACGGGCTGATGGCGGTCTTCTTCCTGTACGTCGGCCTGGAGATCAAGCGGGAGGTGCGCGAGGGGCAATTGTCCAGCCGCGCCCGCGCCACCCTGCCGGGCATCGCCGCGGTGGGCGGCATGGTGGCCCCGGCGCTGGTCTATGCCCTGTTCAATCACGACGATCCCCAGCGGCTGAACGGCTGGGCCATCCCGGCGGCCACCGACATCGCCTTTGCCATCGGCGTGCTGGCCCTGGCGGGGTCGAAGGTGCCGGCGTCGCTGCGGGTGTTCCTGCTGGCGCTGGCGATCATGGACGACCTGGGGGCGATCATCATCATCGCCGCCTTCTACACCTCGCAGATTTCCTCGGGCGCGCTGGGTCTGGCGGCGGTGGCGCTGCTGGCGCTGGCGTGGATGAACATCATCGGCGTGCGGCGGCTGGCGCCGTACCTGCTGGTGGGGGCGTTCCTGTGGGTCTGCGTGCTGAAGTCGGGCGTGCACGCCAC
This sequence comes from Azospirillum fermentarium, assembly GCF_025961205.1. NCBI lineage: Bacteria > Pseudomonadati > Pseudomonadota > Alphaproteobacteria > Rhodospirillales > Azospirillaceae > Azospirillum > Azospirillum fermentarium. The sequence continues at coordinate 1,208,397 of NZ_JAOQNH010000001.1, forward strand.
CCTGGCCGGCGTGGCGCTGGCCTTCGCCATTCCCATGACGCCCGGCGGCGCCGATCCGAAAGCGTCCGCCAAGGCCACGCCGCTGGCGGTGCTGGAACACGCGCTGCACCCGTGGGTGACGTTCGTCATCATGCCGGTGTTCGCGCTGGCCAACGCCGGCGTGCCGCTGGCCGGGGTCAGCCTGGGCGTGCTGGCCGAACCGCTGCCGCTGGGGATCATGCTGGGCCTGTTCCTGGGCAAGCAGGCGGGGGTGATGCTGACGGCGTGGCTGGCGGTGCGGGCCGGGGTCTGCGCCATGCCGGCGGGGGCCACGTGGCGGCAGTTCTACGGGGTGGCGCTGCTGACCGGTATCGGCTTTACCATGAGCCTGTTTATCGGCAATCTGGCCTTCTCCTCCCCCGAATACGCGGTGGAGGTGCGGCTGGGGGTGCTGGCCGGCTCCATCGCGTCGGCGCTGGCCGGGTATCTGGTGCTGGCGACCGCCCCCCGCCGCGGGACCGCGCGGGTGAGCCGGGAAGCGGCGGCATAGCCGGGATACCCGGCCCAGGAACATCGGGGCACCCTGCGGGGTTGTTCCTAGCGCAACCGTTCGAACGAGGCATCGTCCCATGGACCTGATCCGCATCATCCTGGCCGTCCTGCTGCCGCCGTTGGGCGTGTTCATGCAGGTGGGATTCGGCCTGCACTTCTGGATCAACATCCTGCTGACGCTGCTGGGTTATTTTCCCGGCATCGTCCACGCCATCTATGTCATCGTGAAATACAAGTGACCCCCGCGCGGGCGAAGGGCGGCCATGCGGCTTGACTCCGGGCGGGGTTGACGTGGATCAAGGCTTCTTTCCGCATCCCTCTGCACTGTGGCGTCCATGACCGTGATCGCTCCCCCTGCTTCGTGCTCTCCGGCTGCCGGTTTCGACGGGCTGGACGCCGCCCTTCTCGCCAAGTACGACGGCCTGCGCGTGCCGCGCTACACCAGCTATCCCACCGCGCCCCATTTCGGGCCGGCGGTGGGGCCGGACCAGTACGCCGGCTGGCTGGCGCAGTTGGACCCGGAACGGGCGGGGTCGCTGTACCTGCACGTGCCGTTCTGCAAGGCCATGTGCTGGTATTGCGGCTGCCACACCAAGATCGTGGCCCGCTATGACCCGATCGCCGAGTACCTGGGGCACCTGCGCCGCGAGGTCGGCATGGTGGCCGACACCATTCCGGGCCGGCTGAAGATCCGCCACATCCATTTCGGCGGCGGCACGCCGACCATGATGGCGCCCGCCGATTTCGAATCCCTGATCGCGCTGCTGCGCCAGCGGTTCGACGTGCTGCCCGACGCCGAGATCGCGGTGGAGATCGACCCCCGCACCCTGACCGAAGCCATGGCCCAGGCGCTGGGCCGGGCCGGCGTCAACCGCGCCTCGCTGGGCGTGCAGGATTTCGACGAGGGCGTGCAGAAGGCGGTCAACCGCCTCCAGCCCCTGGCGATGACCGAGCGGGCGGTGGGCTGGCTGCGGGCCAACGGTATCAAGGCCATCAACCTGGACCTGATGTACGGGCTGCCGCTGCAAACGGTGGACAGCGTGGCGCGGTCGGCGGAAATCGCGCTGGGCCTCGATCCCGCGCGGCTGGCGGTGTTCGGCTATGCCCACGTGCCGTGGATGAAGAGCCACCAGAAAAAGATCGACGAATCCGCCCTGGCCGACAGCCTGGGCCGCTGGCGCCAGTTCTCGGCCATCGCGTCGGTTCTGGGGGCGGGCGGCTACCGCCTGATCGGGCTGGACCACTTCGCCCGGCCCGAGGACGAGCTGTCGGTCATGCAGGCGGCGGGCAAGCTGCACCGCAATTTCCAGGGCTACACCACCGATGACGCGGAGGTGCTGCTGGGCTTCGGCGCCTCGTCCATCGGCGAGCTGCCGCAGGGCTACATCCAGAACGCCGTTCCCTTCGACCAGTATGCCCAGGCCATCGAGGCCGGGCGCTTCGCCATCGCCAAGGGCTATGCCCTGGCCGGCGATGACCGGGTGCGCCGCGCGGCCATCGTGCGGCTGATGTGCGATTTGTCGGTGGACGTCGGCGCGGTCGCCACGGCCCACGGCTACGACGCCGGCTTCTTCGACGCCGAACTGGCGGGCATGGGGGATCTGGTGGCCGACGGGGTGGCGGCGGTGGACGGGCGGCGGGTGACCGTGCCCGACAGTGCCCAGCCGCTGATGCGCATCGTCGCCGCGCGTTTCGATACCTATCTGTCCACCGGCGCCGGGCGGCACAGCCGGGCGGTGTGACGCCGGCGAGGGGTGAACCGTTCACGATGCCGGGCCCATGGGGTGAAAGGCATCGTGAACGGGATGGCCATGCGCGCCGGCGTTATTTGCCGATGCTGAACGTACCGGCCTGCGCGTTGGAATGATCCGCCGTGACGGCACTCCAGGAGCCGGTGGACACCGTGCCGCCGCCCACCGTGCCGGACACGACGCCGCCCATGGCGCTCCCGACGATGTTGCCGGAATAAGCCGCCACGATGCCCTGCTTATAATTGGCGATCGCAATGCTGAGGGACGAGCCGGAACCGATCTGGCTGATGACGCCCGTAAACCCGCCATCGACGGTCAGCAGACCGTTGGCATCCACGGTCATCGTGAACTTGTAGGCATCCTGTCCCTGCCACTATTGAGTGACAACCCATTCACCGGCAGTGACGGAAGATTGTGCATTCGACATAAACTGCTCCCATAAAAGGAATTTCGTGTATTTATTCATACTGATGCGTGTGCTTTTTGCACAAGAGGGATGCTATGCTTGCAAAAAATAACCGTCAAATAGATTCTCAAAAATAATGCGGAAATTTGCGCATAATGGTTACATGTTAACTCATTTTACAATGCATTCATTCTTATTCTATTGGGGATGGATTTAAAAAATTATCATATCAGATAAATTTATCTTGGGATCATGGTGGGAAGGCGAGTTTTTCCCGAGGGAGAGAGGGGTCGAGCCAGTCTTCGACATGATTTGTTGCGTCACGCCCACCGTTTCCACCGCCACCCGTAATACCTCTTGCATTTGGCGGCGGGGGCGGCAATAGTGCGGGCGGGAGGCTGGCGGCGGACGAGTCCCTCGCCAACCCGGTCAGGTCCGGAAGGAAGCAGCCGCAACGAGTTACGGCTCGGGTCGTTCGTCCAGCCTCCCACCCTCCTTTCATCATCGGTGGTTTTTTAAAGCCAAGACGGCGTTGGAACGCTATGGTGCGTCCGCCGTCTTATCGTCGTGTCTTCAGGGACCGGGTGCCGCGTGACCGAACTGGTTTCTTCTTCCGAGGATGTTGCCGGCGCCCCCGCCGTCTACCGCGTGCTGGCGCGCAAATACCGCCCGCGCACCTTCGACGAGCTGATCGGTCAGGACGCGCTGGTCCGCACGCTGACCAATGCCATCACCTCGGGCCGCATTGCCCAGGCATTCATGCTGACCGGCGTGCGCGGGGTGGGCAAGACCACCACCGCCCGCATCATCGCCCGCGCGCTGAACTGCACCGGACCCGACGGTCGCGGCGGCCCCACGGTCACGCCGTGCGGCGTGTGCGACAACTGCCGCGCCATCGCCGAGGACCGCCACGTCGATGTGATGGAGATGGACGCCGCCAGCCACACCGGCGTGGACGACATCCGCGAGATCATCGACGGCGTGCGCTATGCCCCGGTGGCGGCGCGCTACAAGCTCTACATCATCGACGAAGTGCACATGCTGTCGCGCAGCGCCTTCAACGCGCTGCTGAAGACGCTGGAAGAACCGCCGGCCCATGTGAAGTTCGTCTTCGCCACCACCGAAATCCGCAAGGTGCCGGTGACGGTGCTGTCCCGCTGCCAGCGCTTCGACCTGCGCCGTGTCGATGCCGCGGTGCTGAAAGAGCACTTCACCCGCATCACCGAGACGGAGGGGGCGGCCATCGAGCCGGACGCCGCCGCCCTGATCGCGCGCGCCGCCGACGGGTCGGTGCGCGACGGGCTGTCGCTGCTGGATCAGGCCATAGCCTTGAGCGGCGGCGGGGCGGTGTCGGCGCAGCAGGTGCGCGACATGCTGGGGCTGGCCGACCGCAGCCGGGTGATCGACCTGTTCGACGCCGCCGTCACCGCCAAGCCGGCGGACGCGCTGGCCATCCTGGCCGACCTGCACCGGGTGGGCGCCGACCCGGTGGTGATCGTCCAGGATCTGCTGGACCTGACCCACAACCTGACCCGGCTGAAGGTGGTGCCCGGCACCGCCGCCGACCCCTCGCTGCCCGAAGCGGAGCGGACCCGCGGGGCATCCCTGTCCGGTGCCCTGTCCATGCCGGCGCTGACGCGGGCGTGGCAGATGCTGCTGAAAGGGCTGGGGGAGGTGCAGGCCGCCCCGGTGCCGCAGCAGGCGCTTGAGATGGTCATCATCCGCCTGAGCTACGCCGCCGACCTGCCCACGCCGGGCGACCTGATCCGCCAGTTGCAGAACAGCGGTGGCGGGGCCGGGGGCGGTGGGCGCGCCATGGCGGCCCCACCGGCGTCCGTCCCATCCGTTTCAGGGCCGTCCGCCATGGCGGCTCCGGCGTCCGCCCAGGCCATGGCCCCCCGCGGGGGCGGGCCGGTGGCGGTGGCCGGTGCCGCGGCGCCGCGGGCGCAGGCGTCCGCCCCCGTCCCGGAGGCGCACGACGATGCCGGCCTGTCGCCCATGCCGCGCGATTTCCGCGCGCTGGTCACCCTGTTCGCCGAGCGGCGGGAAGGGGCGCTGTACGGCCATCTGTACAGTGCGGTGCATCTGGTGCGCATGGAGCCGGGCCGGCTGGTCATCCGCCCCACGCACGCCGCCCCGCCCAACGTCGCCAACCGTGTCGGCGCCCTGCTCAGCGAATGGACCGGGCACCGCTGGGTGGTGGTGGTCAGCGACGAGCGCGGCCAGCCCACGCTCGCCGAAGAGGTCAACCAGGCCCAGGCCCAGGCGCTGGCGGCGGCGGAGGCCAACCCGGTGGTGCGCGCCGTGCTCGACCTGTTCCCCGGCGCCAAGATCGCCGAGGTGCGGGATCTGGCCGCCCAGGTGGCGGAGGAAGCCGCCGGCGGCGGTGAGGAATCGGCGGGATTCCTGCCGGCCCCCGTTGATGGCGACGGGGTGGGCGACGATGTGAGTGATGACGTGGGTTTCTACCCGCTCGACTGACGCCGCCGCGCCCCCGGCGCCCGGCGTGTTTTTCCCCATGGAGTGAGAGTAAGACGATGAAGAACCTTGGCCAGATGATGAAGCAGGCCCAGCAGATGCAGTCCAAGATGCAGGAAATGCAGGCCAAGCTGGCCGATGTCGAGGTCTCGGGCCAGTCGGGCGCCGGCATGGTCAGCGTCACCGTCAACGGCAAGGGCGAGATGAAGTCGGTCAAGCTGTCCAAGGAGATCGTCAACCCCGACGACGTGGAGATGCTGGAAGACCTGATCGTCGCCGCCTTCAACGACGCCAAGAAGAAGGTCGAGGATCACGTGGCCGAGGAAACCTCCAAGCTGATGGGCGGGCTGAAGCTGCCGCCGGGCATCAAGCTGCCGTTCTGATCCCATTATGACCGGGCCGGAAATCGAACGGCTGATCCAGCTTCTGGCCAAGCTGCCGGGGCTGGGGCCGCGTTCGGCGCGCCGCGCGGTGCTTCACCTGATGAAGCGCCGCGATGGGCTGCTGGTGCCGCTGTCGGAGGCGATGGCGGCGGCGGCGGAGGCCATCCGCACGTGCCCCGTGTGCGGCAACCTGGACAGCCGCTCGCCCTGCACCGTCTGCGCCGACCCCACCCGCGACCGCACCACCGTGTGCGTGGTGGAGGATGCGGGCGACCTGTGGGCGCTGGAACGCACCCGCAGCTACCGCGGCCTGTACCACGTGCTGGGCGGCACCCTGTCGGCCCTGCACGGCGTCGGTCCCGACGACCTGACCATCGACGCGCTGGTGGACCGGGCCAGGGGCGGGGAGATCCGGGAAATCATCCTGGCGCTCAACGCCACCGTGGACGGCCAGACCACGGCGCACGTGGTCACCGACCGTCTGGCCGGCACCGGCGTCAGCCTGTCGCGGCTGGCCCATGGCGTGCCGGTGGGGGGTGAGCTGGATTACCTGGACGATGGCACCTTGACGGCGGCGCTGAAGGCGCGGCGCCCGTTCTGACGCCCTTCGGGCCGGCTTTTTCCTCCGCAGCCTGACAGCGGTTGTGCGGCACAGCCATCGGGAAGCCGCGGGATGCCGCACCCCGTCACCGCTTCATCAGCGCGAACACGCCCCATCCCAGGTATTCGCGCGTGTACGTGGCGTAGCGTTGGGGTTCCGCGGTCAAGGTGGCGCGGACCTCCGGCGCGAAGGGGTCGGCGGGGTTGGCGTCAAGCCATCGGCGCATGGTGAGCCATTTGGCCGCCTCGTACCGGTCCCAGCCGTCCTGGTCGGCCAGAACCATTTCAACGACGTCGTAGCCGAGGCCGCCGAAGGACGCGAGGAGGTCCGGGAGCGGGAGAAAGTCGGAGACCGCGTTGGCCAGACACCCCTTGGCCACATCCTCCGTCGGCGGCACCTGCCGCCAATAGGGTTCGCCGATGAGGATGATCCCGCCGGCCCGCAGGCTGTGCGCCAGCAGGCCGATGGTGCCGGCAACCCCGCCGCCGATCCATGTGGCACCGACACAGGCGGCCACGCTGGCCTTTGCGTCAGAGACGTAGCCGGCGGCATCGCCATGGATGAAGTGGACGCGGCCGGCGACACCGAGTTCGGCAGCGCGGCGTTTCGCGTGCTCGGTGAACAGCGCGCTCATGTCGATGCCGGTGATCCCGTGATCGCGTGCCCAGGTGCACAGCATCTCCCCCGAACCGCTGCCGAGGTCGAGCACCCTGGCCCCCGCCTCCAGACGCAGGGCCGCGCCGAGGGTGGCGAGCTTTTCGGGGGTGATCGGGTTGTGGATGCGGTGGGCGCTTTCCGTGATGGTGAAGATCCGAGGAATGTCCACGGCGGAAGATGTCCTGAAAAGAGGGGTGAAACGAGGGCGTCATGGCTTCGGTGGCTTGCGGGGGCGCACGGGAAGACGCATGCCCCGGGCCGGGACCGCCCACCATCAGTATCGGCGTGGCGGCTTGTGTTGTGCAAGCGGTGCGGGGACCGCAGACGGAACGCCGCCGCCCCGTCTGTGGCAGGGGAGGGCCGGCTTAACCAAAGGATGCGGGGGCCGCCATCATGGATGGGCTGGATCTGGTCATCAGCTTCTGCACCGCCCCGGCCCCTCAGGCCGCGCTGGCGTGCGATGCGGCGGCGCGTGCCAGATCCGCCAATGCCCCGGCCATGCGGGTGAACACCCCGTTCCAGTCGCCGCGCGCCGTCTGGCGGAACAGGCGCATGGTGGGGTACCAGGGGGTTGCCTCCCCCGACAATCCCCAGCGCCAGTCGGGCACCGCCTGCAGCGCCACCCACACCGGGCGCCCCAGGGCGCCGGCCAGGTGGGCCGGGGCGGTGCAGGAGCTGATGACCAGATCCAGCCCGTCCATGATGGCGGCGCTGTCCATGAAATCCGTGACCTGGGGGCCGGGGTCGGCCATCAGCGGCGGCAGGGGCGGCCCACCGTCCAGATCCCCGCGCCCGTCCCCCTGTTGCAGGACGACGAACTCCACCCCCTCCACGGCGAACAGCGGGGCGAAGGCGGCCAGCCCCGGCGAGCGGGTGCGGTCCTTGCGGTAGGTGGGGTTGCCGGCCCACACGATGCCCACCCGCAGGGGCGCCCGCCGCGGCCCCAATTGCGGCGCCCAGGCCGCCGTGACCGCGGGATCGGCGGCCAGATACGGCACGGCGGCGGGAATCGAGCCGATCCGGGTGCCGAACAGCCGCGGCAGGCTGAGCAGCGGGCAATGGAAATCCACCGGTGGCACCGAATCGCCTTCGAACAGGCGCTGGACCGGCAGCCCCGCCGTCAGCCGGTCCAGGGAGCGGGGCAGGGACAACACCACCTCCGCCCCGGCCTGCACCAGCAGCGGAACGTAGCGGGCGAACTGGATGGTGTCGCCCACCCCCTGTTCGGCGTGGATCAGGATGCGGCACCCATCCAGCACCTCGCCGCGCCAGGACGGGAAGGGATAGCGGGTGTGGCCGTGCTGAAAATCACGGGTCAGCCACCGCCATTCGTACTCGTCCCACCCTTCGGCGAACCGGCCCTGGCTCAGCAGGACCAGGGACAGGTTCCAGTGGCTGTCGGCATGGGTGGGCTGGAGCCGGATCGCCTGACGGTATGCCCGCTCCGCCGCCCCCAGCCGTCCCAGGTCGTGGCACAGAAGTCCCAGATTGTAGCGGGTGGGGGCATGGTCGGGGTTCAGCCTGGCGGCGGTGCGGTAGGCGGTCTCCGCCTCCTCCAGCCGTTCCTCGGCGTGCAGCACGGTGGCGAGGTTGTAGTGGGCGACCGCACTCTGGGGCATCAGGGCCACGGCCCGGCGGTAACACCGTTCGGCCGTTCCTGGCTGCCCCTGGCGTTCGTGCATGGTGCCCAGATTGAGGCAGGCGTCGGCCAGGGCCGGTTCCAGCGCCAGCGCCCGGCGGTAGGCCCGCACCGCCTCGCCCGCGCGGCCCAGCCCGCTCAGCGCGTTGCCGTGATGGTGATGCGCCTCGGCCAGCAGGGGATCGGCGGACGCGGCACCGCCCAGAATGCGCTCGGCCTCGGTGAAGCGTTTCTGCTCGCACAGAACGCCCCCCAGGGTCACGGCATAAGCGGGAACCGGATCCACCCGAAGGGCGCGCCGGATCAGCGGTGCGCCGGCGTCGGCCTGTCCCATCTGGCTCAGCCCCAGCCCCAGCAGATGCAGGACGGCATCGTCACCGGGCTGCGCGCACAGCAACGCGCGGTAATGGAAAACCGCATCCCCCACACATCCGGCACGGTGCAGGCCAACAGCCGTATCAAGGCGCTGCTGAAGCGTTGATGGGGATAAGATTGAAGACATGCGGCACCGGCACGGAATCAAGCGGTGGAAGCACCATGACTCTCAAATTGTAATGAAGTGGTTAAGCACAAAAAATCATGCTTTTATTAATTGGTTATCAGGGGATGGAAGCTGTTGGTTTATGATTATTAACTAAAATTATTATGCGAACACGAGTTTGAATCAAAACGTTGATCAGAAAGAAAATGATATCAAGGGAAAATAAAATAATTACGCGCACGAAAAATACCCATGATAGGCGCTTGACCCGCGCGGGCGGCTTTGGTGCAGTGGTATGCGAAAACCGGAAATTGCATCTTCCCGCATGTGTTTTCGTGGGACGGCGGCTCTCCGCGCTGCCACACATCGCCGGTGCGCGCGCTCGTGCATTCGGCCTGAAGAACAGGGTTCACCGATGGTTTCACCCAACCGCGACGCCTCCCAGGTCACCGACGCCGTGACCCAGCATCCGGGCGGCCTGCCCGAAACGGTCGTCTCTCCCATATCGCCGGAGATGGTCGCGGCGATCAGAAAAATGCAGATGCAATCCGTGCTGGATCAGATGAAGAACAACCGTCCCGAGAATCGGCCCGGCGATGTGGGTGCCGTAAGGATCATGCCTCTCATGGGCACCGAACCGCCGGTCCGTGGGGGCTGAGCGCTCTTCCCCCCCTGGGCCGCCATAAACGACAAGCCCCCGAAAGGCGGTGCCTTTCGGGGGCTTGTCGTGGTGCCGGATACAGGAATCGAACCCGTGACCTTCTGATTACAAATCAGCTGCTCTACCGGCTGAGCTAATCCGGCGGACCTGTTGACAAACAAGGCCGACACTAAAGATCGAACGCCTCAAAGGCAAGAGCTAAGCATGCCGTACGCAGGGTCATCGCATTTGCCCAAGGATGGATCTTGCGAAGTCGTCGGACCATCCTGAGCGTTTTCGCTTACGGCGGACGGAGACGTCAGGTCGGGCGCGGTTGAGGACGTTGAGGGCGAGCTTGCGCAGGGTAGCGAGGTTTTCCGGGCCGTGATCCTTTCGGTTTCTGGCGCGGTCCTCGTCGAAGGTAACGTCGAGAACCCAATGGAGGCCGTTCTCCACCGACCAGTGTGCCCGAGCGGCGTTGAGGTACTCTTCGGCGCCAAGCGGTCGCGAGGCGAGGTGATAGTGGCGGGTGACGGTGGTTTTGCCATTGCGTTCGATGGCGGCCTCGATCATGCCCAGGCAGGCCATGTCGGGGAGCAGAACCGGCTCCGAGCAAGCCGACTTGGGACCGCGCAGCCAACTCAGGTCGTGGCTGACCCAAGCCCGGCGGGTCTCGATACGGCCGTGATCAGCATCGGTGGTTTCGTACGTATTCAATTCGGCCAGCGTCAGCGGATCGGCGAAATAGTCCACCACCATGCCATGCAGGGCGGGGTGGTTGGCCTTGAGCCGCAGAAGGTAGTCGCCCCCTTGGTCGCGAATGATGCGCGCGGTGTCCATTTGGCAATGGATGGCGTCGGCGGTCACCAGCCATCCCGTCAGGTCCATGCATCCCAGCAAGGCCCGCGCCGCCACGATCTCGCTGTCGCCCTCGGCCACCCGGAAGCTCTGCTGGCCCACCACCACGCGCGTGGCCGAGGCGAACGCCGTGACCACCGCCAGCGGGTTGGCGCGCGCCGCGTCGTCGAAGGAGCGGCGTAGCGTCTTGCCGTCGATGGCGAGCACGCCCGCGCCTGCCGCCCCCAGTTCGTCCAGAAACCGCCCGAAGCACGCCGCAAAGGCGGCCGGATCGAGAAGCCGGAAGATCCGCGAGAATGTATCGTGGCTCGGAATCCCGTTCTCCAGCCGCAAGAAGTCCCGGAACAAAGCCTCCCGATCCACCGCAAAATCGGCATAGTCCGAACAGCTCTCAGCCCCGCAGATCGACGCCGTCAGCGCGATCGCGAGAACCTCAAGGAGGTCGTGCCGCTTGGCGTTCCCAGTGCGAGGGTCTGGTAATGCGGCAAACACTTTGGCGTACCACGACATCGGGGGCTCCTCCTCTGACAGTCAGAGCTTCCCTACAGAATCCTTTTCAGAGCGCCGCGCTACCGTCTTTTCTCAAATGCGATTCCCCTGATGCCGTACGCGGAACACAAGGAGGCTGCGGTCAGGATGGGGACGGCAGCGAGCGGCTGCGCATCCATGCCCAGGGCGTGGGCGATTCACGGAAGCACAAGGATGCCAGATAGGTGTTCGTTTCCAACCCGTTGGTCAGCCATTCCGGCAACGGTCCGTGATAGCCGCGCGCGTGGCCGATGCGCACGATGTCGTGGGTGGCGGCAAAGCGGGCGCAAAAGGCATCGGGATCACGGTCGGGCTGGCGCTCGTGTATTTCCACGATGATGTCCATATCCCGCAGGGCCGGAGCCTGGGTGGGATCGAGCAAGGCGAATTCGGCCCCCTCGATGTCGCAGAACAGCAGAGCCCGCTTGCCTGCAAAGGCCGCGAAATCGGTGATGCTGAACAGTTCCCCTACGGAAATGCGGTCCTGGACGCCGTTCGCTGCCGCCAGCGCGGCGCATTTCGCCCGTGCATCCGGCAGAATATCGAAGGCATGGACCTGAGCCTGCGGCAGAAGGCGGGCCAGGCCGACGCTGTAATAACCTTCCGCACAGCCGATGTTGATGACGGTATCGTACGCGCGGGCAGCGCTTTCGCGAACCGCATCGTGCAGTTCGTGCTCATATGCCCCCATGTAGCGCGACAACAGATACGGCGTTACGATTTGCGGAGGGAGCACCATACCTTGGAACGGACCGCCGTAAACAAATGGTCCAGAGCGCTCCAAATATTGGCGAACAAGCTGATAACTGCGAATAACGGTGGCATTGAGAATAATATTGTTGAGTTTGTACTCTGCTACACGGTCTTTGTCGAGAATTTCTCTGATTTGTGTGAGAAAAAATTCGACTTCTTCGGTATTCATTATGGATCCTTGGACGCCACAGGGCGAATGCCGCGTTGATAGCAAAGACCGGTAAGGCCATCCCTGGTATCGGGATGGCCTTACCGGTGCGCGACAGTAGCGGGATTGATGAAACTTGTCACGTGCGGCGGGCCGGTGGCCATGAACCGGAAACAAGCCGGCCCGCCGGAAATGGCCGAGCGATACGCGTCCTATTGCCGCAGGCGGGCGACCTCGTACAGCGCCACCGCGGCGGCGTTGGACACGTTGAGGCTTGCCACCGGACCGCCGGTGGGCAGGCGCACCACTTCGTCGCAGCGCTCGCGGGTCAGGCGGCGCAGGCCCGCACCCTCGGCTCCCAGCACCAGCGCCGCCCGGCCGGTCAGATCCACCTGGGCCAGTGTCCGCTCGCCCCCTTCGTCCAGGCCGACGCACCAGAAGCCCGCCTGCTGCAGCTCGCCCAGGGCACGGGCCAGATTGGTCACCCGCACCAGCGGCACGGCTTCCAGGGCGCCCGACGCGCTCTTGGCCAGCACGCCGGTCACTTCGGGCGCGTGACGTTCGGTGACCACCACCGCCACGGCGCCGAAGGCCGAGGCCGACCGCAGGATGGCGCCCACATTGTGGGGGTCGGTCACCTGATCCAGCACCACCACCACCGCCGAGGCGCCCAGAGCCGGGTCGGCCACGATGTCGGCGATGTCCTGTTCGGGCAGCGGGGCGGCGTCCAGCGCCATGCCCTGATGCACGGCGCCGGGGGGCAGCAGCCGGTCGATGTCGGGGCGCTCCACCCGCGACGGTTCGGGCACGCGGCACCCCTGGGCGCGGGCGGCGTCGAGCGCGGGCGTGATGGCGGCCAGCCCGGCTTCTGTCACCAGCAGCCGGCGGCAGCGCCGGTCCGGGTTGGTCAGCGCCGCCGCCACCGGGTGAAGGCCGTAGAGCCAGCCGCCCGCGGGGGCGGACGGCGGACGGCGGCCATCGGACGGGGCCGGGCGCCGGTCCGCGGGGGGGCGGGAACCGTGCGAAGAGGGCGGGGGAGAGGCGCGGCGAGAGGACATGGGGATGGCTGCCGGAACGATGGGGGGAGAGGGGGCGCAAAACGCGCCGTTCGATTTTTTTATGGTCGCCCGAAGAAAGTGCGTTGACAAGCCCCGAAAAATCCGCATATTCGCGGCTCCGAGCCGGACGCAAACACAAGCCGGACGGACCCATGGAAGGGTGGCCGAGTGGTTAATGGCAGCAGACTGTAAATCTGCCCTCTTAGGAGTACGTAGGTTCGAATCCTACCCCTTCCACCAAAATTCAAAGGCTTAGCCGGGATCGAAACCGGGTGGCCGCGCCGGCGGGGCTTGATAGGCGGGTGTAGCTCAATGGTAGAGCAGAAGCCTTCCAAGCTTACGACGAGGGTTCGATTCCCTTCACCCGCTCCAGCCCGTGCGCGCTTCCCAGAGACGATGCCGGCTGGCCTTATCACTGTGCCTCGCGAACGTCGGGAACGAAAGAAGCAGCCATGGCCAAGGCGAAATTCGAGCGGAACAAGCCTCACTGCAACGTCGGCACCATCGGCCACGTGGACCACGGCAAGACGTCGCTGACCGCGGCGATCACCAAGGTTCTGGCTGAAAAGGGCGGTGCGACCTTCACCGCCTACGACCAGATCGACAAGGCGCCGGAAGAAAAGGCGCGCGGCATCACCATCTCCACCGCGCACGTGGAATACGAGACGGACAACCGTCACTACGCCCACGTGGACTGCCCCGGCCACGCCGATTATGTGAAGAACATGATCACCGGTGCCGCGCAGATGGACGGCGCGATCCTGGTGTGCTCGGCCGCCGACGGCCCGATGCCGCAGACCCGCGAACACATCCTGCTGGCCCGTCAGGTGGGCGTGCCCGCCATCGTCGTCTTCCTGAACAAGGTGGACATGGTGGACGATCCCGAGCTGCTGGATCTGGTCGAGCTGGAAGTGCGCGAGCTGCTGTCCTCGTACAACTTCCCCGGCGACGACATTCCGATCGTCAAGGGCTCGGCCCTGTGCGCCCTGGAAGACCGCAGCCCCGAAATCGGCCGCGACGCCATCCTGGCGCTGATGGCCGAGGTGGACCGCTACATCCCGCAGCCGGAACGCCCGGTTGACCGTCCGTTCCTGATGCCGATCGAAGACGTGTTCTCGATCTCCGGCCGCGGCACCGTGGTGACCGGCCGCGTCGAGCGCGGGATCGTCAAGGTCGGCGAGGAAGTGGAAATCGTCGGCCTGAAGGCCACCGTGAAGACCACGGTGACCGGCGTCGAAATGTTCCGCAAGCTGCTCGACCAGGGCCAGGCCGGCGACAACATCGGCGCGCTGCTGCGCGGCACCAAGCGTGAAGACGTCGAGCGCGGCCAGGTCCTGGCGAAGCCCGGCACCATCACCCCGCACACCAAGTTCAAGGCCGAAGCCTACATCCTGACCAAGGAAGAAGGCGGCCGCCACACCCCGTTCTTCTCCAACTACCGGCCGCAGTTCTACTTCCGCACCACCGACGTCACCGGTCAGGTCGTCCTGCCGGAAGGCACCGAGATGGTGATGCCCGGCGACAACGTCGCCGTGGAAGTCCACCTGATCGCCCCCATCGCCATGGACGAAGGTCTGCGCTTCGCCATCCGCGAGGGTGGCCGCACCGTCGGCGCCGGCGTTGTTGCCAAGATCATCGAGTAAGTCTGTAGGGCCTTCCCGCCGCCGGTCCTAAAAAAACCGGCGGTGGTGATTTTCCGCTGGAACCACGGTGGGAAATCCGCTATACCGCCCTCCGCCCTCCGGGGTTGCTGGGTCGGATGGGGCGATAGGAGTGTAGCTCAATTGGTAGAGCACCGGTCTCCAAAACCGGGGGCTGGGGGTTCGAGCCCCTCCACTCCTGCCATCCCCTCTTATGATCCGGCCGCGTTAGGGCATTACAAGGCGGACTGACCGCCGATCCGGAGCTGGCACGTACCGCACGATGGCTAAACTGAATCCGACAGAGTTCGCACGCGACGTGCGCCGCGAGGCTGCCCGAGTGACGTGGCCGACGCGCAAGGAAACGGCCATCACCACCGCCATGGTTTTCGTCATGGTGGTTGTCGCCGCCATCTTCTTCCTCATCGTCGATCAGGTGCTCGGCTTTGGCGTGCGTCTGGTTCTGGGTCTGGGGAGCTAAGTCATGGCGATGCGCTGGTACGTGGTTCACGTCTATTCCGGTTTTGAAAAGAAGGTTTCCCAGTCGATCCGCGAAAAGGCCGCCCAGAAGGGTCTGGACGAACTTTTCGAAGAGATCCTGGTCCCGACCGAAGAGGTCGTCGAGGTTCGCCGCGGCGCCAAGGTCAATGCCGAGCGGAAGTTCTTTCCCGGCTATGTCCTGGTGAAGATGGAGCTGACCGACGACACCTGGCATCTGGTCAAGAACACGCCGAAGGTCACCGGCTTCCTGGGCGGCGGCGGCAAGCCCCAGCCCATCAGCCAGCGTGAGGCCGAGCGCATCATTCATCAGGTGCAGGAAGGCTTCGAGCGGCCCAAGCCCTCCATCAGCTTCGAGGTGGGCGAACAGGTCCGGGTGTCCGATGGTCCCTTCACCTCCTTCAACGGTATCGTGGAAGAGGTGGACGAAGAAAAGGCCCGGCTCAAGGTGGCGGTGTCCATCTTCGGGCGTTCCACCCCGGTGGAACTGGAATACGCCCAGGTCGAAAAGGTCTGACGGGGGTTGGCGGTGGCGCCCCAATGATGCGCAGCCCCGCCGGTTCCTGAACAATCCGTTGTTATCCTGCCAGCCGAGGGTTTCGTCCCCCGGCTGGTATCTTCCGTGGGAGGCCCGCCATAGCCTGACCACGGGAACCCTGCGGTGGACGGTGTTGCGCCGGCCCCGCCCTTGGAGGTTGTGACATGGCAAAGAAGATTGTCGGTTACATCAAGCTGCAGGTTCCGGCCGGCAAGGCGAATCCCTCGCCGCCCATCGGTCCGGCGCTCGGTCAGCGCGGCTTGAACATCATGGAATTCTGCAAGGCGTTCAACGCCCGCACGCAGGATCTGGAAGTCGGCATGCCGATCCCGGTGGTCATCACCGCGTACGGCGACCGTACCTTCACCTTCGTCACCAAGACCCCGCCGAACAGCTACTTCCTCAAGAAGGCCGCCGGCATCACCAGCGGGTCGCAGACCCCCGGCAAGGGCGGCTTCGCGGGCAAGGTCACCATGACCCAGATCCGCGAAATCGCCCAGAAGAAGATGGCGGACCTGAACGCCCACGACATCGAGGCGGCCGCCAAGATGATCGTCGGCTCGGCCCGTTCCATGGGTCTCGAAGTGGTGGAGGGCTGATCCAATGGCGAAGCTGGGCAAGCGTCTGAAGAAGGCCTACGAGGCCGTCGATCGTGATGCCTTCTACGGCCTGACCGATGCGGTCAAGCTGGTGAAGGGCAACGCCGTCGCCAAGTTCGATGAAACCATCGAAATCGCCATGAACCTGGGCATCGATCCCCGTCATGCCGACCAGATGGTCCGCGGCGTGGTGAACCTGCCCCACGGCACCGGCAAGACCGTGCGCGTGGCCGTGTTCGCCAAGGGTCCGAAGGCCGACGAGGCTCTGGCCGCCGGCGCCGACATCGTGGGCGCCGACGATCTGGCCGAGAAGATCCAGGCCGGCACCATGGATTTCGACCGCTGCATCGCCACCCCGGACATGATGGGCGTGGTCGGCAAGCTGGGTAAGATCCTGGGCCCGCGCGGCCTGATGCCGAACCCGAAGCTGGGCACCGTCACCATGAACGTCGGCGACGCCGTGAAGGCCGCCAAGGCCGGTGCGGTGGAGTTCCGTGCGGAAAAGACCGGCATCGTGCATGCCGGCGTTGGCAAGGCGAGCTTCTCGGAAGAAGCGCTGGCCGACAACATCCGCGCCTTCATCGACGCCATCACCCGCGCCAAGCCGTCGGGGGCCAAGGGCACCTACATTGAAAAGGTGTCGCTGTCCTCGACCATGGGTCCGGGTCTGAAGCTCGACATCCCCAGCCTCAGCGCCCAGGCGTAAGGCTGTTTTTGAGAGATTTATCGCCGCCCCGGCGACGGGGCGGCGGTGAAGCGGGTGGGGGCGACCCCGCCCGGCCCTGTCCGAGACCGCTGGTGCCGATGGGTTCCATTCCCAAAGGCTTAATCACCGCCCGCGCAGACAGGAGTGGAAACCGGATTTCACGGGGGTTTGTTCCCCCTTCGATAACCGGCTTGTGCTTCTGGGACAGGTAGCGAACCGGGCAATCCCTGACTTATTGGGAAAGCCCTCATGTGACCCTCGTGCATGGAGGCGATCCGTGGATCGTACACAAAAGGAAGCGACGATCGCGGACCTGCATTCGAAGCTGCAGGATGTGTCCGTTGTGGTGGTGACCCATCATCTCGGCCTCACGGTGGCGGAAGTCACCGATCTGCGTGTGAAGATGCGGGCCGCTGGCGCCAGCTTCAAGGTGACGAAAAACCGGCTCGCCCGCCGCGCCCTGAAGGGCACTCAGTTCGAAGGCATCGACGGCCTGTTCAAGGGCCCGACGGCGATCGCTTTTTCGAAGGACCCGGTGGCGGCCGCCAAGGTGGCGGCTGACTACGCGAAGTCCAACGACAAGCTGGCGATCATCGGCGGCAGCCTGAACGGCGCCGAGCTGAACGCGGAAGGGGTCAAGGCTCTCGCCACCCTGCCGTCGCTGGACGAACTGCGTGCGAAGATCGTGGGCATGATCCAGACCCCGGCGACCCGTATCGCCGGTGTGCTGCAGGCTCCGGGCGGCCAAGTCGCCCGCGTGCTGTCGGCCTACGCCAAGAAGGACGAGGCGGCCTGAGCCGCTCTCTCATCGCTCGATATCAATCCCAGAAACACTTGCTGTTTGGAGTAGAAAATGGCTGATCTGCAGAAGCTCGTCGAAGACCTGTCGGCCCTGACCGTTCTGGAAGCCGCTGAACTGTCGAAGCTGCTCGAAGAGAAGTGGGGCGTCTCCGCCGCCGCTCCGGTGGCCGTCGCCGCCGCCGGCCCGGCCGCTGCCGCCGCCCCGGTCGAAGAGCAGACCGAATTCACGGTGATCCTGGCTGACGCCGGCGACAAGAAGATCAACGTGATTAAGGAAGTCCGCGCCATCACCGGCCTGGGCCTGAAGGAAGCCAAGGACCTGGTCGAAGGCGCCCCGAAGCCGGTCAAGGAAGGCGTGTCGAAGGAAGACGCCGCCAAGATCAAGAAGCAGCTTGAAGAAGCTGGCGCCAAGGTGGATGTTAAGTAAGATCGCCTTGCTGCGATACGGATCTGATATATCCACGCCGACGGCGGCCTGCTCCCCCGGAAACGGGGGGCCGGTCGCCGCGCGGCGTTTTTGCCTGCACCGGACGGGGCGCACCCCGTGCGGCCTTTGCCGTCTCCGCGACGGAGGCGGATTCCGCGCTCGGCTCAGTCATCCCTCTCCGGCCGGGAGGCTCTGACCGCCATGAGCGCACACACGGACAGACGTTTGGGGACATCCATGGCCAAATCCTTTACGGGTCGTAAGCGTGTTCGCAAGAGCTTCGGGCGCATCCCGGAAGTCACCCAGATGCCGAACCTCATCGAGGTTCAACGAAGCTCCTACGACCACTTCTTGCAGATGGACGTGCCGCCCGAAAAGCGCGCGAACCTGGGGCTGCAGGAAGTCTTCCGCTCGGTGTTCCCCATTAAGGATTTCTCCGACCGCGCCGTTCTCGACTTCGTGCGCTACGAGCTTGAGCAGCCGAAGTACGACGTGGAAGAGTGCCAGCAGCGCGGCATGACCTTTGCCGCCCCGCTCAAGGTAACCCTGCGCCTGTCCGTCTTCGACGTGGAAGAGGACACCGGCCTGAAGTCCATCCGCGACATCAAGGAGCAGGACGTCTACATGGGCGACATGCCCCTGATGACGGCCAACGGCACCTTCATCATCAACGGCACCGAGCGCGTCATCGTCTCCCAGATGCACCGTTCGCCGGGCGTGTTCTTCGACCACGACAAGGGCAAGACCCATTCGTCGGGCAAGTACCTGTTCGCCGCCCGTGTGATCCCCTACCGCGGCTCCTGGCTCGATTTCGAATTCGACGCCAAGGATCTGGTGTACGTGCGTATCGACCGCCGCCGCAAGCTGCCGGCCACCACGCTGCTGTTCGCGCTGGACGGCGCCGATACCGAGACGCTGCGCGCCAACCGCAAGTCCGCCGGCAAGGATCTGCTGCCCTATGAGGCGCAGGGCATGGCGAAGGAAGAGATCCTCGGCTATTTCTACGACACCATCACCTATTCGCGTGCTCCGGGCGGGTGGAAGACCCCGTTCTCGGCCGAGCGCATGAAGGGTGCCAAGCTGGTGTCGGATCTGGTGGACGCCAACACCGGTTCCGTGGTCGCCGAAGCCGGCGCCAAGATGACCCCGCGCCTGATCAAGAAGCTGGTGGAAGGCGGCCTGACCGACCAGCTCGTCTCGACCGAGGAGCTGACCGGGCGCTATCTGGCCGTTGACATCATCAACGAGCAGACCGGCGAGGTGCTGTACGAGGCCGGCGACGAACTGTCGGCCCAGGATCTCGACAAGCTGGAGCACATGGGGGTCGATCAGATCCCGGTGCTGGCCATCGACCATCTGAACGTCGGCGCCTACATCCGCAACACCATGGCGGCGGACCGCAACGCCAGCCGCGAAGACGCGCTGATCGACATCTACCGCGTCATGCGTCCCGGCGAGCCGCCCACGCTCGAATCGGCGGAAGCACTGTTCAACGGCCTGTTCTTCGACAGCGAGCGCTACGATCTGTCGGCGGTGGGGCGTGTGAAGATGAACGCGCGCCTGAACTTCCAGACCGAGGATACCATGCGCGTCCTGCGCAAGCAGGACATCATGGAAATCCTGAAGGTTCTGGTGAACCTGAAGGACGGCCGCGGCGAAATCGACGACATCGACCATCTGGGCAACCGCCGTGTGCGCTCGGTGGGCGAACTGATGGAAAACCAGTACCGCGTCGGCCTGCTGCGCATGGAGCGCGCGATCCGCGAGCGCATGTCGTCGGTCGAGATCGACACGGTGATGCCGCACGATCTGATCAACGCCAAGCCCGCCGCCGCGGCGGTGCGCGAGTTCTTCGGCTCGTCGCAGCTGTCGCAGTTCATGGACCAGACCAACCCGCTGTCGGAAATCACCCACAAGCGCCGTCTGTCGGCGCTCGGGCCGGGCGGTCTGACCCGTGAGCGCGCGGGCTTCGAAGTCCGCGACGTGCACCCCACCCACTATGGCCGCATCTGCCCGATTGAAACGCCCGAAGGGCCGAACATCGGTCTGATCAACTCGCTGGCGACCTATGCCCGCGTCAACCAGTACGGCTTCATCGAAAGCCCGTACCGCAAGGTGGACAACGGCCGCGTCACCGACGAGGTGGTGTACCTGTCGGCGATGGAGGAAGGTCGCTACGTGGTGGCCCAGGCCAACGCCGAGCTGGACGAGAACAACCGCTTCGCCAACGATCTGGTGTCGTGCCGCCAGGGCGGCGAATACCTGATGTTCCGGCCCGAGGCGATCCACCTCATCGACGTGTCGCCCAAGCAGCTCGTCTCCGTCGCCGCGGCGCTGATCCCGTTCCTTGAGAACGACGACGCCAACCGCGCGCTGATGGGCTCGAACATGCAGCGTCAGGCGGTGCCGCTGGTGAAGGCCGACGCGCCTCTGGTGGGCACCGGCATGGAAGCCACCGTCGCCCGCGACAGCGGCGTGACCATCGTCGCCAAGCGTTCCGGCATCGTCGATCAGGTTGACGCCACCCGCGTCGTGATCCGCGCCACCGACAACGCGTCGGCCACCGCACCGGGCGTGGACATCTACAACCTGCTGAAGTTCCAGCGTTCCAACCAGAACACCTGCATCACCCAGCGTCCGCTGGTGAAGGTGGGCGACCGCGTGCTGGCCGGCGACATCATCGCCGACGGCCCCAGCACCGAGCTGGGCGAACTGGCGCTCGGCCGCAACGTGCTCGTCGCGTTCATGCCGTGGAACGGCTACAACTTCGAAGACTCGATCCTCATCAACGAGCGCATCGTGAAGGACGACGTGTTCACGTCGATCCACATCGAAGAGTTCGAGGTGATGGCCCGCGACACCAAGCTGGGCCAGGAGGAAATCACCCGCGATATTCCCAACGTGGGTGAAGAGGCGCTGAAGAACCTCGACGAGGCCGGCATCGTCTATATCGGTGCCGAGGTGCGTCCGGGCGACATTCTGGTGGGCAAGGTCACGCCGAAGGGCGAAAGCCCGATGACGCCGGAAGAAAAGCTGCTGCGCGCCATCTTCGGTGAAAAGGCCTCCGATGTCCGCGATACCTCGCTGCGTCTGCCGCCGGGCGTGACCGGCACGGTGGTGGAAGTGCGCGTCTTCTCCCGCCGCGGCGTGGACAAGGACGAGCGCGCCATGGCGATCGAGCGCGCGGAAATCGAGAAGCTGGCCAAGGACCGCGACGACGAACGCGCGATCCTGGAGCGCAGCTTCTATACCCGCCTGAAGGAGATCCTGCTGGGTCAGACCGGTCAGGGCGGCCCGCGCGGCTTCAAGGCCGGCGACGTCATCACCGAGGAAACCCTGGCCCAGTACACCCGCGGCCAGTGGCGTCAGATTTCCGTGGCCGACGAAAAGTCCATGGAGATCGTCGAGAACCTGTCCAAGGTGTTCGACGAATCGATCCAGGCGCTGCAGAACCGTTTCGAGAACAAGGTCGAGAAGCTGCAGCGCGGCGACGAGCTGCCGCCCGGCGTGATGAAGATGGTCAAGGTCTTCGTCGCGGTGAAGCGCAAACTGCAGCCCGGCGACAAGATGGCCGGCCGTCACGGCAACAAGGGTGTGGTCTCCCGCATCATCCCGCAGGAGGACATGCCCTATCTGGAGGACGGCACCCCGGTCGATCTGGTGCTGAACCCGCTGGGCGTGCCGTCGCGCATGAACGTCGGGCAGATTCTGGAAACCCACCTGGGCTGGGCGTCCGCCGGCATCGGCAAGCAGATCTCCAAGGCGCTGGACCAGTACCGTCTGGCCATCAAGCAGAACGCGGAATCCCTGGCGCCGCAGCGCCTGGAGGATCTGCGCGGCAAGCTGAAGGATGCCTACGGCGACCGGATCTACGGCGAGACCATCGCCGACCTGTCCGACGGCGAGGTTCTGGAACTGGCCGGCAACCTGCGCAAGGGCGTGCCGTTCGCCACCCCCGTCTTCGACGGGGCGCGTGAAGACGACATCTGCCACCATCTGGAGATGGCCGGCATGCACCGGTCCGGTCAGGTCACCCTGATCGACGGGCGCACCGGCGAGACGTTCGACCGCAAGGTCACCGTCGGCTACATCTACATGCTGAAGCTCCATCACCTGGTGGACGACAAGATCCACGCCCGCTCCATCGGCCCGTACAGCCTCGTCACCCAGCAGCCGCTGGGCGGTAAGGCGCAGTTCGGTGGTCAGCGCTTCGGTGAAATGGAAGTGTGGGCGCTGGAAGCGTACGGTGCGGCGTACACGCTCCAGGAAATGCTCACGGTCAAGTCGGACGACGTGTCGGGCCGTACGAAGGTCTACGAGGCCATCGTCCGCGGCGACGACAATTTCGAGGCGGGCATCCCGGAATCCTTCAATGTGCTTGTGAAGGAACTGCGGTCGCTCGGCCTCAACGTCGAACTGAACCAGCGCACCTACTAAGGTTGGTGCCGAGAACCGCCGATGGGCCGGGATCACCCGGCCCATCGGCGGCACGTCCTTTTTCCGACAACGCGGCGGTTGCCAGCGGGAGACGGTCATGAACGAGTTGATGAATATTTTTGGCCAGGTTCAGGGTCCGCAGAGCTTCGATCAGATCCGCATTCAGATCGCCAGCCCTGAGCGGATCCGCTCCTGGTCGTTCGGCGAGATCAAGAAGCCGGAAACCATCAACTACCGCACTTTCAAGCCGGAGCGCGACGGTCTGTTCTGCGCCCGGATCTTCGGGCCGATCAAGGATTACGAATGCTTGTGCGGCAAGTACAAGCGCATGAAGTACCGCGGCATCATCTGCGAAAAGTGCGGCGTGGAAGTGACCCTCTCGAAGGTCCGCCGCGAGCGCATGGGCCACATTGAGCTGGCCTCGCCCGTCGCGCACATCTGGTTCCTGAAGTCGCTGCCCTCGCGCATCGGCCTTCTGCTCGACATGACGCTGAAGGATCTGGAGCGCATCCTCTATTTCGAAAACTACGTCGTCATCGAGCCGGGCCTGACGCCGCTGAAGCTGCACCAGCTTCTGTCGGAAGAAGAGTTCATGAACGCCCAGGACGAGTACGGCGAGGATTCCTTCACCGCCTCCATCGGTGCCGAAGCGCTGCGCATCATGCTGTCGGCGCTGGACATGGAAGAGGAAAAGCGCAACTGCCGTGAGGAGCTGCGCGAGACCGCCTCGGAGGCCAAGCGCAAGAAGCTGGTGAAGCGGCTGAAGCTGATCGACGCCTTCATGTCGTCGCAGTCGCGCCCCGAATGGATGATCCTGGAAGTGATTCCGGTGATCCCGCCGGAACTGCGCCCGCTGGTGCCGCTGGACGGCGGCCGGTTCGCCACCTCGGACCTGAACGACCTGTACCGCCGCGTCATCAACCGCAACAACCGTCTGAAGCGGCTGATCGAGCTGAAGGCGCCCGACATCATCGTGCGCAACGAAAAGCGCATGCTGCAGGAAGCCGTTGACGCGCTGTTCGACAACGGCCGCCGTGGCCGCGTCATCACCGGCGCCAACAAGCGCCCGCTGAAGTCGCTGTCGGACATGCTGAAGGGCAAGCAGGGCCGTTTCCGTCAGAACCTGCTCGGCAAGCGCGTGGATTACTCGGGCCGTTCGGTCATCGTGGTCGGCCCGGAGATGAAGCTGCATCAGTGCGGCCTGCCGAAGAAGATGGCGCTGGAGCTGTTCAAGCCGTTCATCTACGCCAAGCTCGAACTCTACGGTCTGGCCTCCACCATCAAGGCCGCCAAGCGGATGGTGGAAAAGGAACGTCCCGAGGTGTGGGACATCCTGGAAGAGGTCATCCGCGAGCATCCGGTGATGCTGAACCGCGCGCCGACGCTGCACCGTCTGGGCATCCAGGCGTTCGAGCCGGTGTTGATCGAGGGCAAGGCGATCCAGCTTCACCCGCTGGTCTGCACCGCCTTCAACGCCGACTTCGACGGCGACCAGATGGCGGTGCACGTGCCGCTGTCGCTGGAAGCCCAGCTCGAAGCGCGCGTGCTGATGATGTCCACCAACAACATCCTGTCGCCCGCCAACGGCAAGCCGATCATCGTGCCGTCCCAGGACATCGTGCTGGGTCTCTATTACATCACGCTCGACCGTCCGGGTGAGCCGGGCGAGGGCATGGTGTTCGCCAATGTGGCGGAGATCGAGCAGGCGCTGCACGCCAAGGCGGTCACGCTCCAGGCCCGTATCAAGGCGCGCTACAAGGGTGTCGATGCCGAAGGCAAGCGGATCACCACCATCGTGGAGACCACGCCGGGCCGGATGCTGCTGTCGGAAATCCTGCCGCGCAACCCCAACGTCCCGTTCTCGTTGATCAACCGCCTGCTGACCAAGAAGGACATCGGCAACGTCATCGACGCCGTGTACCGCCACTGCGGTCAGAAAGAGACGGTGATCTTCGCCGACCGGCTGATGAAGCTGGGCTTCGGCCATGCCTGCCGCGCCGGCATCTCGTTCGGCAAGGACGACATGGTGATCCCGGCGGCCAAGGAAAAGCTGGTCAACGAGTCCAAGGACCGGGTGAAGGAATACGAGCAGCAGTACCTGGACGGTCTGATCACCCAGGGCGAAAAGTACAACAAGGTCGTGGACGTCTGGTCGGAGTGCACCGAAAAGGTCGCCACCGAGATGATGAAGGCCATCTCCACCACCGAGCCGGGCAAGCCCGTCAACTCGGTGTACATGATGGCCCACTCCGGTGCCCGCGGCTCGGCGGCGCAGATCCGTCAGCTCGCCGGCATGCGCGGCCTGATGGCCAAGCCGTCGGGCGAGATCATCGAGACGCCGATCATCTCGAACTTCAAGGAAGGCCTGACCGTGCTGGAGTACTTCAACTCCACCCACGGTGCCCGTAAGGGTCTGGCCGACACCGCGCTGAAGACGGCGAACTCCGGTTACCTCACCCGCCGTCTGGTGGACGTGGCCCAGGACGCCATCATCGTCGAGCACGATTGCGGCACCACCAAGGGCATCACCGTCAAGGCGGTGATCGAAGGCGGCGAGGTCATCTCCCCCTTGAGCGAGCGCCTGCTGGGCCGGACCGCGGTCGGCGACGTGATCGACCCGCTGAACGGCGAGCTGATCATCGAGGACGGCGGCCTGATCGAGGAAGCCACCGTGGACCGCATCGAGCGGTCGGGCATCGACAGCGTGATGATCCGCTCGGTCCTGACCTGCGAGACCCGCGACGGCGTGTGCGCCAAGTGCTATGGCCGCGATCTGGCCCGCGGCACGCTGGTGAACACCGGCGAAGCGGTGGGCGTCATCGCCGCCCAGTCGATCGGTGAGCCGGGCACGCAGCTCACCATGCGCACGTTCCACATCGGTGGTGCGGCGCAGCGCGGTGCGGAACAGAGCCAGGTGGAGGCGGCGTTCAACGCCACGGTGCGGATCAACAACCGCACGGTGGTTATCAACTCCTCCAACATTCCGGTGGTGATGGGCCGCAATTGCGAAATCATCCTGCTGGACGAGCAGGGCCGCGAACGGGCGCGTCACCGTGTGCCGTACGGTGCCAAGCTGCTGGCCGATGATGGGGCGAAGGTCGAACGCGGCCAGAAGCTGGCCGAGTGGGATCCCTACACCCTGCCGATCATCACCGAGCGCGAGGGTACGGCCCGCTACGTCGATCTCGTGGAGGGTATCTCCATGCGTGAGGTGGTCGATGAGGCCACCGGCATCTCGTCGAAGGTGGTGGTGGACTGGCGCCAGCAGCCCCGCGGCGCCGATCTGAAGCCGCGCATCGCCCTGTTCGACTCGACGGGTCAGGCGGTGAAGCTGCCCAACGGCATGGAAGCCCGCTACTTCCTGTCGGTGGACGCCATTCTCTCCATCGAGAACGGCTCCCAGGTCCGGGCCGGTGACGTGCTGGCGCGTATCCCGCGTGAGTCGTCCAAGACCCGCGACATCACCGGCGGTCTGCCGCGCGTGGCCGAACTGTTCGAAGCCCGCCGTCCGAAGGACTTCGCCATCATCTCCGACCTCGACGGCCGGGTTGAGTTCGGCAAGGACTACAAGACCAAGCGGCGCATCGTGGTGCGCAACGACGAATCGGGGGATGAGCGCGAGTATCTGATCCCGAAGGGCAAGCACATCTCGGTGCAGGAAGGCGACTACGTTCAGCGCGGCGACCTGCTGATGGACGGCAACCCGGTGCCGCACGACATCCTGTCGGTGATGGGGGTGGAGGCGCTGGCCAACTACCTCATCAACGAAATCCAGGAGGTCTACCGGCTCCAGGGCGTGAAGATCAACGACAAGCACATCGAGGTGATCGTCCGCCAGATGCTGCAGAAGGTCGAGATCACGGATGCCGGCGAAACCACCTTCCTGGTGGGCGAGCAGGTGGACCGTCAGGAGTTCGACGAGGAGAACGAGAAGACCATCCGCGAAGGGCTGAAGCCCGCCGACGGCAAGCCGGTGCTCCAGGGCATCACCAAGGCCAGCCTGCAGACGCGCTCCTTCATCTCCGCGGCGTCGTTCCAGGAAACCACCCGCGTCCTGACCGAGGCGGCGGTGTCGGGCAAGACCGACAACCTGGAAGGTCTGAAGGAAAACGTCATCGTCGGGCGTCTGATCCCCGCCGGCACCGGCTCGGTGGTCAACCGTCTGAAGCAGATCGCCGCCGACCGCGACCGCGCCAACGCGGTGGGCGAGGGCGGCGATGTGCCGGCCCTGCCGGGGCAGGATGAAAGCAGCGCCGCCTGATCCCCAGGCGGTCTGCCGCAGTGAGTTGAACGGGGCGCTCCGGTAACGGAGCGCCCCGTTTTCTTTGACCGGATTCGCATGCTTATGCAGGCAATTGCCTCGAACATCATTTGTGCTACACTCCATCCGTGCGGAGGAGGGGTGTCATGAGCGATACCGAGTTGAAGCGGTTGATCGGCTCACTGATTGAGCTTGTCCAGGATCAGTCGAACCGGATGGCGACCAAGGACGACATCGCAGCCTTGACGATGCGGGTCGATTCCATCGAATCGCGGATGGCCACAAAGGACGACATCGCCAACATGGCGACAAAAGATGACATTGCCAACATGGCGACAAAAGATGACATCGCCAACATGGCCACCAAGGATGACCTCGCGCACATGGTGACGAAGGACGATCTTGCCGCCATGGAAGCCCGTTTGGAGGCGAAGATCGACCATCTCAGCCGGCGGACGGCGGACCTGATCCAGAAGGACCGCGGCGATATCGCCGAACTGCGTGGTGCTCTCGACATGCTGGGCAAGCGTTTCGATGCCATCATCCGTCCGGCGGCGGAATAGAGTCACGGATTCACCACCGGGACGTCATCAAACCGGCATCGCCGCCCTTGACGGGCCAAACCGCCGCACCTATAGTCCGCGAACCTTACGCACAGGCAGGTTGGGCGCTCTGCGCCGGGTCAGCCATCGTGTGACGGTGCCATAGCCGCACCCGAGTTTTTTCGGACGGCGCTTGTTGAACGGTCCCGCACGAGGCGGTCAACGCTTCGCGGCGGGATTTTGCATCATCCGGCCTGTGCCGGATGTCAGACACAGCGTCCGGCCTTGCCGGACGGCGACAGAGGAATGAAGGGCAGATATGCCGACGATCAATCAGTTGATCCGTAAGCCGCGCGAGCCGCTCGCCGCGCGCAACAAGGTTCCGGCGCTGGAGGCGTGCCCGCAGAAGCGTGGCGTTTGCACCCGCGTGTACACCACCACGCCGAAGAAGCCGAACTCGGCCCTTCGTAAGGTCGCCCGCGTGCGCCTGACCAACGGTTTCGAAGTGACCTCGTACATTCCTGGTGAGGGTCACAACCTCCAGGAACACTCGGTCGTCATGATCCGCGGCGGCCGCGTCAAGGACTTGCCCGGTGTGCGTTACCACATCATCCGCGGCACGCTCGATACCCAGGGCGTGAAGGACCGGAAGCAGCGTCGTTCGAAGTACGGCGCGAAGCGTCCGAAGTAATCAGCGTCCGAAGTTAAGGAGTATAGGCGATGTCCCGTCGTCGTCGCGCCGAGAAGCGTGAAGTTCTGCCGGATGCCAAGTTTGGCGACCGCGTTATCACCAAGTTCATGAACTGCCTGATGCTGGACGGCAAGAAGTCGGCCGCCGAGCGGATTGTGTACGGTGCCCTGACCCGCATCGAAACGAAGACCAAGAACGACCCCGTTCAGGTCTTCCACGATGCTCTGGGCAACGTGAAGCCGCACCTGGAAGTGCGTTCCCGCCGCGTCGGCGGTGCGACGTATCAGGTTCCGGTGGAAGTGCGTTCCGACCGCGCCCAGGCTCTGGCCATCCGCTGGCTGATCAACGCCGCCCGCGGCCGTTCGGAAAACACCATGACCGAGCGTCTGTCCGGTGAGCTGCTGGATGCCGCCTCCCAGCGCGGCACCGCGGTCAAGAAGCGTGAAGATACCCATCGTATGGCGGAAGCCAACAAGGCCTTCTCGCACTACCGCTGGTAATAACGTCTGCCTGAGACACGTCACATCATGCCGCGTTCCCATCCACTCGACCGTTATCGCAATATCGGCATCATGGCTCACATCGATGCCGGTAAAACGACGACGACCGAGCGGATTCTGTACTACACCGGCAAGTCCTACCGCATGGGCGAGGTGCACGAAGGCACCACGGTCATGGATTGGATGGAGCAGGAGCAGGAACGCGGCATCACCATCACGTCGGCGGCGACGACGTGTTTCTGGCGCGACCACCGCATCAACATCATCGACACGCCGGGGCATGTGGATTTCACCATCGAGGTGGAACGCTCGCTCCGGGTGCTCGATGGTGCCGTGGCGGTCTTCGACTCGGTTGCGGGCGTCGAGCCCCAGACCGAAACCGTGTGGCGGCAGGCGGACAAGTACCGCGTGCCGCGCATGTGTTTTGTGAACAAGATGGATCGTGTCGGCGCGGATTTCTTCCGCACCGTGGACATGATCCGTGACCGGTTGGGCATTGCCCCGCTGGTGCTTCAACTGCCCATCGGCAGTGAGCAGAATTTTACCGGCGTCGTCGATCTCGTGGAGAATCGCGCGGTCGTCTGGAAGGAAGAGACGCTGGGGGCGGAGTTCGCCACCACCGACATTCCCGACTCGATGAAGGAAGCCGCCGCCCATTGGCGCGGCAAGCTGATCGAAGCGGCGGTGGAGATGGACGAGGCGGCTACCGACGCCTTTTTGGAAACCGGCGCTCCGCCGGATGCCGCTGCGTTGAAGGCATTGATCCGTAAAGGCACCATCGGTTTCCACTTCGTGCCGGTCCTGTGCGGCGCCGCGTTCCGCAACAAGGGGGTCCAGCCCATGCTGGACGCCGTGGTGGATTATCTGCCCTCCCCGCTGGACATCGGCCCGGTTGCCGGGCATGCGCCCGGTGGCGAACGTGCCGAGCGGGCCGCCGACGATGCCGCTCCTTTCGCCGGTCTGGCGTTCAAGGTCATGAACGATCCGGTGGCCGGCAGCCTGACCTTCGTGCGCGTCTACTCCGGCCATGTCACCGCCGGGGACCACGTGCTGAACGCCGGCAAGGGACAGGGCGAACGGCTGGGCCGGATGCTGCTGATGCACGCCAACACCCGCGAGGAGATCCGCGAGGCGTTCGCCGGCGACATCGTGGCCTTCGCCTCGCTGCAGAACACGGTGACCGGCGACACCCTGTGCGCGCCCGAGTCGCCCATTGTGCTGGAGCGCATGGAGTTCCCGGAGCCGGTGATCGAGATCGCCGTGGAGCCGCGGACCCAGGCCGACCATGACCGCATGGCGCAGGCGCTGCAAAAGCTGGCGCAGGAAGACCCCTCCTTCCGCGTGGCCGTCAACCCCGAGAACGGGCAGACGGTCATCAAGGGCATGGGGGAGCTGCACCTGGAGGTCATTGTTGACCGCATGAAACGCGAGTTCAAGGTGGAGGCCGACGTCGGCGCGCCGCAGGTGGCGTACCGCGAGACCATCACCGGGCGCGCGGACGTTGATTATACCCACCGCAAGCAGACGGGCGGGGTGGGGCAGTTCGCCCGGGTCGTGCTGGCGTTCAAGCCGCTGGCTCCCGGCGAGGGCTTCCGCTTCGTCAACCGCCTTGCCGGCGATGCCCAGGTGCCGAAGGAATTCGTCACCGGCGTGCGCGCCGGGCTGGAGGCCGCGGTCAACGGCGGTGTGGTGGCCGGTTTCCCCGTCATCGACATGCAGGTCGATCTGACGGACGCGGAAACCCACGATGTGGATTCCTCCGCCCTGGCTTTCGATCTCGCGGCGCGCACGGCGTTCCGCGAGGGGATGGTCAAGGCAGGGCCGGCGCTCCTCGAACCGATCATGCGGGTCGAGGTGCTGACGCCGGATGAGTATCTGGGCGACCTTATCGGCGATCTGAACAGCCGCCGGGGTCAGATCAACGGCATGGACGCGCGGGGCAATGCCCAGGTCATTACCGCCGCCGTGCCGCTGGCCGCTATGTTCGGGTACGTCAACAGCCTGCGCTCCATGAGCCAGGGACGTGCCCAGTATTCCATGCAGTTCGACCACTATGAGCCGGTGCCGCAGGCCATCGCTGATGCCATTCGGGCAAAGCTGGCCTGATTGACCGCAAGAATCGCGAAAAACGGAGAGTAGTTATGGCTAAGGCCAAATTCGAGCGGAACAAGCCGCACTGCAACGTCGGCACCATCGGCCACGTGGACCATGGCAAGACGTCGCTGACCGCGGCGATCACCAAGGTTCTGGCTGAAAAGGGCGGTGCGACCTTCACCGCCTACGACCAGATCGACAAGGCGCCGGAAGAAAAGGCGCGCGGCATCACCATCTCCACCGCGCACGTGGAATACGAGACGGACAACCGTCACTACGCCCACGTGGACTGCCCCGGCCACGCCGATTATGTGAAGAACATGATCACCGGTGCCGCGCAGATGGACGGCGCGATCCTGGTGTGCTCGGCCGCCGACGGCCCGATGCCGCAGACCCGCGAACACATCCTGCTGGCCCGTCAGGTGGGCGTGCCCGCCATCGTCGTCTTCCTGAACAAGGTGGACATGGTGGACGATCCCGAGCTGCTGGATCTGGTCGAGCTGGAAGTGCGCGAGCTGCTGTCCTCGTACAACTTCCCCGGCGACGACATTCCGATCGTCAAGGGCTCGGCCCTGTGCGCCCTGGAAGACCGCAGCCCCGAAATCGGCCGCGACGCCATCCTGGCGCTGATGGCCGAGGTGGACCGCTACATCCCGCAGCCGGAACGCCCGGTTGACCGTCCGTTCCTGATGCCGATCGAAGACGTGTTCTCGATCTCCGGCCGCGGCACCGTGGTGACCGGCCGCGTCGAGCGCGGGATCGTCAAGGTCGGCGAGGAAGTGGAAATCGTCGGCCTGAAGGCCACCGTGAAGACCACGGTGACCGGCGTCGAAATGTTCCGCAAGCTGCTCGACCAGGGCCAGGCCGGCGACAACATCGGCGCGCTGCTGCGCGGCACCAAGCGTGAAGACGTCGAGCGCGGCCAGGTCCTGGCGAAGCCCGGCACCATCACCCCGCACACCAAGTTCAAGGCCGAAGCCTACATCCTGACCAAGGAAGAAGGCGGCCGCCACACCCCGTTCTTCTCCAACTACCGGCCGCAGTTCTACTTCCGCACCACCGACGTCACCGGTCAGGTCGTCCTGCCGGAAGGCACCGAGATGGTGATGCCCGGCGACAACGTCGCCGTGGAAGTCCACCTGATCGCCCCCATCGCCATGGACGAAGGTCTGCGCTTCGCCATCCGCGAGGGTGGCCGCACCGTCGGCGCCGGCGTTGTTGCCAAGATCATCGAGTGATGGTATAAGCCCGCTTCTGACGCCGGGGTGTCTGCCCCGGCGTCAGCGCGTTTAAGGAACCGACCCGCCATGGATAACCAGAACATTCGGATTCGCCTGAAGGCGTTCGATCATCGCGTGCTCGACCAGTCGACCAGCGAGATCGTGAGCACCGCCAAGCGGACCGGCGCGCGCGTGCGGGGGCCGATCCCTCTGCCGACGCTGATCGAAAAGTTTACCGTGAACCGTTCGCCGCACATCGACAAGAAGTCGCGCGAGCAGTTCGAGATCCGGACCCACAAGCGTCTGCTGGACATTGTGGACCCGACTCCCCAGACGGTCGATGCGCTGATGAAGCTGGACCTCGCCGCCGGTGTGGACGTCGAGATCAAGCTCTAAAGTTGTTTTCGGGTAAGGGACCTCTCCGATAGTGGCGGATGTCCCTGGTCAGGAGATAAAAGTATGCGATCCGGTTTGATCGCGCAGAAACTCGGCATGACCCGCATCTTCACCGATGAGGGCGAGCATGTGCCGGTGACTGTGCTGAAAGTTGACGGCTGCCAGGTCGTCGCTGTGCGCACCGAAGAAACCGACGGCTACACCGCGGTCCAGCTTGGTGCTGGCACCATCAAGGTGAAGAACGTCACCCAGCCGCTGCGCGGGCATTTCGCCAAGGCGCGCGTGGAACCCAAGCGCAAGCTCGTGGAATTCCGAGTCGACGCCGATGCGCTGATCGAAGTCGGTGCCGAGCTGTCGGTGGCCCATTTCGTCCCCGGCCAGTTCGTGGACGTGACCGGCACCTCGATCGGTAAGGGTTTTGCCGGCGGCATGAAGCGCTGGAACTTCGGCGGTCTGCGTGCGTCGCACGGCGTGTCGGTGTCCCACCGCTCGCACGGTTCGACGGGTAACCGTCAGGATCCCGGCAAGGTCTTCAAGAACAAGAAGATGGCCGGCCATCTCGGCGACGAGAAGGTGACGGTTCAGAATCTGAAGGTCGTCTCGGTGGACGAGGCGCGCGGCATCATCCTGGTCAAGGGTGCCGTCCCCGGCGCCGAAGGCGGCTGGGTGAAGATCCGCGACGCTGTGAAGAAGAAGCAGGAAGGCCTGCCGTTCCCGGCCGCCATCAAGGCGCAGCCGGCGGCTGAGGCTCCCGCCGAGTCGCAGGAGTAAGTCCCAATGAAGGCGACCATTAAGAATCTGAGCAACGAGGCCGTCGGCGAGATCGAGCTGTCCGACGCGATCTTCGGTCTGCCGGTTCGCACCGACATCCTGCACCGCATGGTCAACTGGCAGCTGGCCAAGCGCCGCGCCGGCACGCACAAGACCAAGGGCATCAGCGAAATCAGCGGCTCCACCAAGAAGCCGTACCGCCAGAAGGGCACGGGCCGTGCGCGTCAGGGTTCGACCCGCTCGCCCCAGTTCCGCGGCGGTGCGACCATCTTCGGGCCGGTGGTGCGCAGCCACGAGCACGATCTGACCAAGAAGGTCCGCAAGCTCGCCCTGAAGACGGCTCTGTCGGCCAAGGCGGCTGACGGCAAGCTGATCGTTCTGGACGCGGCCGCGGCCGAATCGCACAAGACCAAGGAACTGGCGGCTCGCTTCGCCACGATGGGCCTGACGTCGGTGCTCATCATCGACGGCGCCAACCTGGACGAAAACTTCGTCCGCGCTTCGCGCAACATCCCGCTGGTGGATGTGCTGCCGGAGCAGGGCGCCAACGTCTATGACATTTTGCGCCGCGACACGCTGGTCCTGACCCGCAACGCGGTCGAGCAGCTGGAGGCTCGTCTGAAATGAGCAAGCAGTCGAAACCTGCGGTGAGCCGCGAGCGGATGTACGACCTGATCGTCGCTCCCGTCATCACCGAGAAGTCGACCTTGGGTTCGGAGCACAACCAGGTCACCTTCCGCGTCCCTCTCTCGGCCACCAAGCCGGAGATCAAGGCGGCGGTCGAGGGTCTCTTCAACGTCAAGGTGAAGGCGGTCAATACCCTGATCGCCAAGGGCAAGACGAAGCGCTTCCGCGGTATCGTCGGCTATCGCTCGGACGTGAAGAAGGCGGTTGTGACGCTCGCCGAGGGTCACAAGATCGACGTGACCACGGGCATCTGAGCGGGAGTGTGATCCGATGGCATTGAAGCAATTCCGGCCGATTACCCCGTCCCTGCGCCAGCTGGTCATCGTCGACCGCTCGGAGCTGTGGAAGGGCAAGCCGGTCAAGGTTCTGACCGAAGGTCTGAGCAAGAGCGGCGGCCGCAACAACACCGGCCGCATCACCGCCCGCCGTATGGGGGGTGGTCACAAGCGCGTCTATCGTCTGGTGGATTTCAAGCGCCGCAAGTTCGGCGTGCCGGCCACCGTCGAGCGGATCGAATACGATCCGAACCGCACCGCCTTCATCGCGCTCATCAAGTACGCGGATGGCACGCTCTCCTACATCCTGGCTCCGCAGCGCCTGAAGGCCGGCGATGTGGTCGTCGCGGGTGAGAAGGTGGACGTGAAGCCCGGCAACGCGATGCCGCTGAAGAACATCCCCGTCGGCACCATCGTCCACAATGTGGAACTGAAGGCCGGCAAGGGTGGTCAGATCGCGCGCTCGGCTGGCACCTACCTCCAGCTGGTGGGCCGCGACAGCGGCTATGCCCAGCTGAAGCTTCCCTCGGGTGAGCTCCGCATGGTCCGCGGCGAGTGCATGGCCACCATCGGTGCCGTGTCGAACCCCGACCAGCTGAACATCAACCTGGGTAAGGCCGGCCGTGCCCGGTGGCTGGGGCATCGCCCCGCCGTCCGCGGTGTCGCCATGAACCCGATCGACCACCCGCACGGTGGTGGTGAAGGCCGGACCTCGGGTGGCCGTCATCCCGTCACGCCCTGGGGCAAGCCGACCAAGGGCAAGAAGACGCGCAGCAACAAGAAGACGAACGGACTCATCATCCGTCGTCGCACGAAGTAAGGAGGCCGGACCGTGGCGCGTTCCGTTTGGAAGGGTCCGTTCGTTGACGGCTATCTGCTCAAGAAAGCCGACAAGTCGCGGGCCAGCGGCCGTAACGAGATCATCAAGATCTGGTCCCGGCGTTCGACCATCCTGCCGCAGTTCGTGGGTCTCACGTTCGGCGTCTACAATGGCCACAAGTATCTGCCGGTCCTGGTGACCGAGCACATGATCGGCCACAAGTTCGGCGAGTTCGCTCCGACGCGCACCTTCTATGGTCACGCGGCGGACAAGAAGGCGAAGAGGAAGTAAGCCATGGGCAAGCCCTCCAACCCCAGCCGGATCGCGGTGAACGAGGCGATTGCCTCGTCCCCCATGATCCGCACCAGCCCGCGCAAGCTGAACCTCGTCGCCCAGTTGATCCGCAACAAGGACGCCTCGCGCGCCCTGGCGGACCTGACGTTCTCGAAGCGCCGTATTTCGGGTGAGGTCAAGAAGGTTCTCCAGGCGGCGATCGCCAACGCGGAGAACAATCATCAGCTCGACGTGGACCGTCTGTACGTCGCCATCGCGACCGTCGGCCGCGCCATGGTGATGAAGCGTTTCCACGCCCGCGCGCGCGGCCGTGGCGCTCGGGTCGAGAAGCCGTTCTCCAACCTGACGATCATCGTGCGCGAGCGCGAAGAAGCCGCCGAAGGGGCCGAGTAAGATGGGTCAGAAAGTCAATCCGATCGGGCTGCGCGTCGGCATCAACCGCACGTGGGACAGCCGCTGGTTCGCGGGCAAGGATTATGCCGGCCTGTTGCACCAGGATCTGAAGCTGCGTGAATTCCTGCAGAAGCGTCTGGCCCAGGCCGGGTGCTCACGTGTGGTGATCGAGCGTCCCGCCAAGAAGGCGCGCGTCACCATCCACTCCGCCCGTCCCGGCGTGGTGATCGGCAAGAAGGGCGCCGACATCGAAAAGCTGCGGGGCGAGCTGGCCAAGATGACCGGCAGCGAGGTCAGCCTGAACATCGTCGAAATCCGCAAGCCGGAAATCGACGCCAAGCTGATCGCCGAGAACATCGCCAGCCAGCTGGAACGCCGTGTGGCCTTCCGCCGCGCCATGAAGCGCGCGGTGCAGTCGGCCATGCGTCTGGGCGCGCTCGGCATCCGGATCAACTGCTCCGGCCGTCTGGGCGGTGCGGAAATCGCCCGTATGGAGTGGTACCGCGAAGGCCGCGTGCCGCTGCATACCCTGCGCGCCGACATCGATTACGGTGTGGGCACGGCCAAGACCACCTATGGCACCTGCGGTGTCAAGGTGTGGGTGTTCAAGGGCGAGATCATGGCCCACGACCCGATGGCCCAGGACAAGCGCATGGCCGGCGATGCGGTGAACACGGACGGCGAACAGCCGCAGCGCCGTGAACGCCGTGACCGCGACCGCGATCACGACCGTGGCGGCCGCGAGCGCCGCGAGCGCGCTGAGCGCGAGTGAGGGGTTTGACCGATGCTTTCTCCGAAGCGTACGAAATACCGTAAGGCCCACAAGGGCCGGATCAAGGGCAACGCCAAGGGCGGCACCCAGCTCAACTTCGGTGCCTACGGCCTGAAGGCCCTGGAGCCGGAGCGGATCACGGCGCGTCAGATCGAAGCGGCCCGCCGCACGATCACCCGCCACATCCGCCGTCAGGGCCGCGTGTGGATCCGCATTTTCCCGGATCTGCCCGTTTCCCAGAAGCCGGCCGAAGTCCGCATGGGTTCCGGTAAGGGTTCGCCCGAGTACTGGGCGGCCCGCGTGGCCCCCGGCCGTATCATGTTCGAGCTGGACGGTGTGCCCTACGAACTCGCCAAGCGCGCGTTCGAACTGGCCGCCGCCAAGCTGCCGATCAAGACCAAGTTCGTGACCCGCCTCGGCGGTGAAGAGGTGGCGGCATGAAGACCGAAGACATCCGCTCCAAGAGCGCGGACGAGCTGAACGATCAGCTCCTCCAGCTCAAGAAGGAACAGCTGAACCTGCGCTTCCAGAAGGCCTCCGGCCAGCTGGAAAACACCGCGCGGGTCAATGCCGTGCGTCGCGACATCGCGCGCATCAAGACGATCCTCGGCGAGCGCGCCCGCGCCGCCGCGGCCTCGAAGTAAGGAGGGCGATCGATGCCTCGCCGCGTTTTGCAGGGCACGGTGGTCAGCGATAAGTGCGACAAGACGGTGATCGTTCTTGTCGAGCGTCGCGTGATGCACCCCGTCTACAAAAAGTTTATCCGTCAGTCGAAAAAGTACGCCGCCCACGACGAAGGTAATGCGTTCAAGGTGGGTGATAGTGTACAGATCATCGAGTGCCGCCCGCTGTCCAAGCGCAAGCGCTGGATGGTCGTGACGGAGTCCGCCGCCACTGGCGGCGCCGCCTGATAGAGAAAGGTACCAACCATGATCCAGATGCAAACCAACCTGGAAGTCGCCGACAACAGCGGGGCGCGCCGGGTGCAGTGCATCAAGGTGCTTGGCGGGTCGAAGCGGAAGGTTGCCTCGGTGGGCGACATCATTGTCGTCTCCGTGAAGGAAGCCATTCCGAAAGGCCGCGTCAAGAAAGGTGACGTGCACCGTGCCGTCATCGTCCGCACCGCCAAGGAACTGCGTCGTGAAGACGGCTCCGCGATCCGGTTCGACCGGAACGCCGCTGTTCTGATCAACAAGCAGGGCGAGCCGATCGGCACCCGTATCTTCGGGCCGGTCACCCGTGAACTGCGCGCCAAGAAGTTCATGAAGATCATCTCGCTGGCGCCGGAGGTGCTGTGATGGCGTTCAAGGTTAAGACCAAGGACAAGGTCGTCGTCCTGACCGGCAAGGATAAGGGCAAGACGGGTGAAGTCCTGAAGGTTTTCCCCAAGGAGAACCGCGTCGTGGTGCAGGGCGTCAACGTTGTGAAGAAGCACACTCGTGCCTCGGCCCGCTCGGAAGGCGGTATCGTCGAGGTCGAGGCGTCGATCCACGCGTCGAACGTCGCCCACATCGATCCCAAGGACAGCAAGCCGACCCGCGTCGGCTTCAAGGTTCTCGAGGATGGCCGCAAGGTGCGTGTCGCCAAGCGGTCCGGCGAGATCATTGATCGGTAAGGACCGGACCAATGGCTGCACGTCTCAAAGAACTTTATGATTCCAAGATCCGCTCCGCGCTGAAGGAAGAGTTCGGTTACACGAACGATTTCCAGGTGCCGGTTCTTGAGAAGATCATCATCAACATGGGCGTCGGCGAAGCCGTCGGCGACTCCAAGAAGATCCAGCTGGCGGCTGGCGAACTCCAGGCGATCTCCGGCCAGAAGCCGGTGATCACCCGTTCGCGCAAGTCCATCGCCCAGTTCAAGCTGCGCGAAGGCATGGCCATCGGGTGCAAGGTCACGCTGCGCCGTGACCGCATGTACGAATTCCTGGACCGTCTTGTCACCATCGCGCTGCCGCGCGTTCGCGACTTCCGCGGCATCCCGGGCAACAGCTTCGATGGCCGTGGCAACTATGCCATGGGCGTGAAGGAGCAGATCATTTTCCCGGAAATCGATTACGACAAGATCGATCAGATCCGTGGCATGGACATCATTTTCGTGACGTCCGCGGGGACCGACAAGGAAGCCAAGGCTCTCCTGAAGGCCTTCCAGATGCCGTTCGTGAACTGATCGAGCAGGAGCAAGAACCCATGGCCAAGACCAGCTCCGTCGAAAAGAACAAGCGGCGGATGAAGATGGCAAAGCAGTTCGCGAACAAGCGCGCGAAGCTGAAGTCCATCGCCAAAGATCCCTCGGTGTCGCCGGAAGACCAGTTTGCTGCCCGCCTCAAGCTGGCCGAACTGCCGCGCAATTCGTCGAAGACCCGTATTCGGAACCGGTGCGAACTGACCGGCCGTCCGCGGGCCTTTTATCGTAAGTTTAAGCTGTCGCGCATCGCGCTGCGGGAACTGGCCTCGACCGGCCAGATCCCCGGCATGGTGAAGTCGAGCTGGTAAGGAGGACCGCAAGATGGCTTTGAGCGATCCCCTCGGCGATATGCTGACCCGCATCCGTAACGGACAGCAGGCCCGCATGGCGTCTGTGGAAAGCCCGGCTTCCAAGCTGCGCACCACTGTCCTGGAAGTCCTCAAGCGCGAAGGCTACATCCGTGGCTATTCCGAAGAGGAAGTGCGTCCGGGTATCCGCAATCTGAAGATCGAGCTGAAGTACCACGAAGGCGAGCCTGTGATTAAGCAGATCGCCCGTGTGTCGAAGCCCGGCCGCCGCGTGTACTCCAAGATCGCCGACCTGCCCCGTGTCTTCAACGGCCTCGGCATCGCGATCCTGTCCACGCCGCGCGGCGTGATGTCCGACAACGAGGCCCGCACCGCCAACGTCGGCGGTGAGGTTCTCTGCCGCGTCTTCTAAGGAGAGCGCGATGTCCCGAATTGGCAAACATCCCGTTGCCGTCCCCGCCGGCGTCGATGTCAAGATCGACGGCAAGGTGGTGTCGGTGAAGGGCAAGCTCGGTCAGCTCTCTTTGACGCTGGTCGATGATGTCTCGGCGGAACTGGCCGACGGCAAGGTCGTCGTCAAGCCCGCCAACGACAGCCGGCGCGCCTACACCATGTGGGCGACCTCCCGCACGCTGGTGAACAACATGGTAAAGGGTGTGGCCGACGGCTACACCGTGAACCTGGAAATCAACGGCGTGGGTTACCGCGCGGCCGTGCAGGGCAAGGAGCTGGTCATGCAGCTCGGCTTCAGCCACGACGTGAAGTACCCGATCCCGGAAGGCATCGCCATCAAGTGCGACAAGCCGACGTCGATCACGATCACCGGCTTCGACAAGCAGAAGGTCGGCCAGGTCGCGGCGGAAATCCGTGGTTGGAAGAAGCCTGAACCCTACAAGGGCAAGGGCATCAAGTACGACAACGAAACGATCCTCCGCAAGGAAGGTAAGAAGAAGTAACCCGCCATGCTCAACAGCAAGAAACTGCAAGAGCGGCGTAAGCAGCGCGTTCGCGCTTCGATCGCCAAGAAGGCCGGCGGGCGGCTTCGTCTGTCGGTGCACCGCACCAACCTTCACATCTACGCCCAGATCATCGACGATGCGGCGGGCCGTACTCTGGCGGCGGCGTCCTCTTCCGAGAAGGACGTCCGCGGCCAGATGAAGCACGGCGGCAACGTCGAAGCGGCCAAGAAGATCGGTCTTCTGATCGCCGAACGCGCCAAGGCGGCCGGCATCTCGGAAGTGGTCTTCGACCGCGGCGGCTATCTCTATCATGGCCGGGTCAAGGCCCTGGCTGAGGCGGCCCGCGAGGGCGGCCTGTCCTTCTAAGGGAGCCTGGACTATGGCACGTGAACGAGGCGAACGCGGCGACCGGGATCGGCAGCCGCGGGATCGCGAAGAAAGCGAACTGATCGAGAAGCTGGTCGGCATCAACCGCGTCGCCAAGGTCGTCAAGGGCGGCCGGCGTTTCGGTTTTGCCGCCCTGGTGGTGGTCGGTGACGGCAAGGGCCGCGTGGGCTACGGCTCCGGCAAGGCCCGCGAAGTCCCGGAAGCCATCCGCAAGGCGACCGATCAGGCCAAGCGCGGCATGATCCGCGTTCCCCTGCGCGAAGGCCGCACCCTGCATCATGACGCCAACGGCCACTTCGGTGCCGGCCGCGTCGTGCTGCGGTCGGCCCCGGCGGGTACCGGCATCATCGCCGGTGGTCCGATGCGCGCGATCTTCGAAGCCCTGGGTGTTGCGGACGTGGTGACCAAGTCGATTGGCACCTCCAACCCGCACAACATGATCAAGGCGACCTTCGACGCTCTCAGCGTGGTCGTCAGCCCCCGTTCGGTGGCGGCCCGTCGTGGCCGTCGCGTGAGCGATATCCTCGGCCGCCGCGAAACCGGCGCCGCCGAGGCGAAGGAGGCGTGAGATGGCTGAGAAGAAGACTGTCGTCGTCACCCAGATCCACAGCGGGGCCGGGCGCAGGTCCGATCAGGTCGCCACGCTGAAGGGCCTGGGCCTCAACAAGCTGAACCGGACCCGCGAACTGGAGGATACTCCGGCCGTGCGGGGCATGATCAACAAGGTCGCGCATCTGGTTCGCGTCGAGAACGAGGGCTGATGCCATGAAGCTGAACGATCTTCGTGACAACGCTGGTGCCCGCAAGGCGCGCATCCGCGTCGGCCGTGGTATCGGCTCGGGCAAGGGCAAGACCGGCGGCCGTGGCGTGAAGGGTCAGACCTCGCGTACCGGCGTGTCGATCAACGGCTTCGAAGGCGGTCAGATGCCGCTGCACCGCCGGCTCCCGAAGCGTGGCTTCACGAATATTTTCCGTGAAGAATACGCTGTCGTGAATCTGGGTATGGTGCAGAAGGCCATCGACGCCGGCAAGCTGGACGTGTCCCAGACCATCGACGCCGCGGCTCTGGAAGTCGCCGGTGTGGTCGGCAAGGGCAAAAAGGCGGGTGTCCGCCTGCTGGGCAAGGGCGAAATCACCGCCAAGGTGACCTTCTCCCTGGCCGGTGCGTCCAAGTCGGCGATCGAAGCGGTGGAAAAGGCGGGTGGCTCGGTCACCCTGCCGGCAGCCGCCGCCGAAGCCGCCGAGTGATCCCGTGGGACCGCCGTCAAACGCGGTCCCCGGTCGAACCCGACAGTGATGTTGGTGCGCGGGGCGGCCTGCCGTGTGGCAGGACCGCCCCGTTTGCACATTTAGGCCCCACTCTGGGATCAAGGATCGAAAGCCATGGCATCAGCGGCCGAGCAGCTTGCCGCAAACATCAATTTCGGCGCCTTCGCCAAGGCGACGGAACTGAAGAAGCGCATCTGGTTCACCCTGGGCGCTCTCATCATCTACCGGCTGGGCACCTACATTCCGCTGCCGGGGATTGATCCGCA
This sequence comes from Azospirillum fermentarium, assembly GCF_025961205.1. Taxonomy (NCBI): domain Bacteria; kingdom Pseudomonadati; phylum Pseudomonadota; class Alphaproteobacteria; order Rhodospirillales; family Azospirillaceae; genus Azospirillum; species Azospirillum fermentarium. Next base: position 1,250,047 of record NZ_JAOQNH010000001.1, read on the forward strand.
CATTCTTCAGGACGTTTTCCGGCAGCAGGGCGGCGGCATCCTCGGCATGTTCGACATGCTGGCCGGCGGTGCGTTGCAGCGTATGACCATCTTTGCGCTCAACATCATGCCGTACATCTCCGCCTCCATCATCGTGCAGCTTCTGACGGCGGTGTCGCCGACGCTGGAAGCCATGAAGAAGGAAGGGGAATCCGGCCGGAAGAAGCTGAACCAATACACCCGTTACGGCACCGTGCTGCTGGCGACCGTCCAGGCCTGGGGGCTGGCCGTGGGCGTGGAGGCCATGACCGGCTCGTTCGGGCCGGCGGTGCACGATCCGGGCCTGTTCTTCCGTCTGACCACGGTGATCACGCTGGTGGGCGGCACGCTGTTCCTGATGTGGCTGGGCGAGCAGATCACCAGCCGCGGCATCGGCAACGGCATTTCGCTGATCATCTTCGCCGGTATCGTCGCCGAGTTGCCGCGTGCGCTGGTCAACACCCTGGAACTGGGCCGTCAGGGCGCTCTGTCCACCTTCCTCATCGTGCTGCTGCTGGTGATCGCGGTGGCCGTGGTGTTCTTCATCGTGTTCATGGAGCGCGCGCAGCGCCGCATCCTGGTGCAGTATCCCAAGCGCCAGGTGGGCAACCGCGTGTACGGGGGCGAAGCCTCCCACCTGCCGCTGAAGCTGAACACCGCCGGCGTGATCCCGCCCATCTTCGCCTCGTCGCTGCTGCTGTTGCCGCTGACGGCGGTGGGCTTTGCCGGGGGCAACGGGCCGCAGTGGCTGCAAACCGTGTCGCAGTACATCGCCCACGGCACGCCGCTGTATATGGTGCTGTACGCGGCGCTGATCGTGTTCTTCTGCTTCTTCTACACGGCCATCGTCTTCAACCCGACCGAAACGGCCGACAACCTGCGTAAGTATGGCGGCTTCGTTCCGGGCATCCGCCCCGGCAAGAACACCGCCGATCATCTGGACTGGGTTTTGACCCGCCTGACGGTGATCGGGGCTGCGTATCTTGTCGCGGTCTGCCTGTTGCCGGAAATTCTGATTGCCCAGCACGCGGTTCCGTTTTATTTCGGCGGCACCAGCCTGTTGATCGTGGTGTCGGTGACCATGGACACGGTTGGCCAGATCCATTCCCATCTGCTGGCACACCAGTATGAGGGGCTTATCAAGAAAGCGAAGCTTCGGGGGAAACGATGAATTTGATCCTGCTTGGACCGCCGGGCGCCGGTAAGGGGACTCAGGCGCGCCGCCTGGAAGACACCCGTGGTCTGGTGCAACTTTCCACGGGCGACATGCTGCGCGCTCTGGTGGCCAGCGGCAGCCCGCTCGGTCAGCAGGCCAAGGACATCATGGCCGCCGGCAAGCTGGTTCCCGATGAACTGGTGATCGAGATGATCTCCCAGCGCATCGACCAGCCCGACGTGAAGAACGGCTTCATTCTCGACGGCTTCCCCCGCACCGTGGCCCAGGCCGAGGCGCTGGACAAGATGCTGGCCGACAAGGGGCTGAAGCTGAACCACGTCATCGAGATGAAGGTGGACGATGCGGCCCTGGTGGAACGCATCACCGGCCGCTACACCTGCGCCAAGTGCGGCAAGGGCTATCACGACACCTTCGAAAAGCCGAAGGTGGACGGGGTGTGCGACCAGTGCGGCGGCACAGAGTTCAAGCGCCGTGCCGACGACAACGCCGAGACGGTCACCACCCGTCTGGACCAGTACCACCAGCAGACCGCGCCGATTCTCCCCTACTACGCCAGCCGTGGCGTGCTGAAGGGGGTGGACGGCATGGCCGACATCGACGTCGTGACCGAACAGATTGCGGCGATTCTAGGCTGATGACGGGCGGCGGACGGTTTTGTGACCGTCCGCCGTTCTGTTTCGTTGACACGACAGCCCGTTCTTTTATACTGCGCGCCCTCGGAACCCGAAGGGTACGCATGTCCTTCGGCGGTTTGCCGCATCCCGGTTTCGGGTCGTGTATCCGCCGAATCATGCTCATCGGATGATGAGTGAGTTCATGGCCCCTTCGGGCCTGCAACGTTGAGATGGCTCCGCACGGGGCCGTGTAGTTGATCGAGGAGAGCAGGCGTGGCGCGTATCGCTGGCGTCAACATCCCCGCGCAGAAGCGTGTGGAGATCGCGTTGACCTACATCCATGGTATCGGCCCGTTCAAGGCCAAGGAAATCTGCGGCAAGCTGGGCATCCCGGCCGAACGCCGTGTGAATCAGCTGACGGACGACGAAGTCCTTCGCATCCGCGAAACCATCGACGCCGACTACCGCGTCGAAGGTGATCTGCGCCGCGAAGTGGCGATGAACATTAAGCGTCTGATGGACCTGGGCTGCTACCGCGGCCTGCGTCACCGTAAGGGCCTGCCGGTCCGCGGTCAGCGCACTCACACCAACGCCCGCACCCGCAAGGGCCCGGCGAAGCCCATCGCGGGCAAGAAGAAGTAATTTAAGGATACCCTGCCATGGCTAAGCCGTCCGCTGCTTCTCAGCGTCTGCGCCGCCGCGAGCGCAAGAACATCACCTCGGGTGTTGCGCACGTTAACGCGTCGTTCAACAACACGATGATCACCATCACCGACGCCCAGGGCAACACCATTGCCTGGTCCTCGTCGGGCACGATGGGCTTCAAGGGGTCGCGTAAGTCCACCCCCTACGCCGCCCAGGTCGCCGCCGAAGACGCGGGCCGCAAGGCCCAGGAACACGGCATGAAGACCCTGGAAGTGGAAGTGAAGGGGCCGGGTTCGGGCCGTGAGTCGGCGCTGCGCGCCCTCCAGTCCATCGGCTTCACCATCACCTCCATCCGTGACGTGACGCCGATCCCGCACAACGGCGTTCGCCCGCCGAAGAAGCGCCGCGTCTGATATCGGCCCGGTCTGATATCGTTAGTGCCTTCCGCTCCCGCAGGGGTGCTCGTTCCGGGACAGGCCGCTGCCGCCATCGCAGCGTGCTCCGAAGTGGAACGCGGCACCCCTGCGGGATCGTCATGACCCGATGGCAAAGAGGCTATCCCCGTGATCCAGAAGAACTGGCAGGAACTGATTAAGCCGAGCAAGCTGGAAATCCAGCCCAGCGAGGATCCCGAGCGCGTTGCGACGGTGATCGCCGAGCCGCTGGAACGCGGTTTCGGCCTGACGCTTGGCAACGCCCTGCGCCGCGTGCTGCTGTCGTCGCTCCAGGGGGCGGCGGTGGTGTCGATCCAGATCGACGGCGTTCTGCACGAGTTCTCGTCCATTCCGGGCGTGCGCGAGGATGTGACCGACATCGTCCTCAACATCAAGACCATGGGCCTGCGCATGCACGGCGATGGTCCGAAGCGCATGCGCCTGCGCGCCGAAGGCCCCGGCGAAGTCCGCGCCGGCATGATCGAGACCGGTCCCGACATCGCCGTCATGGACCCGGATCTGGTCATCTGCACGCTGGACGCCGGCGCCAAGCTGAACATGGAACTGACCGTCGCCACGGGTAAGGGCTATGTTCCGGCCTCGCAGAACCGTCCCGAGGACGCCCCCATCGGCCTGATCCCGGTGGACGCCCTGTTCTCGCCGGTGCGCAAGGTGTCGTACAAGGTGGACAACGCCCGCGTGGGCCAGGTCACCGACTATGACCGCCTGTCCATGTCCATCGAGACCAACGGGGCCGTGAAGCCGGAAGACGCGGTGGCGCTGGCCGCCCGCATCCTCCAGGACCAGCTCCAGCTCTTCATCAACTTCGAAGAGCCGACCCACGCGGTCGCCGAGGAAAAGCACGAGGAGGTTCCGTTCAACAAGAACCTGCTCCGCAAGGTGGACGAGCTGGAACTGTCGGTCCGTTCGGCCAACTGCCTCAAGAACGACAACATCGTCTACATCGGCGATCTGGTCCAGAAGACCGAAGCCGAGATGCTACGCACCCCCAACTTCGGCCGCAAGTCCTTGAACGAAATCAAGGAAGTGCTGGCCCAGATGGGGCTGCACCTGGGTATGGAAATCCCCAACTGGCCGCCCGAGAACATCGAGGAACTGGCCAAGCGGTTGGAAGAGCCGTACTGAGCCTAGGAACAGGCGAGAGGGCGGCGCCCTCTCGCACTTTCCCGCCAAGGGCCGACGGCCCTTGGAACCCGGACCAGGGGGTCCGGCCTTCCAATGCCGGTTTCACGGGTTGGAAGGGTCACCATCGGTTCCCTGAGGGGGGCCTTGCCATGAAGGAGACGTGGATATGCGTCACGGAATGAACGGGCGTAAGCTCAACCGCACCACCAGCCATCGTAAGGCCATGTTCTCGAACATGGCGAACGCTCTGCTGAAGCACGAGCAGATCACCACCACCCTGCCCAAGGCGAAGGACCTGCGTCCGATCGTCGAAAAGCTCATCACGCTGGGCAAGAAGGGTGGCTTGGCCAACCGCCGTCTGGCTTTCGCCCGCCTGCGCGACGACGTGATCGTGGCGAAGCTGTTCGACGCCCTGGCCGAACGCTACAAGGACCGTCAGGGCGGCTATGTCCGCATCCTGAAGGCCGGCTTCCGCTATGGTGACGCCGCCCCGATGGCCGTTATCGAGCTGGTTGACCGCGACGAAGACGCCAAGGGCCAGGATTCGGGCCCGGTGATCATCGCCGACGAAACCGAAGGCGAAGCGGCGTAACACGCCCGTCGCCATCCGGTGATAGGATCAAAGCCCCTCCCCAGCCCGACCGGCGGGGGAGGGGCTTTTTTCATTTCCCCTTCCCGAAGCTGTCGCGTGCCTGAATGCTGAAACCGCTCTACGACTGGATTTTGCGGCGTTCCCAACGGCCCGATGCCGTGTGGTGGCTGGCCGGCGTGTCTTTCGCGGAAAGCTCGTTCTTTCCCCTGCCGCCGGACATCATGCTGATTCCCATGTGCCTGGCCGACCGGCAGAAGCTGTGGCGCTACACCAACATCTGCGCGCTGGCGTCGCTGGTGGGGGGCTTGCTGGGCTATGCCATCGGGTATTATCTGTTCGAAAGCATCGGGCGGATGGTGATCGACGCCTATGGGGCACAGGATTCCTTCGCCGGATTCCAGCACGCCTTCGACACCTATGGGCCGTGGTTCTTGATTCTGAAGGGGGTGACGCCGATCCCCTACAAGCTGCTGGCCATCGCCGCCGGCTTTGCCAAGCTGGATCTGACCGTCTTCATCCTGTGTTCCATCGTCGCACGCTTCTCGCGGTTCTACATGATCGCCATCCTGCTGCACTTCTACGGGCCGCAGGTGCAGGAGATCATCGAGAAGCGGCTGATGCTGGTGACGACGGTGATGCTGGTGGTGGTGATCGGCGGTTTGCTGAGCTTCAAGGTGTTCTGAGGCCGGATGCCCCCGGTTCAGGGGGGCATCCCTTCGTCCATGCGGTTCTGCTGCGACGGGGGCAGCTTGGCGCGGGCGCGGCGGTCGTTGCGGATGATGACGACGATCACCACGGCCATCACGGCCCCCACCGCCAGCGGCAGCACCATGTCGCCGATGCCGGCGGGACCGGTCATGGACAGCATGCGGGTGAACAGCATCACCAGACCCAACGCCAGCAGGGCGATGACGATGGGCAGGGTGCGGCGCCCCTGGGGCGGGGGTGGCGAGGATGGGTGGGTGCTCATTTCAGCGATTCCCTTTCTGCTGCCGTTCCCGGCATAGTGGAGCGTGATCGTGGCTGCCGATACCGGCGGGCCTTTCCAATGATAAGGATGCAGGAGAGCCGATGTTCCGCCCCTTTACCCTTGCCGCGGTTCTGGCGGTCATGCTGGCCGGCTGTGCGCCCGAACCCGTGCGCCCGCCGCCGCCCGCCGCTCCGCCGCCGTCCGCGGGTGCCGGCGTCATTCCCGCGGTGCCGAAAGCTACTCCCCCCGCTGCGGCGCGTCCACAGGGGGATGCATCGCCGTTGCTGGGCGGAAATTCGGACGTTGCGGCTGATATCGCGTCGTGCCGCCAGCGCTGCGACGGCTCGTTCAACAGCTGTATGGATTCGGTGGCCTCGCGCCCGTCCAGCGATTCGCTGTTCGGGGGTGACACCCGGCGGCCCTTCACCCCGACCAACAATTGTCAGGCCCAGCTTCAGCGCTGCTTCGACCGCTGCAAGCCGTAAGAGGCAAAAACGGGGGGCGGATTTTGCCGGTGGGCAAATCCGCCCCCTTTTTGTGCCTGCCGCTTAAGGTTGAAGAACAGCGGTTTAACCTCTGGCCCGGATTTTGCTTTTCCCGTGGAAAACCATGACGGGAGACGCGGGCATGACCGATGACATCACGAGCAGCGGACGGTTCGTCCGGGCGGGGGCGTTCTCCGCCTTTCCGGCTTCGGCCATCCGCAAGATACCGGAAGGCGATTCGCAGTTCGCCAAGATGCTGGACGTGGTGAAGATGGCGAACCAGGAACCCGATCCGGTGATGGTTGCCAAAAACCGGGCGGTCCAGGCGCACACCGTGGTGCGGCAGGGGGAGCAGATCGTGGCGGTCATCGGCCGCGACGGCATGACGATGACGTCCAATGCCTTGGCCGCACGGGTGGATTGGGCGTCCCTCGAACAGCGCAGCGCCGGCATGACGCCGGAGCAGCGGCGCGATCTGATTGCCGAGGAGCTGAAGAAATTCGCCGGTCCCGGTGCCGTGTTCCAGCGTTACGGCGAAACCGGTCCGGCGCCGACCCGCGGGGCGCTGGATGATGAGTTGAACCGCTTCGCGCGGGCGTCCTGGCGTGGCAGGGAATAGGCCGGATGGCGGCCTGTGGGCGCGCATGGGGATGTTCCCCCCTTGCGCGCGCGCCCTGTGCCTGGGGTCAGTCCAGCGTCCAGCGGGTCATGTGGGGGAAGGCGGGCAGGCCGTTGTCGTACATCTGGCCGAACACGCCGGAAAAGCCGGTCATGCCGGTTTCCGCCAGGGACAGAGGGCCGTAATGGGTGCCGCGCTCCAGCCACTGAACCATGGGGTGATCCCCCTCGTAGTCGGTGTGCTTGTAGCTGCCGGGGAAGAACACGACCCCCGGCGACTGGTCCAGATGCCGGGCCGCGGCATAGGACCATGCCTGGGCCATGGCTTCGCCCATCCGGGCGGCCCGGTTCAGGTCGGGATCGACGGCGCCGTCCGGCCCGGTTTCCTGGGCCAGCAGCGCTTCGATGTCCACCTGCAGGTCGGTGTTCAGCCGCGGCCAATGGCGCCGGGGAACGGTGACGATGTGCCCGGCCTCGTGCAGCACGTCGCCGGATGAGACCAGGGTGTCGGGATCGATGTGGATCACGCCGGCCAGGATGTTGACGCCGGGCAGGAAGCCGTTGTGCGCCTTATCGCCATACTCGACCGCCATGCCGATGCCGCGCAGGAAAGTGACGATGGGTTCCAGCGCTTCCGGGTGAAGCATCCCTTTTCTCCATACCCCTTGAGTTGCAGGGGGTAATCATCACGAGATAAGGCTGCGGAGGCAAGGCGGATGGTGCGCAGGCTTAGGATTAACGGTTCTTCCGTGATTCGCGCAGACGGGACCAGTAATCCAGGCGCTTGCGGATCTCCCGTTCGAACCCGCGTTCGACGGGGCGGTAGAAGTTCTGGCGCTCCATCCCGTCGGGGAAATAGTTCTGGCCGGAGAAGCCGTCTTCGGTGTCGTGGTCGTACGCATAGCCCTTGCCGTAGCCGAGATCCTTCATCAGCCGGGTGGGGGCGTTCAGGATGTGCATGGGCGGCATCAGCGACCCGGTGTCCTTGGCCGCACGGGTGGCGGCCTTGTACGCCACATAGCCGGCGTTGGATTTCGGTGCGGTGCCCAGGTAGATGACGAGCTGGGCCAGGGCCAGTTCGCCCTCGGGGCTGCCCAGCCGTTCATAGGCTTCCCACGCGGCGATGGCCTGGGGCAGGGCGGCGGGATCGGCCATTCCCACATCCTCCACCGCGAATCGGGTGAGGCGGCGGGCGATGAAACGGGGATCTTCGCCGCCGGCCAGCATGCGGGCCAGCCAATAGAGCGCGGCGTCGGTGTCGGAGCCGCGCAGGGATTTGTGCAGCGCGCTGATGAGGTTGTAGTGCCCCTCCTGCGCCTTGTCGTAGAGGGGGGCGCGGCGCTGGATGGTGGTGGCCAGCCCGGTGGTGTCCAGTTCCGTGCCGGGGGGGAGCGCGAACAGCTCCTCGCACAGGTTCAGCAGATAGCGCCCGTCGCCGTCGGCCATGGCCTTCAGCGCCGTGCGGGCGTCGGTGTCGAGGGGGAGGGGGTAGCCCATCTCGGCCTCCGCCCGCGCCATCAGCTTTTCCATGGCGGCGTCGTCCAGGCGGTTGAGCACGAACACCTGCGCCCGCGACAGCAGAGCGGCGTTGAGTTCGAAGGAAGGGTTTTCGGTGGTGGCGCCGACCAGCGTGATGGTTCCATCTTCCACATAGGGAAGGAAGCCGTCCTGCTGGGAGCGGTTGAAGCGGTGGATCTCGTCGATGAACAGCAGGGTGCCCTGACCGGCGCGGCGGCGGGTGCGGGCGGCCTCGAACACCTTGCGCAGGTCGGCGACACCGGAGAAGACGGCGGACAGCGGTTCGAAATGCAGGTCGGTGGTCTGGGCCAGCAGGCGGGCCAGCGTGGTCTTGCCGCAGCCGGGCGGCCCCCACAGGATCATGGAGGCCATGCGGTGGGCGGCGATCATGCGTCCGATGGGGCCGTCGGGCTTGAGCAGGTGGTCTTGCCCGACGACCTCGGTCAAGCTCTGGGGCCGCAGCCGGTCGGCCAGGGGCCGGGGAGCCATGGTTTCGAAGAGTCCCGGACCCGTGGTCATCTCTTTCCCGCTGCCGTTTCTGAGGTGTTCCCTTTGTGTAAGGTGCGTCCATGACCGATGGGATGCAAGGGTCGTCGGCCCTTGCCGGGGAGGGCGAGGGGTGGAACCCCTCGCAGGCCGGGGAGAGCGAGGGGTGGAACCCCTCGCAGGTGGTTGCGATCGACTGGTCCGGCGCCCGCGGCACGCGCTACCGGGGCATCGCGGTGGCGACGTGCGGCCCGGGCGATGAGCCACCCGTGCTCGTGACGCCCCCCTCCGGCTGGTGGTCCCGCACGGCGGTGCATGACTGGCTGTCGGGCCTGACCAACGCCGTGGTGGGCATCGACTGTGCCTTCTCCCTGCCGTTCGCGGTGGCCGGGCGCCATCTGCCCCCCGATGCCACGGCCTTCACCCTGTGGGACCGCATCGAAGGGGCTTGCGCGGGGGAACCGGACTTCGGCGGCGCCCCCTTCGTGGACGACCCGGTGTTCGGCCCCGATTTCTGGACCGCGGGCCGCCAGCCCGGCTGGTACACCGACCCGCACAGAGGCGCGGAGTGGGCGTGCCGCCGCGATGGCCTGGGCGAGCCGCAGAGCCCCTACAAGCTGATCGGCGCCAAGCAGGTGGGGCGGGGGGCGCTGGCGGGGATGCGGATGCTGCGGGCCCTGCGCGCCGCCGGTCCAGGGCGGGTGGCGGTGTGGCCGTTCGACACCCCCGGTCCGGCGTCCCGGCTGGTGCTGGCCGAGATCTACCCGCGGCTGTTCCTGATGCGCGCCGGATTCGGGCGGCGGAAGCTGCGGGACGGGGCGGATCTGGATGCAGCCCTGGCGGTGCTGGGGTCGCGGCCCATGGGGCTGACGGGGCCCGTGGACGACCACGCGTCGGACGCGCTGGTGTCGGCGGCGGGAATGCGCCGGCTGCTGGGGGTGCCGGGGGTGTGGGCGCCGCCGGCCCTGGACGAGGAGGCGCGGCGGCGCGAGGGGTGGATCTTCGGAGCCGGGCTGGGCGGGGCTATTCCTTGAAGGGCACGGTGTTGGCCGCGCCCTCGGCGCCGATGAACACGCCGATGATCTTCACCGGCGTGGTGCCGGTGTTGCGCCCGATGTGCCAGCCCGAGCTTTCGGCGATGGCCTGCCCGGCGGTGAACACCTGGGGCGGCTGGCCGTCGGCCTCCACCAGCACCGAGCCTTCGAGGATATAGGCGATCAGCGGCACCGGGTGGCGGTGGCGCCCGGTGTCGGCGCCGGGCGGGATCTCCACCAGCAGCGTGGTGATCTTGGGCGTGCCGGCGGGATAGGCCAGGGGAACGCCGTCGCTGTGGGTGGAGGTCTGGAGCAGGGGCGTGGCCTTCACCGCCGCGGCGTAGCCGTCGGCCAGGGCCGGGGCGGCGGGAAGCAGGCAGGCGAGGGCGGCAGCGGCGAGTCGGCGCATGGCGGTGCCTTTCATCACAGATCTCTTAAGGATGAGTCCGAGGGTGATGAGGCACTCGCCCACTGTCCATCCATGGCGTTCAGATTGCGCCAGCCGTTCACACAATGCCGCAGGCTGAGGCTGCGGTGCTCCTCGGGGGCGGGCGCGATGTCCCATGCCCATGCGCCGTCGGCGGGGGGCAGCGTCACGTCCCACAGGGTGCCGTCGCGCTGCACCACCCGCCCGCCGCGGTCCAGCCACAGGGCGGCGGTGTCGCTGTAGAGGGCGGCCACCGGGGCGGCGGCGCGCAGCCGCTCCAGATGGGCGCGGATCAGGGCCTGGGCGAAGCCGCGGCACGCCTCCTCCCCCCGGCCGGCTTTCTCCAGGGCCCGGAGCGGCAGGATGGGAAGCTGGGACAGCAGGTTGCACGATACGGCGAAGGCGAACGGCCCGGCGGGAAAGACGGCGGCGGTGGGATCGGGCGGCGCACCGGCGGCCAGCGGTGCGGCGGTGCCGGTGACGTCCAGCGTTTCCAGCCGCACGTTGGGGAAGCGGGCGGCCAGCCGCCGCACCGGGCGGGGGTGGATGATGTCGGCCAGCACCACATGGGCGAATCGGGACGCCAGGGCCGGCAGCGGCACCTCGGCCAGCCATCCCGACCCCAGCACCAGCGCCCGCCCGCCGGGGTCCGCGGCGGCGGCGGCGCGCTCAATGAAGGCGTGGCAGGCGGCCACGTGGGGGGCCCAGGCGTGGTGCTGGCGGCGGTGGCGGGCGCCGAGCGCCACGGTTTCGGTCACATAGCCCAGCCGGCGGGCCGCGGCCGGGGCGGGGGTGGCCAGATACTCCCACAATTCGCGCAGCATGGGATGGTCCGCCTCCCCACCAATCGCCGCTGCTTTCCCTTGACCGGCGGCGGGGGCAAAGTACCTATGGCGGCATGGTTGAGATCAAGAGAAAAGCCGCCCTGGTCACCGGTGCCGGAAAGCGCATCGGGCGGGCCATCGCCCTGGATCTTGCCGCCCACGGCTGGGCGGTGGGGGTTCATTACCATCGTTCCGCCGACGACGCGGAGGAGGTGGTCCGCGCCATCGAACGCCAGGGGGGCCGGGCCGTGGCGCTCCACGCCGACCTGATGGACGAATCGGCGGTCCGCACGCTGGTGGACCGGGCGGCGGAGCGGCTGGGGCCGCTGACGCTGCTGGTGAACAACGCCTCGTCCTTCGACCGGGACGAGGTGGCGACGGTCACCCGCGGCTCGTGGGACACGCATATGGAAGCGAACCTGCGCGCGCCCTTCGTGCTGATCCAGGATTTCGCCCGCCGGCTGCCGGCGGGGGAACACGGGCTGGTGGTCAACATGCTGGACCAGCGGGTGTGGAACCTGACGCCGCACTTCATCTCCTACACCCTGTCCAAGGCGGGGCTGTGGACGCTGACCCAGACGCTGGCCCAGGCGCTGGCCCCGCGCATCCGCGTGAACGGCATCGGCCCCGGCCCCACCCTGCGCAACGAGCGCCAGACCGAGGACCACTTCGCCCAGCAGGCCGCGGCGGTGCCCATGCAGCGCAGCACGTCGCCGTCGGAGATCTGCGCCGCCATCCGTTTCCTGATCGATGCCCCGGCGGTCACGGGCCAGATGATCGCGCTGGACGGGGGGGAGCACATGGGGTGGGCGCAGCCGTCCCGCGGCTTCGTCCCGGTGGAGTGATCGGGGCCTTCCATAAGCTGTTTCTGAGAGGTTCTCAGGCGGTGCGGGATTCAGCGGGGGCCGCGTTTTACACAGGGAGGTGCGGTTGCGCAAGGACTCATTTTCACCGTGTGACAATTTTGAAACCTGGGGCGCCGTGAGTCGCTTGACAATATAAACACCGCGCAAAATCAATAACTTAGAAAAATTGCCCAAAAAATAGGCGATAGCCTGGAATCCCTTGTGGACTCTTACTCCCCATGTGGTAGCCCATTGGTTATCGACAGACTTATCCACAGGAATCGTGGATAGAGTTACCCCCATCGGACAGGGCGCCCAAAAGCGGGCCGGGCGCCCCGGAGTCCGCGCTTGGACAGGCCCCGAATCCGCGTTCATGACCGAATCTTTGCCGGAATCGCCCGACTCTCCCGCCGCCGCCGCCGATGGTGCCCCGCTGGCCGCCTCTGCCGAATCGGCTAAGCCGGTCCGCCGGGCGCCCGACCTGGCGCGGGGGACGGAGGTGATCCGCACCCATCTGAAGACCCTGCCGGCCACCCCCGGCGTCTACCGCATGCTGGCGGGCGACGGGGCGGTGCTGTACGTGGGCAAGGCGCGGAACCTGAAACGGCGCGTCACCAACTACACCCAGGTCAACAAGCTGCCGGTGCGGCTGCAGCGCATGGTCTCGGAAACCGAAACCATGGAGTTCGTCACCACCCACACCGAGGTGGAGGCGCTGCTGCTGGAATCGAACCTGATCAAGAAGCTGATGCCGCGGTACAACGTGCTGCTGCGGGACGACAAGACGTTCCCGCACATCATGATCACCCGCGGCCACGACTACCCCCAGCTCACCAAGCACCGCGGGGCCCGGGGGAAGGACGCCGACTATTACGGGCCGTTCGCGTCCGCCGGGGCGGTGAACCGCACCATCACGGCGCTGCAGCGCGCGTTCCTGCTGCGCAACTGCGCCGATTCGGTGTTCTCCAGCCGCACCCGCCCGTGTTTGCAGTACCAGATCAAGCGCTGCACGGCGCCGTGCGTCGGCCGCGTCAGCCCCGGGGAATACGGGGCGCAGGTGGATCAGGCCCGCGCCTTCCTGTCGGGCAAGAGCCGCGATATCCAGGACGCGCTGGCCGCGGCGATGATGGAAGCGTCGGAGTCGCTGGATTTCGAGGCCGCGGCCCGCTACCGCGACCGCATCCGCGCCCTGACCGCCATCCAGGCCCACCAGGACATCAACATGGAAGGGGTGCTGGAGGACGCCGACGTCATCGCCGCCTTCACCGACGGCGGCACCACCTGCATCCAGGTGTTCTTCTTCCGCGGCGGGCGCAACTACGGCAACCGCGCCTATTTCCCCAGCCACGACAAGGCGGCCACGCTGGAGGAGGTGCTGTCGGCCTTCGTCGCCCAGTTCTACGAGAACAAGGCGCCGCCGCCGCTGGTGCTGCTCAGCCACGAACTGCCCGAGCACGAGCTGCTGGCCGAGGCGCTGGCGGTGCGGGCGGAGCGCCGGGTGGAGCTGGCCGTGCCCCAGCGCGGCGACAAGCGCCGGGTGGTGGACCACGCGCTGACCAACGCGCGCGAGGCGCACGGGCGCCGGCTGGCCGAAAGCTCGTCCCAGCGCCGGCTGCTGGAGGGGGTGGCGGCGGCCTTCGGCCTGGACGGTCCGCCGGAACGGATCGAGGTCTACGACAACTCCCACGTCCAGGGGGCGTTCTCCATCGGCGCCATGATCGTGGCGGGGCCGGAGGGGTTCATCAAGAACGCCTACCGCAAGTTCAACATCAAAAGCGCCGAGGCGGCCGGCGACGACTACGCCATGATGCGCGAGGTGATGGAGCGCCGCTTCGCCCGCGCGCAACGGGAAGACCCCGACCGCACCGGCGGCTCCTGGCCCGATCTGGTGCTGATCGACGGCGGGCTGGGGCAGTTGAACGTGGTGCGCGGCGTGCTGGAGGAATTGGGAATCGACGACGTCCCCCTGGTCAGCATCGCCAAGGGGCCGGACCGCGACGCCGGCCGCGAGCATTTCGTCCTGCCCGGCCGGGCGCCGTTCCAGATGGAGCCGAAAGACCCCGTGCTCTATTTCCTGCAACGGCTGCGGGACGAGGCGCACCGTTTCGCCATCGGCACGCACCGGGCGCGGCGGACGAAGGCGATTTCGCAGTCTCCCATCGATGAAATTCCCGGAATCGGGCCCGCGCGCAAGAAGGCGCTGCTGCTGCATTTCGGCAGTGCGAAAGCCGTGGCGCGGGCCGGGCTGGCGGATTTGGAGGGGGTGGACGGAATCAGCCGCACGGTTGCGAAAAAGATCTACGATCATTTCCATCCAGACGGTTAGAATGCGGCCCGCCCGTTCCCGCCGCCCACGACAAGCCGCCCAAAGCAGCCATGCTGACCAGCCTGCCCAACATCCTGACCCTGTCGCGCATCGCGATCATTCCCTTGGTGGTGGGGCTGTTCTACGTGCCTGAGGCATGGGCGGCGTGGACGGCCATGGGGCTGTTCGCCGCCGCCTGCATCACCGATTATTTCGACGGCTATCTGGCGCGCATCTGGGCGCAGGAATCGGTGATCGGCCGCTTCCTCGACCCCATCGCCGACAAGCTGCTGGTGTCGGCGGTGCTGATCATGCTGGTGGCGATGGCGCGGCTGACCGGCGTGTCGGTGCTGGCGGCGGTGGTGATCCTGCTGCGCGAGGTGCTGGTGTCGGGCCTGCGCGAATATCTGGCGGGGCTGAACGTGGGCGTGCCGGTCACCCGGCTGGCCAAGTGGAAGACCACGATCCAGATGGTGGCCCTGGGCTTTCTGATCGTCGGCGACTATGGCCCGCCGGAAATCCCGTCCACCATCATCGGCACGCTGGGGCTGTGGGTGGCCGCACTCCTGACCTTCGTCACCGGGTGGGATTACACCCGTGTCGGCATTTCGCACATGATGGCGGTGCCGCCGCGCGGTGCCGCATCCCCCCCACCCGGCAAGCCGGCGCAATCGGCGTGAGCACACGGACCCCACGGACTCCCCGGACCCCAATGAAGATTTTCGGCCTGACGGGCTGGAGCGGCAGCGGCAAGACGACCCTGATCGTGTCGCTGATCCCGGCGCTGGTGCGCCGTGGCCTGACCGTTTCCACCATGAAGCACGCCCACAAGGGCTTCGACATCGACCATCCCGGTAAGGACAGCTTCAACCACCGCCTGTCCGGCGCCACCGAGGTTCTGGTCAGCTCCCCGCTCCGCTGGGCCCTGATGCACGAGCTGCGGGGGGAGGACGAACCGACCCTGGACGACCTGCTGCCCAAGATGTCCCCGGTGGATCTGCTGCTGGTGGAGGGCTTCAAGCGCCAGCCGCACCCCAAGCTGGAGGTGTGGCGGGCCGCGGTGGGCAAGCCGCTGATCGCCCCCACCGACCCGTCCATCGTGGCGGTGGCCAGCGACGGCCCGGTGCCCGAGTCGCCGGTCCCCGTCCTGCGCCTGGACGACGCGGAGGCGGTGGCCGATCTGGTGGTGGCGCGGGCGGTCCCGGTCTGACCGTCCCGCCGCTTTGTTGTAACAGTTTCGTCATATTGTCGTCACGGTTCCGGCGGCCTATGGTTGTGTGACGCGGCCGGCTTCCGCGCGCCCACGCTTGCTCATCCGCGCCCGTGCCTTCGCCGGCCACCTTCCAACATATCTTTGGAATGGGGGGTGCCGGAATGGCGGTGACGCACGTTCTCCTGGGTCTGGCGGGCAATGTGGTTTTGCTGCTGTGGGGTCTGCACATGGTGCAGACAGGGCTGGTGCGCGCGTTCGGCGCCCGCTTGCGATCCGTGCTCGCCAACGGCCTGGGCAACCGCGGCACCGCGTTTCTGGCCGGCCTGGGCGTCACCACCCTGTTGCAGAGCAGCACGGCCACCGGGCTGATGGTCAGCGGGTTCGCCGCCGGCGGCATGATGGGGCTGGTGCCGGCGCTGGCGGTCATGCTGGGGGCCAACGTGGGCACCACCCTGATCGTGCAGGCCATGGCCTTCGACGTGGCGGCGGTGGCGCCGGTGCTGCTGCTGGCCGGCTTCATCGCCTTTCGCCGCGGGGCCAAGACCCGCGTCCACGATCTGGGGCGGGTGGGCATCGGGCTGGGGCTGATGCTGCTGGCGCTCCACCTGCTGCTGCTGACGCTGGAGGCGGCGGAGAGCGCCCCCCATCTGCGCGAGATCATGGGGATGCTGACCGCCGATCCGGTGGTGGCGCTGCTGCTGGCGGCGGTGCTGACCTGGGCGGCGCATTCCAGCGTGGCGGTGGTGCTGCTGGTGGCCTCGCTGGCCGGCGGGCAGGTCATCACGCCCGATGCCGCGGTGGTGATGGTGGCGGGGGCCAATCTGGGCAGCGCCGTCAACCCGCTGATCGAGGGGCCGGGCAGCGGCGGTCCCCACCGCGACCCGGCGGCCCGGCGGCTGCCGGTGGGCAATTTCCTCAACCGGCTGGTGGGCTGCGCGCTGGTGCTGGCGCTGGTGCATCCGCTGACGGGGCTGCTGGCGGCCCTGCCCGGCGGTGGCGACCGGCTGGCGGCCAACGCCCACACCCTGTTCAATCTGGGGCTGGCGGTGCTGTTCATCGGGCCGCTGCCGTGGCTGGCCCGGCTTCTGGTGCGGCTGTTGCCGGAGCGCGCGCCGGCGGGCGACCCGGCGCTGCCCCGCTATCTCGACCCGGCGGCGTTGCGGGCCCCCCATGTGGCCATCGCCAACGCCGGGCGCGAGGTGCTGCGCATGGCCGACACGGTGGAGGCCATGCTGCGCGCCACGCTGGAGACCCTGCGCACCGACGACCGCAAGCGGGTGGCGGAGATCCGCCGCATGGACGATGTGCTGGACGGGCTGCACGACGCCATCAAGCGTTACCTGACCCGCATTCATCTGGAGGATCTGGACGAGCGCGATTCGCGCCGCGTCACCGACGTGCTGACGCTGGCCATCAATCTGGAGCATGTGGGTGACATCATCGACCGCAACCTGATGGATCTGGCGGCCAAGAAGATCAAGCGCAGCCTGCGCTTTTCCGGCGAAGGGGCGGCGGAGATCGAAGGCATCCTGGAGCGGCTGATCGAAACCGTGCGTCTGGCCGCCGCGGTGTTCGTGTCGGAGGACCGCCGCGCTGCCCGCACCCTGATGCGCGAGAAGGAAATCATCCGTGACCGCGAGGCCCAGGCCATCGACGCCCATTTCGCCCGCCTGCGCGCCGGGCGGCCGGAAAGCCTGGAGACCAGCGCGCTTCATCTGGACATCCTGCGCGACCTGCGGCGGATCAATGCCCATCTGGCGACCGCCGCCTATCCGGTGCTGGACCAGTCGGGCGAGTTGCGCCCCAGCCGCCTGCGCGGCGGGGAGGAGGACAATCGTCACCAGATCATCGCGGGACCGTCACGGGCGTGAAACAAGAGATTGCGAAGAAAGGGACTTTCGGTTGTTCCCTTTCGACGGAGTCGGGTTTCATGTTTCGCACCATGTTGCTGGCCGGGGCTGCGCTGGCCTTGTCCGTGACGGCATCTGCCGTGGGATCGGCCCAGGCGCAGCAGGCGTTCCCCGCCACCCTGGCCGGTCATGCGGTTCTGCCCGCCAAGACCTTCATCGACGCCCCCGCCGACGCGCCGGAAGATCTGAAGGTGTCGGGCAAGTTTACCACCGGCAAGCGCGTGGAGGCGCCGGGGTCGGTGATGGGGCTGTCGGCCAAGCGCCCCACGGGCGTGGCCCTGCCGTTCCAGGGGCAGCCGGTCCAGGGCCATTCGGGCATCAAGCGCATGGCCGACGGCAGCTTCTGGATTCTCACCGACAATGGCTTCGGGTCCAAGGCCAACTCCCCCGATTCCATGCTGTACCTCAACCATTACACGGTTGATTTCGCCGCCGGCACCTTCACCCGGCTGGGCACCGTCTTCCTGCACGATCCCGACAGGAAGGTGCCGTTCCGCATCGTGCACGAGGGCACGGCCAAGCGCTATCTGACGGGGAGCGATTTCGACACCGAGGGGTTCCAGATCATCGGCGACACCGTGTGGATCGGCGACGAGTTCGGCCCCTTCCTCATCAAGGCCGACATGACCGGCAAGGTGCTGGCGGTCCATGACACGGTGGTGGACGGCAAGCCGGTGCGCTCGCCCGACAACCCGGCGGTGACCACCCCGGCGGCCCCCGATGGGGCGGTGGCGTTCAACGCCCGCCGGTCCAAGGGGTTCGAGGGGCTGGCCTCGTCCACGGACGGGCGTTTTCTCTATGCCCTGCTGGAAGGCGCCCTGTGGGACGCTGCGAAGAAGGATTACGAGAAGACCGCCGACGGGCGCGAGTCCCTGCGCATCGTCGAATTCGACGTGGCGAAGGACGCCTGGACCGGGCGCACGTGGCAGTACGTGCTGGAACAGAACGGGCTGGCCATCGGTGATTTCAACATGATCGACGCCACCACCGGCCTGATCATCGAGCGCGACAACAACGAGGGCACCGCCGACAAGGTGTGCGCCCAGGGCCAGCCGGAGGACGGCTGCTTCCCCACGCCCGCCGTCTTCAAGCGCGTCTACAAGATCGAGATGACCGACGCCAACGCCGGCGGGCCGGTGCGCAAGATCGGCTACATCGACCTGATGAAAATCGCCGACCCGGACAAGAAGGCGCGCAAGCCCCTGACCGACGGTGTTCTGACCTTCCCGTTCTTCACCATCGAGAACGTGGACGTGGTGGACGGTTCCCACATCGTGGTGGGCAACGACAACAACCTGCCGTTCTCGTCGAGCCGCAATCCCAACGAGGCCGACGACAACGAACTGGTGCTGCTGACCGTCGATGCCTTCCTGAAGGCCAGATAAGCGGCCCCGCGGCGGGGATTACCACAGGGCGGGCGCGGGATCAGGCCCCCGCGCCCGTTTCTGGCCCGTCAGTGTAGAAGACGCGGATGAACCCGTCGGTGATGGTATCGACCACATCTTCCGACACATGGACGGTGCTGCCGTCTTCGACACCGAACGGTGGAAGCACATAGGGGGCCAGCCAGCGCACGATCTCGAAGGACGGCCAGTAATAGATCCCGTCGATGTTCTGTTCCTTGGCGGCCTTCAGCGCGTCCTGAAGCGCCAGCCGCAAGGTGGATTTCGACAGGCAATCCGCTTCGAAGGCCGGCACGCCGGCAAAATTCGCCTGCATGGGCACCGGTGACAGGGTGAAGGTGATCATGCAGTCCGGGTTGATCCGGCGGATCTTGCGGATGATCCGAAGGATGTTGTCCCGGTTTTCCTCAACCGATGTCAGGCGGAAGTCGAGTTTGGTCGCCATGGCCGACATGGTGATGGCGGAGGATTTCGGCATGACGAATTTGTCGGTGTTCTTTTCGAAGAAGGCCCAGGCGACCCCCAGGGTGTAGATCACCATATCGGCTTGGCGCAGCTTCCCGATGATATCCTCCGGCTTCATGGCCGAGAACTCATGGACACGCTGAATGCCGTCGTCAGCCGTCCCGCCGACGACCCAATCGAGAAAGAAGTTGTTGGCGAAGGTCGTGTTCACCACCTCGCCGACGGTGATGTACGCCGTCTCGATGTTCCGCTCGTTCAGGGCGATGCTGATGCTGTTGGCGAAGCACGAACCAAAGGTCACGGTCAAGGACGAGGCTGGGTCGAGCTTTTTCGGAACGGTGTAGCCCTTCAGCACATGGGTCTGGACGGCATCACGGATGTTCTTCAGTTCCGAGATCTGTTTCGGATACCGCACAAGCCGCGGCCGGCTGGGATCGGCGGCACCAGGCTTTTCCACCGCGTGGGCTTCGATCTCCCGCAGCGTTTTATCGATGCCTTGGATCGCGGGATTGAGGACGCGGGCCCGGTGCAGGGATACGACGGCCTGTTCGTCCTTGGCCTGCCAGAAACGGGCCAGGCCAAGGCCCGTGTAGCCTTCCGGTGAGTCCGGTGCCAGAACCAGGGCGTGGGAATAGCAGATCTCGGCCCGCGCGACGTTGGAGAACCTCTTCTTCCGGGAATAGGCATCCGCCAGACCAAGCCAGTTCATCCAATCGAATGGGTTGAGGATTGCTGCGGTTCTCATGCTCTGTGGCGTGCCCTCGGGCCGCCCGCAGAAGGCGAGAAGGCTGCCGACCTTGGTATATATCCTGGGGTTGCCGGGATCGAGCGCAACGGCAGCCCGGACCACGGACAGCAGCGTTTTAAGCAGGTCTTCCGTAAACTGGGCTTTTGCAAGATTTTTATGATTATAAACAAATGTCGATATCGTATCCAATATCAAGAATGTCTCGTTACCGGATGCAATACATTTTGCCAGAGATTTTATGCCAACATGGATGTTGCCAAAGATACATTCACATGATCCATATACATAATTTCCATAGTAATTATTTTCATCAATAGAAATTATTTGTCTCCCAATATTGTGGGCGGCATCGTAATTCTTGTTATTGTATTCTTTGATGGCCGCTTCGATCTGGGATAGCACTTTTATTTTCCTTTGTTCGGGGAGGCGTCTGTTTGGTGTCGCCATGGCTGGCGTCTTTCGGAGACCCAAAAAGCCATCGAACTGTTGTATTCCAACAAAGAATGATCTTGATATGGTCTGCGGCGGTCAAATGCAACTGCGCGGGTGGGGAGCGGGAAAGAACCCCGCATGCCTTGCTGCCATGGGGCCGGGCGGGCTAGTATTCCGTCCATGTCCCAGCTCACCGACGATTGCTTTTCCTTCGGCGGCGTTCTGATGCCGCTGGACGAGGCGCTGCAGCGCCTGCGCGACCGCGTGTCCCCGGTGACGGAGGAGGACACGGTGCCCCTGGCCACAGCCCTCGGCCGCATCCTGGCGCGGGATGTGATGGCGCCGTTCGACGTGCCGCCCCACGACAACGCGGCGGTGGACGGCTACGCGGTGTTCTTCGACGACCTGTCCCCCGATGCGGATGCGGTGCTGCCGGTGACGGGCCGGGTGGCGGCGGGACAGACGCTGGGCCGCGCCGGACGGCGGGGGGAAGCGGTGCGCATCTTCACCGGCGCCCCCATGCCCGGTGGCTTCGACACGGTGCTGATGCAGGAGGATTGCCGGGCCGGTGACGGCACGGTGACCATTCCCCCCGGGATCAAACGGGGCGCCAACCGCCGCTCGGCGGGAGAGGATCTGGCCCGCGGCGGGCTGGTGCTGGGGCAGGGGCGCCGGCTGCGGCCCGAGGATATCGGCCTGCTGGCCTCCATCGGCCTGCGTGAGGCACCCGTGCGGCGCGCCTTGCGGGTGGCAGTGTTCTCCACCGGCGACGAGGTGCGGGAACCGGGCGTGGGGCTGGAGCCGGGAGCGATCTACGACGCCAACCGCTTCGCGCTGATGGCGGCCCTGGCCGGGCTGGGGTGTGCGGTGACCGACCTCGGCATCCTGCCCGACCGGGAGGACGCCATCCGCGCCGCGCTGGAAGGGGCGGCGGCGGGCCACGACGCGCTCATCACGTCGGGCGGCATGTCCACCGGTGAGGAGGATCACGTCAAGGCGGCGGTGGAGGCGGCGGGCAGCCTGCATTTCTGGCGGCTGGCCATCAAGCCGGGGCGCCCGGTGGCGCTGGGGCGGATGGACGGTGCCGCCTTCATCGGGCTTCCGGGCAACCCGGTGGCGGTGATGGTGACCTTCATGCTGATTGCCCGCCCGCTGCTGTTGCGCATGATGGGGGCGGCGGACCAGGAGCCGCGGACCGTCCCGGTGCGCACCGGCTTTGCGGTGAAGAAGAAGCCGGGGCGGCGGGAATTCGTGCGGTCGCGGCTGGTGCGCGGCGACGGTGGCGCGCTGGTGGCGTTGAAGCATCCGCGCGACGGGGCCGGCGTGCTGTCGTCGCTGGCGGAATCCGACGGCTTGGTGATTTTGGGCGAGGATGTGGCGCGGCTGGAGCCGGGCACGGTGGTGGATTTCCTGCCTTTCAGTGAGGTGCGGTGATGAAGGTTCTGTATTTCGCGTGGCTGCGCACCAAGATCGGCACGGCGCAGGAGGTGGTGGAGCCGCCGGCAGACGTGGCCGACGTGGCCGGGCTGGTGGCATGGCTGAAGACCCGCAGCCCCAAGCACGCCGACGCGCTGGCGAATGCCGACGTGGTGAAGGTGGCGGTCAATCAGGAGCATGTGCCCTATGACCACCCCGTCGGCGCGCACGACGAGGTGGCGCTGTTCCCGCCGGTCACGGGGGGCTGACCCATGGCCGTGCGGGTGCAGGCGGAGGATTTTGACATGGGGGCGGAGGTGGCGGCGCTGACCGCCGGGCGTCCGTCCATCGGCGGGGTCGCCAGTTTCCTGGGGCTGGTGCGCGACGTGGCCGGCGGAATGCCGGTCACGGCGATGACGCTGGAACACTACCCCGGCATGACCGAACGCCAATTGGACGCCATCGAGGCGGAGGCGCGGGCGCGCTGGCCGCTGGACGACGTGCTGATCATCCACCGCTATGGCCGGCTGGAGCCGGGGGACCGCATCGTGCTGGTGGTCACCGCCTCGGCCCACCGGGAGGCGGCGTTCGAATCCTGCCATTTCCTGATGGACTGGCTGAAGACCAAGGCGCCGTTCTGGAAGCTGGAAGACACCCCGGACGGCGAGCGCTGGGTGGCGGCCAAGGTTAGCGATGACAAGGCGGCGGAGCGGTGGTCGGCGTAACCGCTCAATCCACCCGCTGCAGCACCGTATCGAGCCGGCCCTTGCCGTTCTTGTCCAGCCACGACCCGGCCAGCTTGCCGTCGGGGCGCAGGCGGTAGCGCAGGACGTTGCGCCCGGTCTCGTCGAAGATCAACTCGTCGCCCTCGATCCGGCCCTGGCGGCGGACCTTTTCCAGTTGCTGGCCGTCCTCCACGCCGGGGCCGAGGATGTAGTCGGCGGTGACCCGCCCGCCCTCGGCCTTGGCGACGGCCAGCACCAGTTCGCGCCCGTTGACGTAGGTGCCGTACCAGCGGCCCAGAAAGGGCTTGGCGGTCCCCGCCGGGGTGGCGGTGCCGCTGAGATGGGTGGGGGTGCCGTCCACCTGCACGATGTCGGCGCTGGGCCGGCGGCCCCACGACTCGTCGCACGGCGGGTCTTTGTCGCTGGGGGCCGTGTCGGCGAAACGGACGATGCAGGCGCCGAAACGGCGGACGAACAGGCCCGAGGCGGCGGCCCCGTGGCCGGTCAGCCCCGCCGGCTGGTCGATCACCAGATGCTCCAGCCCGCGCCCGCCCAGGATGGTGCGCGCCGGCTCCGCCCGCCCGCCGGGATCGAAATCGTCGCCGTGGAAGAAGAACAGCATCACCCGCGCGCTCTGCACGTTGCGCAGGATGGGCCAGAGCTGGTTGGCGTTCTCCCGCCACGACTCGTAGGATTCGGTGAAGTTGCCGAAGGCGGCGGGGGCGGTGCCGACCACCGCGTCCACGTCCCCCGTCTGGCCCGCGGCCAGCAGCGACAGGAAGGCGCCGAACGACTGTCCCGCCAGCACCACCTGATGGTAGCCGCGGGTCTTCAGCCGCATGGCGTGTCCGGCCAGCATGCGGGAACTGGCCGGCAGCGTGTCGCCCGCCCGCATCCGGTCGAAGCGGTAGACGTCCCACCCGGCATCGCGCAGGGCCTTCAGGTACAACGGCGTGGGGGCGGAGGAGTCCTCCACGTCCAGGGACCGGCCATGGCTCCACACCACCGCACCCACGGCCTGCTCCGGCCCCTTCAGGCCGGTGTCGCCATAGGCGGGACGCAGCCACACCGCCGGCACGCCGGTCTGTCCATAGGCCGCGGTGGTGAGGGCGCCTTGCGCACGGACCGTTTCGGCGCGGGCCGGGCCGCCGGCCATCAGGGCGGCAAGGCCAAGGCCGAGACACAGAAGGGCACGGGCGCGTTTCATCCGGTCAGGCTCCCTCGAACGTACTGACGGTCAGGATGCGCACTCACGGTTAACGTATCGTTGCCAAAGAAGCGATGGTTTCCGGTGCGCGGTAACCCTGCACCGGGGTTGTTTTTTGTCACACGCGGCAGAGCCGCCACAGCCCGGACGGGGTACCCCGCAGCGGATGAAATGACGCAACTGATAATGACTCGCAATTTGAGCGGGGCTTTGCTACAGTGGCGTCAGACAATGAACCGGGGGGAAACAACGTCATGCGCAGCATGCCGGCCTGGACCGTAAGCGATCTGATGGAAGGGGAACGGGCGATCCTGGGGGCCGTCCGCCTGTGGTTCCGCATGGGGACCGGGCGGGGGCTTCCGGGCATCCGCACCGCCATCCGCGGGGTTGGCGCCCCGGACGAGGTGCTGCTGCCGCTGTTCGCCCTGCTGGGCGTTCTGGCCAGCGACGCCGCCCGGCGCCCGCGCATCCTGGGCCCCGGCGACCCGGCGGTGGGGGAGGACGAAGCCGCCCTGCTGGAAGCGCTGGGCGCCATCCAGCATGGGGACGAGGATGCGGCGGCCACCGGCTTCGACCGCTGGCTGCCGCTGGTGGCGCTGTGCGTGGCGATGGCCTCGGCGCGGGAGACCGGGCGCATCCTGGCGGCGGCGGGGGTGTTCCTGCCCGACCGTGCCGCGCGGATGGTGCCTCTGATGGCGGCGGAATAACAACCAATCCAACCGCCGCAGCCGAAACGGGCCGCCCTCCATCCGGGGCGGCCCGTTTTGCTTGGGTGGGTTCCGGCTTGGGTGGGTTCCAAGGGCCGCCGGCCCTTGGCCGGGATGCGCGAAGGGCGGGCCGCCCTTCGCCAGCGCACGGGCGCTCAGAAATTGCTGCGCAGCACGCCGCCGCCGCGGCCCACCTTGGTCCAGTCCTTGGCGAAAAAGGCGAAGTCGCGGGACGGGTGGCCGTAGAGGTAGCCCTGGGCCATGCCCACCCCCAGATCCTCCAGCAGCTTGGCGTGTTCGGGCACTTCCACCTGTTCGCCGATGAGCTTCAGGCCCAACTGCCGGCAGACATCGACCATGGAGCGCAGCATGGCCATGTCGCGGGTGTTGTTCAGCGCGCCGCGGACGAAGCTGCCGTCGATCTTGGCGAAATCCACCTGCAGCCCGTAGAGCGACTGGAACGAGGTGGCACCGGAGCCCACGTCGTCCAGACAGATGCGCAGGCCCTTGGCCCGCAGCTTCTGCAACACCTCGTTCAGGCGGGCGATGTCGGTGACCACCACGGTTTCCGTCACCTCGATCAGCAGCTTCTTCGCCAGCACCCCGTATTCCTCGGTCACCGCGTGGAACTGGTTGAGGAACAGGGGGCTCATCAGCGTCTTGGCCGAGAGGTTGATGGCCACGTCGGGCAGCTTGGGTTCCTTGTGGTAGGCCTTCAGCGTGTCCAGCACCGACTGGCACAGCAGCAGGTCGAAGTCGTAGATCAGCCCCACATCCTCGGCGAACGCGATGAAATCGGCGGGCGAGGGCATGCCGTCCACGCGGGTCAGCGCCTCCAGGTGATGGATCGACTGGGAGGACAGATCGACGATGGGCTGATAGACGACGAAGAAGGCGCGCTTTTCGATGGTGGCGCGCAGCCGCCCGATGCGGTTCACGGCGTCCGACAGCATGCGCTGGGCGCCGTCCTCCAGGCTGGCGATGGTGAATTCGCCGCTCTGGGCGGAGGCGAAGGCCTGGACCGTGTAGACCAGGGCGCGGGCGGCGTCGGCGGCGTCCAGCGACGATTCCGCCATGTCCAGCGACCAGGTGCGGATGCCCTCGCTCAACTCGCCGCCGGCGCTGCGCACGATCTGGGAGATGTGGTCCTGCACCTCCTCGCTCTGGATATCGGCGTTGTGGACGACGCCGTAGCGGTCGGGGGCGAGCTGGCCGGCGCTGTCGCCGTCGGCGGAGATGCCGCGCAGATAGGCGTCGATGCCTTCGCGCACCTCTTCCGCGGCCCCGGCGGGCAACTCCTCGATCATGGCCTGGAGGCCCTCGACCAGCAGCAGGGTCAGGCCGTTGTCCAGCCCCTTTTCCCGCGCCTGGACGATGCGTTCCTCCAGGATGTTGATGAAGCCGTGGGTGTCGAGAAGCCCGTGCTTGGCCGCCGCCGCCAGGGGGGCGGTGTCGGGGCGCAGCCGCGGGGTGGAGGTCAGCAGAATGGTCAGAAACAGCGAGCCGGGGCAGGATTCCAGCCGGCACCCGCCCAGCAACGCCTGGAACGGCACCCCGTCGTAGCCGGAAAAGGTGACGCGGGCGGGCTTGATGCGGGTCTTTTCCGCGATGCGGGCCAGCAGCACCTGAACATATTTGCGGTCGGTCTGGGCCACCAGATCCAGAAGGTTGGTGCCGATCAGCCCCGCCACCTCCCCCCGGGTCAGGCGGCAGCGGGCACCGGCGGTGAACAGGATGCTTCCGTGGTGGTTGGTTTCGATCAGCAGGTCGGCGGCGGCGAAGGCAAAACCGACGAAGCGGTCGCGGTCACGCATGGTGGCGGCCTGCGGACGGAGGGGGGCCGGCGGCGGTGAGCGGGGTGCATCACCGGGGCGTGCCGATGTGGGGCGGTCCGGGCTGCGGGCGGCACGGTTCGCCATGCCGGGCGCGGGAGCCAGATTCTTGAAACTTTCCGACATGCGCCCTGCGAAAAGAAAAGTTCATCCAGCGATAATCTTGTCCGCCGGTGCATGTATAATAGCTTTGAATTGAATTTGACGAAAGCACCTTCATCCTTATGTCACGCCATTTTGAGCGACAAACAGCGTAAACAACGATTAGCAATTGGATTCTTCGCGGCAGACTGACGCACACCGCCCTGCCGTATGTGCCGCAGATGAATGCCGGAGTATTACCGGCGGCGGTCCGGTTACCGGTGGGCTGGGCGCAAACGGTTGACATGGCCCATCTTCCGGCCCGGCCGTGCTTCCGTCTTCCCGTAAAGGTGGAGGCGGGCGCCGGACTCGGCCAGGATCTCCGGCCAGCGCAGCACGTCGTCGCCGATCAGGTTCTCCATCTCCGCCGGGGCGATGATGTCCACGGATCCCAACGGCAGATTGCAGACGGCGCGCACCAGCTGTTCGAACTGACAGGTGGCGCAGGCGTCCATGGTCCAGTGGCCGGAATTGTGCGGGCGGGGGGCCATTTCGTTCACCAGCACGCCGCCGCCGGGGGTGACGAACATCTCCACCGCCAGCAGCCCTTCCACCCCCAGCGCCTCGGCCAGGGCGCAGGCCACGCGCTGGGCCTCGGCGGCGGTGGCGGGGGGGACGCCGGCGGGGGCGGTGGTGCGGTCCAGGATGCCGTTCTTGTGGCGGTTCTCCACCACCGGGAACGGGCGCATCGCGCCGTCGGGGCGGCGGGCGACGATGACCGACACCTCGCAGGCGAAATCGACGAAACCCTCGACGATGCTCTCCACCCCGCCGACGGCGGCCCAGGCGGCGGCCGGGTCGCTGTCCGGCCCCAGCACCGCCTGACCCTTGCCGTCATAGCCCAGGCGGTTGGATTTCAGGATGCAGCGCGGCCCGATCTCGGCCATGGCGCGGGCCACGTCGTCCGCGCCGGTGGCGGCGCGCCAGGGGGCGGTGCCGATGCCCAGCCGGTTGGCGAAGCTCTTTTCCGCCACGCGGTCCTGGGTCACCGCCAGCACCCCGGCGCCGGGGCGCACCGGCACCCGTTCATCGAGGAAGGCGACGGTGGGAACGGGGATGTTCTCCCATTCCAGCGTCACCACATCGACGGCGGCGGCAAAGGCCGCCAGCGCGGCCCGGTCGTCCCAGCCGGCGACGGTGGACGCCGCACAGACCTGGGCGCACGGGCTGTCCGCCGCATCGGGGGCGAAGACATGCACGCGGTAGCCCAGCCGGGCGGCGGCCAGCGCCGTCATGCGGCCGAGCTGGCCCGCACCCAGCATGCCGATGGTGGAACCGGGGGGAAGGGCGGCGGGCTGGGTCATGGCGGCTTCGCTGGCAAGAAAGGGGGACAGGGCGAGGAACGGCTTACGCCGGATCGTCCACGGGGGCGCCGGCGACGGCGGCGGTCTGGCGGGTGCGCCAGGCGTCCAGCGCGTCGGCCACCGCGGGGTCCATCAGCGCGATGACCGATCCGGCCAGCAGGGCGGCGTTGATGGCGCCGGCCTTGCCGATGGCCAGCGTGCCCACCGGCACGCCGCCCGGCATCTGCACGATGGACAGCAGGCTGTCCATGCCCTTCAGCGCGTGGCTTTCCACCGGCACGCCGAACACCGGCAGCGGCGTCATGGACGCGGCCATGCCCGGCAGGTGGGCGGCCCCGCCGGCCCCGGCGATGATCACCTTCAGCCCCCGCCCGCGGGCGGAGGTGGCGTAATCGTAAAGCCGCTGGGGCGTGCGGTGGGCCGAGACGATCTTGACCTCGTGCGCGATGCCCAAGGCCGTCAGCGTGTCGGCGGCGTGCTTCATGGTGGTCCAGTCCGACTGGCTGCCCATGATGATCCCGACGACGGGCGGCACGGCGGTGGAGGGGGCGGTTTCAGGCGAAGCGGACATGACGCGGCGTTCCCACGCGGCTGCGGAAAGCCGGGCATTATAGGGGCCGCGCGGCGCGAGTCCAGGGATGCGATACGGGATTCCCGCATCGCACCGCGGGGGCCCCCTACCGCAGCATCGTTTCCAGCCGGTCCAGGGCCTGATCCAGCCGGTCCAGGCTGGTGGCGTAGCACAGGCGCAGCGCCCCCTCGCCAGCCGTGCCGAAGGCGATGCCGGGGGCCAGACCCACCGCCGCCTCGTCCACCACCCGGCGGGCCAGCGCCACGCTGTCCGGCTCCCCATCCACGGAGAAGAAGGCGTAGAAGGCGCCGGCGGCGGGCGTGGCCGTCACCCGCGGCAGGCGGGCCAGGGCGGCGAACACCCGGTCCCGCGCCGCGGTGCAGCGGGCACGGGTCTCGGCGATGAACGGTTCCCCATGCTCCAGGGCGGCGACGCCGGCAAGCTGGATGAAGGCGGGGGTGCCGCTGGTGGAATACTGCACCAGATTCTCCAGGACCGGCAGCAGGCGCGCCGGGGCCACCATCCACCCCAGCCGCCAGCCGGTCATGGCCCAGTTCTTGGAGAAGCTGTTGACCACGATCAGCCGGTCGTCCGGCCCGGACACCTGCAGGAACGACGGGGCCGCCACGGCCTCGGCATAGACCAGCCGGCCATACACCTCGTCCGCGATCACCCACAGGCCGCGGGCGCGGGCGAACTCCATCACGCGGGTCATGTCCTCCCGCCCCATCACCCAGCCGGTGGGGTTGTTGGGAGAGTTGACGAAGATGGCGCGGGTGCGCGGGCCGCAGGCGGCGAACAGCCGGTCCAGGTCCAGCGACCACCCGGCCGCTGCCCGGTCCAGCGCCACCGGCACCGGGCGGCCCCCCATGACCAGCACGGCGGCGTTGATGTTGGGCCAGACGGGGGAGACGATCACCACCTCGTCGCCGGGATCCACCAGCGCTTGCACCGCCATCATGATGGCGGTCATGCCCGAGGAGGTGACGGTGATCCGCTCCACCGCCACGTCCGTACCGTAGGTCCGGCCCAGATAGGCGGCCAGCGCCTGGCGCAGCACCGGCAGCCCCGCCTGATAGGTGTAGAAGACGTGGCCGTCGCGGATGGCCTGGGCCGCCGTTTCCCCCACGATGGGCGGGTTGGGCACGTCGCCCTCGCCGAACCACAGGGGGATCAGCCCGTCGCGGTGGCGTCCGTAATCGGCGATGCGGGCGATGGGGCTGGCGGGCAGGGCGGCGATGCCGGGGCGCAGGTCATCCAGCAGGGGCGAGGGCGGGTGCGTCATCGGGGGATCGGCTCCACGGGGCTGGGTCGGAGGCGGGGGGGAAAGTGTAGGGGAGGGACGCGCCATCACCCACCGCCCGGCGCGCTGGACAGCCCCCCATTGCCGGCATACCTGTTGTTTTTCCGCGGCTTGGCGCCGATGCGGCCACAGTCCCCCCGAGGAGGTTTCCCCATGCCACCGGCCATCCCCCCTTTCGACGCCATCGCCTTCGACGGGGACGACACGCTCTGGCACAACGAATCGCTGTTCTCCATGACGCAGGAGCGGTTCCGCGCCCTGATCACCGCCCATGCCGGCGGCCTGCCGGCGGAGGATCTGGACCGGCGCCTGCTGGAGGCGGAGACGCGGAACCTCAAATACTTCGGCTACGGCATCAAGGGCTTCGTCCTGTCCATGATCGAAACCGCGGTGGAGGTGACCGAAGGCGCCATCCCCGCCCACGACATCCGCGCGCTGATCGACTTCGGCAAGGCCATGCTGGAGCATCCGGTCCACCTGCTGGACGGGGTGGCCGAGGTGGTGACGGCGCTGGCCGCGGACCGGCCCCTGCTGCTCATCACCAAGGGCGATCTGTTCGACCAGGAAAGCAAGGTGGCCCGCTCCGGCCTCGCCGCCCATTTCCGCGCGGTGGAGGTGGTGTCGGAAAAGGATCCCGCCACCTATGCCC
This sequence comes from Azospirillum fermentarium, assembly GCF_025961205.1. Classification (NCBI taxonomy): domain Bacteria; kingdom Pseudomonadati; phylum Pseudomonadota; class Alphaproteobacteria; order Rhodospirillales; family Azospirillaceae; genus Azospirillum; species Azospirillum fermentarium. The sequence continues at coordinate 1,280,211 of NZ_JAOQNH010000001.1, forward strand.
GCGTGCTGGCCCGCCACGGCGTGGCGCCGGAGCGGTTTCTGATGGTGGGGAATTCGGTGAAGTCCGACATCCTGCCGGTGCTGGCGCTGGGCGGGCAGGCGGTCCACATTCCCTATCATCTGACCTGGGCGCATGAGGTGGCCGAGGCCCCCGCCGCGGGGTACCGCCGGCTGGACAGCCTGCACGGCCTGCCGGATCTGCTGGCCGGCTGGATCTGACGGCACCCCGCAAAACAAGGCCTTGAGTCTGGCGATCCTGATGCCGGGGGCGGATGGGGCCGGCGGCCCCCGGCCCATCCCGCAACGTCTGGTGTTCGTCACCCGCAACCGCTATGAATCGGCGGACGGAGTGGTGTTCGTCCGCACCTGAACCAGCGCCCCTGGCGCCTGGAGCCGTGCACACGGCAAAAGGTGGTATCGTGAGATCCATGACGGCGTCGTCATCGTCACCCACGACGGCGGGAGGCCGTGGCGGTTGCGGCCCGGTGACCGTTTCGTCATCGAACCCGGCTTTTCCGGCATGGGGGAGGGGGAAGATCACCATCAAATCGATTTTGGACAATTTCCAGCACAATATTCAGAGCAATGGCGATTGTGAAAGGTGATGGAGTGATCATAAAAGGATGGTTCGGGATCGGGGGGGTGGTTTTCCTTCAGATTGCCATGTTCGCCGCGGTGATCGTTCTGGTCGGGATACAGGGCTGGGACGATGGCGCCATTACCCTTGCCTATTCCAAGACATTTGCCACCACCGGTCAGATCGCAATCACGCCGCATTCTGAACAGGCGGAGGGGTTTTCTTCGGTATCCTGGTTTTTGCTGAATGCTGGGATAGCCCTTTTTCAGCCCAGCTTCGAGAGGGCGATCCTGGCGTCCCAGGTTCTGGCGGCAGGATTTTTCTGTCTTTCGACGTTAATGCTGTGGGCGTTGGGGCAGGCCCTGAAGATTGACAGGGTTACGGTTCTCTTGATGGCGGCAGTCTATGCGACGATCGGTCCGTCGGTTCAGGAGGCTGCCAATGGAATGGAGATGTCACTCCTGACCTTTACCGGCCTTGTGATTATTTACTTTCTTTACTTTCGACTGAATATCGCTGTCGTTTTGATCTCTGCCGCCGTCTTCCTGCTCACGCGTTTTGAAGCTATGGTGTATTATGAATTTATTGTATTCCCATTGATTTTCGATCGGCGGAGAAAGCTGTTTCTGAGCCTTGCGCTTTACGGGGTGGCGGTTGTCGGTGTTCAGGAATGGGTGCGTCTGGCCGTATTTGCCGATCTCTTCCCCAACACCATCTATGCCAAGTTGCATCCGCCTTATCTGAAGTCCGGCCTGTACGCGCTGGCCTCCAGGGTCATGGCGGGAACCGAGATGCTGCGGATCCTGCCGCTGGTGTTTCTCGCGACCCTGTTTCTGATTGTGTATAGGCTGGATGATCTGCGCACGAATCGCCACGGAGGCCGCCCGGTGGCACGCGCCATCGTCGTGCTGTTCTCACCCATCGCCGGCGTTCTGCTGTTCAACACCATGATCGGCATGAGCTGGGGTTACAGCGGCCGGATGCAAACGCTCGCGCTTCCTCTCATCATTCTTGTATGCGGTCTTCTGTTTGATGCTGCGTGTGGGGCGCTTGCCAGAAAATACATGTTCGCCACAGTTGTGCTGTCTGGACTGACGGTCTTGGGGAGCTGGTATGTGAGTGCCAACAGCGTGTTGCTTCAGGGTTTTTCCGCCCTTGCCGCCCGTACGTCCGCCGATGCGGAGCTATTCGGGGTTACGCCGGCCTCTTATCGTCTCACGGGTCTTGCCGTCGATCGAATCCGCCAGCTCACGGGCAAGGCGGTCATCACGTTCCTGACCCCCGATGTGGGTGGTCTGGGACTTTGCTGTTCAAATATTCGTATCATAGATCTTGGTTTACTGACCAGCCGGACCCTCGCGAAACACGGGTATGCCGCGCTCCATGATGTTATGCTCGCCGAACAGCCGGATGTGATAGAGGTTCATCAAACATGGGCTTTGAATTCTAATATTTATAATCTTCCGATTTTTAGAGAAAATTACCAATCCTTGATTGTCGATGGCACGCGTCTTTATGTCCATCGGCAACTGGCTCAGACTTTGATGAACGAGAAAAATGCCTCGCTATGCACTTTCAATGAAGAAAAGTGCCGGAGCGATGCCTTGGAATTGCATCGTTATGCCCCTGGCTCAACCCGGCGGGATGACGTTGAATTTATGAAAGATGGGTATTACATCGCTGTTACCCGTGCGCAGTAAAATTTATTATCTTCCCAGGAAGACGCCTGGAGGGCGAGAAACGTCCACATCGGCATCCCTGGACCGTTCTGGTTCTGGTTCTGGTTCTGGCGCGGGGACATGGCCGGTTCACCCTTGCGCCGAGGAAGGACGACAACGGAGAAGCATGCCATGAGTCTGGTGATCCTGACACCGGGAGAGGATGAGGCCGGCGGCCCCGACCCGTCCCGCATCGTCCGCGGCGCCCCGGTGTTCACCACCCGCAACGGCTATGAGTCGGCGGACGGCAAACGATTCGCCGGCACCTGGACCAGCACGCCCGGCGCCTGGCGCATCGCCTACGACGAATGGGAGTATTGCGAGATCCAGGCCGGCGACAGCATCGTCACCCACGACGACGGGCGGTCGTGGCGGTTGCGGCCCGGCGACCGTTTCGTCATCGAACCCGGCTTTTCCGGCGTGTGGGAGGTGGTGGAAACCACCACCAAATCCTATGTGGTAATCCTGCCCTGATGCCGCCGCTTTTCCGGTGTCACGTCGGGCCAGCCGCCCCCCGGGGCGTCTGGTTGGAAAGAGATCCTAAGGTAGGGACACGAAAATGAAGAAGATCATGGCCGTTTCGTCGGTGGTGTTCGCCCTGGGCCTGGCCGGCTGCCAGACCGGCGGCACCGGCATGGGCACCAAGGAAACCGTGGGAACCCTGGGTGGGGCGGTGGCCGGCGGCCTGCTGGGATCGCAGATCGGCGGCGGCACGGGCAAGCTGGTGGCGACCGGCGTCGGCACGCTGCTGGGCGCCTATCTCGGCAACCAGCTCGGCTCGTCGCTCGACCGTGCCGATCAGACCTATGCCACCCAGGCGGAGCAGCGCGCCTACAGTGCCCCCATCGGCCAGCCGATCACCTGGAACAACCCGCAGTCGGGCAATTCCGGCACCGTGGTGCCGGTGCGCGACGGCACCATGGCCAACGGCAGCTACTGCCGCGAATTCCAGACCACCATCGTGGTCGGCGGCAAGAGCGAACGGGCCATGGGAACCGCCTGCCGCCAGCCGGACGGTTCGTGGAAGATCGTGCAGTAACGGGACGTCCGCACGATAATCGTGCAGGCGTTGCCGGGCCGCAGCCTTATATTGCATTACGGCGCGGTCCGGCGGTTCCCGTGGCGGTGGCCGGGGGCTTGTGTTATACGCCGGGCAATGGTTTTCCCCGCTTCCGAGTCATACGATGGCCAAGCGTCAGTACACCCGCGCCGAGGTCAAGGAACTTCTGGGCGCCCTTGAGCGCCAATGCCGCGAGGCCGCCAAACTGGCCCAACTGGCCGAGCACGAAGCCAGCAAGCATTCCTTCGGTGCCTACCGCGAATTCCGCGACAAGGTGGGCGAATTCCAGGCCCTGGTGATTCTGATCGAACAGCGTTTGCGCAATCTGGCCGACGGGCGGTCCGACGACCTGCGCGAACAGTTCGAACGGCTGGACACGGTGATGCTGGCGCTGCTGGTGCGGGCCAGCATGCGGTTCTTCTTCGTGCTGTCGGCCAACCCGATTCTGCCCATGGGCGCGCGCGAGATCTTCATGGCCGAGCTGCGCAGCCTTCACGATGCCCATGAAAAGCTGCGCCGGCCCAATTACGCCGGCAAGCTGGGGACGGAGCTGGAGCGGGATCTGGAAACCGCGTCCATGATCCTGGAAGAGATCATCGACAAGGCCCCCAGCCTGCTGAACTTCAAGGGGGCGGCGGGGCTGGAGAAGATGTGAGCCCCGCCTGCGCCGTGCCTTCTACCGCGCCGCCACCCGTTCGGGCACGGCGGCGTCGGCCCCGCTCAACAGGGCGGTGCCGGGATGGCGGACCCAGGCGGCGATGTCGTCGATGACCACCGCCCCTTTCCGATCCCGCAGCAGCATGTGATAGCCGTCCGGGTACAGCCCCACCGTGTGCTTGGGGTGGGTGCGGAAGGTTTCGATGGCCCGCTCCACCGGCTCGGGCGGCAAAACCTCCTCATGCGCGCCATAGAGCACCAGGGCCGGGACCGTGATCCGGCCGCAACTGGCCAGCGCCTCGTCCATCAGGTCGGTCAGCCCGTGCAGGGCGTCCACCCGGCTGCCCTTGATGACCAGCGGGTCGCGGGACAGGGCGCGCAGCATCTCGATGTTGTCGGACGGGCGGATGTTGAGCTCCTTCGGCGCCGTCACCGTCATGCCGGGAAGCAGGTTGTAGCTGAGCCACAGGGCCATCCGCGGGAAGAACCCCATGGTGTCGCGGCCCCACACCGCCGGGGCCACCAGGATGGCGCCGTCCACCGCGGGGGCGCCGGGGCGGCCCAGCGCGGCCAGCACCACCGCCCCACCCATGCTTTCCCCCATCAGGTACAGCGGCACGCCGGGGTGGCGGGCGCGGACCAGGGCCGTGGCGGTGCGCAGGTCGCCCACCAGCGTGTCGGCCCCCGCCCAGACACCGGGATCGCGGGTGGACCCGAACCCCCGCTGGTCATAGGCATAGGTGACGATGCCCGACTGGGCCAGCCGCCGGGCTGCCCCGTCGAAGGCGTTGGAATAGTCGTTGTAGCCGTGGAGCGCCAGGATCACCGCCGTGGGCCTGGCCGTGCCGGCGGGCACCCAGGCGCGGGTGGGCAGGCGGTAGCCGTCGGCGGTGACGATGGCCTGATCGGTGAGTGCGGGCGGGGTTTCCGCCACCCCCATCGGCTGGTAGCGGGTGGAGCAGGCCGCCAGCACCAGAACGGCGGCCAGCCCCAGAAGAAAGCGTGCGAAACCGAACCGTCCGGCGGCGTGGTGCCGCCGCCGGTCCCTATGCTGCGTCATGCGCCCCGCCCGTCAGTTGCAGGAAAATATCTTCCAGATCCGATTCCTCGGTGGTCAGGTCGGTGATGGTCAGGCCCGCCGCCGACACCGCCGCCAGGATGGCATCGACCCGCTGCCGGCTGGGCTGATAGCGGATGGTGACGTGGCGGGGGTCGGCCAGTTCGGCGGTGAAGCCGGCCAGCGCGTCCGGCACCGCCGTCAGGTCGCGGTCGGTCTGGATGGTCAGTGCCTTGGCGTCGATGCGGCGCAGAAGCTGACGGGTCGGCTCGCACGCCACCACCGTGCCGCGGTCGATGATGGCGATGGTGTCGCACAGCTCTTCCGCTTCCTGCAGGTAATGGGTGGTCAGCAGCACGGTGGTGCCGGCGGCGTTCAGGGCGCGCACATGGTCCCACAGCTGCCGGCGCAATTCGATGTCCACCCCGGCGGTGGGTTCGTCCAGCACCAGCACGGGCGGGGTGTGCACCATGGCCTTGGCCACCATCAGCCGCCGCTTCATGCCGCCCGACAGCGTGCGGGCATAGGCGTTGGCCTTGTCCGCCAGCCCCACCGCCTGCAGCAGGGCGGCGGTGCGGCGCTGGGATTTCGGCACCCCGAACAGCCCCGCCTGCAGCTCCAGCAGCTCGAAGGGCGTGAAGAAGGGGTCCATGTTCAACTCTTGCGGCACCACGCCGATGGACGCGCGGGCCTGGCGCGGGCGGGCGTCGATGTCGGTGCCCCAGATCGCCACGCTGCCGGACGTCTTGTTGACCAGCCCGGCCATGATGTTGATGAGCGTGGACTTGCCCGCCCCGTTCGGCCCCAGAAGCCCGAACACCGATCCGCGCGGGATCGCCAGGTCGATGCCGGTCAGCGCCGTCTTGGGCGGCATGCGGGACGATCCGCGGTAGGTCTTGGTCAGGCCGCGGATCTCGACGGCATAGGCGGGCAGGGTGGAGGCTGCGGGCGGGGACATCTCGTGGTCGGCCATGGCGTTCCCAGGGGTCTTCAGGGGATGTTCGGAGACGAAGAACCATATATTTCCGGCCTGCCCCCGTGCGAGGGCCATTGAACCCGGACGCACGATCGGTATCATCCCGCCCCATCCGGCGCCATCCTAGACGATGGGCCGACCATCCCGCATGAGACAAAAGGGGGAATGCCTGCCATGCAGCCCAACGACACCACCTCCACCGACATCATCGAAGTGGAAACCCCGACGGTCGGCTGCGACGGTGGCGGCGGCTCGCTCGGCCACCCCACGGTCTATCTGACCCTGGAAAAGAGCGGCCGAGTCGAGTGCCCCTATTGCTCCCGCGTGTTCACGCTGAAGGCCGGTGCCGCCGTCGGCGGTCACGGACACTGAGCCTGCGCCCGCCGCCCGCCGGCAGGGGCCGGCGGCGGCGGTTTCGCGGCGGGTGGAGTGGCCTGCTCCTTTGACGTGTAAAATCTGTGTTATGAATCAATGACTTTTTCGATATCGGCCAGACGAAATATGACCAGCCATGACCTAAGGGCAGAGGCGGCGTGCAGGAATGCCGCGGGGGTCGCTTAATATTTTCCTTTCTTTGATGAAAATTTTGCAACACAGTCCTTGACCACTGCCTCGCCCCCGCCGTTAAATTCTTTACTGCGGCGCAACGGAGAGGTGGCCATATGGTCATTGGGTCCAGGTTCGCAAAATGCTGTTTGCCGAAGGCATGTACGTGGCATCGGAAGGTGGCCGGACCATGAGCCACGAAACCGAAGAGCAGTACCGCAGCATTTTCGAAAATGCCGTCGAGGGCATTTATCAGACCACGATCGACGGGCGGTACATCCGCGTCAATCCTGCCCTGGCCCGTATCTACGGCTACACCGACCCCCATGATCTGGTCCAGAACCTGACGGATATTGCCGGTCAGCTCTATGTGGACCCCGGCCGGCGCGAAGCCTTCGCCCACCTGATGGAAAGCCAGGGGGTGGTGCACAGTTTCGAGGCGCGGGTGTTCCGCCGCGACGGCACCGTCATCTGGATCTCGGAAAACGCGCGCTGCGTGCGCGATGCCGCCGGCAACATCCGTTTCTACGAAGGCACCGTCCAGGACATCACCGAACGCAAGCAGCACGAGGAGAAGATCCGGCTGCTGGCCACCGTCTTCGCGTCGGTGGCCGACGGTATCCTGATCGTCGATCAGGCTCTGCGGGTGCAGGCGGTCAACCCGGCCTATCTCGCCATCGGCGGGTACGAGACGGAGGAGCTGGTGGGGCAGCCGCTGGTGCTGTTCCAGCCCGGCGCCCACGAGCGCACCTTCATCGAGGCCATCTGGGACACCGCGTCCCACACCGGCCGGTGGCAGGGGGAGGTGGCGAGCTTCCGCCGCACGGGCGAAAGCTTTGCCGCCCAGTTGTCGGTCACCGCCGTGACCTCGCCGTCGGGGCATCTGGAACATTACGTCCTGACCATCGCCGACATCAGCCAGCGCAAATTCCAGGAACACCAGATCCGCTATCAGGCCAGCTTCGACCGGCTGACCGACCTGCCCAACCGCTGGCTGGCCTGCGAGCGGCTGGAAGAGGCGATCCTGCGCACCCAGCGCGGGCCGACCAAGGTGGCGGTGGCCTTCATCGACCTCAACCGCTTCAAGCAGGTGAACGACACGCTGGGCCATCAGGCCGGCGACGAGCTGCTGAAGCTGGTGGCCCGGCGCCTGCGCAACTGCACCCGCGTGTCGGACACGGTGGGCCGGCTGGGCGGCGACGAGTTCCTGGTGGTCGCCCCCGACGCCGCCGACCGCAAGGCCGGCTCGCGGCTGGCGGAAAAAATCCTCTATTCCATGAGCGAACCGTTCACGGTCCATGGGCAGGAGATCTATTGCGGCGCCTCGGTGGGCATCGCCTTCTACCCCGACGACGGGGATTCGGCGGACCAGCTTCTGCGCAACGCCGATCTGGCCATGTACCACGCCAAGCGCAATCCGGGCCGGCGCTGGGTGGAATACGACCACACCATGCGCGACCGCACCGGATACCATCTCAATCTGGAAAGCGACCTGCGCCGCGCCATCGGCACCGACGAATTCGAGCTGTTCTATCAGCCCAAGGTGCGGATGCCCCAGCGCACCATCATCGGGGCGGAGGCGCTGATCCGCTGGCGCCATCCGGTGCGCGGCCTCGTTTCCCCGGCGGAGTTCATTCCGCTGGCCGAGGACACGGGCCTGATCTGGGACATCGGCGCCTGGACGCTGCAGACCGCCGCCCGCGCGCTGGCCAAATGGCGGCGGGAAGGGCTGGAGGTGGGCGTGGTGTCGGTCAACCTGTCGCCCCGCCAGTTCCAGGACGCCCGTCTGGTGGGCTTCGTCCGCTCGGTGATCGAATCCTCGGGCGTGCCGCCGGAACTGGTGGAACTGGAGTTGACCGAAGGCGCCATGATCGGCGACATCGAAAAGGCTGTGGGGCTGCTGAACGGGCTGAAGGACATCGGTGTGCGGCTGTCCATCGACGATTTCGGCACCGGCTATTCGTCGCTGGCGTACCTGAAGCGCTTCCCCATCGACACGCTGAAGATCGACCGCAGCTTCGTGCGCGACATCGTGAAGTCGCCCACCGACCCGGCCATCGTCCACACCATCGTCAATCTGGCCGAAAGCCTGGGCTTCGCCACCATCGCCGAGGGGGTGGAGACGCTGGATCAGGCCGACATGCTGGCCCGCCAGCGCTGCCGCAACATCCAGGGCTATCTCATCAGCCGCCCGCTGGAGCAGTCGGCCTTCGAAGCCTTCGTCCGCCAGCATCAGTCATCCTGCGCCACGGAAGTGGCGTAGTAAAAAAGGCGTTCCAGCTCCCCCTAAGACGAGCCTAGGCTCTGTGGACAAAGGTTGGTATCCAAATACGAATAGCGGCGAGCTTGACGAAGGCGATGAAGGAAGAGCGGGTCTTGTCATAACGGGTTGCGACCCGCCTCATCTGTTTGAGTTTGTTGAACATTCTTTCGATTTTGTTGCGAGCCTTGTAGGCCTCCTTGTCAAAAGCGGGCATTGTCTTGCGGGTTGGGTTCGGCTTGATGATCGGACGGATAGCCCGGATCAGCAAATGCTCACGGTTGGCATCGCTATCATAACCGGCATCGGCGAGCAGGGCCTTGGGAGAGGGGATCTCCAGCGGGATTTCCATCAAAGGGATCAATTGCTTGCTGTCGGATGCCTCGCCCCCGGTCACGATGAAGGCCAGGGGCCGCCCGGTCCGATCGCACCGTGCGTGGATCTTGCTCGTAAAGCCGCCGCGCGAACGACCAAATCCCGCCGCGCAGGTCCCCCTTTTGCGCCCGCGGCTTGGCTGTGACCCCGAACCGTCGTGCTATCGACCATCTGATCCTTCCAGTCGTCGGTAATGCCCAACTCGACCAGCGTTTCGAGGATCTCGTCGAAGACCCCTTGGACACACCAGCGCCGGAACCGTCGAAAGATCGAATTCCAGTTTCCATAGCGCTCCGGCAAGTCCCGCCAGGGAATACCAGTACGCAAAACATAGTTTATCCCGTTGAAAAAACGGCGATTGTCATGGGCTGGCCGGCAGCCTCGCCCGCGCTCCGAAGGCAAAAGCGGGCCAATCACCGCCCATTCGCCATCCGATATCTCCCCGCGCTCCATCAAGACCTCCCATCCAAATGAAGTCTTGAATCAGATTCTCCCTCCGTTGGGAAGCCCCTTTGTCCACAGAGCCTAGAGGTTGGCGTCTCATCCCACAGCGGCGATCTTGCTGGGGATGAGGGAGGCGACCATCCGGTTCAGGTCGTCGATACGCTTGGACTGCTCTTCCCCGCGGGCATTCGATGCCACCAGCAGCGGGTACATCATTTTCAGCAGTTCCTTCATCTCGGCGACAGCGGATTCGATCTTTTCGAGCCGGTCGTCGGTGGTCTTGCCCATTGCCGCGGTCCCCACAGGGCATGTCTGCTCACGTCCTGAGTGTGGCTCCTCTGCCTCTTTCCGTCAATCCGCCGCCTCCTCCATCGGCGGGCGCAGCAGGGCGCCCTGGCGCAGCAACTCCCGCTGCACGGCGGCCACCGGCACGGCGCGGGGCCGTTCGCCCGCCTTGGCGGCCAGGGCGGCGGCCACACCCGCGGCCTGACCCGTCGCCATGCAGGTGGGGGTGACGCGGTAGGAGGAATGGGCCTCGTGGGTGCCGGAGATGCAGCGGCCCGCCATCAAAAGCCCCTCCACCTCCTGCGGCAGCAGGCAGCCCAGCGGGATCTCGTACCATTCCCCCGACGGCAGCCGGTCCAGCCGGGTGCCCTTGCCGGTGGGGCTGTGGATGTCCACGGGATAGGTGCCGCGGGCGATGGCGTCGGGAAACTTGCGGGCGTCCAGCACATCGTCGCCGGTCATCGTATAGGCACCGCGGATGCGCCGGGTCTCGCGCACGCCCACCTGCACGCCGCTCTGGCACAGGTGAGCATCGGCGAAGCCGGGGACGTATTTTTTCATGAAGGCGGCGATCTGGGCCATCTGGCGGTGGCTTTCCCATTCCGCCCGTGTCAGATCCCACACGTCGGTGCCCAGAACCCCGGTGACGCGGGTGCAGTTCAGCGCCACTTCGCCCGGATGGGTGGTGGCGAAGAACAGGATGTCCTCCCGCGGCAGGGTCAGGTCGCCGGCGCCCGTGGCCTTCGACACCAGATCCCACAGGCCGTTCACCCCCTTCCACTGGCCGGGGTTGGCCCGGATGTAGCCGTTGAAGGCCCCGTGATCCATGCCCATCAGCCGGAACATCAGGGTCACGGGCTGGACCAGCCCGTCCTCCTCCCGCCCCACGTCATAGGGGGCGCCGGCAAAGGCGGCGATGTCGCCGTCGCCGGTGGCGTCGATGATGGTGTCGGCCTCGATCACCAGCGGGCCGGATTTGGTTTCGAACACCACGCCGGTGGGCCGCCCGGTGTCCCCCGTGATGCCGGAGGCAAACGCGTGCAGCAGCACCCGCACCCCCATGTCGTCCAGCACGCTTTGCAGCGCCGGCTTCAACACCTCGGGGTCGAAGGGCACGGTGAAGCCGGTGGCCGGCGACGGCGGCACCGCCCCGCCGATGGCGTAGAGCCGCCCCAGGATGGTGGCCAGCGCGCCGCCCACCACCGGCTCGCCCGGCCCGTGGTCCTGCGGCATCAGGCGGGTGGGATCCACGGTGGTGGCCGATCCGCGCTGGGTGTAGAAGCTCATCCACGGCATGACCAACGCGGCGGTGGCGTTGCCGCCCAGGAAACCGTACCGCTCCACCAGGATGGTGTCGGCCCCGGCCTGCGCCGCGCCCATGGCGGCCCCCATCCCGGCGGGACCGCCGCCCACCACCAGCACCCGGCACCGCGCCGCCTTCACCGCCTGGCGCGGCGGCAGTGTCACGGTTTCGCGTCGGTCCGGGGGCGTCAGAACAGGCATAACGAAGTCTCCCTTGGTTTCATCGGGCGCCTGGTTTCATCGGGTGCCGGATTGCCCCGTCACCACCTCGGCGATGCGGGGGGCGGTGCGGCGGGCGCGTTCCTGCAGGGTGGGCACGGCCTCGCGCAGCAGCGCCTTTTGCGTGGCGCGGTGATCCCACAGCCGGTCGAGATCGGCCAGGAAGGTGCCGGCGGTGGTGTGCAGCGGCCGCGGCTCCAACCCCAGCGACACCAGGAAATCCGATACCTTGGAGGCGTAGGGCAAGGCGATCAGCGGCGTGCCGGTCACCGCGGCGAAGATCATGAAGTGCAGCCGCATCCCCACCACCATGTCCAGGTGCTGCATCAGCCCCATGATCTGCCGGGGCGTGTAGCTGTAGGTCAGCCGGTGGGCGCGCTCGGCCAGGGTCATCTCGCCCATGACCTTGTGCGCTTCGCGCACGTCGGCCCGTTCCATGGGCACGAACACCACGTCGGCGTCGAAGCGTTCGATGATGAAGTCGGCGGCCTCGGCCAGCAGCTTGTGGTACGCCGCCGCCGACAGGTCGGGGGCGGCCACCCCCTGTTCGCGCACCGACAGCCCGACCAGGGGCCGGTTGCGGGGGATGCCGGCCTCGGCCAGCATGGCGTCGGTGAAGGGCTCGGGGGCCAGCAGCAGGGCCGGGTCGGCGGTCACCTCCACCGGCACGGTCACGCCGATCTCTTCCAGCAGCCGCTTGGCCGACGCCTCGCGCACGGTGATGGTGTGCATGCGGTTCATGCCGTCGCGCACCGCCTCCCGCTCCGCCGGGGCTTTCAGGGGGCCGACACCAATCGCAAAGGTGGCGGTGGGGATGCCGCGGCGCTGGGCGATCACCGCTTCGCGCAGGTAGGTCTGCGCCTCCGCGTCATAGAGGATGCCGCCGCCGCCCAGCAGCAGCAGGTCGAGCCGCTCCACCTCCGGCTGGATGTCGTCCTTCATGGCCTCGCGCGGGCTGACCACCCGGTCCACCGCGTGGCCGGCGCGGGTGTGGTCGGCGTTGCGGGAGAAGACGACGATTTCCACCCCCGGCACGGTGGCGCGCAACTGCTCCACCGCCGCCGTCAGGATGGCCTCGTCCCCCAGATTGAGGCCGCCGTAAGACCCCGATATGCCGATGACCGTCATGGGTGCCGCATCCCCGTCCGTTACCCGTTACTCTTTGGCAACCGTGGACCGGGGCGGGAAGTTCCGTCATGCTTCGGCCCATGCGCGGGGGCGGACAACCGGCCATACGATGGTGTATGGTGCGCGCCAAGGGGCGGCACCCGAACGGCCGCCCACCCAAAAGCATGGATCGAGGGAGGATTACCGTGACCGACGCATCACCGCTGTGGCAGCCGTCGCCCGAGCGCATCGAACAGGCCGCCGTCACCCGTTTCCGCGCCGCCGTCAACGCGCGCTTCGGCCTGTCGCTCGCCGACTATGACGCGCTGTGGGACTGGTCGGTGGCGAAGGCGGAGGATTTCTGGCGCTTCCTGTGGGATTGGGCCGGGGTGGTGGGCGATCCGGGGGCGGTGGTCCTGGCCGACGGCCACCGCATGCCCGGTGCCCAGTGGTTCCCCCAGGCGCGGCTGAACTACGCCGAAAACCTGCTGGCCGGTGCGCCCAACGGCGAGGCCGTGGTGTTCTGGGGCGAGGACAAGGTGAAGCGCCGCTGGTCCGGCGCCGAGCTGCGGGCCGAGGTGTCGCGGCTGCAGCAGGCGCTGCGCGCCGCCGGTGTCGGTCCGGGGGACCGGGTGGCCGCCTATATGCCCAACATGCCGGAAACCCTGGCCGCCATGCTGGCCACGGTGTCGCTGGGGGGGGTGTGGTCGTCGTGCTCGCCCGATTTCGGCGTGCAGGGGGTGGTTGACCGCTTCGGCCAGATCGAGCCCAAGGTGCTGTTCGTCCCCGACGCCTATTATTACGCCGGCAAGGCCCACGACGTGCGGGGCAAGGCGGCGGAGGTGATGAAGGATCTGCCCACCGTCACCCACGCCGTGGTGGTTCCCTATGTGAACGCCGATGCGGATGTGAGCGTGGTGCCGCGCGGCGTTGCCTACCGCGATTTCCTGGCGCCCCATGCGGCGGGGGATGTCACGTACGAGCGGATGCCGTTCAACCACCCGCTGGCGATCCTCTATTCCTCCGGCACCACCGGCAAGCCCAAGTGCATCGTGCACGGGGCCGGCGGCACGCTGTTGCAGCACATCAAGGAACACCGGCTGCACTGCGACCTGAACTCCGGCGACCGCTTCTTCTATTTCACCACCTGCGGGTGGATGATGTGGAACTGGCTGATGACCGGACTGGCCAGCGGCACCACCCTGTGCCTGTACGACGGTTCCCCCTTCCACCCCGACGGCACCATCCTGTTCGACTATGCCGACGCGGAGAAGGTCACGCTGTTCGGCACCTCGGCCAAGTTCATCCAGACCCTGGAAAAGAGCGGGCTGACCCCGGCCAGAACCCACGATCTGTCCAGCGTGCGGACCCTGACCTCCACCGGGTCGCCGCTGATGCCGGAGAATTTCGATTTCGTCTATGACGGCATCAAGCGGGATATCCACCTCGCCTCCATCTCCGGCGGCACCGACATCGTGAGCTGCTTCGTGCTGGGCAGCCCGGTCCTGCCGGTGTGGAAGGGGGAGATCCAGACCCGTGGTCTGGGCATGGCGGTGGAAGCCTTCAGCGACGACGGCCACCCCGTGCGCGGGGAAAAGGGCGAGCTGGTGTGCGTGAAGCCGTTCCCGTCCATGCCGGTCGGTTTCTGGAACGACCCGGATGGGGCGCGGTACAAGGCCGCCTATTTCGAGCGCTTCGCCAACGTCTGGCACCACGGCGACTTCATCGAGCAGACGGAGCACGGCGGCTGGGTGATCTATGGCCGGTCCGACGCGGTGCTGAACCCCGGCGGCGTGCGCATCGGCACCGCCGAGATCTACCGTCAGGTGGAGCAACTGCCGGAAATCCTGGAAGCCGTGTGCATCGGCCAGGATTGGGACGGTGACGTCCGCGTCGTTCTGTTCGTGGTGCTGCGCCCCGGCCTGACCCTCGATAAGGCGCTGGAGGACACCATCCGCCGCCGCATCCGCGACAACTGCTCGCCGCGCCACGTGCCGGCCCGCATCGTGCCGGTGACCGATATTCCGCGCACCCGCTCCGGCAAGATCACCGAACTGGCGGTGCGCGACGCCGTGCATGACCGGGCGATCAAGAACACCGAAGCCCTGTCGAACCCGGAAGCCCTGGACCAGTTCCGCGGGCGGACGGAATTGCAGGGGTAGGCGCCATGGCCCCGTTGCCGCCGCTGTTCCTCGACCTCGATGGTGTTCTGGCCGATTTCGACCGGGGGGTGAGGGCGGTGACGGGGCGCTTTCCCCATGAGATGAGCGTGCGCGCCCTGTGGGCGGCGGCGGGACGTCACCCGGATTTCTTCGCCACGCTGGAGTTCACGCCCGGCGGGCGGGATCTGTGGGATTTCTGCGCCCCTCACCGGCCCACCATCCTGACCGGCCTGCCGCTGGGCACCTGGGCCGCGCCGCAGAAACGGCGGTGGGTGGCGGAAAAACTGGGGGCGGATGTGCCGGTCATCACCTGCATGGCCCGCGACAAACATTGCCACGCGGTGGCCGGCGCCGTTCTGGTGGACGACCGGGAGAAGGCCCGCCCCCCCTGGGAAGGGGCGGGCGGGGCCTTCATCCGCCACACGGATGCCGCGTCCACCATCGCGGCGCTCCGGCGGATGGGCTTTTAGCGGTTCTCGCCGGACGCGGAGGATTCCACCAGGGCTTCCGCCGCGGTCGGCTGTTCGTTGCGCGATTTGATCAGCGACACCACCACGCCGCCGGCCAGCAGCGCCGCGGTCACCGCCAGCGACAGGGCGGGGTCCACCTTGCCGTAAAGCTGGGTGTAGATGATCTTGCCGCCGATGAAGATCAGCACGATCGACAGCGCGTATTTCAGGTAATGGAAGCGGTGGATCATGGCGGCCAGGGCGAAGTACAGCGCCCGCAGCCCCAGGATGGCGAAGATGTTGGAGGTGTAGACGATGTACGGGTCGGTGGTGATGGCGAAGATCGCCGGCACGCTGTCCACCGCGAAGATCACGTCGGCACTTTCCACCATCACCAGCGCCAGGAACAGCGGGGTGGCGGTCAGCACCCGGCGGCCCGACCCGTCCGGCGCCGGCTCGCGCACGAAGAATTTGTGGCCGTGCAGGTCCTTCGACACCCGCAGCACCCGGCGGGCCAGACGCAGCACCGGGTTGGACGCGATGTCCGGCGCCTCGTCATGGGACGAGAACAGCATCTTGACGCCGGTCAGCAGCAGGAAGGCGCCGAACACCCACAGCATCCATTCGAAATTATGGACCAGGGCCGTGCCGGCGCCGATCATGATGCCGCGCAGCACCACCACGCCCAGGATGCCCCAGAACAGCACACGGTGCTGGTATTCGCGCGGAATGGCGAAGGTGGCGAAGATCAGCGAGATGACGAACACATTGTCGAGCGACAGGCTCTTTTCGATCAGGAAGCCTGTGAAGAACGACACGCCCGCGGTCTGTCCCATCCACCACCACACCCACGCGCCGAACAGCGCGCCGGCGCCGATGTAGAAAGCCGACAGGCGCAGGCTTTCGCCCACGCCCATCACATGGTCCTTGCGGTTGAAGAGGCCGAGGTCGAAGACCAGCAGCGCCACCACGACGCCGGCGAAGGTCAGCCAGACCCACAGCGGTTTGCCGAGCATGTCGGCAAAAGCAAAAGAATAAAGGAGTTCCATCGACGATGACTCGACTTGACGGTCATGCTGCGTCTGCAGTGCGTTCAAGCGAAGTCCGACATCACGGCCGACGCCTCGGCCGTCAGAGGGGCCCGGACCCATTCCCAAGTCCCCTCCAGATGGTGACACGGAATTCATGATCAAGGGGCCGCCCCGGCACAAAACGGCGGGTGGAGAGAATGGGCGCCGTGCTTTTGCACGATTCGATTGCACCGCGGTGCGGTAATCGGCTTTTTGCGGTTCTCGGCGTGGTTTTTCCACATCACGCCATGGAGTCGGAGGCCCTGCATTGAGGCTTTTCGGCAACAGGGCGGCCCTTGTCCCGGTTCTGACAGTAAATCTGTAATTGCCAGTGCTGGATTGCCTCTTGTGCCCGGCAAACACTTCTGCCAATAACAGCCAAAAGCCGCATACCAACTCTGGTGCAGGAGACCTTGCATGAACCAAGCCGAGCTGATCGAAACGGTTGCCACCACTGCCGGCATCAAGAAGACCGAGGCCGCGAAGGTGGTGCAGGCGGTGTTCGAGGGGATCTCGGCAGCGCTGGGGCGTGGTGAAGAGGTCCGCCTGGCCGGCTTCGGGATCTTCGAGGTTGCCGAGCGCGCCGAACGCGAAGGGCGCAATCCGCGCACGGGCGACGTGGTGAAGATCGCCGCCTCCAAGGCGCCGAAATTCAAGCCCGCCAAGCAGCTCCGCGATTCCGTCAACGGCGATACCGTCACGGGCTGAACGCCCTTATAAAACGCGGAGCCTTTCACACATGCCCATCGATACTTCCGAGCTCCAGGCCCTGACCGCCAAGGTGGTCGCGGCCTATGTCGGCAATAATTCCGTGGCGGTGGCCGATCTGCCCACCGTCATCAATAATGTCCAGGCGGCCTTCCGCGGCCTGGGTGAGGACAAGCCCGCGGCCGCCCGCGTGGAACAGACCCCGGCGGTTCCGATCAAGAAGTCGGTGACCCCCGAATACATCGTCTGCCTGGAAGACGGGAAGAAGCTGAAGATGCTGAAGCGGCATCTGAAGACCGTCTATGACATGACCCCCGACGAATACCGCGCCAAGTGGAGCCTGCCCCCGGAATATCCGATGGTGGCCCCGAACTACGCCAAGGCACGGTCGGAAATGGCGACCAAGCTGGGATTGGGCCGCAAGAAGACGGTCACCGACTGACCCGTCCGGCCCCAGGCCCCGCCTGCGCATGAAAAGGCGCGCTTTCCCACCGGGAAAGCGCGCCTTTCGCCGTTTGGGCGGCGGGCAGCGGATCAGTGGTATGACCATGGAAACATGGCTGCCATGTAACGGTTGGGTTGCTGATCAATGAAATTCCGCTGGAGCTGCGCTGCAGCGCATCCTAGACTAAGGTCAT
Organism: Azospirillum fermentarium; assembly: GCF_025961205.1. Taxonomy (NCBI): domain Bacteria; kingdom Pseudomonadati; phylum Pseudomonadota; class Alphaproteobacteria; order Rhodospirillales; family Azospirillaceae; genus Azospirillum; species Azospirillum fermentarium. The sequence continues at coordinate 1,297,820 of NZ_JAOQNH010000001.1, forward strand.
ACGCCTCTGGAGCGTTTCCTCCCAAGCCTCGGGCCGTTGGATAACCAACGGCCCGTTTTTTTTACCCCCTTTCCGCTCTGCCATCCCAAAGCCGGACAAACGGGCGGTTTTTGCGGCTGCGCAAAAGGCCACGGTGCCTGTCGGAGCGGTTTAGGAAAATCGTTTGGGCCTATTCCGCCTATGCCCTATGGCGTGGTCTTTGTTATGCGCAAATTGAGAGAAGCGCACAGGCAGTCCGGGATGGTCATTCTGACAGATACGCTTGGGCATAAGCCGAAAAACACTTGACCATGACTGTTTCCAGAGTTGATCGGCTGCCTCCGTTGCGACACAGTGTTTCCAACAGCCGGAGGGAAAACCTCAACAATACGGCGAAAAAAGGAAAGGGCCGGGAACAGGAATGGCGGTGCTGGCACCGTATCTTCCTCGATGGGCCCGGCGCCCAGCGGATGGGATGGTTTGAGAGAAGGAGGCAGCAGGATGCTGAAGCAGCTTCTGACCGGCGAGAACGCCAGCCTGACCCGGTATGTGGATGAGTCCAAACGCTACCCCATCCTGTCGCCGGAGATGGAGCACGCGCTGACCACCGCGTGGGCCACCCGTGGCGATCCCCGCGCTCTGGAGCAGCTGGTCGGCAGCCACCTGCGGCTGGTCATCAAGATCGCCCGCGGCTTCGGCGGCTACGGCCTGCCCCTCACCGATCTGGTGGCGGAAGGCAACGTGGGGCTGATGCAGGCGGCGCAGAAATTCGACCCGGCCCGCGGCTTCCGCTTTGCCACCTATGCCACCTGGTGGATCCGGGCGGCGATCCAGGAATACATCCTGCACTCCTGGTCGCTGGTGAAGATGGGCACCACCGCGGCGCAGAAGAAGCTGTTCTTCAACCTGCGCCGGCTGAAAAGCAAGATGGAGGAGCTGGATCAGGGCGACCTGCCGCCGGAAGCGGTGGCCTCCATCGCCGCCGAACTGGACGTGCCGGAAAACGAGGTGGTGGAGATGAACCGCCGCCTGTCGTCCACCGACAGCTCGCTGGACGCCACGCTCAGCTCCGACGGCGAAACCAACTGGCTGGAGCTGCTGGCCGACGACCGCCCGACCCAGGAAACCGCGGTGGTGGAAGCCGACGAGCTGGCCATGCGCCGCCGGCTGGTGGGGCAGGCCATGGAACGGCTGGACGACCGCGAGCGCCGCATCCTGTTCGAGCGCCGGCTCAAGGACAACCCCTCCACCCTGGAAGCGTTGAGCCAGCAGTTTTCCGTGTCGCGCGAACGGGTGCGCCAGATCGAGGTGCGCGCTTTCGAGAAGCTGCAACGAGCAGTTTTGAACGCTACGCAGTCGTTGCGCCGCCCCGCCCACGCCGTGGCGTGAACAGTGAAAGCGGCGGCTTGGCAATAATTTAGACTCTTCTGATGGCAGCACCTTGACGGCACCGTTTCCATACGGTGCCGTTTTTCTTTTCGCTTACGTACTTTACGCAGTGCGACAATAGGAAACATTCTCCTAAAAATATTATACGCCCATTATCGCGGGCGATGCTAATCTCTCTGATTAGCAATCCAACAATATTGCCCAACGCCCGCCATCCCCCGGGAGTCCGAAGCCGATGCAGCACGCCGCGCAAACCCAGTCCATCATCGACCGCATCAATTTTCTCCGCATCGACGAAAACACCCGGGCGCTGCTGCGGGAGTTCCAGCCTCATCTGGCTCAGCGAATCGACTCGATCCTGGACGAATTCTACGCCTACCTGCGCAGCGTGCCGCAGGTGGCGGGCCTGCTGTCCAACCCCACGACCGTCCGCCATGCCCGCGACGCGCAGAAGAATCACTGGCTGCGCAACGTGTTCACCGGCACCTTCGACGACGGCTACATGGCGCAGGTGCTGCGCATCGGCCAGAGCCACCAGCGCATCGGGCTGGAGCCGCGCTGGTACACGGGCGCTTACTGCTACACGCTCAACCGGTTGATCGACGTGGCGGCCCAGGTCTACCGCAAGAAGCCGGAACGGCTGGCGCAGGTGCTCCAGGCCATCAACAAGGCGGTGTTCCTGGACATGGACCTCGCCACCTCGGTCTATGTGGACCTGAACACCGCGGCCATCATCGCCCGTGAACTGGGCAGCACCGCCGACGCCTTCGAACGCGAGGTGAAGACGGTGGTGCAGGCGGTGGCCTCCGCCGCCACCCAGCTTCAGGGCACCGCGGCCAAGATGACCCGCACGGCGGAAGAAACCAGCAGCCAGTCCACCACCGTGGCGGCGGCGGCGGAAGAGGCGTCGGTCAATATCCAGACCGTGGCGGCGGCGGCGGAGGAGCTGTCGGCCTCCATCGGCGAGATCAGCCATCAGGTGTCCCAATCGGCCCAGATCGCCAACGACGCCAAGTCCCAGGCCGAGCGCACCAACGTTACGGTGCAGGGGCTGGCCGACGCCGCCAGCAAGATCGGGCAGGTGGTCAAGCTCATCCACGACATCGCCAGCCAGACCAACCTTCTGGCGCTGAACGCCACCATCGAGGCGGCGCGGGCCGGGGAAGCGGGCAAGGGCTTCGCCGTGGTGGCGTCGGAAGTGAAGAGCCTGGCCAACCAGACCGCCAAGGCGACCGAGGAGATCAACGCCCAGATCGGTGCCGTGCAGGGGGCGACCCAGGAAGCGGTGGGGGCCATCCGGTCCATCACCGAAACCATCACCCGCATCAACGACATCGCCGGCTCCATCGCCAGCGCCATGGACGCCCAGGGGTCGGCCACCTCCGAAATCGCCCGCAACGTGCAGCAGGCGTCCATCGGCACCAAGGAGGTGTCGTCCACCATCGTGCGGGTGAACGCGTCGGCCGCCGACACCGGCATGGAAGCCCGCAACGTGCTGTCGGCCACCGGCGAGTTGACACGCCAGTCCGACACCCTGCGGCAGGAGGTTGACCGCTTCCTGGCCCGCGTGCGGGCCGGCTGAGCGCACCCCACGGTACCGGGTACAAAGACTAACGGCGCGGAAGATGCTTCCGCGCCGTTATGTTTTGGCCGTCCCGCACACGGGTGTTCCGGCCCTGTCCGTTGTCATGGCAATGGTTCCGCCCCGATCAAACGGTCTGGATCAACCGGCCCTGGATCAGTCGCGCGTGCGCAGAACCCGTTCGTACAGCGGGGCGTTTTCCAGCTTTGCCGCGTGACGCAGAGCATCCAGGCTGGTCCAGTGGCTCTTGCCGCCCAGGGTCGCCATGGCCCCCTGGTTCATCACCACATACACACCCACGCGTTCCAGGCTGACGATGCGATACATGGTCATCTCCCAAGCTAATTCAAAAAATTTTATCTTTATGTTCTTTAAAAACGCCACCCTGCGGCGTTTCGTGAGTCATGAATACTGTTACTCTGACGTGTTCGTCAACAGGCCAACACTCATAGGCCGATTGCCTCAGCTGTTCTCTGCCTGTAATGCTTATTTCAAAGGCCGGACAACTTCGTTTGTTTAAAATGCTGTGCGATTTCATGAAAAAGGCGGCCCTGGGAACCCAGGGCCGCCGGCGGCTTTATTTGTGCACGGTCGAAGTACGGGTGCCGCTCAGTCGCCCAGGCTGATGCCCAGCCCGCGGGCGGTCTTGACCAGGGTGCCGTCGGCATCGACGCAGGAATAGCGGGCGATGGCTTCTTCGATCGGCACGTCGATGACGCCGCGGTTGGACCAGGCCACCATGCGGTCGAACTTGCCCTCGGCGATCAGGTCCACGGCGTGGACGCCGAAGGCCGACGCCACCAGCCGGTCGTGCGGGCTGGGCGGGCAGCCGCGCTGCACGTGGCCCAGCACGGTGACGCGGGTTTCGGCCCCGGTGGCGTCGGCGATGCGCTCGCTGATGTAGTCGCCGATGCCGCCGTAGCGCCGTTCGCCGCCCTGATAGACCTTCTTCACCTCGCCGCCGTCGGCGGTCTTCACCGCTTCCGACACCACCACCAGGGCGAAGTTGCGGCCGGTGGCGCGCACCTCGCGGATCTTGGCGGCGATCTTCTCGATGGAATACCGGATTTCCGGGATCAGGATCACGTCGGCCCCGCCGGCGATGCCGGCGGACAGGGCGATGTGCCCGGCGTCGCGGCCCATCACCTCCAGCACCATCACGCGGGCGTGGCTGGCGGCGGTGGGCTGGAGCCGGTCCAGCGCCTCCACCGCCACGCCGACGGCGGTGTCGAAGCCCACCGACACCTCGGTCATGCCCAGATCGTTGTCGATGGTCTTGGGAATGCCCACCAGCTTCATCCCGCCGTGGGCCGCCAGCTTGCGCAGGATGGCGAAGCTGCCGTCGCCGCCGATGCCGATCAGCGCGTCCAGCCCCAGCTCGCGGTAGCCGCCGATGATCTCGTCGGCGCGGTCCTTCACCGTGCCGTCGCCCATGGGATAGGCGAAGGGATCGCCACGGTTGGTGGTGCCCAGGATGGTTCCGCCCAGCCGCATCATGTTGCCGTCCACCGCGGGCAGGTCCAGCACCTGATACTGCACCGGGCGCTGGAGCAGGCCGTGGGTGCCCTCCTTGATGCCGACGACCTGCCAGCCGTAGCCCAGCACCGCCCGGTGGACCGCGGCCCGCATGACCGCGTTCAGCCCGGCGCAGTCGCCGCCGCTGGTCAGGATACCGATACGCTTCGCAGCCGTCATAGGTGATCACCCCCCTGTGTTTGGTGGATTCTCATATCATGACTCTTGCGGATGCCGGAACTTGCGCGTAGGCACAAGCTCAACGGGGCCGTGCGGGAACCGCCATAACGGCTGTCCACCGCTCCTTCCATAACCGCAAAGCGCCGAAGGTTTCGCCATATCGCCGCCGGAGAAATCTGGTATAGTCGCCGCCGTTAAGCCAGCCGTGGCCGGGACATGAACGAACAGGAAATACTGCGTCAAAAACTCGCCGACCTGAAAAGCGAGCACCGGGATCTGGACGACGTTATCGCCCGGCTGGCAGAGCGTGCCCCGTTCGACCAGCTTCAGATTCAGCGGCTGAAAAAGCGCAAACTGGCGCTGAAGGACCAGATCATCCTGCTGGAAAGCCGGCTGCTGCCTGACATCATCGCATAAGTCCTCCGGCTTTGTGCGGTTCATCGGGTTTTGATGTGCGGCGCAAGAATTATTCTATGAATTTATTGTGACGGCGCCTTACTGTTCTTGTGACGGTTGCGCGACTCCTCATATCCTTTGTCAGAGGCTGATGCCGGCAAACGAGGGGAGGCTGCCATGCTGACGGAAACCGGCGTGATCGGCGCGGTCGAACTGGAACTGCGCACCAATCCCCCTCATCCCGCGGAAGAGGCGGTCCCGGACGCGGTTCACAGCGCCGCGGACGACGCGGCGTTCGATCGTGCGCTGCACCGTCACACCGCCTATGAAGCCCTTGCGGGTTCGTATCATCCTGCCCATCATAATCCCCAGACTGAGGCCAAGGGATCGTAACGCGCAATGACCAATCGGAACGGACGGCGGGGATGGCTGGCGGGGATGGTGTTCCTGCTGCTGGCCGTCTGCGCCCTGATGGTTCCGGTGGTGCCGGCACGGGCGGCCACGGTGGCGCCGTGCCACGAGCAGGCTGCGGCGGTCCACGAAACATTCCACGCCACATCCCACGCGGCGGCGGAATCGCCCCTGACCTTGACCCTGACCGCGGCGGAGCGGGGTGGGGATGCCGCCCGCCGCCACGCCGGTATCTGCGCCGTGGCGGTGTGCCCGCTGATGCACGCCGCCCTGATGCCCGCGGCCTTTTCCGGCGTTCACCCGGTGACCGCGGGGCCGGCAGCCCCGCCATTCCTGCCGTTGCAGCGGGGAATCGGGGTGCCGCCGCCGTTGCCGCCGCCGCGGCCGTCCGTCTGATCCCACGTTTTCCGCCGGACCGGGGTGTGCGCCCGGCCCGTTCCTTTGCGTGACCGATCACGGACCGATTCCCATGACTTCTTTGATGTTGTCCCGCCGCCGGCTGCTGGCGGCGTCTTCCGCCGCACTCGCCCTGGGTGCTGCGCCGGTGCGGCTGCGCGCCGCCGAAGCCGCGCCTCTGATCCTGACCGCCGATACCCGTGTGCTGGAGGTGAACGGCAAGCCCGCCACGGTGTTCGGCATCCGCCGCCCCGACGGCGGCCACGGGCTGACGCTCGCCCCCGGCCAGCGGTTCCGGGTGGACCTGACCAACCGGGCGGGGGAGGAGACCGTCATCCATTGGCACGGCCAGACGCCGCCGTGGACCCAGGACGGCGTGGCCGACACCACCCGCCCGACGCTGGCGGCGGGGGAGACTCGGGCCTATGACTTCGATGCCCGCCCCGGCACCCACTGGATGCATTCCCACCACGGGCTGCAGGAACAGAAATTGATGGCCGCCCCGCTGGTGGTGCGCACGGCCCAGGACGACGCCGACGGGCGGCAGGAGGTGACGGTGCTGCTGCACGACTTCACCTTCCGCGACCCCGCCGAGGTGCTGGCCGGTCTGACCGGCGGCGCCATGAGCCAGGGAGGGATGGATCACGGGGCCATGAATCATGGTTCCATGGAACACGGCTCCCTGAACCATGGGGCGATGGACCATGGGGCGATGGACCATGGTTCGATGGACCATGGTTCGATGGACCACGGGGCGATGAATCACGGCGCGGCACCCGCGGCCTCCATGGATCTGAACGATGTGGAGTACGACGCCTATCTCGCCAACGACCGCACCCTGGCCGACCCCGAGGTGGTGCGGGTGGAGCGCGGCGGGCGGGTGCGGCTGCGCCTGATCAACGGGGCCACGTCCACGGCGTTCTGGATCGACCTGGGCCGGCTGACCGGCACGGTGATGGCGGTGGACGGCACCGGCGTGGCGCCGGTGGCCGGGCAGCGCTTCCCCATGACCATGGGCCAGCGGCTGGACATCGCCATCGACCTGCCGGCGGACGGCGGAGCCTTTCCCATCCTGGCCCTGCGGGAGGGGGACAAGGCCCGGACCGGCATCGTGCTCGCCACCGCCGGGGCGGCGGTGCGGCGGGTGGCCGAGCGCGGCGACACCGCGGCTCCGCCGGTGGATCTGTCGCTGGAAACCCGGCTGTCGCCCCTGTCCCCGCTGGCGCAAAAACCCGCCGACGTGCGCTTCACCGCCGAACTGACGGGCGGGATGGCACCCTATGTCTGGTCGATCAACGGGCAGGTCCACGGCCAGCACACCCCGTTCCGCGTCACCCGCGGCCAGCGGGTGGAGATCGACATGGTGAACCCCGGCATGATGGCCCACCCGATGCACCTGCACGGCCATCATTTCCAGGTGGTGGCGGTGAACGGGGCGGCGCTGGCCGGGGCGGTGCGCGACACGGTGCTGGTGCCGGCGGGCGGGTCGGTGCGCATTGCCTTTGACGCCGACAACCCGGGGCGCTGGCCGTTCCACTGCCACAACCTGCTGCACATGGCCGTGGGCATGATGACCGAAGTGGTCTACGACGGCGTTGCGTGAAAAAGCGCGGGGGGCGGGGTTGACCTTCCCAGTGCTGGAAGGTCCATCCTTCCTCCCGAGACCCTTTTTTCAGCCGGAGAGGACCGCCATGGCAACGGACGCGCTGGCCTTGGACAAGGCCGATTCCCACGATCTCAGCATCGGGGGCATGACCTGCGCCGCCTGTGTCGGGCGGGTGGAGCGGGCCTTGCGCCGGGTTCCGGGGGTGCGGGAGGCGGCGGTGAACCTCGCCACCGAGCGCGCCCATGTGGTGGCCGCCCCCGACACCGACGTGGCGGCCCTGGTGGAGGCGGTGGAGGACACCGGCTTCACCGCCGCCGTCATCGTCCCCGACGCCCCCCCGGTGGACGAGGGGGCGGGGCGGCGGCGGCGCGGCCTGATCCATCTGCTGCTGGCGGCGGCGCTGTCGCTGCCGCTGGTGGCGGGCATGGCGGGGGATCTCGCCGGGGCCGACTGGATGCTGCCGGGATGGGTGCAGTTCGCGCTGGCCACCATCGTGCAGTTCGGGCTGGGCGCGCGGTTCTACCGGGCGGCGTGGCACGCGGTGCGCGGCGGGTCCGGCAACATGGACCTGCTGGTGGCGCTGGGCACCACGGCGGCGTGGGGCCTGAGCGTCTATGCCCTGCTGACCGCCATGCCGGGGCATGCGCCGCATCTTTATTTCGAAGCCTCGTCGGTGCTGATCACCTTCGTTCTGCTGGGCAAGTGGCTGGAGGCGCGGGCCAAGGGCCACACGGCGGACGCCATCCGCGCGTTGATGGACCTGCGCCCCGCCACCGCCATCCGTCAGGTGGACGGGCGGGAAGAGGAGGTGCCGGTCACGGTGATCCGCCCCGGCCATCGGGTGGTCATCCGTCCCGGCGGACGGGTGCCGGTGGACGGGCGCATCACCGAGGGCGGCGGCAGCGTGGACGAATCCATGCTGACCGGCGAACCGCTGCCGGTGGAAAAGACGGTGGGCGACCGGGTGACCGGCGGCTCCATCAACGTGGACGGGCGTCTGGTGGTGGAGACCACCGCCGTGGGCACCGAAACCATGCTGGCGAAGATCGTCCGCATGGTGGAGGGGGCGCAGGCGTCCAAGGCCCCCATCCAGCGACTGGTGGACCGGGTGAGCGCCGTGTTCGTCCCGGTGGTGCTGGTCATCGCTTTTGTGACCTTCGCCGGCTGGTGGTGGGTGGGGGGCGATGCCGAGCACGCGCTGATCACCGCCGTGTCGGTGCTGGTCATCGCCTGCCCCTGTGCGCTGGGGCTGGCCACGCCCACCGCCATCATGGTGGGCACCGGGGCCGCCGCCCGCCACGGCATCCTCATCAAGGACGCCGAAGCGCTGGAGCGTGCCCACGCCGTCACCGCCGTCGCCTTCGACAAGACCGGCACCCTGACCGAGGGCCGCCCCCGCGTGGCCGCCGTGGCGGCGGGGGAGGGGCAGGACGAAGCGGCGGTGCTGCGCCTGGCCGCGGCGCTCCAGCAGGGCAGCGAGCATCCGCTGGCCCGCGCGGTGGCCGAACGGGCCGCCGGGCTGGCGTTGCCGCCGGTGACGGGGTTCCGTGCCCTGCCGGGACGCGGGGTGGCCGGCACGGTGGAGGGGCGGGCGCTGGCGCTGGGTTCCCCCCGGCTGGCGGCGGAAACCGGGGTGTCGGACGCGGCGCTGTCGGTCCGGGCCACCGAATTGGAAGGGCAGGGGCTGACCGTCTCGTGGCTGGTGGAGGGGGACCGGGCGCTGGGCCTGCTGGCCTTCGGCGATACCGTCAAGCCGGCGGCGCACGAGGCCGTGGCGGCGCTGACGGCGCTGGGCCTGACGCCGGTGATGGTGACGGGCGACAGCCAAGGCGCGGCGGAGGCGGTGGCCCGCACGCTGGGCATCGGCCGGGTGTTCGCCGGGGTGCTGCCGGAGGGCAAGGCCGATGTGGTCGCCACCCTGCGGGCCGAGGGGCACACGGTCGCCATGGTGGGCGACGGCATCAACGACGCGCCGGCGCTGGCGGCGGCGGATGTGGGGTTCGCCATGGCGACGGGTACCGACGTGGCGATGCACACGGCGGGGGTGACGCTGATGCGCGGCGACCCGGTGCTGGTGGGCGGGGCGGTGTCGGTGTCGCGCCGGACCTATGCCAAGATCCGCCAGGGGTTGTTCTGGGCCTTTGTCTACAACGCGGTCGGCATTCCGCTGGCCGCCCTTGGGTATCTCAGCCCGGTGCTGGCGGGGGCGGCGATGGCGCTGTCCAGCGTCAGCGTCGTGACCAACGCCTTGACCCTGCGCGGCTGGTCGCCGCCGCGGGGTTCGTGAAGGAGGGTATCGTCATGATCCGTTTCCTGTTCCCGGCCCTGCTGCTGGCCGCCACGCCCGCGCTGGCCGAACCGCTGGTGGAGGTGTGGAAGGCCGAGTCCTGCGGCTGCTGCGGCGGCTGGGTGGACCATATGACGGCGGAAGGCTTCACGGTGCGTGTCCACACCATGGACGACGTGGCGCCGGTCAAGACCATGCTGGGCGTTCCGCCGGCCCTGGAATCCTGCCACACCGCCACGGTTGACGGGTACGTGGTGGAGGGCCACGTCCCCGCCGCCGATATCCGCCGTCTGCTGGCCGAGCGCCCGAAGGCGCGCGGCCTGTCGGCCCCCGGCATGCCGGCGGACGCCCCCGGCATGGACATGAAGACCGGCCAGCCCTACGACGTGGTTCTGTTCGGCGGCGACACGGCGCCCAGCGTCTTCGCCCGCCATTGATTGGGATGCAAGGGCCGCCGGCCCTTGCCGGCCCTTGCCGGGGGTGCCGGGGGCAGCGCCCCTGGCGGCTCTATTCCGGCTGGCGCTTCAGAATGGCAAGCAACCCGATCCCCACGACCATGACCGCCGCTGCGACGGACAGCGCCCCCCGGTAGCTCCCCGTTGCCGCGGCGATGCTGCCGGCCATGGCCGGCGCCACGATCTGCGCCACCCCATAGCTCAGCGTCAGCCGCGCCATGGCCTTGGCCGGGTTGCGGGGGAAGCGGCGCCCGATGAGGGTGAGGGTCAGGCTGACGATGCCGGCGAAGGTGCCGCCGTAGAGCACGGCGCCCAGCAGCACGGGCACGGTGCCGCCGCTGAGCGCCGGCAGCAGGATTGACACCGTCTGCACCCCATAGCTGAGCATCAGGGCGGGCACCGCGCCCCACGCCGCGGCAACGCGGTCCCACAGGAAGCACGACGGCACGGCGGCGGCGCCCAGGATCACCCACACCCAGTTTCCCTTGCCGGCCAGCAGAGGCAGTTGCTCGACGATGGCGACGATGAAGGTGGCGCTGATGACGAAACCGAAGCCGGCGCAGAAATAGGCGGCGATCATCAGCACCATCCACCGCCGCCCCGGTGCCGGCGGCTCGGCCATGGTGGCGGGGCCGGTGGCGTGGAGGGCGGCGGGGGGCGGCAGCCAGACCCAGGCGGGCACGAGGAAGGCCAGCCCCAGCAGCCCCAGCGCCAGCCACTGCCCGTCCCAGGCCAGATGCCCGGCCAGGGCGGCGGCGGCCAGCCCGGACACGGCGATGCCCAGCCCCAGGCCCATGAAATGCAGCCCCAACTCGGGCCGGTGCCCGTGGCGGATCAGCCAGTTGAGCACGAGGCCGGAGGCCAGCAGCAGCCCCGCCGTGCTGGACAGCCCGGCTGTGAAGCGCAGGGCCGCCCACAGGATCACGCTGTCGGTCAACCCCATGGCGGCGGTGCTGAGCACGGCCACCGCCAGCCCCAGCCGGTACAGGCGGAACTTCAGCCCCAGATCGCCGATGGCGGCGGCGGCCAGCGCGCCGGCGATGTAGCCCATGTAATTGAGCGTCGCCAACCAGCCGCCGGCCAGCGCGCTCAACCCCGCGTCGGCCCGCATCACCGGCAGCATGGGGGTATAGGCGAAGCGGGCCAGCCCCACCGTCAGGATCAGGGCGCAGATGCCGGCGGCGATGACGCGGCGGCGGGCGGCGGGGGTGGTGTCCATGGGGTGTCTCCCGGTGGAAAGCGTGTGGGGGACACCGTAGCGGCGGGTGCGTTTGCGCGCTTTCGACAGCCAGACTATCTTTGTCGATGAAACGACAAAGAGGGACGGTGGTGGAGACGGACGACGGGTGGCTGCCCCTGACGGTGCCGGAGATGGAGAGCCTGCCGCGGCGGGTGTTCCTGCGGTCGGAGATCATGCCGGCCCGCCACGCCTTTCCCATGCATGCCCACCGCTGGAACCAGTTCGTCTATGCCACCGTGGGCACGCTGGTGGTGACGGTGGAGGATTCCCGCTACGTCATCACGCCGGAACAGGCGATGTGGGTGCCGACGGGGGTGATGCACACCTCGGGCGCGCTGCACGGGGCGGAGTTCCGCAATCTCTATGTGATGGACGGGCCGGGGCTGTCGCTGCCGCAGCGCTGCACGGTGTTCGCCATTACGCCCTTGTTGCGCGCGCTGATCCTGGAACTGGTGGCCATCGACGGGCGGGGCGAGGATGAGGGGTATGTCGGGCGCCTCGACGCGCTGATCCTCGACCAGTTGCACCGGCTGCCGGTGCAGGATTTCCACCTGCCCTGGCCGCGCAGCCGGGAGTTGCGGCGCATCTGCGAGGCGCTCTACGCCGCCCCCGACGATCCCCGCGGGGTGGAGGACTGGGGAGTGGAGGTGGGGGCCTCCCCCCGCACGCTGACCCGGCGGTTCGAGCGCGAGGTGGGGCTGAGCTTGCGCGCGTGGCGCCACCGGCTGCGGCTGTTCCGGGCGCTGGAATGGCTGGGGGCCGGGCGCAGCGTGACCGACGTGGCGCTGGAGTTGGGGTACGGGTCGCCCTCGGCCTTCACCTACATGTTCCGGCGGGAAATGGGATGCAGCCCGACGGGGTGGCTTGCCAGGGATTTTTCCCTCTCTCCTTCGGGGGCATGGGGTTCACGCATTGTGCAACCGACTGATGAAAAATAACATTTCACCGTCATTCCAGCGAAGGCTGGGATCCAGAGGGTGTTTCCAGGGCAAAAACCTCAGGGACTCATATCGCCGCTGATCGCGGCTTGCGTCTGGATTCCAGCCTTCGCTGGAATGACGATGACATCAGGTGTTTTGCATCCTCACCGGGAAGAGGGCAAAGGCGGGGGATTTACCGTCCCGGCGCGTCCAGATCCTCCCACCCCCAGCGGTCCCAGCCGTTGTCGATGAAGGCGGCGAAGCGCTCGTTCGACGGCAGGCCGCGGCAGGCGAGAAGGGAGGGGGTGACCCAATGGGCGCCGCGGGTCCACCAGATGCTGGGGATCTCGGGCAGGGTGCCGACCATCTCGATCAGATGGGCGCGGTGGACCGGGTTGCGGATGCTGAAGCCGGGGTTGGGCAGGCCGAGGTTGCCCAGGTCGGCGGCGATGCGGTCGATCTCCGCCCCCGCCTGACACGCGGCCAGGGCCGCTTCCTCCGCCCGCCCGTACCAGGGGGCGCAGCCGAACGGAACGGTGGTCAGGTCCACCCCTGCCGGCAAGGCGGCGGCCAGCATGAAGGGGTAGAGCCGGCCCACCCGGTCGGCGGAGGGCACCATCACCCCCGCCACCGCCCGCGGCCCGCACAGCCCCGGCGACAGGGCGAAGCGCCACACCGGGCTGGCGGCGAACAGCCGGTCCCACGCCGTCCCGATGCGGATGCGGCTTTCGGTCAGCGCCCCCTGCAGCCACCCGTCCCACGGGTTCAGAAAGCTGCGGGGCAGGCCCACCGCCACGAAATCGCCGCGCGCCGGCACCTTGCCGTAGAAACCGGGGCCGAAGGCAGCCTCCACCGTTTCGGGCGGCGCGGCGGCGTCCGGCTGGGCGGTGGTCCCGTCGGTGGCGTCGGCGGTGCGCGCGGACCGTGACAGGCCGCGGCGCACGCGCCGGATGGTCTCAAGCATGGCGATGGTGTCAGCGGGCCTTTTCACGGCCAAAACCCTTTATACGGGCGAACCAGGACGTCCCTGCGGTGCCAGCACCGATTCAACATGCTTGATGAGCACGTCGTCCAGCGGAACCGGCGCGAACCCCACATCGAACAACGCTTCCAGATGGCGTTTGAGCCCGGCGCGCACGCGGTCGTTTTCCGTGCCGGCCATCAGCCGCTCGTCCCAGTCGGCGGCGATCCAGCGCATCACCGCCACGCGGTTGATCGGCTCCTGCCCGCCCAGCATGCGATAGGCCATCAGGGCGGCCTGAAGCTGTTCCGGCAGCGCCCAGCCGACGCGGAGCTGCTCCTCCAGCCGCAGCAGGATGCGGGACAGGAAGATGCTGCGCAGCGCCCGGCGGTAGGCACCGTCGGCCAGCGCCCCCAGCCGGCCCCCCTGGTACAGCCCGCCCGACAGCGACAGCGGCCCCCAGGCGCTGCGCTGCCCATACCCGCCCGGCAGCCCGGCCAACGCGTCGAGGAACGGCAGGATGGCGGAAAAGTCGGTGTCGTCCACCCGCATCAACGACCGCGGCGCGGTGTCGAGCGGGCGGGCGCGCGCCTCGGCCACCGACACGGCGGCGGCCATCTGCTCCACCAGCATGCGGTTTCCGGTGTAGCTGTTGGTCCAGAACGCCGCCAGCGCCACCGCCGCCGCCGCGGCCCCGCCCACCATGATGCGGTTCTGCCGCCGGAGCGCCCGTTCCAGATCCATATCGACGCCGGCCAACCCGGCTTCGGCCACGATCACGTCGGGGAACAGACGGGCCAGGAAACAGCTTTGCCCCTCGCCCGCCGGCTCGTGCCCCACCGCGGGGCCGAAGGTGGTGAAGGGACCGGCCAGCCGGTCGAAGACGATGCCGCCCTGGGTGGCGCTGGTGAAATAGATGCCGCGCAGCAGCGGCGGCTCGTCCCCCGGCCCGGTGGCGAAGGCGGCTTCCAGCAGGTCGGCCAGCGGTTCCTCCAGCGATGCGACCTGGAGGGGGAAGGTGAAGTTCAGGCTGCGGCGCTCCAGGTCGGGTTCCTGGTGCAGCCGTTCCATCAGCCGTTCGTCCAGCCGGCGCAGGAGGGCTGTGAAGGTGTCGTGGAACCACGCCGCCGGCCCCTGGCCCAGCGGTCCGCCGCCCTCGGGGAAGGTGACGCCCCACACCTGATCCCGCTCCTCCGGCCCCAGCGTGTCGAAGAAGCTGGCGAAGCCGGTGATGAGGTCGGCCTTGGTGCAGACGATGTAGACCGGGCAGCGCTGGTGCAGGTGGTCGCGCACCTCCCCCAGCCGCTGGCGCAGGGTCAGCGCGAAGGCCCGCCGCTCCTCGGCGTTCCACGCGGCGAGGTCGGCCAGGCTGACCGCCAGCACCACCCCGTTCACCGGCTGGCGCGGGCGGTGGCTCTTCAGCAGGTCCAAAAGCCCGGCCCACACCCGCGCGTCCACCGCGTGGCGGCTGTCCTGGGTGGTGTAGCGCCCGGCGGTGTCGATCAGCACCGCGCGGTCGGTGAACCACCAGTCGCAGGTGCGGGTGCCGCCCATGGCGCCGAACTGCAGCGCCTGCGGTCCCTCGCCGAACGGAGAGCCGAGGCCGGCGGCGGCCAAGGCGGTGGTCTTGCCCGAGCCGGGGGCGCCGATCACCAGATACCAGGGAAGCTGGTACACCCATTGCCCGCCCCACCGCGGCCCCATCCGCTGGGTGCGCAGCCGGTCGAGTGCGGCGCCCAGCCGGTCGCGCACCACCGCCAACTCCTCCGCCGAGGCCACCTGATCGGGATCCTTGCCGCCCGCCGACGACAGGGCATCCACGAACCGTTCGTTGGCCGCGCGTTCCTGGGTGTCGCGCTGGTGGTTCACCAGAACCCAGCCCGCCAGGATCATCACGATCAGCAGGAGCCGGGGGAGGGTGTCCTCCAGCGGGCGGAAATCGCCCAGCGTCACCAGCGGCGCCAGGAACCACACCAAAAGCGCCAGCGCCAGCGCGCCGGCCAGCGACACCACCCAGCGCTGCCGTCCCGCCGCGGGGCGGGTGTCGGGCAGGCGGCGGAACAGGCTCATCCAGGGCGGAAGCGGCATGGCGGACGGGCCCCCTTACTGCGGGTAGAGACGGATATCGACGCGGCGGTTGGCCTGCCGCCCGGCGGGGGTCTGTTCGGTGGACACCGGCTCGCCGTCGCCGCGCCCTTCCGCCGACAGCCGTTCGGGCGCGATGCGGCGGGCCAGGATCTGCCGCACCGCTTCGGCCTGCGCCTCGGTCAGCGACTGAACCGTGGGAAAGCGGACGGTGCGGGTGTGCTGGTCGTCGCCGTGGGCGGCCACCACCACATGCCCGCGCTCCTCCGCCAGCACCTGGCCCACGCGCTCCATCACGGCGCGGAAACGGGCGTTCATGCTGTCGCTGCCGGTCTTGAAGATGCCGCCCTGCACCCGCACCACCAGCGCGCCGTCCTCGCCGGCCAGGATGGAGACGGCATCGGACCGCACCTCCGGCTCCAGCGCGCGCATGACGCGGGCGGCCAGCACCGGGCTTGCGCCCATGGGCGGCGGGGCCAGACGGGCGATTTCCAGCGGGCGGTCGGGCAGCAGCCCCACCAGCCGGGATGCAACGCCGTCGGCGCGCTCGGTCAGGGTCTGGGACAGGGCCATGAACAGCACGACCAGGGCGGCGCTGGTCACCGCCCCCATCACCCACGGCGGGATCACCACGCCGGGCGGGCGGAAGCGGCGGTTGGACCCGCGCCACAGGGGCGACAGGGCGCGTTCCCCCGGCCCGCGGTCGCGGCGCAGCACGCGGTAGAGGGAATCGCGGCGGTGGTTCAGGTCGTGCATGCCGCGGGGACGGTCGCGGTATTTCCCCTCGAACCCCAGCGACAGGCAGACGTAATACAGCTCAAGCTCGCGCCGGTGCAGGTGCGGCTCGCTCATCATGGCGTCGAGCAGGTCGAAGAAGCGTTCGGCGGCCCCGGTGGCCTTTTCCACCGCCGCCACCAGCCCCTCGCGCGCCCACACCGACCGTGGCCCCCACGGCGTGGCCAGAACCACGTCGTCGAGACAGGCGCACAGCGCGAAGCGGGCGATGCGCACCTCTTCGGGCAGGCTGCCGGCGGTGGTGGCGGCGCTTTCGAACCGGCGGATCTCGGCGATCACCCGGTCGCGCAGCCGTTCGGGGTTGGCGTGTTCCGGCAGGTCGCGCAGCCGCCCGGCGAGATCCAGCAGCGGCGCCGATGCGGCCAGCAGCGGATTCCACGAGGCGCGCAGAAACGCGCCGGTGTTGAGGGCGGCGGCCAGCGCCGCGGGCGGCGGTTTGGGCGCCGGCGGTTCCGGGGCCGCGGGGGCCGGGGGGGAATCGTCCAGCGTGACCTCGGCGGACGGGGCGGCGGGGGCCGGGCGGGGGGCCGGGCCGGGACCGGGAGTACGCCCGTTGGCCGGCGCGCGGGTGTCGTTCGATTCGCTGTTGGCCTCGTCCGGCATCATGCGCACGCCCGTTCCTCAATCCATCCCCGGTGCCGATCCTTCGTGCCGTAGATATAGCAGCCTCTGCCGCACGAAGGCGAAAAAACGGGCGTTGAAAGAAAAGGATGGGCGGCACCCGCCGGCGGGCGCACCATAGGCCCCGGCCCGCCCCCCAGCGGAGGCAGAGATGAGCATCGGACCCGACAGCATCCGCCGCGAATACGTCAACGGAATCATCATCCTGCACCCCGATGGCCGCATCGACAGCGCCAACGCCGCCGCGTTCGAGGCCGCGCTCGTGAAGTCTGCCGCCGACGGTGCGCCCGTGCTGGTGGTGGTCAACCTGGCGCAGGTGAGCGAGGTGGGGGCCACCGGCCAGCGCGCGCTGCTGCTGGCGGCGAAGAAGGCGCGGGCGGCGGGCAGCCGCATCGTGCTGGCCGCCGCCTCCGCCCCGGTGCGCGACGCGCTGCTGCGCGGCGGCGTGCTGTCGCTGTTCGAAACCCACCCCAGCGTGGACGCGGCGCTGGCGGGGCTGGGGTAGGGGGCAAAAAAGAAAGCCGCGGACCCCTTCGGCGTCCGCGGCTTGTCCTCCACCCGGGGATGGCGGCTTACTTGTTCAGATAGTCCTTCACCAGCACTTCGGCGATCTGCACCGCGTTCAGGGCGGCACCCTTGCGCAGGTTGTCGGACACGCACCAGAACGACAGGCCGTTCTCCACCGTCGCGTCCTCGCGGATGCGGCTGACGTAGACGGGATCGTCGCCCGCCACCTCGACCGGGGAGACGTAGCCGCCCGGCTCGCGGTGGTCGATCACCACCACGCCCGGCGCGGCGCGCAGGGCTTCGCGGGCGGTCTCGGCGGTGATGTCGCGCTCGCACTCGATGGTGATCGCCTCGGAATGGCCGATGAAGACCGGCACGCGCACGCAGGTGGCGTTCACCTTGATCTTGGGGTCGAGGATCTTCTTGGTCTCGACCATCATCTTCCACTCTTCCTTCGTGTAGCCGTCATCCATGAACACGTCGATGTGCGGGATGACGTTGAAGGCGATCTGCTTGGTGAACTTCTGCGGCGTCACCGGATCGTTGACGTAGATGGCGCGGGTCTGCTCGAACAGCTCGTCCATGCCTTCCTTGCCCGCACCCGACACCGACTGGTACGTGGCGACCACCACCCGCTTGATGCCGGCCAGCTCGTGCAGCGGCTTCAGCGCCACCACCATCTGGATGGTGGAGCAGTTGGGGTTGGCGATGATGCCCTTCTTCTTGTAGCCGGCGATGGCGTGCGGGTTCACTTCCGGCACGACCAGGGGCACGTCGGGGTCCATGCGCCAGTGCGACGTGTTGTCGATGACGACGCAGCCGGCGGCCGCCGCCTTGGGCGAGAATTCCGCCGACACCTTGCCGCCGGGCGACGACAGGGCGATGTCCACGCCGCGGAAGTCGAACTTGGCGAGATCCTGGACCTTCAGGACGTCATCGTCGCCGTACGACACCTCTTTGCCCACCGATTTCTCAGACGCCAGGGCAATCACCTCGTCGGCGGGGAAATTGCGAGCGGCCAGAGTCGCCAGCATCTCACGTCCGACGTTGCCGGTGGCGCCGATGACCGCAACCTTGTAGCCCATGGCGGGAATCCTTCTGATAAGTCCGGTGGAGAATAGAAAACGGTTTCCCCTAGTCGGTTTTCGGCAATTTTTCAACGGAATTGCATCGCGGGAAAGCCTATGCCAGGGTGTCGCTTCTGCATGGCAGCCTTACCCGACCGTTAACCAATCACCCCCGGCAGCACGAAACCCATGGCTTCACCGCTTGAGGAGATGATCGCCAAGGCGATCAAGGACGCCGACAAGTCCTTCTTCAACGAGGATTACAGCAAACAGGCCCGTTCGGTTCTGTCGGTTCTGAAAAAGAACGGCTATGAGGTCGTGCCCTCCCGCCCGCCCGAAAGGCTGGTGGAATGGGCCAAAGACAATATTCCGTTCGGCCGGCTGCGCCCGACGGAATTGATTGTCCAGATGTACGGAATTCTGGTGCAGAACGTGCATCGTTTCATCGACTGACCAGTAAAAGCCAGAACAGGCCAGATTTCGCATTGCCGCAAAGGTAATGGCGCACGGGCCAAGGCATGTTCTGGGCGCATGGATCGCCGTGGGGGCCGATGTTCCGGCAAAGACGAGGCCAGCAAAGCCCCGGCGCCTGCGTTTTCCTGGTAGTACCAACCGCGGTGCCGGGGCAGCGTTTCTTTCGCTGTTTGCGAATTACGTTGCAAGTTCGGCGGTGCAGGATACCCACCGTTGACTTGAGCGCCGGGGAAGCGTAATTGATGGCGCCAATTTCAAGGCCCGCGCCTCGTTCCCCGTCACTTTCCCCAGCCGTTGCGACAGTTCCTGTCGCCCCCGGCAGCCGAACCAGAGGACGTCCCGATGTCTCACGGCACCAGTCGGCCGCTTTCTCCCCATATCCAAGTCTATCGATGGCAGTGGACCATGCTGGCGTCGATCATGCACCGCGCCACGGGCGTCGCTCTCACCGGCGGCACCCTGCTTCTGGCGTGGTGGCTGATCGCCGCCGCCGCCGGTCCCGGCCCGTACGCCATTGTCCAGGGCTTCATCGGCTCCTTCATCGGGATGCTGCTGCTGTTCGCCTGGTCCTGGGCGCTGTTCTTCCATCTGTGCAGCGGCATCCGCCATCTGGTGTGGGACGCCGGCGTTGGTTTTGACCTTCCGACCGCGGAAAAGGGTGCGTACATCGTCGCCGGTGCCTCCATCGGCCTGACGCTGCTCACCTGGATCGTCGGTCTGATCGTTTGGTGAGGGAGGCCGGCATGGCAAGCAACGAGTCCAAGTCCCTGCGCTCGGCGCTGGGCGAGGTGCGCGGCCTGGGTTCCGCCAAGCACGGCACCGAACATTGGTGGATGCAGCGCGTCACCGCGGTGGCCCTCATTCCGCTGACCATCTGGTTCGTGTTCGGCGTGATCGGCCACCTGGGGGCCGGCTATCCCGAATTCGTCGCCTGGATGAAGTCGCCGTTCTCGGCCTCCATGATGGTGCTGACGGTGGCGGTGGTCGCCCACCACGCCTATTCGGGCCTGCAGGTGGTCATCGAAGACTACATCCACGTGGAATGCCAGAAGATCGCCGCCCTGCTGGCGGTGAAGTTCCTGGCGATCCTCCTGGCCACGGCCTGCATCATCGCCGTCCTGAAGCTTACGTTCGGAGCCTGACCCGTCATGGCGAGCGCATATCAGATCATCGACCATACCTATGACGTCGTTGTCGTCGGCGCCGGCGGTGCGGGCCTGCGCGCCACCTTCGGCATGGCCGAAAAGGGGCTGAAGACGGCGTGCATCACCAAGGTGTTCCCCACCCGCTCCCACACCGTGGCGGCGCAGGGCGGCATCTCGGCGGCCCTCGGCAACATGAGCGAGGACGACTGGCGTTTCCACATGTACGACACCGTGAAGGGGTCGGACTGGCTGGGTGACCAGGACGCCATCGAATACATGTGCCGCGAGGCCATCCCGGCCATCATCGAGCTGGAACACTACGGCGTGCCGTTCTCGCGCACCCCGGAAGGCAAGATCTACCAGCGCGCCTTCGGCGGCATGACCGCGGAATACGGCAAGAAGCAGGCGTACCGCACCTGTGCCGCCGCCGACCGCACCGGCCATGCGATCCTGCACACCCTCTACCAGCAGTCGCTGAAGCACGAAGCCGAATTCTTCATTGAATACTTCGCGCTGGACCTGATCATGGATGCCGACGGCGTGTGCCGCGGCGTCATGGCCTGGAACCTGGACGACGGCACCATCCACCGCTTCCGCGCCCAGATGGTGGTGCTGGCCACCGGCGGCTACGGCCGCGCCTATTTCTCCGCCACCTCCGCCCACACCTGTACGGGTGACGGCGGCGGCATGGTGCTGCGCGCCGGCCTGCCCCTGCAGGACATGGAATTCGTGCAGTTCCACCCGACCGGCATCTACGGCTCGGGCTGCCTCATCACCGAGGGCGTGCGCGGCGAAGGCGGATACCTGACCAACTCCAACGGCGAACGCTTCATGGAGCGGTACGCGCCGTCGGCCAAGGATCTGGCCAGCCGTGACGTGGTGTCGCGGTCCATGACCATCGAAATCCGCGAAGGCCGCGGTGTGGGTGAGCACAAGGACCACATCCACCTGCACCTGGAACACCTGCCGCCGGAAATCATCCACCAGCGCCTGCCGGGCATCGCGGAAACCGCGAAGATCTTCGCCGGCGTGGATGTGACCAAGGAACCGATCCCGGTGCTGCCGACCGTCCACTACAACATGGGCGGCATCCCCACCAACGTTCACTGCGAAGTGGTCCGCCCGACCGCGGACAACCCCGACGCGGTGGTGCCCGGCCTGATGGCCATCGGCGAAGCGGCCTGTGTGTCGGTGCACGGCGCCAACCGCCTGGGCTCCAACTCGCTGCTCGACCTGGTGGTATTCGGCCGCGCCGCCGCCATCCGTGCGGCGGAAGTGGTGGACAAGACCAAGGCGCAGAAGCCGCTGCCCGCCGACAGCGCCGATGTGGCGCTGGAGCGTTTCGACCGGCTGCGCAACGCCAAGGGCTCGATCAAGTCGTCCGACCTGCGCCTGGAAATGCAGCGCACCATGCAGAACAACTGCGCGGTGTTCCGCACCGGCGACGTTCTGGAAGAGGGCTGCAAGCTCATCGACCAGACCTATGCCAAGAAGGGCGACATCGCCATTTCCGACCGCACCCTGGTGTGGAACTCGGATCTGGTGGAAGCCATCGAGCTGGACAACCTGCTGTGCCAGGCGGTCGCCACCCTGCATTCGGCCCGCAACCGTCCGGAAAGCCGCGGCGCGCACGCCCGCGAGGACTATCCGAACCGCGACGACGAAAGCTGGATGAAGCACACGGTCATCTGGGTCGATGAAAAGGGCGGCACCAAAATCGATTACCGCCCGGTCCACATGAAGACCCTGACCGACGAAGTCCAGGTGTTCCCGCCCAAGGCCCGCGTCTACTAAGGCCCCGAAGCGAGCAGGCAAGGAAGACAGACATGGTTGAATTCAACCTTCCCGCCAATTCCCGCGTCGGCATCGGCAAGACGGTGAATGTCGCGGGCGGCGCCAAGCGTCCCAAGACCTTCCAGCTTTACCGCTGGAACCCGGAAGACGGCCAGAACCCGCGGATCGATTCCTACACGGTCGATCTCGACAAGTTCGGGCCGATGATCCTGGACGCGATCATCTACATCAAGAACAACGTCGATTCGACGCTCACCTTCCGCCGCTCCTGCCGTGAAGGCATCTGCGGCAGTTGCGCGATGAACATCGACGGCACCAACACGCTGGCCTGCCTGAAGGCCATCGAAGACGTGCAGGGCGACGTCAAGATCTATCCGCTGCCGCACATGCCGGTGGTCAAGGATCTGGTGCCGGACCTGAAGCACATCTATGCCCAGCTCACCTCGATCAAGCCGTGGCTGCAGAGCCAGTCGCCGGCCCCGCCCGACCGTGAGCGCCTGCAGTCGCCCGAGGACCGTGCCAAGCTGGACGGCCTCTACGAATGCATCCTGTGCTTCTGCTGCTCCACCTCGTGCCCCAGCTACTGGTGGAACGGCGACCGCTACCTGGGTCCGTCGATCCTGCTCCAGGCTTACCGCTGGATCGTCGATTCGCGCGACGAGATGACCGGCGAGCGTCTGGACATGCTGGAAGACCCGTTCCGGCTGTACCGTTGCCACACCATCATGAATTGCACCAAGGCGTGCCCGAAGGGTCTGAACCCCGCCAAGGCCATCGCCGAGATCAAGAAGCTGATGGTGGCCCGCCGCTAACCCGGCGGATGGGTATTCCAAGGTCCGGGCGGCACGGCTGCCCGGACCCCACCCGTATCCCGCTCAAGGGGGTGCGGAAACGATGGGCGGGGACCTCTTTCGGGTTCCCGCCCTTTTTCTATTACCCTGTCCTGATGCGTGGCAGCGTTGCACGCCGCGCGCCTTGCCACGGGCAGAACATTGATTTTCTGTCATTTCAGCCGAGTCGGGAATAAACAGGCCGCGGGGTGTGTTTATGGTTTTCTGCTCCGTGACGGCGTGGTGACGGCTTGACCGGGGTGGCTGCCTGACCCTAGATTCCGTTCAAACCCGGCCGGTGGGTCATACCCCGGTCTGCGCGCGGTTCCGCCGACGCATCGTTCCACCCACGAGGTCCCATGAGCACCAAAGCCGTTACCGACAGCAGCTTCGAACAGGATGTCCTGACCGCATCCCAACCTGTCCTGGTCGATTTCTGGGCGGAGTGGTGTGGCCCCTGCAAAATGATCGCGCCCGCGCTGGAGGAGATCGCCACGGATTACGAGGGCCGGCTGACCATCGCCAAGCTGAACATCGACGACAACCCCAACACCCCCAACAAGTACGGCGTGCGCGGCATCCCCACGCTGATGCTGTTCAAGGACGGCCAGGTGGCCGCCACCAAGATCGGCGCGCTGCCCAAGGGCGCGTTGGCCGCGTGGATCGAGAGCAATCTCTGATCCCGGCCGGCCCCGGCCGCACGAAAAACCCCGCCGGACCGCGAGGCCGGCGGGGTTTTCTTTTGGGAATTTTGCGTGTCACCCCCGCTGCGGCACCGCCGAGGACAGCAGGAACAGGGCGGCGGCGGCCACCACCACGCTGGGGCCGGCGGGAAGATCCCACAGCAGCGACGCGGTGAGCCCCCCCGACACCGCCACGGCCCCGAGAACGGCGGCCAGACCGGCCATCTGTTCCGGCGTGCGGGAAAAGCGCCGCGCGGTGGCCGCGGGGATGATCAGCAGAGACGTGATCAGCAACATGCCGACGATCTTCATGGCGATGGCGATCACCAGCGCGATCAGCAGCATGAAGGCCAGGCGCAGCGCGCGCACCGGCAGCCCCTCCACCCGCGCCAGTTCCTCATCCACCGTCACCGCCAGCAGCCGGCGCCACAGCAGCCCCAGCCCGGTCATGGCCACCGCCCCGCCGCCGTAGATCCACGCCAGATCCGCCGCCGTCACCGACAGGATATCGCCGAACAGATAGGCCATCAGATCCACCCGCAGCGTTTCCAGGAACGCCAGCGCCACCAGACCCAGCGACAGGGACGCGTGGGACAGGATGCCCAGCAGCGTGTCGGCGGCCAGCGAGCGCCGCTCCTGCAGCCCCACCAGCAGCAGCGCCAGCGCCACGCACACCGCCATCACCCCCACCGTGGGGTTGACGCCCAGCAGAAAGCCCAGCGTCACCCCCAGCAGGGCCGAATGGGCCAGGGTGTCGCCGAAATAGGCCATGCGCCGCCACACCACGAACGACCCCAGCGGCCCGGCCAGCACGGCGATGCCGATTCCCCCGGCCAGCGCCCGCAGCAGAAAATCATCCATGGCGGCAATGACCCCCGTGCTCGGTATCGGCGGGCTTCTCGGCGGCCTTTTCGGTGGGCACGACGCGCCCGTCGCCGGTGTGGGTGTGGTCGTGATGGTGGACATAGACCGCCAGATCGGCGGCGTGGCGCCCGAACAGCGCGTGGTATTCCGGGTGGCGCCGCACATCCTCCGGCGAGCCGGCGCAGCAGACGTGACGGTTCAGGCACAGAACCCGGTCGGTGCGGGCCATGACGGTGTGCAGGTCGTGGCTGACCAGCAGCACCCCGCACCCGCGCGTGCGCCGCAGGGCGTCGATGCGGGTGAACAGGTCCGCCTGCCCCTGCACGTCCACGCCCTGGTCGGGTTCGTCCAGCACCAGCAGGTCGGGGTTGCCCAGCAGGGCGCGGGCCAGCAGCACCCGCTGCATCTCCCCGCCCGATACCGCCTGGACCGGCTGTTCGGCGGTGTGGGCCACCCCGGCCTCGTCCAGGGCGGCGTCGATGCGCGCCCGCGGCACCGGGCGCCACAGGGACAGGAACCGCCGCACGGTCAGCGGCAGCGTGGCGTCCAGCGCCAGCTTCTGCGGCATATAGCCGATGCGCAGGCCGGCGCGCCGCTCCACCGTGCCCGAGTCGCCGGTCACCAGCCCCAGCACCGCGCGCACCAGCGTGGTCTTTCCCGCCCCGTTGGGGCCGATCAGGGTGACGACCTCACCCGGCCACACGTCCAGATCCACACGGTCCAGCACCGCGCGGCCCGAGCGGCGCACGGTCAGCCCGCGCACCGACAGCAGCGCGTCCGCCGCCGTCAGCAGGGGAGAGGGGGGCAAAGAGACTGTTGACATGATATGTTATAACATCACACTTTCGTGAGCACTCACCCTAGGGCCGTTGGGCGGCCCTGTCCAGCCGGAAGCTTTGTACCATGAGCAACCCTTTCGCCTCCCTTGCCGCCGCTGCGGGTCTCGCCTGCGCCGTGTCCGTTGCCGCCGCCCCCGCCGTGGCGGCGCCGCAGGTGGTGGCCTCCATCAAGCCCATCCACTCCCTGGTCGCCGCGGTGATGGAAGGGGTGGGGACGCCGGCCCTGATCGTCAAGGGGGCGGCCTCGCCCCACACCTATGCCATGAAGCCCAGCGATGCGAAGGCGCTGGCGTCCGCCGACGTGGTGGTGTGGGTCGGCCCGGAATTCGAAGGCTTCCTGGCCAAGCCGCTGGCCTCGGCCGGGAAGGCCACGGTGGTGGCGCTGATGGACGCCCCCGGCATGACCCTGCTGGACGCGCGGGAGGGCGGGGCGTGGGAACCCCACGACCACGGCCATGAACACGGCCACGGCGACAAGCACGAGCACGATCACAAGGCGGGCCACGACGATCACGGCCATGACGCGGTGAACAGCCACATCTGGCTGTCGCCGGCCAACGCCAAGCGCATCGTCGCCGTGACCGCCGAGGCCCTGTCGGCCAAAGACCCGGCCAACGCCGGCACCTATGCCGCCAACGCCGCCCGTACCGCCGCCGCCCTGGATGCGCTGGACGGGGAGCTGAAGACGGCGCTGGCCCCGGTGGCGGGCCGCCCTTTCGTGGTCTTCCACGATGCCTACCAGTATTTCGAAGCGGCCTATGGGCTGAGCGGTGTCGGCGCCATCACGGTCAACCCTGACCGCCGCCCCTCGGCCAAGCGGCTGGCCGCCATCCGCGACACGATCAAGGGGCTGGGGGCGGTGTGCGTGTTCGCCGAGCCGCAGTTCGAACCCACCCTGGTCAACACGGTGGTGGAGGGCACCCGGGCCCGCACCGGCACCCTGGACGCCGAAGCCGCCGACATCCCGGAAGGGCCGGCGCTGTATCCCACCCTGATGCGCCGTCTGGCATCTTCCCTGGCCGGCTGCCTGAAGGGGTGAGAGGGGTGAAAGGGGGGCCGCGCAATCAGCGTTTCCCGGCCCCCCCGCACCTGTGCTAAAGCCCCCGCACGGGTTGTTTCGTGAAGGGGAGTTGCGGTCATGAAGATCGGTGTCGTCGGGTGCGGCGGGCGCATGGGCCAGATGCTGGTGCGCGAGATCCTGTCCACGCCGGGCTGCGGACTGGCCGGCGGAACCGAACGGGACGGCGGGCCGCTGGTGGGCCGCGACGTGGCCGAGATCGCCGGGCTGGAGCCGGCGGGGGTGCTGGCCACCGACGACCCGGTGGCCCTGTTCGCCGCGGCGGACGCGGTGATCGACTTCACGTCTCCCGCCGCCACCGAACGCCACGCCGCCCTGGCGGCCCAGAGCCGGACGGTGCTGGTGATCGGCACCACCGGCCTGTCTCCGGCGCAGCAGGCCAACATCGCCGCCGCCGCCACCCACACGGCCATCATCCAGTCGCCCAACATGTCGGTGGGCGTGAACCTGCTGCTGGGGCTGGTCGAGCGGGTGGCCGCCACGCTCGGCCCCGATTACGACATCGACATCCTGGAAATGCACCACCGCCGCAAGGTGGATGCCCCCTCGGGCACCGCGCTGGGGCTGGGCCGGGCCGCCGCCGCCGGCCGCGGCGTGGCGCTGGAGGATGTGTGGTGCAAGGTGCGCGACGGCCATCCCGGCGCGCGCCCGGTGGGCGAGATCGGATTCGCCACCATGCGCGGCGGCGACGTCATCGGCGACCACACCGTGTGCTTCGCCGGCGACGGCGAGCGGGTGGAGCTGACCCACAAGGCGTCGGGCCGGCAGATCTATGCCAAGGGGGCGGTGCGCGCCGCCCTGTGGGCCGGGGGCCGGGTGCCCGGCCTGTATTCCATGCGCGACGTCCTGGGGATCTAATCCCGCATTTGCGCGGATTATCCCTGTATTTTAAGTGAAAAACGGCTCCGGTCCGGCTTTGGAGGGATGAATTCCATCCCAAGCCGGGCTATGGTTGCGCAAAGTCCCGCTTTGCCATCCTAATGGTCCGATTCAGGAGCCGCCGCCCCATGAGCACGCCCGATCCCCTTCTGATGAACGCGGTGCAGGCGTTCCGCGCCGGTGATGTGCTGGGGGCGGAGGCGGCGTGCCGCGCGCTGCTGGAGATCGACCCGCGCAACGGGCAGGCCCGCCACATCCAGGCGCTGATCGCCATCCACACCAGCCGCGACGACGAGGCGCTGGAGCTGCTGAATCTGGCGATGGAGGCGGATCCCAACGATCCCAGCTTCCCCAACACGCTGGGATCGCTGATGTTCCAGACCCACCGGTTCGCCGAGGCGGAAAAGGCGTTCCGCCGCGCCGCCGCCATCAACGGCCGGCTGGCGGAGGTGCACGGCAATCTGGGCAACACGCTGAAGGCGCTGGGCCGGCTGGATGAGGCGGTGGAGAGCTACCGCCAGGCGCTGGAGCTGCGACCCAACGCGCCGGAAATGCACCATTTCCTCGGCACCACCCTGCGGGCGCTGGGCCGGCTGGATGAGGCGGTGGAGAGCTTCCGCGGTGCGCTGGCGGCGGCGCCGGAGTATCTGGAGGCCCGCCACGCCCTGGCCGAGGTCTTGAACGCCCTGGGCCGCATGGCGGAGGCGGAAACCCTCTACCGTGAGGTTCTGAAGGACGCGCCGCGCTTCGTGCCCGCCCATGTGGGCCTGTCCCACGTGCTGCAAAGCCAGGACCGTGCCGGCGAGGCGGTGGCGGTGATCGAGGAGGCCCACGGGCTGGTGCCCGACCACCCGATGGTGCGCTTCACCCGCAAGCTGATCTATTCCAACACCGTGCCCGGCTGGCACCTGCCGATGATCAACGACACCGAGCGCAACGCGGCCTACCGCGCGGCGGTGGAGCGGGCGGTGACCCCCGACTCGCTGGTGCTGGAGATCGGCACCGGCTCGGGGCTGGTGGCGATGATGGCGGCCCGCGCCGGGGCCAAGCGGGTGGTGACGTGCGAGGTCAACCCGGTGCTGGCCACCGTGGCGGCGGAAACCGTGGCCCGCAACGGCTATCAGGACCGGGTGTCGGTGGTGCCGAAGCTGTCCACGCTGCTGACCGTGGGCCCGGACGGCGACCTGCCGGAAAAGGCCGATGTGTTCGTGTCGGAACTGATCAACGTGGGCATGCTGGCCCCGCGCATGCTGGCGGTGCTCCAGCACGCCCGCACCCATCTGGTGAAGCCGGGGGGGGCCATCATCCCGCGCGCCTCCACCGTGTTCGGCATGCTGGTGGAAACGCCGGAGCTGGCCCGGGTCAATCCGGTTCAGGAGGTGGACGGCTTCGACCTGTCGGCCTTCGACGTGTTCCGTTCGCCGGGCTATCTGCAGATCGATCTTGCCGCCGACGAACACACGCCGCTGTCGGACGCGTTCGACGCGCTGCAATTCGATTTTACCCACAACATGCCGGAAGAGGCGGAACGGACCCTGACGGTCACCGCCACGGCGGCGGGGACGTGCCACGGCATCGCCTTCTGGTTCGACCTGCAGATGGATGACGCGGTTGTCTACCATTCCGGCAGCCGCAGCCGTTCCAACCATTGGAAGCAGGCGATGACCGTCTTCGACCATCCCATCGCGGTAAAGCCGGGCGACACGGTCACGGTGACCGCCCGCTACGACACCAACCAGATCGCGTTCAGCGTGGCCTGACCGCCGGGGCCGGCGGTTCCCGGCAAAAAGGAAGGCCGCCCCAAGGGGATGACGCGGCCTCCCAGTGTCTCCGTCCGATCCCGTGTGCGATCAGGCCGAGATGTTCAGCACCTGCCCACGGCCGGAATCGGCCGGGGGCGGTGGCGGGGGTGCGGCTTCCTTGGCCCGCTGGGCGGACGATTCGGTTGCCTCATCCCCAATGCTGGTGTCCCCCGACGGCTGGGCTGCACCCGACGAGCGCAGGGCCGTGACAAGGGACGCCGTGCCGGCAGACGCGCCGACAGACCCGAGCATCATGGATTGTCTCCTTATGAAATCTCCGCCGGCAGGGGCGGAGACCCTCCCCTTACGCCGGCCAGCCTGAACGCGGCCTGAACGCCGGGGGAGAGCGGGGCGGCTGCCCCGGCCCCGCTTGGAGGCGGGCGCCTCCAAACCTCCCCTCTCTTTTTCGGGGGATCAGATCAGGGCGGCGATGGCGACGGCCAGGGCGGCGACCGCGATCCACAGAGGGACGACGGAGGCGCGCAGGCGCTGGTTCCGCCCCTCCACGATGGCGCGCACGGTGTCGGGGTGCAGGCGCACGCCGCCCTCGGTGATGCGGGCCATGCCGTCGATGGCCTGGGGCAGGCGCTGGACGCTGCGCAGCGCCCCTTCCAGCCCGTCCATGATCTGGGCCTCGGGGCCGCGGTTTTCCCGCATCCACTCTTCCACCAGCGGGCGGGCCAGTTCCCACATGTTGACGTTGGGGTTCAGGAAGCGCCCGACCCCTTCCGCCGTCAGCATGCTCTTTTGCAGGAGCAGAAGCTGGGGCTGGGTTTCCATGTCGAACTGCTCGGTCACCGCGAAAAGCTGGGCCAGCAGCCGGCCCACCGAGATCTCGTTCAGCGGCTTGTTCAGCAGCGGTTCGCCGATGGCGCGGCAGGCTTGCGTGAACAGTTCGATGGACTGGTGGCGGGGGACGTAGCCGGCCTCGAAATGCACCACGGCGACGCGGCGGTAGTCGCCGGTCAGGAAGCCGATCAGCATGTCGGCCAGATAGGTGCGGGTGGCGCGGTCCAGCCGGCCCATGATGCCGAAATCGACCACGGCGATGTTGCCGCCCTCGATCACGAACAGGTTGCCGGGATGCAGGTCGGCGTGGAAGAAGCCGTCGCGGAACACCTGATTGAAGAATCCGGCGGACGCCTTGGCCAGCACCTCGCTGGAATCATAGCCGGCGGCGATGATGGCCTGGGGATCGTCCACCTTGATGCCGTGGATGCGCTCCAGCGTCAGCACGCGCTTGGCGGTGCGGTCCCAATCCACCTGGGGCACGATGAAGGTGGGATCGTCGGCGAAATTGTCCCGCAGTTCCGACGCCGCCGACGCTTCCATGCGCAGATCCATCTCCAGCCGCGAGGTGCGGGCGAAGATGTCCACCACCTGGCGCGGGTGCAGCCGGCGCAGCTTGGGCAGCAGGGTTTCCGCCCAGCGGGCCAGCCAGTGGAACAGGTCGATGTCGCGGGTGAAGGCGCGCTCGATGTCCGGGCGCAGCACCTTCACCGCCACCTCGCGCCCGTCGCTGGTGACGGCGAAATGCACCTGCGCGATGGAGGCGGCGGCCACCGGCTTGTCGTCGAAGCTCTGGAACAGCGCGTCGATGGGCTGTTCCAGTTCCGCTTCGATGATGGCGCGGGCCTGGGCGCCGGGGAAGGGGGGCAGCTTGTCCTGCAGCTCCGCCAGATCGGCGGCCACCCGTTCGCCCACAAGGTCGGAGCGGGTGGACAGCGCCTGTCCCAGCTTGATGAAGGTGGGGCCGAGTTCGGCGAGTGCTGCGGCCAGCCGCTGCCCCTCGCGCCCCGGCGTGGCGCGGTTGGCGACGCGCCGCCAGACGAAGGCAAGGCCGGGGCTGACGTCGGCCAGCGTCTCGGGCAGGGCGTTGTGGCGCGCCAGCGTGCGCCCGATGACCGCCAGCCGGATGAGGTTGCGGATGGTGCCGATCACGGGGCCGATTCCTGAAACGCGGGTTCCTGATGACGGTGAAGCGGGGCGCCCACGGGGGTCAGACGCGCCAGCCGGAATGAATGGCGGCGATGCCGCCCGACAGGTTGCGCACGCGCACGCCCGCAAAGCCCGCGGCCTCGATCCGTTTGACCAGCGCCTGCTGTTCGGGGAAGCGGCGGATGCTTTCGGCCAGATAGCGGTAGGACTCCTCGTCCCCCGCCACCAGCCGGCCCAGCCGCGGCAGCACCTGGAAGGAATAGAGGTCGTAGACCTCGCGCATCACCGGCAGCACCACCCGGCTGAACTCCAGGCAGAAGAAGCGCCCGCCGGGCCTCAGCACCCGGTGCGCCTCGGCCAGCGCCTGGTCGATGTGGGTGACGTTCCTGAGGCCGAAGGCGATGGTGTAGACGTCCATGGACCGGGACGCGACCGGCAGCTTCATGGCGTCGCCGGTGACCCAGGTCAGCCCGTCCAGCAGCCCGCGGTCGATGGCGCGGCCCCGGCCCACCCGCAGCATCGCTTCGGTCAGGTCACAGACCACCACCGGCCCGCCCCCCGCCTCGCGGAAGCGGAAGGCGATGTCGCCGGTGCCGCCCGCCACGTCCAACAGCCGTTCGCCCGCCTTGGGCGCGATCATGCCCATCAGCGTGTCTTTCCACAGCCGATGGATGCCGCCCGACATCAGGTCGTTCATCAGGTCGTAATTGGTCGCCACGCTGTCGAAGACGGCGCGGACCATCCCGGCCTTGGCATCGGGGTCCACGGGGCGGAATCCGAACCACTGGGCTTCCTGGCCCGCGGGCACGGCGTTGGGGGCGGGGGTCTGATCGTTCATGGCCGCGAAGATAGCGCGCCCGTGGGGCGGATGCCAGACGGGCTTTGCCGCGGGCGGCGTTTCTTAAGGGGTTTCCGGCGCCCGCAGCTTATAGGGCCGGATCAGGCTTTCCGCCGGGATGGCCCACGCTTCGTGGAGTTTCCACGCCATCTCGACCGTCAGGCGCCGCTGGCGGTTCAGCACCTCGCTTGCCCGTGGCCGGGAACCGAGCAGGCGGCTCAGGTCGGCCTGGGTATAGCCGGCGGCATCCATGCGGGCCTTGATCGCCTCCACCGGATCGGGGGCGTCGATGGGCCAGCGGGTGGCCTCGTAGGCATCCGCCAGGGTGCCCAGGATCTCCAGCCGGTCGTGCTCGGGGGTGCCGGGTTCGGCGTCCCACAGGCGTTCGATCTCCCGGACCGCGGCATCATGGTCGGCGTCCGTGCGGATGGGCTTCAGCTCAGGCATGGCCGGTTTCCTCAATAACGGTCAACGGTCAGGGCATCCACCCGGTCATATTCGGCGTGCGTGCCCACGAACTTCACGAAAGCGATGCCGGCGGAGAACTTGAACGCGACGATCAGGCGGTAATTCCCGCCACAGATCTCGAAACGCACCCGCTGGCCGTTCAGCACCTTTGCCTTGGGATAGGATTTCATCACATCGTCCATGCACGTCCATCCCGCCGATCGGGCCGTGCGGAACCATTCCTTGAGCGGCTGTTCCGTTTCCGGGTGCCGCGCCCAATGGTCCGACAGGGTGGAGCGCTTGATGATGTTCATGGCGGCAGTTTACGATATTCCCGTTTTGGGAACAATCGCCGTTTCGCAGCCCCGCCCGCCATCCCCCCTTGTCAGCGGGCCGGGGACGGGGCATTTCCTCATGTCATGCCCGAACTGCCCGAAGTCGAAACCGTCCGCCGCGGCCTTGCCCCCCATCTGGAGGGGCGGGTGCTGGCGCGCGTGGAATTGCGCCGGCCCAACCTGCGCATCCCCTTTCCCGCCGGATTCTGTGACCGGCTGACCGGGCGCCGGGTGACGGCGCTGCGGCGGCGGGCGAAATACCTGCTGGCCCATCTGGACGACGGCGCGGTGCTGCTGGTCCATCTGGGCATGTCGGGGCGGATGCTGATCGACGCCGGGCCGGCGGACGCGGTTGCTCCGCCCGGCAAGCACGATCATGTGCTGTTCGAGACGGATGCCGGCGCGCGGGTGGTGTTCAACGACGCCCGCCGTTTCGGGCTGATGGACCTGACCGACGAGGCGGGGCTGGACGCCCACCCCATGCTGCGGGTGCTGGGGCCGGAACCGCTGGGCAACGGCTTTTCCGGCCCGGTTCTGGCCGAACGGCTGGCCGGGCGCGGG
Organism: Azospirillum fermentarium; assembly: GCF_025961205.1. Taxonomy (NCBI): domain Bacteria; kingdom Pseudomonadati; phylum Pseudomonadota; class Alphaproteobacteria; order Rhodospirillales; family Azospirillaceae; genus Azospirillum; species Azospirillum fermentarium. The sequence goes on from NZ_JAOQNH010000001.1 coordinate 1,330,719, forward strand.
TCGCCCATCAAGACGGTGCTGCTGGACCAGGCGGTGGTGGCGGGCTTGGGCAACATCTATGTGTGCGAGTCGCTGTTCGGCGCCGGCATCGACCCCCTGCGCCCGGCCTCCTCGGTCACGGCGGCGGAGTCGGACCGGCTGGCCGCCACCATCCGTGCGGTTCTGGAGCGCGCCATCGCCGCCGGGGGATCGTCGCTGAAGGATTACCGGCAGGCGTCGGGGGAGCTTGGCTATTTCCAGCACCAGTTCGCCGTCTATGGCCGCGAGGGCGAGGCGTGCCCCGCCTGTGCCGCCGCCGGGCGGGCGGGCGTGACGGTCCGCCGGGTGGTTCAGGCCGGGCGGTCCACTTTCTTTTGTCCCCGGTGTCAGCCCTGATGTATACGTGAGCGCATGTTGGCTTTTTCCGCCCCCTTCCGCGCGGCGTTCGCCGCCCTGGCCCTTCTCGCCGCCGCTCCCGCGGGCGGGCAGGCCGCCACCGTTCCCGCCGCCGCCGGATTCGTCGCCGGTCTGGGCGACGTTCCGGCCATGCCCGGCCTGGAGCCGGTGGACGGCGAACCGATGGTGTTCGACAAGCCCGGCGGCCGGATCGTGGAAACCATGATGCGCGGCCCGGTGGACCGGCGGGCGGTTCTGGCCTTCTATGGCCAGACCCTGCCGCAACTGGGGTGGAAAGCCGCCAGCCAGACCCGTTTCACCCGGGAGGGGGAGGAGTTGCGGCTGGAGTTTGCCACGGGCGGGCCGGCGGGCCACACCACCGTCCGATTCGTGCTGACTCCCCGCTGACCGTCCGAAAGGATGGGGGAACGGGCAACGTTCAACCAACCACCGCGCACCCGGCGGCTGCCGCCGGGAAGCCCGAGACAAAGCGAAAGGTTCGCGACCCATGCCGTACGAGACCATCATTGCCGAAACGCGCGGCCCCGTCGGGCTGATCACGCTGAACCGGCCCAAGGCGCTGAACGCGCTGTCGGATCAGCTGGTGACCGAACTGGCCCAGGCGCTCGATGCGTTCGAAGCGGATGATTCCATCGGCGCCATCGTCCTGACCGGCTCGGAAAAGGCGTTCGCCGCCGGGGCCGACATCAAGGAGATGTCGGGCTTCACCTATATGGACGTGTACCGCCAGAACTTCATCACCGCCAAGTGGGAGCGGGTGGCCCACGCCCGCAAGCCGGTGATCGCCGCGGTCGCCGGCTATGCGCTGGGCGGCGGCTGCGAGCTGGCCATGATGTGCGATTTCATCATCGCCGCCGACAACGCCAAGTTCGGCCAGCCCGAAATCACCATCGGCACCATCCCCGGCGCCGGCGGCACCCAGCGCCTGACCCGCTTCGTCGGCAAGTCCAAGGCGATGGACATGGTGCTCACCGGCCGCCAGATGGACGCGGCGGAAGCCGAGCGGTCGGGGCTGGTCAGCCGCGTGGTTCCCGTCGCCGATCTGGTGGACGAGGCGCTGAAGGTCGCCGAGCGCATTGCCAAGCTGTCGCTGCCCATCGTCATGATGGCCAAGGAATCGGTCAACGCGGCGTATGAGACCACCCTGGCCGAAGGCATCCGGCTGGAACGCCGTATTTTCCACTCCACCTTCGCCACCGAAGACCAGAAGGAAGGCATGGCCGCGTTCGCCGAGAAGCGCCAGCCCGACTGGAAGAACCGCTGATATCACTTTTCCACCCCCAAGCCGCCGGTTCCGGTCAAAAGCCGGGTCCGGTGGCTTGACTCACCCCCAACTCACGTATATAAGGCCCCCTCGCGTTCGGTCCTAAGGCGTGTCGATACAAGGTTTGTTATGGCCAACCATAAGTCAGCAGAAAAGCGCATCCGCCAGACGGAGCGCCGCACCGAAGTCAACGGCGCTCGCAAGAGCCGCATCCGCACCTTCGTGAAGAAGGTGGAAATCGCCATCGGCTCCGGCGACAAGGCCGCCGCCGCCGAGGCCTTCAAGCTGGCGCAGCCGGAGATGATGCGCGGCGTGTCCAAGGGCGTGCTTCACCAGAACACGGTGTCGCGCAAGCTGTCGCGTCTGTCGGCCCGTATCAAGGCCCTCTGACAGTTATCGGACACACAAAAAGCCGCGCCCTGAAAGGGAGCGCGGCTTTTTGTGTTGATGATTTCATGTGTTTGGTAATTCCCGAGAGTTTTGGCAGTATACGAAACAATTGTGGCGGCTGTACCGCACGGATGATTGTTTCTATGCGTTCCCATTATGTCCCCATTGCAGCAGCAATCCGCCGGGGGTAAAGTTATCCCCAGTTGGCGCGGCCCTTTCGGGTGATGCCGATGTTCGGCCTTCTCAATCGAGGCGTGTCTTCTCGGATGGGAAAGCAGAGGCTTTGCGGCTGTTGAAAGGATATGGCTCAATTTACTTGGGCGAAGTTTCTCTCTCAGCCGATTTATTAAAAAGTTGATTTGTTGAGCAGGGGATTCTCATCCGCTGGGTGATGGCTATTGCTGCATGGCTGGGTGCTTGCCGGCCACGGCAATTTTCATTGCTTTTGGTTCTCCGGTTTTGTTAAGGCCACCGCCCCGCCGCTGGGGTGGGGCCGGGAACGGACCGGCGGACGGCGGAAAAGCGTTCGGGATTAAGGGAGCCGGCGGCTCCGTCCCGTGTCTGGTCGAACCATTGCGGCGTGTGGAGCGGGAGTTGACGGTGATGTCGGTCGGCGGGTCTTTGGATCAGCAGTGGATGCGGATTCGCGGCCGTCTCAAGGACGAGGTGGGGGAGATCGCCTACCGCAGCTGGCTCCAGCCGCTCACCGTGGGCGGTCTGGCCGGGGGCGAGGTGCGCATCCTGGTTCCCACCCGCTTCATGCGCGATTGGGTGCTGACCCATTACGCCGACCGTATCCGTGCCCTGTGGACCGTCGAGAACCCCGCCGTCCAGTCCATCGACGTGGTGGTGGCGGCCGCCGCCCCGGCACCGGCGCCGGAGTCGTCCACCCCCGTGGCGGCGGCGCCGTGCGCGCCGCTGGTTCCCGCCGCCCCCGTGGCGGTGGACGGGCCGTTCGGCGGCGCCCCCGACGATTCGCTGGCCGGTCCGGCGCTGGAGGAGCGCGACGATCCCATGGTGGGCTCGCTCGACCCGCGCTTCACCTTCGACAATTTCGTGGTCGGCAAGCCCAACGAGCTGGCCTATGCCGCCGCCCGCCGGGTGGCGGAGGCCAGCAGCGTCACCTTCAACCCGCTGTTTCTCTATGGCGGGGTGGGGCTGGGCAAGACCCACCTGATGCACGCCATCGCCTGGGCCATCCGCAAGAAGGATCCCAACCGCAAGGTGATCTACCTGTCGGCGGAAAAGTTCATGTACCAGTTCATCCGCGCGCTGCGCTTCAAGGACACCATGGCCTTCAAGCAGCAGTTCCGCTCGGTGGACGTGCTGATGATCGACGACGTGCAGTTCATCAGCGGCAAGGATTCCACGCAGGAAGAGTTCTTCCACACCTTCAACGCCCTGGTGGACCAGAACCGCCAAGTGATCGTGTCGGCGGACAAGTCGCCCTCGGATCTGGAGGGCATGGAGGAGCGGCTGCGCTCGCGCCTGGGCTGGGGGCTGGTGGCCGACATCCACCCCACCACGTACGAGCTGCGCCTGTCGATCCTGCAGTCCAAGGCGGACGCCATGGGCACGGCCATCCCGCTGAAGGTGCTGGAATTCCTGGCCCACAAGATCACGTCCAACGTGCGTGAACTGGAAGGCGCCTTGAACCGCATCGTCGCCCATTGCGATCTGGTGGGCCGGGCCATCACGCTGGAATCGACGCAGGAGGTGCTCTACGACCTGCTGCGCGCCAATGACCGGCGGGTCACCATCGACGAGATCCAGAAGCGGGTGGCGGAGCATTACAACATCCGCGTGGCCGACATGCATTCGGCCCGCCGCGCCCGCGCCGTGGCCCGCCCGCGCCAGGTGGCGATGTATCTGGCCAAGCAGTTGACCGCCCGTTCGCTGCCCGAGATCGGGCGCAAGTTCGGCGGCCGCGACCACACCACCGTCATGCACGCCGTGCGCAAGGTGGAGGAACTGTGCGCCACCGACCCGTCGTTCTCGGAGGATGTGGAGCTGCTGCGCCGGATGCTGGAAAGCTGAGCCGTACCCGCTCCGCCCCATGAAGAAGCCCCGCGGAAGAATCCTCTTCCGCGGGGCTTTCCGTTTGGGCTGGGGGGTCAGTTGTCGTCGGGGACACAGCCGGTGCGGCCCGGCGGGCAATCGCTGCGGACGGTGCCGGACGGGGTCTGGCTGGGGCTGTTGTCCAGCGAGGAGCCGGACGATCCGCTGCCCAGCGTCCCGCTGCCCGACGAGGTGCCGCTGCCGGTGGTCCCGCTGCCCATGGTGCCGCTGGATCCGCTCGATCCGCTGGTCCCGGTGCCATAGGTGGGCTGCTGGGTGGTGCCGCTGCCGCGGTCCATCGTGCTGCCGCTGGAACTGCCGCTGGATGGGGTTTGGGTGCCGGCCGTTCCGCTGCCTGCGGCATAGGCGGACCCGGCCATCAGGGCGGCGGCCGCAGCCGCCGCGATCATCAGGGTACGCATTCCTCGACGCTCCATTCCGGTTTCGTTGGGGAAGGGGGGCGGGGTGTCTTCCGTCTTGCCTTCGCCGTCCTCAACAGGATGAGCGTGGTTCTGTTGCGGGCCTTTTCCCCTCCCCGCCAAGCGATGGGGGCTACAGCAGATGCAGCGCCCACACCGCGGCGGCGGCCACCGCCAGCACCGGCACCGCCAGCCAGGCCGGTGCCAGGCGCACCGTATCGGCGGCCCCGGCGGGGAGCAGGGTGGCGGGCTTGCGCCCGGTGATCATGGGGCGCACCAGATTCTTGCCGCGCACGCCGTAATAGACCGCGGCCCCCAGATGGGCGGCCACCAGCAGCAGCAGCAGCTTGAACATCACCACGTGGACGACGGTCAGGGCGCCCGACAGCGATTCGCTGACCAGATGGGCCAGCGGCCCCTCGCTGAACAGGTCGTCGCGGGCGAACAGGCCGGTGCCCGCCTGCACCAGCAGGAACAGCAGCAGCGCCACGATCATCAGCCCGCCCGCCGGGTTGTGCCCGACGGTCAGGGGCAGTTGGCCGCGCGCCACCTGCTTCACATAGGCCGCCGCCGCCGCGGGGCCGCGGACGAAGGAGGCGAACCGGGCGGTGGACGACCCCACCAGCCCCCAGCCCAGCCGGAACAGCACCAGCACCAGCACCGCCCGCCCGGCCAGCATGTGCAGCGCCATGTTGTCCAGGAACAGCCGCTCGCCCCCCGGCAGAGGCATGTTGACCGTGATCCCGCCAACCTCTCCGGTCAGCCACAGAAAACCGATGAGAAGCACCAGCAGCCAATGAAACAGGCGCGTGGGCAGATCCCAGACGGACAGGGCGGAGGAGGGGGCATTACCGGGCATGGGCGGCTCGCTTTCATGCAGGGGACGGAAAAGCCCCTCGCCCCCGGCCGGGGACGAGGGGCGGCGGCGGCTTACTTCTTTTCCTTGTAGGTGTCGTGGCAGTTCTTGCAGATCTTGCCGACCACACCCACCTGGGCGCCGAAGGCGGCCTTGTCGGCGGGGTTCAGGGCGGCCAGCTTGGCGGTTTCGACGGACATGGCGTCGAGCCCGGCGGCGAAACGGTCCCATTCGGCCCAGATTTCCGGCTTGGCGGCGGTTTCACCGGCCAGAACCTTTTCCTGGAACAGCGCCTTGGACTTGGCGGCGGCTTCGGCCAGGCTCTTGGTGTGGGTGGGCAGGGACGCGGTGTCCGACGATTCGCCCTTGAGAACGGCGGCAATGGCCTTCATATCGCCGCCGATGCCCTTCATATTCTGCTTGCGGGCTTCGACCGTGGCTTCACCGGCGGCAAAGGCGGTGCCGGTCAGGGCGACCAGGGCCGCGGCGGCAATCATGGACTTGGACAGACGCATCCGTTGGGTTCCTCACGCTATAGTCAAATCGGTCAGATGGGCGCCCCGGCTGCGGTGCTGCCGCGGCGGGAACCGGCGGGCCATGGATGATGGGTATGCGACCGGCCCCATACTCCATGTCCTTAACATCAGGGAAATCTGTTGTGCAAAGGGTGTCGTGCACCGCAACAGACAGCCCAGCCATCGCCGGAACGGGCCTTGTAAGGTGACACCGTACTTCCTAAAGGGCTATTACCCGTTTTCGTTCTTCTCTTCCCCTTTCAGACAGGATCGTCTCCCATGAACTGCGGTGTTGCCATCATCGGTGCCGGCCCGGCGGGGCTGATGGCCGCGGAGCGGCTGGCGCAGGCCGGGCACGCCGTGGCGGTGTTCGAGCGCATGCCGACCCCGGCGCGCAAGCTGCTGCTGGCCGGGCGGGGCGGGCTTAATCTGACCCATTCGGAACCGCTGGACCGCTTCCTGCTCCGCTATGGGGCGGCGCAGGCGATGGTCGGGCCGCTGGTGGCCGGCTTCACCCCCGATGATCTGCGCGGCTGGGCCGCCGGGCTGGGGGTGGAAACCTTCGTCGGCACCTCGGGCCGGGTGTTTCCGGTGGCGATGAAGGCGTCGGGGCTGGTCCGCGCGTGGCTGCGGCGGCTGGACGGGCTGGGGGTGCGGCTGTTCACCCGCCACCGCTGGACCGGGTGGGACGCCGGCGGCGACCTGACCTTTGCCACCGGGGCCGGGGGAGCTCCGGTGACCGTGCGGGCGGACGCCGTGCTGCTGGCGCTGGGCGGGGCGAGCTGGCCGCGCACCGGGTCCGACGGCGGCTGGGCGCCGTTGCTGGAAGGGTGCGGTGTGGCGGTCAGCCCCTTGCGCCCCGCCAACATGGGGTTCGAGATGCCGTGGTCCGATCACCTGCGCGAACGGTGGGAGGGGCAGCCGGTGAAGAGCGTGGCCCTGTCCTTCGCCGGGCGGCGGGTGCGCGGCGAATTCGTCGTTACCGCCACGGGCATCGAGGGCGGGGCGGTCTATGCCCTGGGTGCCCCCTTGCGCGATGCCGTGCTGGAGCAGGGGTGGGCGGAGTTGCGCATCGACCTGCTGCCGGCCATGACCGAGGCGGAGATCCTGGCCCGCCTGCGCCGCCGCGGGGCGGAATCCCTGGCCACCCATCTGAAGAAGGCGCTGACCCTGACCGGCGTGCGGGCTGCCCTGCTGCGGGAATTCGCCCCGCGCGACACGCTGGCCGATCCCGTGGCCCTGGCCGCCGCGATCAAGGATCTGCCGATGATCGTCACCGGCATCGCCCCGGTGGACCGCGCCATCTCCACCGCCGGCGGCATCGGCTGGGATGCGGTGGATGACGGGCTGATGCTGCGCGCCCTGCCGGGGGTGTTCGTGGCCGGGGAAATGCTGGATTGGGAGGCGCCGACCGGCGGCTACCTGCTCCAGGGCTGTTTCGCCACCGGCATTGCCGCGGCGGCGGGTCTCGGCGCGTGGCTGGAACGGCGGGGCCAGTCCGGTGCGCATGGCTGATCCGGTGCATGGCAGACCGGCTTTGCAAGTATAAGACAAAAATAGGAAAAGGTTTTGTGGGCCAACATTTGGCCTGAATAAGCAAAGCCGATGTTATTCCCCATCCGGGTACAGCAAAAGAGCACGCCCGCTATGTGCTTGTGGCGGTGGTCGATCGTGGCGGAATGCGGTAATAATCTTTCCGTTAACCAAGGAGCTTGGGCGCCGCCATGGCATCCCTCCTTTGGCCCGGCGCCGGGGGCTTTCCCCCGCCTTCCCCCCATGCGGAAGCTGCCGGAACACGGAATTCAATGAGAAGGACCAGCACCATGTCGCACGTTGTTCATCAAACCCCCGCCCACCACGGCCACCGCCCCGCGTCGCTGATGGAAGGCATCGACCGCGTTATCGACACCATTTCCCAATGGCGGATGCGGATGGTGACCCGCCGCGACCTTGCCCGTCTGGACGACCGTATGCTGGCCGATATCGGCATTTCTCCCGCCGATGTGGATCAGGAAGTGTCCAAACACTTCTGGCAGGCGTGATTTTTCTTGCCGGCACCGTTCGGCTTCTTTCGGTTTCTTGATGCCCGGCTTTTGCGTTACGGTTTCGTGCCGTAGCGCAGGAGCCGTGCGCCGTTGGCCTTGAGCCACGCGCGCGGCGCCTCGACCTCTGCGGTCAGGCGGGCGCACACCGCCCAGAAACGGGCGGAGTGGTTCATCTCCTTCAGATGCGCCACCTCGTGCGCCACCACGTAATCCAGCACCGAGTCCGGCGTCAGGATCAGGCGCCACGAAAACGACAGCCGCCCGGTGGCCGAACAGCTTCCCCACCGGCTGCGGGTGTCGCGCACGGTTACCGCCGCCACCCGCGCGCCCAAAAGCGCGGCCTTGGCCCGTGCCCGCACGCCCAGCTCCCGGCGCGCCTCCCCCGTCAGGTAATCCAGAACCCGCCGCGGCACATGCTCGGCCCGGCCCCCCACCAGGATCGCGCCGCCGTCCCGCCGCGTGCCGCCCACCAGATCGGGGGTGTGGCGGATGTCGTGGTCCACGCCCAGAACCGGCACCACGGCGCCGGGGGCGAAAGGCAGGGCGGGGGGCAGGGCGGCCATGCGCCCCAGAACCCAGTCGCCATGGCGGGCGACGAAGCGCCGGGCTTCCGCCTCGCTCACGCCCACGGGGATCACCACCTGCACCAGTCCGCGCCCGGCATCGACCCGCAGCGTCATGCGCTGCGCCCGTGCGCTTTCCCGCAATTCCAGCGGCAGGGGCAGGCCGGCGACGGTCAGGGGGCTGGGGGGCTTTGGCGGGCGGCGGATGGGCATGGGACGGTTATAGCCCGCCGCCGTCCCGTCCCGCCACCCCCCGTGGGGCCAAAGGAAACCTTGCCGTATGCAGGAAAGCGGGCCACAATAAAAGATGTGTTTCGTTGCCGGGGCGATGGAAGAAAGCTTGTTCCATCACCTGTCCATAAGTTACAAGACCAAAGGTATATGACATGAGCCGTGACGCTCTGCTGGAATCCATGCTGACACTCAGCGGCGATCCATTGGCGTTGCTTGACGGCAATGGGGTCTTCGTGGTGGCGACCCCCGCTTTTGCTGGTGCTTACGGCGGTATGGCGCCTGATTTCCAGGGGCGCGCGCTGTCCGCTGCGCCGTTGCCATCACCGGTAGCGGCGGCGGTGGCGGCGGCCCTGCCGGCGGTTCTGGGCGGCGGCGGGCCGGCCACCGCGGGGGGGCTGCTGCTGCGCCCGGTGCCCGATGGCGCGGGCGGGGTGGGCGGCGTGGCGCTGTCCCCGGTGCCGCCGGGGGCCGGGGGGCCGGACGGGCGGGTGTGGGCGGAACGCTTCGTCGCCGTCGCCAACCACGACCTGCGGCAGCCGTTCCAGGCCATTCAGCTTTTCCATCACCTGCTCGCTTCCCGCATCACCGAACCCATGACGCAGGATCTGTGCAGCAAGCTGGGGGAGGCCATCGAGGGCGCCGAAACCCTGATCCGCGCCATGATGGAGGTGACGTCCCTGCGCTATGGGCTGGTGACGGCGGAGCCAAGGTCCGTGCCCATCGACGACATCCTGTCCCGCCTGCTCACGGCCTATGAACCCAAGGCGATGGCCAAATCCCTGCTGCTGCGGGTACGCCCCGCCGAAGCGGCGGTGCTGACCGACGCCGCCTTGCTGGAGCGGCTGCTGAGCCATCTGGTGAGCAACGCGGTGCGCTTCACCGACCGTGGCGGCGTGTTGCTGGCGGCCCGCCGCCGGGGCGGCGCCCTGCGGGTGGAGGTGTGGGACACCGGCCCCGGCATGCCCGAGGGCGACCGGCCGACCCTGCGCGACGGCGATGCCCCGGTGGGGGGCGTGCGCGGGCGGGGATTCGGGCTGACCATCGTGCGGCATCTGGCCGGCGTTCTGGACCACCCGCTGTCGGTGTGCGTGCGCCCCGGCCATGGCACGATGGTGGCGGTGACGGTGCCGCTGGCCGCGTCCTGAAAACACCGGTGTGAAAGCCGAAGCGGCGGGGGCTGTCCGCGCCCCCGCCGCTTCGCCTGTTCAGGTCCGCCGGGCGTTTTGCAGGCTCCGGGTCTTCAGATGGCGGATCAGGGCCAGCGCGCCGGCGGGCGGCGGCTGTTCCACCCGCCGGTACTCCCGCCCGTCCGGGGTACGCACCAGCAGCCCCATGTCGCACATGTCCCGCCGCAGCAGGGCGTGGTCACCGAAGCTGTGGTTGTCCTGCAGCAGGGCGTTGACGGCGCGTTCGTGCAGCACGGCCCCCGGCGGCACCCGCGACCACATCACCCACAGGCAGGGCTGCCGCTCGCTGAGCTTGGGCGGCCAGCGCACCAGAACCCCGGCGTCATTGAAGCAGCGGGCGATGCGCAGGATCTTGGCCATATCCACCGCGGCGGGAACCGCCGCCGGTTCCGGGGGCGTTTCCGGGGGGGATGCCGCCGGGGGCGGGGCTTCGGCGGGCAGGGGAGCGGGAACGGCCAGGGACCGGAAATGCTGGAAATTGCGGTGCCCGGCGGCTTTCGCCAGCATGTTGAGCAGCTCGACATGGCTGGGCGTCTCGCTCCGTCCGGCAAGCTGGATGCGCAGCGAGCGGGCAAGCGCCGAGATGTCGTCGGTGCGGTAAGGCAGCGGCGTTCTGGTCATGATGCATCCTCACAACGTGCCATCCGTTGAGGGCTGCCGGTGGCCGCCGGCTTCCGGCACGGCACGCGATGAGGTGTTCCGTGCAAGAAAGGGGTAGGGCAGGTTTAGCTCCCCCGGACCGGGGGCGGCGACGCCTGGGTGAACTGCCGACCGGGGCCGACTGTATCCCGTCCCGCCGCCGCTGGCAAGACGGGCGCTTTGCCCCGTGTTCTTCGTTTGCCGAGTACGATTGCAGTTTTATTGTTCGGCATAACGGACAACAGGGGGTTGCGTATGTATTCGTTTTCTGCCTTCCGAGGCCTGCTTCCCGGTGCGCTGGCCGCGGCTGTTTCCACGGCGGCGCTGGCCGCACCCGTGTACGACGGGGCGACGGCAACCCAGTGCATTCCCTTCGCCAACCCGCAGGCCGTGTCGTTCACCAACGCGCCGCGGCTGAACGTCAGCGTCGGCCCGGTGCGTGGCTATACCTCGGTACAGATGGACACCGGATCGGTGGGCGTGGCGCTCTCCGCCGGCAAGATCCCCGACTTCCAGGCGCTGAAGGCCCGGCCCGACTCCAAGCCCGGCACCCAGTATCTGTCCAGCAGCAAGATCCTGTGGGTGGGCACGTGGGTCCACACCACGGTGACGCTGCACGACGGCAAGGGCGCGCCGGTGGCGGTGGCCTATGTGCCGGTTCTGGGGGTGGAGCAGGCCGGTTCCTGCCCCAGCTACCAGCAGGACGGCAAGATCTGCTCCGGTCTGGCCCCGGCGGTGAACGGCAGCGTCTTCTACATGGGCGTCGGCTTCGGGCAGGAGGCGGATTTCCAGCCCGAAGGCACGCCGGACAAGAACGTCCTGCTGAACCTGGTGCGCCTGAACGGCCAGCCCATCGCCGCCGGTTCGCTGAACCCCGGCTACATCATCGGGCGCCAGGGCATCCAGGTGGGCCTGACCGCGGCCAACACCGCCGGCTTCTCCTTCGCCAAGCTGGAGCCGTACGCCCAGTACCCCGGCGACTGGCTGCCGCCCAAGGGCTGCCTGGTGGTCAACCCGTCCGAGAACGGGGATAAGTGCGTGACCGCCAATGTGCTGGTGGATACGGGCATCCCCCAGAGCTATATGACGGTTCCCGCCGGCACCAAGCTGACCACGGTCCAGGCCCCCGACGCCAGCGAGCCGAAGAAGACGATCGGCGTTCTGGCCAAGGGCAACAGCGTGTCGGTCAGCTTCCCCGCCACGGCACCGTTCATCGCCACCGATTCCTTCACCGTCGGCGGCGGCACCCCGGTGGAGCCGGTGCAGGTGATCCCCAACGTCACCGACAAGCACCCGCCCTTCATCAACACCGGGCGCCATTTCCTGCGCCAGTACCAGTTCCTCTATGACGCCAAGCAGGGCTATCTGGGCATCAAGGCCCAGCCCAACGCCTGCGGCGAGAAGTAACCGAACCGCGGACGGCGCCCCGGCGGCAGGGCCGGGGCGTTTTCTATGGGCAAGTAAGGTGCTTCATTCGTCCTTTGAGCATTATCCCCACATCTGCCCGCAAGAAAAATGCCGGTCAGTTAAGAAGATAGAAATATGTAAGAACAACATTTACCAATACGGTTCCGGCTCCAATGACTATAATGGTCGTCCAATGGCCATCCGATATTCTCTTTGTGAGCATCTTTGCGACGACGATTGCTGCATAGAAAAATGCAAATACAGTGCATATGTATCTGATAATATTGCTTCCGCTAATGTATTCATTCTTAATAAAAATAGGAATAGATGCCGTCAAAAGAAACATCGCTATTCCAATGCAGAAACAAAAAATCATATATCCTCCAGAAAACAATCGTCTTCTGAAGTGAATTTCATTTTTTTCACCTGTAAATTCTTTGTGATCTGATTTATCTACCGACTGGTGCATGACATTTAAGGCGCGCATCTCTTGTGGAGAAAGGCTGTCTAGCACCCAGTCAATGCAAAAAGCTGCAACAATTAACAAAAATCCCCCGGCCAAAACAGGGAGAATTGTTATCAGATCGCTCTGAATACCAGATGTTTTTGGATCATAAATCTCTCGAAGATAATATATCTCAAATGCAAGGCTAACAGATGCCAAGCTAACACTAAGAGGGGCAAGTGATAGTGCAATTCTTCTAAATGGTTCGATGCTCTTTATATAATTTTCTTCGTTGCGTGGTAATTCAATTTCCATTATTCCCTCCACATAGCGTGTTTGCAGGTGAGATTAATGTAAATATTTTAATATAAAATTTCTATATAATTCTTTTCGTTTATATTTTATCTAAAAACTATAAATCGATATCCTATTGATCGCTCATCATTAATTCTGTACTGGATAATAATTTATCTTAATTGATGTAAAACAAAAACTATGCCTCGGATCGCGTTGAGGGTGGTTGTTATGTTCATAATAAATATGCAGGTCAAGCCGGATGGGGCCTTATAAGCCCGCCATAGGCTGTGCGATAGCCACAGTCCGAGATGGGATGATGAACGTTGTCACTAAGGGCAATGCGAATGGGGGTCGCCCTGCCTGGGAAGGCGCTTTGCCTTCAATAAGGGTGAATTTGTGCGGATGGTGATGGGGATAATAAGTTCTTTCCCCTGCTTTCCGGCCTTGGCCCTTGTGGGCTAGTTCTTGACCGCTGCGATCAAGTTTCCGCAATTCGACCGAAACAAACGCCGCGTGCTAATGTCCATAGATGAACGGGAGCATTTGGCAACACAGTTCCACATCTATTCACTATGGAACTGCGCGCACTTTATCAACCTGTTGGGAAGGTTGGCGTCCCCAAGGGGATTCGAACCCCTGTTACCGCCGTGAGAGGGCGATGTCCTAGGCCTCTAGACGATGGGGACGTCGTGGGCGTGGGGTGGTCTTATAATGAAGACCGGGCCGATGGTCAAGGGGATTTCTTGCGGCCATGCGCCGGCTGTCCAGGATGGGGCGGCGCACCATATCATGGCGGGCAACCCGCGCATTCCGCGCGGCCAGAGGAAAGACCGATCCCGTGCTGCTTCACGATTGCACCTGGGCCGAGGTGGCGGCCTATCTGTCCACCGGCAAGGGCATCATCATGCCCATCGGCTCCACCGAACAGCATGGCCCCAACGGGCTGGTCGGCACCGACGCCATCTGTGCCGAAGCCGTCGCCCACGCCGTCGGCGATGCGGTGGGGGCCATGGTCGGGCCGACGATTCCCGTGGGCATGGCCGTCCATCACATGGAATTCCCCGGCTCCATGACCCTGCGGCCCTCCACCCTGCTGGCGCTGATCCACGACTATGTGCTGTCGCTGGCCGAGCACGGGTTCGAGCGGTTCTTCTTCGTCAACGGCCACGGCGGCAACATCGCCACCGTCCGCGCCGCCTTCTATGAAATTCACGCCGAGAACCGCGCCCGCCACGGCAAGGACGCCCCCGAGCTGCGCTTCGCGCTCGCCAACTGGTGGGAAGGGGATGCGGTGGGCCGGTTGTCGCGCGAGTTCTACCCCGGTGTCGAAGGCTCCCACGCCACCCCGTCGGAGGTGGCGCTGACCCAGCACGTCCGCCCCCACGCCATCAAGGCCGTGGCGATGTCCCCCGCCGTCGCCCCCGCCGGGGGCTTTCATGACGCCCGCGATTTCCGCCGCCGCTACCCCGACGGGCGCATCGGGTCCAACCCGGCGCTCGCCCGGCCCGAGCACGGAAAGCGGCTCCTGGAAGCCTCCGCCGCCGCCATCGCCGAGCAATACCGGTCCTTCGTTACGGAAAGCTGACGGATCGCGGCGTCTCTTTCGCACAGGTTGCCGTGCCGCATCCCTTCCATACGCGAGAGGATGTCATGGGTGACCTGTGACGAAAGAAGGGGAACGGCTCTGGTTTCGCTGGCGCAAGATCGCTAAAATCCACGCCCTTTCCCATAAGGCCGGCGCCCCAATGAACCGGCCCTTCCGTGTCAGACCTCCGAGGACAGACCACCCCATGGCCGATCATAAGCGCGTCACCGAAGAAGAAGCCCTGCTGCTGCATGCCAGCGGCCGGCCCGGCAAGCTGGAAATCACCGCGACCAAGCCGCTGGCGACCCAGCGGGATCTGGCGCTGGCCTATTCGCCGGGCGTTGCCGTTCCCTGCCTGCGCATCGCCGAAGACCCCGCCACCGCCTACGACTACACGGCCAAGGGCAATGTGGTGGCGGTCATCTCCAACGGCACCGCCGTGCTGGGGCTGGGGGATCTGGGGGCGCTGGCCTCCAAGCCGGTGATGGAGGGTAAGGCCGTCCTCTTCAAGCGCTTCGCCGACGTGGACGGCATCGACCTGGAAGTCTCCACCAAGGACGTGGAAGAGTTCATCAACTGCGTCCGCTACCTCGGCCCGTCGTTCGGCGGCATCAACCTGGAAGACATCAAGGCGCCCGACTGCTTCATCATCGAAGAGCGGCTGCGCGAGCTGATGGACATCCCCGTCTTCCATGACGACCAGCACGGCACCGCCATCATCGCCGCCGCCGGCCTGATCAATGCCTGCGACATCACCGGGCGGTCGCTGGCCGACGTGAAGATGGTGGTCAACGGCGCCGGGGCCGCCGGCATCGCGTGTGCCGAGCTGTTCGTGTCGGTGGGCGTGCAGCGCTCCAACATCACGCTGTGCGACACCAAGGGCGTGGTCTACCGCGGCCGCACCGAGGGCATGAACCAGTGGAAGTCGGCGTTCGCGGTGGAAACCGACGCGCGTTCGCTGGCCGACGCGGTGTCCGGGTCCGACGTGTTCGTCGGCCTGTCGGCCAAGGGCGCCCTGACCCCGGCCATGGTCAAGACCATGGCGCCCAAGCCGATCATCTTCGCGCTCGCCAACCCCGACCCGGAAATCACCCCGGAAGAGGCGCGCTCGGTCCGTTCCGACGCCATCGTCGCCACCGGGCGGTCGGATTACCCCAATCAGGTCAACAACGTCCTGGGCTTCCCCTACCTGTTCCGCGGGGCGCTGGACGTGCGCGCCACCACCATCAACGAGCACATGAAGCTGGCCGCCGCCCACGCGCTGGCAGCCCTGGCCCGCGAGGACGTGCCCGACGAGGTGGACGCCGCCTATTCCGGCCGCCGCCTGCGCTATGGCCCGGAATACATCATCCCCGTGCCGTTCGACCCGCGCCTGATCGTCACCGTTCCCCCCGCCGTGGCCCAGGCGGCCATGGAAAGCGGCGTGGCGCGCAAGCCCATCGTCGATATGACGGGGTACAAGAACACGCTGCGCACCCGTCTGGACCCGACGGCGGATTCGCTGGAACTGATCCTCGACAAGGTGCGCGCCAACCCGCGCCGCATCGTGTTCGCCGAGGGTGAGGAGGACCGCACCATCCGCGCGGCCATCGCCTTCAAGGCGGCGGGCTACGGCACGCCCGTGCTGGTGGGCCGGGAAGAGGTGATCCGCGAGCAGATGGCCGCCATGGGTCACAGCTCCACCGCCGGCATGGAGATCCACAACGCCCGCCTGTCGGACGCCAACCGCCGCTACACCGATTTCCTCTACCGCCGCCTGCAGCGCAAGGGCGTGCTGCACCGCGACTGCCAGCGCATGGTCAACCAGGACCGCAACGTCTTCGCGGCGCTGATGGTGGCCCAGGGCGATGCCCACGGCATGGTGACCGGCCTGACCCGCTCGTTCCCCGTGTGCTATGAAGAGGTCAGCCGGGTGTTCGACGCCCGCCCCGACGAACGGGTGTTCGGCCTGACCGTCATGGTCAACCGCACGCGCACCGTGTTCATCGCCGACACCACCGTCAACGAGGTGCCGGATTCCGAGACCCTGGCCGATCTGGCGATCCAGGCGGCGGCCAAGGCCCGGCAGATGGGCCACGAGCCGCGGGTGGCGATGCTCTCCTACTCCAACTTCGGCCAGCACCCGAACCGCGAGAACGTGGACCGGGTGCGCCAGGCGGTGGATCTGCTGGACCAGCGCCGGGTCGATTTCGAATACGACGGCGAAATGTCCGCCGACGTGGCGCTGGACCACGAGCTGATGAAGCGGCTCTACCCGTTCTGCCGCCTGTCCGGCCCGGCCAACGTGCTGATCATGCCCGGCCTGCACGCCGCCAACATCTCGGCCAAGCTGCTGCAGAAGACCAGCGGCGGCACCGTCATCGGTCCGCTGCTGATCGGCCTGGACCGGCCGGTGCAGATCGTGCAGATGGGTGCGACCGTCAGCGACATCGTGACTCTGGCCGCCCTGGCCGGCCATGATTCGCTGCCGTGGTAAGACACGCCACACGGGAACACCAGCATTGAAGCAAGGATCAACCGCCGGCCCGTCCGGCGGTTAATCTTTTGTGACGCGCGTCACGGGCCGTGCGGGATGGTGTATGAGAGACGATTCCCGTTCTTATGGTGCGTTTCTGCCATGACCATTCCGCCGTACCGTCTGATGCTGGCCCTGTCCTTGCTGGCGCTTCCGCTGGCGGGGGCGCTGTTGTGTCTGGTCTTCGGCTGGCCGGTACCATCCCTCTGGGCGGTGGCCGGGGCCGGGGCCGCGGCGGCGGGCGCGTGGCTGCTGGTGCAGGTGCGGCTGGGCGATCTGGACCGGGTGGAGGATTACGCCCGCCGGCTGGCCGACGGCGTGGACGAGGCGGCGCCGGAGCCCAGCGCGCCGTGGTCGTCGGTGCCCATGGCCCGCGTGCTGGCCGGCACCATCGCCCGCCTGCACCGCAACCTGACCCGCAAGGCGGCCGACGCCGCCGCCCAGGTGGAGGCGGCGGAAGCGATCCTGGAGGCGCTGCACGACCCGCTGGTGCTGGTGGGGCGCGAACGCCACGTGATCCGTGCCAACACCGCCGCCCGCGGGCTGTTCGGCGAACGGATGGTCGGGCGCGATCTGGCCGCATCGCTGCGCAACCCGGCGGTGCTCCAGGCGGTGGACGCGGTTCTGGGCGGGGCGGCATCGCGCATCGTGGAATTCACCCTGCCGGTGCCGGTGGAGCGCATCTACGAGATCCGGGTGAAGCCGTTCCGCTACCGCCACGCCGTCGAACCCCCCGAGGGGGAGGGGCCGGCGGGGGAACGGGACGAGCGCATCGCCATCCTGACGCTGTACGACATCACCACCATCAAGCGGTCGGAGCAGATGCGCGCCGACTTCATCGCCAACGCCAGCCATGAATTGCGCACGCCGCTGTCGTCGCTGTCGGGCTTCATCGAGACGCTGCGCGGTCCCGCCCGCGACGATCCCGAGGCCAGCGAGCGGTTCCTCGGCATCATGCAGGAACAGGCCAGCCGCATGACCCGGCTGGTCAGCGACCTGTTGTCGCTGTCGCGCATCGAACTGGACGAGCACATGCCCCCCGCCGGGCGGGTGGACATCGAGGTGGCCATCGCCGGCGTCATCGACGCCCTGCACCTGAAGGCGGAGGCCCGCGGCATCCGCCTGATCTTCACCACCGGCAACGACGAGGTGCCGGAGGTGGTGGGGGACGAGGACCAGTTGACCCAGGTGGTGCAGAACCTGATCTCCAACGCCATCAAATACACCCGCGCCGACACCGATGTGACCATCACGGTCGGCCTGTCCGACGGGGCGGCGGTGGGGGTGCCGCTGGCCGGCGCGCGGGCGCGCGGGCCCGGCCACATGGTGTCGGTGTCGGTGGCCGACCAGGGGGAGGGCATCCCGCGCATCCATCTGCCCCGCCTGACCGAACGCTTCTACCGCGTCGATGCGGCTCGGTCGCGGGCCATGGGCGGCACCGGGCTGGGGCTGGCCATCGTCAAGCACATCGTCAACCGCCACCGCGGCCGCATGACCATCGAAAGCGAGGTGGGGGTGGGCAGCACCTTCACCATCTATCTGCCCGCCTTTGCGTCCGCCGCACCGGTCCCGCCGGCGGCCCCAGCGGCGGCATCGGCGCAAACGCATAGGGGCAATGCGGCGTAAAGGCCGGCTTCCGCCGTCACGTTCATTAAACTGTCACAAAAGCGTAATACCTTGGTCGCCTTCAGGGGCTAACGTCCGCCCCCAAGAACGGCCGGGGGAGCCCCTGGCTGAAACGCGCGGGAGACGGCCAAGGTTCCCCCGCGCATCGGCTCATCGGTTCCAAGGAGGGAACACGTGAACACCCGGACCATCGCCCTCGCCGCGACCGCGGCTCTGGCCCTGACCGCCGCCGTCACCGGCACCGCCAACGCCCAGTCCCGCGACCAGATCCGCGCCGTCGGCTCCTCCACGGTGTTTCCGTTCACCACCGCCGTTGCCGAAGCCTTCGGCAAGGGCGGGCAGTTCAAGACCCCGGTGGTGGAATCCACCGGCACCGGCGGCGGGCTGAAGCTGTTCTGCGCCGGCGTCGGCCCGGCCCACCCGGACATCGCCAACGCGTCCCGCCGCATCAAGAAGTCGGAAGTGGACCAGTGCGCCGCCAACGGCGTGACCCAGATCACCGAACTGGTGATCGGCTTCGACGGCATCGCCTTTGCCTCGTCCAAGGGCGCCAAGCACGCCGACTTCACCCGCGAGCAGCTGTGGAAGGCGCTGGCCAAGGAAGTGCCGGTCGGCGGCAAGCTGGTGCCGAACCCCTACAAGAAGTGGTCGGACATCGACCCGTCGCTGCCGAACAAGGAAATCGAGGTGCTGGGCCCGCCCCCGACCTCCGGCACCCGCGACGCCTTCGCCGAGCTGGTCATGGAGCCGGGCTGCCATCACGTGAAGGACGTGGCCGCCGTGGTCACCGACGAAAAGGCCCGCGCCAAGGTCTGCATGTCGGTGCGTGAAGACGGCGCCTATGTGGAAGCCGGCGAAAACGACAACCTGATCGTGCAGAAGCTGGTGGCCAACCCCGACGCCTTCGGCATCTTCGGCTACAGCTACATCGAGCAGAACATGGACAAGCTCCAGGCCGCCAAGGTGGACGGCGTGGCGCCGACCTACGAAGACGTCTCCTCGGGCAAGTACCCGGTGTCGCGTTCGCTGTACGTCTATGTGAAGAACGCGCATGTGGGCACCATCCCCGGCATCCGCGAATTCATCGCCGAATACACCTCCGAGCGCGCCATGGGCGAAGAGGGCTATCTGGCCGACAAGGGCCTGATCGCCCTGCCCAAGGACAAGCGCGAGGCGGCCCGCGCCTCGGCGATCAATCTGTCGCCGCTCAGCCTCTGATCGGTCTCCGCCGCGACGGCGGCCCCCGGAACCACCTGGGGGCCGCCGTTTTGCTTGCGGATGGCGTGTCATCCCGGCTAGTCCCTCCTTCGGTTCACATCCTCATCGGCGGGTTCGTATGCAGCTTTCGGTTCTCCTCGTGGTGCTGGCCTTGCTGTCGGTGACGGGCTACTACCTGGGACGCTCCACGGCGGTGCGCGCCGTGGATGGCCGGGTGGTCCGTCTTCATTCGGTGCCCAGCTACCACGGCATGTATGTGGCGCTGTGGGCTGGTCTGCCGGCGTTGCTTCTGTTCGTCCTGTGGGGCGCGTCGGAAAACTGGCTGGTCATGCAGATGGCCCTGGCCGGGCTGCCGCCCGAACTCACCAACGTCAACGAACAGGCCCTCAATCTTCTGAAGGCCGACATCCTCAATCTGGCCCATGGGGTCACCACGGGCCGCGATTCCCACGCCGCGGTTCATGCGGCCGCCGCCCGCTATGTGGAACTGCACAGCCTGTCGCGCTGGATGCTGCTGGCCATCGGGGCCGCGCTGGCGGTGGCGGGGCTGCTGCTGGCCCGCGGGCGGATCAACGCCGATCACCGGGCGCGCAACAAGGTGGAACGGGCGCTGAACCTGTTCCTGGTGGGCTGCTCGCTGGTGGCGATCCTGACCACCATCGGCATCGTGCTGTCGCTGCTGTTCGAAGCCATGCGCTTCTTCGCGGTGTATCCGCCGCTGGATTTCCTGTTCGGTCTGCACTGGAGCCCGCAGACGGCCATGCGCGCCGATCAGGTGGGCTCGTCCGGGTCGTTCGGCGCCATCCCGCTGTTTGCCGGCACGCTGCTGATCACCATGATTTCCATGGCGGTGGCGGTTCCGGTGGGGCTGATGTCGGCCATCTTCATGTCGGAATACGCCAGCCCCAAGGTGCGCACGGCGCTGAAGCCGATCCTGGAGGTGCTGGCCGGCATCCCCACCGTGGTCTACGGCTTCTTCGCCGCCCTGACCATGGCCCCCTTCATCCGCGGGCTCGGGCAGTCGATCGGGCTGGACGTGGCGTCGGAATCGGCGCTGGGGGCGGGCGTGGTCATGGGCGTGATGATCATCCCCTTCGTCAGTTCGCTGTCGGACGACGTGATCAACGCGGTGCCGCAGTCGCTGCGCGACGGCTCCTACGGCCTGGGCGCCACCAAGTCGGAAACCATCCGTCAGGTGGTTCTGCCGGCGGCACTGCCCGGCATCGTCGCCGCCATCATGCTGGCGGTCAGCCGCGCCATCGGCGAGACCATGATCGTGGTGATGGCCGCCGGCCTGTCGGCCAACCTGACGGCCAACCCGCTGGAAGCGGTGACCACGGTCACCACCCAGATCGCCACGCTGCTGGTCGGCGACCAGGAATTCGACAGCCCGAAAACGCTGTCGGCCTTCGGTCTCGGCCTCGTCCTCTTCCTCGTCACCCTGTCCCTCAACATGATCGCCCTGAAGGTGGTCCAGAAGTACCGGGAGAAGTATGACTGACCTCGCACAGCAGGGTTCGCGGGACATGACCATGGCCCACCCCAAGTCGCGTTACCAGAGCGCCGAGTTTTCCGCCCGGTTGCGCGCCCGTTATGCCGCCGAACAGCGGTTCCGCGTCTACGGCATCGCCGCCGTGTCCATCGCCGCCATCATGCTGGTGGTTCTGCTGGCCTCCATCGTGTCCAAGGGCTACACCGCCTTCTGGCAGAACGAGATCCGGCTGACCGTGACGCTGGACGCCGCCGAGCTGGACCCCCAGGGCACCCGCGACCCCAAGGTGCTGGCCCAGGGCAACTACATGAAGCTGATCCGCGATGCGCTGGCGGCCCGCTTCCCCGAGGTGACCAGCCGTACCGACAAGCGGCAGCTTGGCGAGATCCTGTCCAACGGGGCGCCGTTCGTCCTGCAAAAGATGGTGATGGCCGATCCCGCGCTGATCGGCAAGTCGGTGCCGGTGTGGTTCCTGGCCTCCGACGACGTGGACCAGCTTGAAAAGGGCTACATCGACCGCAAGCTGCCCGAGGCCCAGCGCCGGGTGAACGATCTCCAGATCAAGGCGCTGGACGGGCTGCGCCAGGATGGTTCGCTGCGCGCCGGGTTCAACACCACCCTGTTCACCGCCGGCGACAGCCGCGAACCCGAACAGGCGGGCATCTGGGGCGCCATCGTCGGCTCGTTCCTGACGCTGGTGGTCACCATGGGGCTGTCGGTTCCCATCGGCATCGCCGCCGCGGTCTATATGGAAGAGTTCGCGCCCAAGAATCGCTGGACCGACCTGATCGAGGTGAACATCAACAACCTGGCCGCGGTGCCGTCGATCATCTACGGCCTGCTGGGTCTGGCGGTGTTCCTCAACTTCTTCGGCATGCCGCGCTCGGCCCCGGTGGTGGGCGGTGTGGTGCTGGCGCTGATGACGCTGCCGGTGATCATCATCGCGTCCCGCGTGGCGCTGAAGGCGGTGCCGCCGTCGATCCGCGAAGCGGCACTGGGTGTGGGCGCCTCGCCGTTGCAGGCGGTGATGCACCATGTGCTGCCGCTGGCGATGCCGGGCATCCTGACCGGCACCATCATCGGCATGGCCCGTGCGCTGGGCGAAACGGCGCCGCTGCTGATGATCGGCATGATCGCCTTCATCGTCGATATCCCCAACAGCTTCACCTCGTCCGCCACGGTTCTGCCGGTGCAGATCTTCATGTGGTCGGACAGCCCGGAACGCGCGTTCACCGAACGCACCTCGGCGGCCATCATGGTGCTGCTGGGCTTCCTCATCGTGATGAACGGCCTGGCCGTTTACCTGCGCAAGAAATTCGAGAGGCGGTGGTAATCCCATGAGCGTCCCGACCGAAACCCTCACCTCCGACCCCCGTACGGCAGCCATGACCCAAGCAGCCCTGTCCCAGACCGCCGCCCGTGCCGACGCCGCCGCCATCAAGATGCTGGCCCGTGACGTGAAGGTGTATTACGGCGCCAAGCAGGCGCTGAAGGGCATCAACCTCGACATCCTGGAAAACCGGGTGCTGGCGCTGATCGGCCCGTCGGGCTGCGGCAAGTCCACCTTCCTGCGCTGCCTGAACCGGATGAACGACACCATCGAGAACTGCCGGGTCGAGGGCACCCTGCAGCTCGACGGCGACGACATCTATGGCCGCAGCATCGACACGGTGCAGCTCCGCGCCCGTGTCGGCATGGTGTTCCAGAAGCCGAACCCGTTTCCGAAGTCGATCTACGACAACATCGCCTATGGCCCGCGCATCCACGGCATGGCCACCCACCGCGATGAAATGGACGAGGTGGTCCAGCGGTCGCTGGAGCGCGCCGGCCTGTGGAACGAGGTCAAGGACCGTCTGAAGGAGCCGGGCACCGGCTTGTCGGGCGGCCAGCAGCAGCGCCTGTGCATCGCGCGCGCCATCGCCGTCAGCCCCGAAGTGATCCTGATGGACGAGCCCTGCTCGGCGCTCGACCCCATCGCCACGGCGCACATCGAGGAACTGATCGACGAGTTGCGCGAGAACTTCACCATCGTCATCGTCACCCACAACATGCAGCAGGCGGCCCGCGTGTCCCAGAAGACCGCGTTCTTCCACCTGGGCGACATGGTGGAGTGCGACGACACCGAAGAGATCTTCACCAACCCGCGCGACGAACGCACGCAGGGTTACATCACCGGCCGCTACGGCTGATCCCGATCCCTTCCGATGATGCCCGCGGCGGGACGTCAGAAGCCCGCGCGGGTCCGGGAAGACAGGGCCGGGGAGGGGAGTACCGCTCATGAGTTCCGAGCACATCGTCCGCTCGTTCGCTCAGGAGCTTCAGCGTCTCGTCAATCTCATCACGCAGATGGGCGGGGTGGCGGAAGCCCAGGTGGCAGCGGCGGTGAAGGCCGTCATGCGCCGCGACGTATCGCTGGCGGCGCAGGTGATGCAGTCCGATCCGCGGCTGGACGAGTACGAACGAGAAATCGACGTGGAAGCCGTGCGGCTTCTGGCCCGGCGCCAGCCCATGGCCCAGGATCTGCGCGAGATCGTGTCGGCGCTCAGGGTCGCGGCGGATCTGGAGCGGATCGGCGATTACGCCGCCAACATCGCCAAGCGTTCGCTGGTGCTGGCGCAGTTGCCGGCGGTGCGTCCGGCCTCGGCCATCCCGCGGGTGGGGCGGCTGGTGGAGGAGATCCTGAAGGACGTGCTCGACGCCTATATCGAGCGCGACGTGGACAAGGCCATTTCGGTGTGGAAGCGGGACGAGGAACTGGACGACCTGCACACCAGCCTGTTCCGTGAGGTGCTGACGTACATGATGGAAGACCCGCGGACCATCACGCCGTGCACGCACCTGCTGTTCATGGCGAAGAATCTGGAACGCATCGGCGATCACGCCACCAACATCGCGGAAACCATTCACTATGTCGTGGTCGGACAGCCGCTGAAGATCGACCGGCCCAAGAGCGACTCCGCCAGCTTCGCGGTGGTGTCGCCGGCGGCCGGGTTCGATTTGATCACCGACCGGGACGAGCCGTAGCCCGCTTGTGAGGACTGCATGAATTCAGCGCTGAAGCCGCTGATCCTCGTCGTCGAGGATGAAGCCGACATCGTAACCCTGCTCAAGTACAATCTGGAGAAGGAGGGGTTCCGCGTCGCCACTGCCGGCGATGGGGAAGAGGCTCTGCTGGTCGCCAACGAGCAGACGCCGCATCTGATCCTGCTGGATTGGATGATGCCCCTGATGTCGGGGCTGGAGGTGTGCCGGCAGATGCGCCGCAACACCAAGACGCGCGACATTCCCATCATCATGCTGACCGCGCGGGGGGAAGAGGCGGACCGGGTGCGCGGCCTGAATTCCGGGGCCGACGATTACATCACCAAGCCGTTCTCGCCCACCGAACTGGTGGCCCGCGTGCGGGCGGTGCTGCGCCGCGCGTCCCCCGGCCTGGCGGAAGAGACGCTGCGCTTCGGCGACGTGCTGATGGACCTTGCCGCCCACCGGGTGCGCCGCAACGGGCGTGACGTCCACCTCGGCCCGACGGAATTCCGCCTGCTGCGTCATTTCATGCAGCATCCTGGCCGGGTGTTCTCCCGCGAACAGCTTCTGGACGTGGTGTGGGGCCACGACGTGTACGTTGAACCACGCACCGTGGACGTCCACATCCGCCGCCTGCGCAAGGCGCTGAACGACGATGCCGACGCCGACATCATCCGCACGGTTCGCTCCGCCGGCTACGCCCTGGACTATAAGACGGCCTGATTGACGGGTGGTCTGGAGGGCCTTCCGGCCCTCCAGGCGGGCGCGGGCGGCAGCCCGCTTTTCTAGAGGCGTGAGGCGGCGTCGCGCAGAATCGCCACCTTCACCGCGAACCGCCCGCTGTCGTCGCTGTCCTCGATCCACCCCGCCATCAGCCGCAGCGCATCGCGGACATCCCCGGCGAGAGTGCCGGCCTGAACCTCCCGCACCAGCGCATCGACGGCGCCTTCGTACGGCGCCCCGTCCATGGCGTCGGCGGCGACGGCTTCGAATCGGTTGGCGATGGAGAGGGCGGCGGGGGACAGGCGGCTCATATGAAGAACGAGGCTCCGGTGGGACTGGCGTCGGCGAGGAAGGTGACGACGCCGCTGCGGGTGACGGGCACGTCGCTGCGCAACTCCGCGCCCAGCGGCAGGCCCAGGGCCTTGATGCCCATCTCGCAGGCCATGACGGTGACGCCCAGCGCCACGCAGGCTTCCAGCAGTTCCTCGAAGGTGGCGATTCCCTGCTTGGCGAACCAGCGGTCGCGTTCGGCGGGGTTGCTGCCGTCGTCGGCGGCGTCCAGGTCGTGCCAGCCCAGCACGCCGGGTTCGCGTTCGTGGACCAGGGCACGCAGCGCGCGGCCGGTGAAGAACAGCGTGACGCGCCGGTTGGTGGCGGCGGCGGCGCTGGCCATCACCAGGGCGTAGTGAACCCGGTCGTAGCCGCCGGAAAACACCACGATGGACAGGCTGTCGGGGCCGTGCATGGGAAGAACCGTTCTCGTGTTGGTTAGGCCGCGTGGCCCGACAGGTCGCGGATCGTCGGGTGGGTGCCGCACAGGGGGCAGGCGGGGTCCGGCTTGACCGTGATGCGGTGGTACGAGGCGTTCAGCGCATCGACCATCAGCAGGCTGCCCGACAGGCTTTCGCCGATGCCCAGAATCTCCTTCAGCACCTCGGTGGCCTGGAGCGTGCCGACCAGCCCGGCCAGCGCGCCCAGCACCCCGCCTTCGGAGCACGAGGGCACCAGCCCCCGCGGCGGCGGTTCGCGGAAGATGCAGCGGTAGCAGGGATGGGGGGCGCCCAGAGACGCCTTGCCCAGATACGCCTTGAAGGTGGACACCTGCCCGTCAAAGCGCAGCATGGCCGCCGACACCAGCGTCTTGCCCGCGAAGAAGCAGGCGTCGTTCAGCAGGAAGCGGGTGGCGAAATTGTCGCTGCCGTCGGCCACGATGTCATAGCCGGCGATCAGCGCCGCGGCGTTGGCGGCGGTCAGGCGGGTGTGGTGCACCTGTACCGTGACGTCGGGGTTCAGGCCCGCGATCCGGGCGGCGGCGCTGTCCACCTTGGGTTGCCCCAGGGATGATTCGCCGTGGATGATCTGGCGCTGCAGGTTGGACAGGTCCACCACGTCGTCATCGACGACACCGATGGTGCCGACCCCGGCGGCGGCCAGATAGAGCAGCAGCGGCGACCCCAGCCCACCGGCCCCAACCACCAGCACGCGGGCGTTCAACAGCCGAGCCTGCCCGGTGCCGCCGACTTCGGGCAGGATGATGTGGCGGGAATAGCGGTGAAGCTGGTCGTCGGTGAAATCCATGATGCCGCAGCATAGCGCAAGAGCGCCCGGGCGACACAGGGAATCAGGCGTAGGCCAGCGTCAGCTTGTTGGGGTTCTTGGTGGTGGAGGCGCTTTGCGCCGCCCATTGCTTCAGCCGGGCGTCACGTTCGCGCAGGGTTTTGTCGATGGGGCGTTCCTGGGCGGCGGGGGCGGCCAGCCCCTCGACCTTGGGCACGAGCTGGAGCGAGAAGGGGGTTTCCTGCTCGATCTTGGAATCCTGGACGATGACGACGGAATATTGCCCCGGCTGCAGCTTGGCGCTGGGCTTCTTCAGGATGTCCTCGGTGGTGGTGGCCTTGCTCATGGTGTCGCCGGAGGCCACGACCTTGTTGTCCTTGTCCATCACCGCCCAGCGGGCGTTGGGCATGGACAGGTTGAAGGTGAAGGTGCCGCCCTGGACCACGTTCAGCCCGTGCTTCTGCACGCCGGAGTCGTTGCCTTCCAGCTTGCGGGCGGTGCCCTTGATCATGCCGCCGCCGGCGGTGATGACCGGGTTTTCGCGCGGCGTGATTTCCAGCGAATAGGCGCGGTCCTTGACGCCCTTGATCTTCTGTTCGACCTGGGCGGTGTAGGTGCCGGGGGCGAGCTTCGCCGAGGCCGAGGCGGCATCGACGGAGGAGGAGAACTCCGCCACGACCTTGTTGTTCTGGTCGGTGATCTTGACGGCGGTGTTGGTCTCGTTGACCTTGAAATTGAATTCGCCGTTCTTGGAGACGGTGAACTGTTGATAGTCCACCGGCATGCCGCGGGAGCTGAGCTGGCTGGTGGTGCCCTTCAGCTTGGTGTAGTTGACTGTCGAGATGTTGGACAGTGCGACCATGGGACGGCTCCCCCGGAAAGGGCGGCGGCGTGGACGGCAGCCACCGTTCCTAAATTACTAAAAGTTTATGGAACAGTCAACCGGCTTGCTCTCATGGGTTTCAATATACAGCGGAGCGCCGGGCGGAACAACCACCCGGCGTTGCAAAAGCCGCCGGTCAGCCGAGTGCGGCGTCCTTTTCCGCCATGATCCGCTCCATGGCGGCGCGGTCGGCTGCCGACAGGCGCACGCTGTCGCTCTTCAACTGGCCGCAGGCGGCCATGATGTCCTCGCCGCGGGGGGTGCGGACGGGGCTGGCGTAGCCGGCGTTGTTGACGATGTCGCCGAACACCTGGATGGCGCGGTCGGTGGAACGCTCATAGGGCGCACCGGGCCAGGGGTTGAAGGGGATCAGGTTGATCTTGGCCGGGATGCCTTCCAGCATGCGGACCAGGGCGCGGGCATCCGCCGGGCTGTCGTTCAGCCCCTTCAGCATCACGTATTCGAAGGTGATGCGGCGGGCGTTGTTCAGGCCGGGATAGGTGCGGCACGCCTCCAGCAGCACCGCCAGCGGATACTTGCGGTTGATGGGCATGATGATGTCGCGCAGCTCGTCGGTGACGGCGTGCAGGCTGATGGCGAGATTGACGTTCAGCTCCTCGCCGCAGCGCTTCATCATCGGCACCACGCCCGAGGTGGACAGCGTGATCCGCCGCTTGGAGATGGCGATTCCGTCGCCGTCCATGATGATCTTGATGGCCTTCGCCACCTCTTCGTAATTGAAGAGGGGTTCGCCCATGCCCATCATGACGATGTTGGAGATCATGCGCCCGTCAGGCGGCGCCGGCCATTCGTCCAGCATGTCGCGGGCCAGCATCACCTGTCCCAGGATTTCCGCGGCGGTCAGGTCGCGCACCAGCCGCTGGGTGCCGGTGTAGCAGAAACGGCAGGTCAGCGTGCATCCCACCTGGGACGAGACGCACAGCGTGCCGCGGTCGGTTTCGGGGATGTGGACGCTCTCCACCTCCTGGCCGTCGGGCATGCGCAGCAGCCATTTGCGGGTGCCGTCGCGCGATTGCAGGTCGCGCACCACGGTGGGGCGGACGACGGCGTAGCGTTCGGCCAGACGCTCGCGCACCGGCTTGGCCAGCGTGGTCATCACCGAGAAATCGGTGGCGCCGCGGTGGTAGATCCAGTGCCAGAGCTGGCGGGCCCGGAATTTTTCCAGGCCGATGGCCAGCATTTCGGCTTCCAGCTCGGCCCGCGAGAGGCCGACAAGGTTGATGCGTCCGTCGGCCACGGGGGCGGCCACGGGCGAGTCGGCGACAGACAGGGCCGATGCGGAGGTATGAGCGCTCATGGCGACGTTAGATAGGGCCGCCCGCCGTCCTTGTCAAAAGCCTTGCCCATGCCAAAACAGCGGACGCCCCCGGCGTTTGTGCCGGGGTGTCCGCCGTCCGGCAGAATGGGGGATCAGCGCTTGACGCCGCACGCCTCGCTGATGGCGCTGTAGGCTTGGCCGAAGCCGTTCAGGCTGTAGGTGTCGGTGGTCTTGGTGCCGCGGCCCGACACGCCCTTGACGATCATCGACTTGGTGCCGTCGCGCATGGCGGCGACCAGGTTGCGGTCGGTGTCGGCATCCCGCGCCCAGGCGGTTTCCTTGTCGTTGAACAGCTTGAAGGGCTTGCCGCTGGCGTCCACCTGGGTGTCCACGTCCTTCTTGGGGCTGTAGCCCATCATGAAGCTGACCACATCGACGGACTTTTCCGCCGGGCGGTGGGTGACCAGGGCATAGATCTCACCGCGTTTGACGCCGGCGGGTTCCTTCTTCTTGGGTTGGCTGGACATATAGCAGACCTTGTTCCCGCCTTCCTCGAAGGCAAAGGCGTTCCAGTCCTTGAAGGTGCCCAGAAGCTTGGGTTCCGCCGCCGAAGCCGTGACGGACATCAGGGCGGAGACGGCCAGCGCTGCAGCAACGGCGGCGCCACGAATGGTGCGGTAAGGCATCATCGTTGTGCGACTGCGAAGTGGTTTCGGATGACGGGGACACTAGCCCAATTCCTCGGCGGATAGAAGCGCTGATACCCCCTTTTTTCCAACCGGGCCGGAAAAGGCCCCGGCGGCGGGCGGGGGGGCCGGACGAAAAACTTCGGTCCGGGGTGATCCGATGCAATTTGCATCGCGTATAAGGGCACATGATGCAAATTGCATGTCCCTTCACCTGTCTGCAACCTCTGCCACCCGCCCGATGGTGGCGGATGGGGAAGGAATGGCTTGTGCGGCGGGCCGTCTTCGCCTTCAATGGATGCATGGATGAAAGACCGACCCCGGCCGCGGCCCACCCGGCGGCCGATGCATCCGTGTCCATGGAAGACCTGCTGCTCGCCGTCGGGCGGGCGGGGGACAGGACCGCTTTTGCCCGAATTTTCGCCTATTTCGCCCCGCGGGTGAAGGCGTACCTGCGCCGTCTGGGCGTGGAGGCCGGGTCCGCCGACGAACTGGTGCAGGAGGTGATGCTGCTGGTCTGGCGGCGCGCCAGCACCTTCGACCCGGCGCAATCCTCGGCCAGCACCTGGATCTTCACCATCGCGCGCAACAAGCGCGTCGATGCCCTGCGCCGGGAGGCCCGGCCGGAATTCGATCCCACCGATCCGCTGCTGCTGCCGGAGGCGGAAACCCCCGCCGACGACCGCATCCAGGCGCGCGAATCCGCCGAGCGCATGCGGCTGGCGCTGCGCGAGCTGCCGCCGGAACAGGCGGAGCTGCTGCGTCTGGCCTATTTCGACGAGGTGCCCCACAGCACCATTTCCGCCGAGCGCGGCATTCCGCTGGGAACCGTCAAGTCCCGGCTGCGTCTGGCCATGGACCGTCTGCGAAAAGCTCTGAGAGAAAGCGCATGAGGCTGCCGACACATCACCCCGACGAGGCGCTGCTGTTCGGCTATGCCGGCGGCAGCCTGAACGAGGCGTCGGCGCTGGTGCTCGCCACGCACATGACCTATTGCCCCAACTGCCGTCAGGTGGTGACGGATCTGGAGGTGGTGGGCGGCGCGCTGCTGGACGGCCTCGACCCCGATCCGGTGGACGATGGGCTGTTCGAGTCGCTGCTGGCCCGTATCGACACAGATCCCATGCCACGTCCCGCGCGTGCGCCGGCCATCCGTGTTCCGCGGACGGCGGCACCCCGGACCGGCCTGGTGGTGCCGGAACCGTTGCGCCGCTATGTGGGCGACGACCTGTCGGCGCTGGCGTGGGAAGACGCCCTGTCCGGCGTGCGGGTGACCCCGGTGGCGATGACCGGCGCCGACGACGGGTCGCGGGTGCAGCTCATGCGCATGGAGGGCGGGCGCACCATTCCCCGCCACGGCCACGACGGCATGGAACTGGTGGTGGTGCTGGAGGGCGGGTTCAGCGACGAGCACGGCTCCTACCGCACCGGCGACGTGGCGATTCTCCGCACCGGCAGCGAACACGCCCCCCGCGCCCACGCCGAGGGCTGCCTGTGTCTGGCGGTCAATATGGAGCGCCGCGCCATGGAAGCCCCCATGGATTGCTATCTCGGCCTGATGATGGCGCGCTGAAGAACGTGCCCTTTCCGGTTTGACCCTTTCCGGCGTGGCGGGGCGGCGCTTATGGTAGCCGCTCCCGCCGCCGTTGCCGGATGCCCCCATGGCCACCATCGCCGAAGCCCTGTCCCACGCCGCCGGACTGCACCAGTCGGGGCAGCTGGACGAGGCGGAAATCATCTACCGCCGGATTCTCGACGTTGACGGCGGCGTGGCCGCCGCGTGGCACCTGCTGGGGGTGGTGCATGCCCAGACCGGGCGGTTCGGCGACGCCGCGGACCTGATCGGGCGGGCGGTGGCGCTGGACGGTGCCGTTCCCGATTACCACCTGCACCGGGCCATGGCGCTGGAGTCCGTGGGCCGGCTGGCCGAGGCGGTGGACGGCTACCGCACCGCCCACGCCCTGGCCCCGGCCCTGGCGGATGCGGCGTTCAACGCCGGGGTGCTGCTGGACCGGCTGGGCCGGGCGGACGAGGCCGACGCCGCCTATGCCGCCGCCTTGGAATCCAACCCCGGCCATGCCCGCGCCGCCAACAACCGCGCCCTCAACCGCCGTGCCGCCGGTGATCCGGCCCACGCGCTGGCCCTGCTGGCCCAGGCCACGGCGGCGGCCCCGGATTTTAACGAGGCGTGGCTGAACCGCGGCATGATGCTGGCCGCGCAGGGGAACGCACCGGCCGCCGCCGCCGCTTATGCCCGCGCCGTGGCGCTGGACCCGGCCAATGCGGCGGCCCTGGAAGGGGTGGGGCGGACGCTGCGGGCGGCGGCCCCGCTGCGCCGGGCGGTGCGGCTGGCATCCCGTGAAACCGATGGGCTGGAGGAACTGGCCGCCGCCTTTGCCGCCGCCGATCCTGCCGGGGTGATGCCGGCGGCGTTCCGGGCCTTCCCCTTCCTGTTCCGTGACGGGGAAGCCGCCGGGTTGGCCGCCGCCGCCGGCCACAACGCCGCCATCGGGCCGCTGCCCGTGGCGGCGGGGGCGGGGCTGGACACCATTCTGACCTTCTGGGGCGGCCAGCCGCCGCGCCCGGCGGTGCGGCTGGCGCTGCGCTCCATGGTGGCGCAAGGGCACCCGGTGCGGCTCTATTCCTATGATCCGGTGGACGGGCTGCCGGCGGGGGTGGCGTGGGCCGACGCCCGCACCGTGGTGGATGAAGAGGTCTATCGGCGCTGCGTGCGGGGCGCCGACATCCGCTTCTTCAGCGACCTGTTCCGCTACCGGGCGCTTCACCGGCTGGGCGGGTGGTGGCTGGACACCGACATGGTGCTGCTGCGGCCCCTGCGCTTCGCCACGCCGCATGTGTTCTGCACCCAGTGGGGCGGGGCGGCGCAGGGGCACATGGTGGTCAACGACGCCATCCGTGCACCCCAGGGGTCGCCCTTCCTGGAGCATCTGTTCACCGAGAGCATGCGGGCGCTGGACCGCGGCGGGCCGGTGCCGTTCGGGGCGGCGGGGCCGCTGCTGCTGACGCGCGAACTGCTGGCGGGGGCGGGGCGGGATCTGCTGGCCGGGGTGATGCCGCCCATGGTGTTCAACCCGGTGGACTGGACCCGGCACGCCGGCCTGGACACACCCGGCGCGGAGCACCGGGACCGCATCGCCCACCCGCGGGTGGCGGGCGTGCACCTGTGGCACGGCATGTGGGGGCCGGAGGGGCCGCCGGTGGATGCCGCCCGGCCTGGCGGCATCCTGCACGCGCTGGTTCAGCGCTTCTCCGGTTCGGACCCCGTTTCCGCCGTGGACCCGTCGAACAGCCGGTAGAGGGCGGCGTGGTCCAGACCGCCGTCGCCCCGGTCCACCAACCGCTCATAAAGCCGGCGGCAGAGTTCGACCGCCGGCACCTCCTGCCCCGCCTGTCCGGCCAGGGCCAGCGCCTGGCGCAGATCCTTCAACTGCACCGTGGCCCGTGCGCCCGGGGTGAAATCCCCCGACACCATGCGCCCGCCGTGCAGGTCGAGGATGCGCGATTCGGCGAAGCCGCCGCGGATGGCGTCGCGCACGCGGGCCGGATCGACCCCCGCCGCGCGGGCCAGGGCCAGCGCCTCGGCCACCGCACCAATGGTCAGGCCGACGATGACCTGATTGGCGGTCTTGGCCACCTGTCCCGCGCCGCTGTCACCCACATGGGTGATGCGCTGGCCCAAAACCTGGAACAGCGGCAGGGCGCGGGCGAAGGCGGATTCACTCCCCCCGGCCATGATGGTCAGGGTGCCGGCCCGTGCCGCCACCGTGCCGCCCGACACCGGGGCGTCCAGCCAGTCCACCCCCGTCCCCGCCGCCTGCGCGGCCAGACGGCGGGTGGCGTCCACGGCGGTGGTGCTCATGTCGATGACCAGGGCACCCGCGGGCAGGGCGGGCAGCAGCACCCCGGCCACCGTCTCCACCGCCGGGGTGTCGGTCAGCATCAGGATCGCCACCGGGTCCGCCGGGTCCAGCCGGGCGGCCAGATCCGCGGGGGTGGCGGCGGTGGCCATCCCCTCCGCCGCCATCTCGGCCATGGGGCCGGGGCTGCGGTTGTGGCCCACCACCCGTGCGCCGGCGGCGGCCAGGACGCGGGCCATCGGGCGGCCCATCAGCCCCAGCCCGATCAGCCCCACCGTGCGCCCGGCGAGCGGGGATGGCATGGGGCCGGCGGTCACAGGCGCATGTGGCGCGCCCGCGCGCCCCGTTCGATGGCGGCGGCGCACAGCCGGTCCACGCCCAGCTTGTGGCGCAGCAGCTCCAGCATGCGCAGCTCTTCCTGGGTGGCCTTGGCGTCGGCGGCGGCGATGTCGCAGGCCACGGCGTAAGCCGTTTCGCAGAGCTTGTCCGGCACGCTGTCGCGGATCAGGTCCAGCGCCTTGTCCAGCCCGTTGGAATCCGTCAGCAGCCGGGTGCAGTCGCGGGTGATGTCGGGCAGGCGTTCGATGGAGAAGTCCTGGAAAACCGGCAGATAGCGCACGTTCTCGCCGATGGTTTCCAATTCGGCGTCCGTCATGTCGGCATCCGCCGCCGAGACGAGAACCATGACGTAGATAAGGGCGCTGTGATGGTCGATCATTGCTACCTCAGAGGGAGGAGTCGGCCCCCGGACGGGAGCGCCAGCGTATGTTGCCCCATACAGGTCGCAGGTCAAGCCCGCCGCATGGCTGACCGCCGCCGCTCATGGGCGGGGCCGGCTCGACAGCCGGCGGGGGAGGTGCGTAGTGTTCACGGTCCCAATGGTATCACCTCTATCCCGCCGGCATCCCCCTCTCCCAGCCGAAGGCCCCGCATGTCCCCGGTCGTCAACGTCGTGCTGCCCGTGTTCGCCATCATCCTGTCCGGCTATCTGGCAGGGCGGGCGAAGCTTTTGGGCGAATCCTCGTCGGAGGCGTTGAACAAGTTCGTCTATTGGATGGCGCTGCCGGCGCTGCTGTTCGCCGGCACGGCGCGCAAGCCGCTGGCCGAGCTGTTCAACGGCCCGTTCATCGGCGCCTTTCTCGGGGCCATGCTGGTGGTCTATGCCCTGGGGGCCGTGCTGGGGCGGGTGCTGCACCGGGAAGGTTCGCCGATCCAGTGCATGCAGGGGCTGACCGCCTGCTTCTCGAACACCGGCTACATGGGCATTCCGCTGTTCCTGGCGGCGTTCGGGGCCGACCGGCTGGCCCCGGCCATCATCGCCACCGTCATCATGAGCGCGGTGATGGTCGGCATCGCCGTCATCTGGCTGGAACTGGTGCGCAGCCACGGCCACGGGTGGGGCCGGGCGGTGCGCGACGTGGCGCGTGCGGTGTCGCGCAACCCGCTGATCGTCAGTTCGGTGGCCGGCGCGGCGTGGGCGCTGCTGCTGCCGGGGGTGGATCTGCCGCGCCCGGTGGTGACCTTCTGCGAGCTGGTGGGGTCGGCGGCGGGGCCGTGCGCGCTGGTGGCGATCGGGCTGTTCCTGTCCACCCGCCGGGTCAGCGCCGATCCCCGCGAAATCGCCTGGATCGTCGGGCTGAAGCTGCTGGTGCAGCCGGCCCTGACGTGGCTTCTCATCAAGACCCTGTTTCCGCTGGATCCGTACTGGGCCAACGCCGCCATCCTGCTGGCGGCCCTGCCCACCGGGGCGCTGACCTTTGTCGTGGCGCAGCAGTACCGGATCTATATTGAGCGCACCTCCACCGCCATTCTGGTGTCCACGGTGGTCAGCGTGGTGACGCTCAGCGTATTGTTGTCTGGCATGGTTCCCTGAACGGTTATTCCACTACCTAAGAAAAAAACCCTCTTTGACAGGGCTTCGTTATCCCTCCTAGCGTCATGGAGAGATCGCAGCGGCCGGGGGAAATAAGGCCGCGCCGGTTTCCTTGAAACATCATGACAAAGGAGCGTTCTCCATGTTGCGCACTCTGGCTCTCGGTGCGGTGCTGGCCGCTGGTCTCGTGGTTCCCGCCTTTGCCCAGGACGCGGCCAAGGTGGTCGGAACTTATACCTACAAGGGGACCGACACCGACGGTTCCGCCTACAGCGAATCCGGCAAGGTGGTGGTGAAGTCCGTGCCGTCGGGCGCGGTCGAAATCACCTGGGACGACGGCGCCTATCTGGGCGTGGGCCAGGTGACCGGCAACGTGCTGGCCATCGCTTCGGTCGCCGACGGCAAGAACAGCATCATGCTGCTGACCATCAACCCCGACGGCTCGCTGAGCGGCCCGTGGTGGCGCCGCGCCGACAAGGGCGGCAAGGGCACCGAAGTCTGGACCAAGAAGTAAGGTCCGGGCGTTCCCGGCGGCGGTACGGACCGCCGCCGGGAACGGTCTTTCTCTCTTACGGCGTCTGGCTGCGGAACCCGCCGAAGCGGAACGTGCCGGCCCCGATGGCGATGATGCCGGCGGCCCCGGCCCCGGTGCCCTGCTGCGACAGGGCCGCCACTTCCCGCCCGTTGACCGACAGGGCGATGGCTCCTTCCTTTTCGGTGATGCCCAGCGTGACCGTATCGCCGGCCACCATGTCGCCGCCCAGCGCCATCAGCCGTTCCATCCCGCCCGGCGACCGGCGGAACAGCGCCGCCTGACGCTCGCCCGTCAGCACGAAGGCGTAATAGTTCGGCCCCGGCGCCAGCCCGTACAGCAGCCCGGCGGCACTGTCGCCCGGCGCGCCCGCGGCCTGCACCTTCACCGCCACCGACAGGGCGCGCGGCCCCGGCGCGGGAGTGCCGCTGTGGACGTATTTCGCGGCACCGGGCTTGGCGTTTTCCAGAACATAGGCGTTGCCGTCCACCCGCGCGGTCCATCCGTCGGGGGAGGTGCCGGTGGGCAGGAACGGCACCAGCGGCCCCATGGCCGCCGGGTCCGTCCCCAGGGGCGCTGCCGTCTGGGCCGTCTGGGCGGCGGCCATCGCCGCTATGGAGAGGGGCAGGAAAGCCAGAAGGGCGGCCAGCGCCGCGCGGCGGGCCGGGCGCTGGAACAGGGAACGGGTCATGCCGGAACCTCGGACGGATGGCGGGTGGACAGGGCAGGGACGGCCCGCCTTAATGTGGGGGTTTTTCCGCCGGGATGCCCGTGGTTTTTGCCACGGCGGATCCCAGGTCTTTCTAGAGTCCCTTTCCAGCGGCGCCCGCGCGATGACGATTGCGCCCATGGGGACGAACACCTATGGTGCCCGCGTGTATCCGCACCCTGGCTCTCCTACCTCCGTGCCCCGATGACCGACCTGTCGCTGATCCGCAATTTCTCCATCATCGCCCACATCGACCATGGGAAATCCACCCTGGCCGACCGGCTGATCCAGTTGTGCGGCGGGCTGGACGCCCGCGAGATGCGCGAACAGGTGCTCGATTCCATGGATATCGAGCGCGAGCGCGGCATCACCATCAAGGCGCAGACCGTCCGGCTGCTCTACAAGGCCAAGGACGGCAAACAGTACACCTTGAACCTGATGGACACCCCCGGCCACGTGGACTTCGCCTACGAGGTCTCCCGCTCGCTGGCCGCGTGCGAGGGCTCGATCCTGGTGGTGGACGCCAGCCAGGGGGTGGAGGCGCAGACGCTGGCCAACGTCTATCAGGCCATCGACAACAACCACGAGATCATTCCCGTCCTCAACAAGATCGACCTGCCCGCCGCCGAACCGGACCGCGTGAAGCAGCAGATCGAGGACGTGATCGGCCTGGACGCCAGCGATGCCATCGGCATCTCGGCCAAGACCGGCCTGAACGTCGATGCGGTGCTGGAGGGGATCGTCACCCGCCTGCCGCCGCCCAAGGGCGATGCGGACGCGGCGCTGAAAGCGCTGCTGGTCGATTCCTGGTACGACCCGTACCTGGGCGTGGTCATTCTGGTGCGCGTGGTCGATGGCCGGCTGAAGGTGGGGCAGAAGGTCCGCTTCATGTCCACCGGCACCGCCCACGACCTGGACCGCGTGGGCGTGTTCACGCCCAAGGCGCTGCTGACCGGCGAACTGGGGCCCGGCGAGATGGGCTTCGTCACCGCCGCCATCAAGGACATCACCCAGACCAAGGTCGGTGACACCATCACCGAGGAGCGCCGCCCCGCCGCCGAACCGCTGGCGGGCTTCAAGCCCTCCGTGCCCGTGGTGTGGTGCGGCCTGTTCCCGGTGGACTCCAGCGATTTCGAACGGCTGCGCGACAGCCTGGGCAAGCTCAAGCTCAACGACGCCAGCTTCCATTACGAGGCGGAGACCTCCGCCGCGCTGGGCTTCGGCTTCCGCTGCGGCTTCCTCGGGCTGCTGCACCTGGAAATCATCCAGGAGCGGCTGGAGCGGGAATTCGATCTCGACCTCATCACCACCGCGCCGTCGGTCGTGTACAAGCTGACCATGAACGACGGCACGGTGCTGGACCTGCACAACCCCGCCGACATGCCCGATGTGGTGAAGATCGACCGCATCGAGGAGCCGTGGATCAAGGCGACGATCATGCTGCCCGACGAATATCTGGGCGGTATCCTCCAGCTCTGCACCGAACGCCGCGGACAGCAGATCGAACTGACCTACGCCGGTGCCCGCGCCATGCTGGTCTACCGCCTGCCGCTGAACGAGGTGGTGTTCGACTTCTACGACCGGCTGAAGTCCATCAGCCGCGGCTACGCCAGCTTCGATTACCAGATGGACGGGTACGAGGAAGGCGATCTGGTGAAGATGTCGATCCTGGTGAACGCCGAGCCGGTGGACGCCCTGTCGATGATCGTCCACCGCTCCCAGTCCGAACGCCGGGGCCGCCAGCTCTGCGAACGGCTGAAGGAGCTGATCCCGCGCCAGCTCTTCAAGATCGCGGTGCAGGCGTCCATCGGCGCCCGCGTCATCGCCCGCGAAACCATCAGCGCGCTGCGCAAGGACGTGCTGGCCAAGTGCTATGGCGGCGACATCAGCCGCAAGCGCAAGCTCTTGGACAAGCAGAAGGAAGGCAAGAAGCGCATGCGCCAGTTCGGCCAAGTGGAAATCCCCCAGAGCGCCTTCATCGCCGCACTCAAGATGGGTGATAACTGACGGAAATGACGAAGGGGGCCGCCGGCCCCCTTCGTGCTTCCCCCGGTCAGGGCCGGGGCCCTGGACCCGATGACTGGAGGGCTGCCGTGCGAAACGCCACCTTCCACACTTCCCCCGGCACGCTTCCCCCCGTCCCCGGCGCCTATGCGCTGGTGGTCGATCTTGCCGATGGGGTCACGGTCACCCTGCCGGGGCGGGCAGCGGTGGTGCTGGGCGCCGGGCGGTACGTCTATTGCGGCAGCGCGCGGGGGCCGGGGGGGATCCGGGCGCGGGTGGGGCGGCACATGAAACGGGGAAAATCCCTGCGCTGGCACATCGACCGGCTGACCGAGGCAGGGACGGTGCCGGGGGTCTGGGTGTTTCCCGATGGTGACGAATGCACCCTGGTGGCGGCTCTCACCGGGTGGCCGGTGCCGCTGCCGGGGTTCGGCAGCAGCGATTGCACCGCCTGCCCCAGCCATCTGCTGTCCTGGCCCCACGGCGCCGGAGCACCGTGGGGGATGAACGGATAACGCCCGGTCACTGCCCGCCGAACACGGCGGCGGCGGCCTTGTCCAGCAGGTCGGTGTCGGTCAACTGGTTGCCGTTGGTCAGGAAGACCATCACCGTCTGCCGCTCGGGGTAGTAGCGCACCTCCGACTCGAAACCGTCGTAGGAGCCGGTGTGGCCATAGGCCGTGCCCCAGCGGTCGTCCCAGATCTCCAGCCCCATGGCATAGGCGGTTTCCAGGTCGGTGGTGGTCTGCATGGTCTTCAGCATGGCCGGCGACAGCAGCCGCCCGTCGCGGAACAGGGCGAAGGCGAACCGCTCCAGATCCTCCGCCGTGGTCACCAGCGGCCCGTCGCCGGTGATCGACGTCCAGGAATAGGTGCTGACGTCCCCGTCCTCTTCCGTGTAGCCGTGGGCCAGGGTGGGATCGCGGAAATTGCCGGCCCCCACCGTGGTGGCGGTCATGCCGGCGGGGGCGAAGATGCGCCGCTTCAGCGACTCGGCGAACGAGGTGCCGTCCGCCGTCTCCACCACCTGTCCCAGCAGCACGTAATTGCTGTTGGAATAGTCGTAGACCTGCCCCGGACGCCCCGGCGGCTTTTCCCCGCGGGCGAAGGCCATGGATTCGGCGGCGGTCCAGATGTGGTCGGGCCGTTCGCTGCTGGCGTCGGAAAACCGCTCGTTCAGGTAATCGGGGATGCCCGAGGTGTGGGTCAGCACCTGTTCCAGCGTGGCCGACTTGATGTTGGCGATGCGGTCGGTGGGCATGGTGCCCAGCAGCCCGGCGATGGGCGACGACAGCGCCAGCCGCCCCTCCTGCACCAGTTGCAGCGTCGCCACCGCGGTCGCCATCTTGCCGACCGAGGCCACGTAGAACCGCGACTGCGGGGTCATGGTCACCGCCTTTTCGCTGTCGGCCATGCCGGCGGCCACCACGCTGCGCCCCATGGGCCCCGACACCAGAAGCACGCCGCCGGACAGCGATTCCGCCTTGATGAAGCGGTTCAGCATGCCCTGAAAATTCTGCGCCCGCACCGGCCCGGCCAGCACCAGCACCACCACCATCAGCACGAACGGCAACCATCCGGCGGCCCGGCCGCGCAACCCCATAGCAGTCATCGCCCAATCCCTCTCGACACCATCGGTGTAGCTGGGGGAGGATGCACCGGATACGCCAAAAGACGCCATCCTTCCGGCGTATTTTTGCGCGATATCTGCCTTGCCGACACACTCTTGCTCACCGCATTGCGAATCATGACCCGTTCCGTGCTTTTGCTGGTTGCCTGCCTCGGCCTGGCCCTGGGCCTTGTTGGGGTTTCGTGGAGCACCCCCGCGGCGGCGGGGGCGCCGGTGGCCCTGGTGGTGGGCAACGGCGCCTATGTGGAAGCCGCCCCGTTGGCGAATCCGCCCAACGACGCCCGCGCCGTCGCCGCATCCCTCACCCGCCTCGGCTTCGAGGTGATCGAGGGCTACGACCTGGACAAGCGCGGGCTGGAGGCGGCGCTGCGCCGCTTCGGCGAGCGGGTGCCCAACGCCGACATCGCCTTCGCCTTCTTCGCCGGCCACGGGCTGCAGGTGGCGGGCAAGAACTATCTGGTGCCGGTGGACGCCAAGCTGGTCCGCGAACAGGATCTGCGGTACGAGGCCGTGCCCATGGACACCCTGCTGGAAGAGATGCAGGGTGCCCGCAAGGTCCGCATCATGGTGCTGGACGCCTGCCGCAACAACCCGTTCGGCGACCGCATGGCGCGGT
The DNA here is from genome assembly GCF_025961205.1 of Azospirillum fermentarium. Classification (NCBI taxonomy): domain Bacteria; kingdom Pseudomonadati; phylum Pseudomonadota; class Alphaproteobacteria; order Rhodospirillales; family Azospirillaceae; genus Azospirillum; species Azospirillum fermentarium. The sequence goes on from NZ_JAOQNH010000001.1 coordinate 1,371,263, forward strand.
CCATGGGGGCGGGGCGCTCGGCGGCGGTGGGCCGCGGTCTGGCGCGGGTGGAGGGCTTGAGCGTCGATACGCTGGTGGCCTATGCCACCGCCGCCGACGACATCGCGCTCGACGGCAACGACAGCAACAGCCCCTTCACCACGGCCCTGCTCCAGCACATGGAAACGCCGGGCCTGGACGTGCGGCTGCTGTTCGGGCGGGTGCGCGATTCGGTGATCTCTCAGACCAACGGCAAGCAGCAGCCGTTCATCTACGGCTCGCTCGGCGGGTCGGAGGTGATGCTGAAGCCCGGCCCCACCCAGGCCGCGGCAGCGGCGGCATCCGCCGGCGCGCCGGCCCGTCAGGCGGGGGCCCCGGCGGCGGACACCACGCTGGAGGTGGTGTTCTGGAACAGCATCAAGGACAGCGCCAACCCCGCCGATTTCACCGCCTATCTGGAACAATACCCCAACGGCGCCTTCGCTCCCCTGGCCCGCAACCGTCTGCGCGCCACCGGCGCGCAAGGGGGAACTGCCGGGACGGCGCCGGGCGGGGCGGCACAGCCGCCGGCCCCGGCCGGCACGCGGGTGGCCCAGACGGTGACGCCCGTCCAGCTTTCCCCCGCCGGCCTGCCGCCCAGCATGGCCCCGGCACCCGCCGCCCCGGCGCCCGTGACGCAGACGGCGCCCGTGACGCAGACGGCGGCGCTGTCGCCCGCCGCGGTGCCGCCCACCGTCACCGGGGTCAACGGTGGCGGGGGCGAATGCCGCGCGGGGGAACGGCTCTTCGCCTTTTCCGACGATGCCTGGTATCCGGCCACCGTACGCGGACCGGCGGGGCGCCCCGGTTTCTGTGTGGTGCGCTTCGACGGCTATTCGGAGGACGAGGACGAGGTGGTTTCCCCCGACCGCATCCGTCCGTTCGCCGGCGGCGGCCCCGGCCTGCCGGTCGGGGCGTGCAGCGCCGGGGTGGCGGTGGTCGCCGAAAGCGATGCCGTCTGGTATCCCGCCACCATCGTCAAGGGCACGGCCCAGGGCTGCACCGTGCGCTACGACGATCCCGGCATCAACGGCGAGAGCCTGCCGCTGGCGCGGCTGCGGACCCGCCCGTAAGCGGAACGGGCGGCGCCTGGCCCAGAACGGCGCCCACGGCCTTCAGCGGTCCGTGCGCGTCGCAGACGATCTTGAACACCGCCAGGATCGGCACCGCCAGCAGCGCCCCCGGCACCCCCCACATCCAGCCCCAGAACAGGATCGACACGAACACCGCGATGGGGTTCAGCGCCAGCCGCCGCCCGACGATCAGCGGGGTGAGCACGTTGCCTTCCAGCGTGGTCAGGGCGACGAAAACCACCGGCGGCACCAGCATCTGGGCCGGGGTGTCGAAGGTCAGCGCGCCGGCCAGGGCCAGGATCACGGTCACCACGCCCGGCCCGATGAAGGGGATGTAGTTCAGCACCCCCGCCAGCGTGCCCCACAGGGCGGGGTTGGGCAGCCCCACCGCCCACATGGCCCCGGCGGTGGCCAGCCCCAGGCAGATGTTGATGATGGTGATGGTCGCCAGATAGGCGGCGATGTTCTGCTGCACCGTGGCGGCCAGCAGGGCGTAATGCACCCGGTCGTCCACCGACCGCATGGTGCCGATGACGGTTTCCAGGCTGATCCGCCCGCGCGCCAGGAAAAAGTACAGCAGCACCAGCATGATCACCACGTTGGCGATCACCGCTTCGGTGTGGCTCAGCACCTGGCGGGCCAGCGACGGGCCGCGGATCACCACCTCCTGCGGGTTGGAGGGGCCGGCGATGGATTCGATCTGTTCCGACGCCTTGCGGGCGCGGTCCAGGCTTTCCCGGATGTCCGACAGCTTGACCTGCAGGTCGTTGACCAGCCGCGGCATCCGCTCCACCCACGCGGCGGCGGGGATGCTGAGCGTGGTGAAGGCGACGCCCCCGGCGGTGCACACGCCCACCACCACCACCGCCGCCCCCAGCCAGTCGGGCAGCCCGCAGCGGTACAGCCCCCGCACCACCGGGCGCAGCAGCAGGCTGAGCAGCAGCGCCAGACAGATGGGCAGCAGCACGTCGCGCCCGAAATAGACGGTGTAGAGCAGGGCCAGGATGAACAGCCCCACCACCCCCACCGTCAGCGCCGGGGGGCTGGGCCGGACGGGGGGCGGAACCCCGGCGGCGTCGGGGGCGGGAGCGGGGGAGGGCGCGGGATCGGTCATGAAACCGGTAACGCGCCGGACGGCATTTGGTTCTCAGCCCGTTTGCCGCTTGACGGGGCATCCCCATATGGGTTGCCTGTGGTGCCATCGGACCAGAAGGGGAAGACAGACGATGATGCGCGTGAGCCTGACCGGCCTTGCCGCCGGCCTGATGACGGCGGGGCTGCTGGCCGGGGCGGCGTCGGCGGAAACCGTGGGGTGCGTCGATACCGCCTTCAAGCTGCTGGGCGCCAACCACAAGATCTGCATCGAGGCGTTCGACGATCCCGAAATTCCCGGCGTGGCCTGCCATCTGTCCCAGGCGCGGACGGGGGGGATTTCCGGTTCCCTGGGGCTGGCGGAAGACCCGTCGCGCTTCTCGCTGGCCTGCCGTCAGGTGGGGCCGATCACGCTTCCGGCCAAGCTGCCGGCCAAGAAGGAGGTGTTCGACGCCAGCACCGGCATCTTCTTCAAGGAAACCCGCGTGGTGCGGCTGTACGACAAGAAGCGCAACACGCTGGTGTACCTGTCCTATTCCACCAAGCTGGTGGACGGCAGCCCGATGAACGCCATCTCCAGCGTGCCGGTGATGCCGTGGACCGGCAACGCCCCCACCGCCGAGGTCCGCAACTAGGGGGGCTAACCCTCCAGATAACCCAGCCGCACCGCCGTCTGCCCGACATGCACCCGGCGGGCCGGCATGATCATCACGCAGGCGTCGTAGGGGGTGGCCACCGGCTCCGCCCCGTCATAGGCGATGACGGTCCCGCGGACGGGGACCACCTCCATCCCCGCCAGCGGCTGGGTGAAGGCGAAACGCCCGGTGGCGGCGGTGACGGTGTGGGTGACGGTGACGAACCGCTGGGGTGGGGCGGGGGATGCCGCCAGCCCGGCGGCCAGCGGTTCGGGCAGGCGGTCCCTGTCCAGCATGTCCAGCGCCAGCAGGAAACGCAGGCACGCGGTCTCGGCCATCGCCGCGGTTTCCGGCCGCCAGTGCTGGCCGCATTCCACCAGGACGGCGGCGGCCGTGCCGCCGGGATCGGCGAAGGGGCCGTGTTCGATCAGCCGCCGGCCCGCGGCGTGCCCCGCATCGGCCACCACCCAGCCGGGCGCGCCCATGCGCCGGGCGAGTTCCCGCCCGCGGGGCTGCATGCCGCACAGGATCATCGGCGGCGATTCGCCACCCATGGAATGAAGGTCCAGCAGGGCGTCGGCGGATTCATAGAAGGGGCGCAACTGCCGCGCCCGGCGCAGCTCCTGGCTGGTGCGCGGCCCGTCCAGCACGCTGCCGGTCCACAGGCGGTTCATGTCCTCGTCCAGGAAACGGCTGGCATAGGGATGAGCGGGATCGAAACGGTGATAGGCGGCGGTGTTCGCCAGAACCAGCGTCAGGCGCCCCCGCGCAGGCCGCAGCCCCAGCCGCAGCAGCCGTCCGATGGCCGCCGCCCCGGCGATCTCGTTGCCGTGCAGGATGGCGTTGATCAGCGCATGGGGCCCCGGACGTCCGCTGTCCAGGGCCGTGACGTAATCGATGCCGCTGTTGCCGCGCCGGTAGGGCGCGATGTCGGTGGGCGTGACCGGAATGACGGGGCTGACGATCGGGAACAAGGGGGGGAGCGTCCGGCGCTGGGCTGGGGCCTTGTGGTCAAGGCCGGTGTCGGGGGCTTGGCGCCCCGAGTATGTCCAACGCCCGTCCGTGATGCCAGCCCCCGTCAGAACAGTTCCACCTCGTCGTCGTCGGTTCCGGCGCGCGTCCCGAAGGACGCGGCGATCTGCCCGTCCTCGCCCAGGATGGTGATCGGCATGTCCTGCGCGTCGGCGGCGATCTGCAGCGCCAGTTCCATCAGGGCCGCATGGCTGCTGGCCACGTGAATGTGGGACTGGCGGCGCAGGGCGGGGATCAGGGTGACGCTGACGCACATGGTGGCGGCTCCTTTGGCGAAGAGGACGGGGTGGACAGGGGGACGTGCGTCCCCCTCAGTTCCCGGCCCAGGTCGGGCGGATCAGGGGCGGCAGTGGGGGCAGGGGTTTGCCGGCCACGCCGTATTCCAGCTTTGCCGCGGCGGTGAACAGATACAGGCGGTTCTGATCCGACTCGCTCATGGCCAGATGGCGCAGGCGTTCGGCGATTTGCAGCATTTCATTGCAGTTGTTCAGTTCCATGATCGTCCTCCGGCCGGGTGCCAGCTTTTTGATGCCAATGACGGGAAGAAGCGTGCTCCAGGGTTGTTGCGGGCCGTTCGTGGTTTATTGGGGCTCCGTGGTCCGCAATTCCTGGTGTTTGCTTCGATTTTTTCCGGTGTTTGCTTTTCTCATCGTTCCTTGATTTGGTAAAAGCAAAGCCCGTGCCGGTTTTGAACACTAATAAAATCGGCGTAGTTTCCGTATGGTCTTTGGGGCTAACTGTTTGCTCACATTGGTTTTTGGCGGCAAAAAACGGTGAAGCGCCGTTAACCATTGCGGTGCGCAGGCTGCGGCAGGCGCTGTGCGGTTTCCGTCTTGCTGTGCATTTTGCGATTCCGGCGCCGGCGCCGGTGCGGATTGTGACGGTTTTCCATCGACGCACGGCGGCAAAGGGGCTATAGCCAAAGCTTATCCCGGTGACACATGGGTATGCGCCCCAACCGCGGGGCCGGGGGAACGATGAGCTTTGTGATCGAGGATGTCCTCGTTCGCCATGATCCGGCGGGCCGGCGCGTGCCGGTTCTGTTCGATTCGCCCCACAGCGGCACCGTCTACCCCGCCGGCTTCACCTTCGCCTGCCCGCTGGTCCTGCTGCGCCAGACCGAAGACGCCTATGTGGACGAGCTGTTCGCCGCAGCACCCGAAGCCGGGGTGACGCTGCTGGCGGCCTTGTTCGCGCGTGCGTGCGTGGACGTCAACCGGGCGGTGGACGACATCGACCCGGCGATTCTGGACGGGGCGTGGCCGGACCCGCTGCGCCCGTCACCGCGCAGCGCCCATGGGCTGGGGCTGATCCGCACCCTGTGCCGTCCGGGCGTGCCGCTGTACGACGGCCGCCTGCCGGTGGCGGAGGTGGCGGAGCGCATCGCCCGCTATTACCACCCCTATCATTTCCAGGTGTCGAGCGTGCTGGACGGGCTGGCCGTCCGTTTTGGCGGGGTGTGGCATGTGAACTGCCATTCCATGCCGTCGCGTCTGGGCTGGGACAGCCCGCGGCCCGTGGGGGTGGATTTCGTCGTCGGCGACCGCGACGGGGCCAGCAGCGAGCCGGAATTCGTCGCCTTCATCGCCGCCGAATTGCGCGGCATGGGCTATACGGTGGCCGTCAACACCCCGTTCAAGGGGGTGGAACTGGTCAGCCGCTACGCCAACCCGGCGCGCAACCGCCATTCCGTGCAGCTTGAGATCAACCGCAGCCTTTATATGGATGAGGAGACGCTCCAGCGCCACGCCGGCTTCGAGCCGCTGCGCCGGTCGCTGTCCACCCTGGCCGCGCGCATCGCCGATTACGCCGAGGCCAACGTGGCCCGCCGAGCGGCGGAATAGCACACCAAAAAGGCCCCGCCGGTGGACGGGGCCTTTATCCTGTGGCAGGCGTTCAGTGCCCGCGGTTCCGGGCGATGGCGGCGTCGCGCTTGTTGTAGTGGGACACCACCTGCCCGAAAATATAGCCCAGCGAACCGAAGAAGATGATCCAGCCGACCACGTAGAAGGCCGAGTCCACCGCCCGCGACGCCGCGAACAGGCCGAAGAAGCCGAGCAGGCCGATGAGCCCGCCGCTGATCCACTTGCCAGTACCCGCCACGCCCAATCTCCTGTCTGTCTCGTAAGGAATGCCGATACCCGCCGCCGCGGGCCTGTCGGGTGCGGAGTGTGCGATATGGTCGCAGGCAAATCAATCCGCATTCCCACCACCGGCGCTCAAGTTTGCCACGAATTCCCCTCGCCACCGCCGTCATGTTCGGAATGTTCGTTGCGCGGTTAAGATATTTGCATACGGAACCGTCTTTTTGGCATCATTCCTTCCGATGGACCTTTCGGGGCATGATGCCCGGATCGGCGACAGGCAAAGCGCGGCATCAAGCGCTGGAGGATATGGGAAAATGACCGTTATCGGGAACTCGGCGGCCAGCCGGGACAAGGCGTTCTGTTTCCACCCCTACACCAACCTGAAAGCCCACGAGACCACCGGCCCGACCATCATCGAGCGCGGCCAGGGTGTCCGCGTCTTCGACGATTCCGGCAAGGAATACATCGAGGGGCTGGCCAGCCTGTGGTGCGTGTCGCTGGGCTTCGACGAGGAACGCCTGATCGACGCGGCGGTGCGCCAGATGCGCAAGCTGCCGACCTACCACGTCTTCAGCCACAAATCCCACGAAGCCGCCATCGACCTGTCGGAAGCGCTGATCAAGATGGCGCCGGTCCCGATGTCGAAGGTCTTCTTCGCCAATTCCGGGTCGGAAGCCAACGACACCGCCATCAAGCTGATCTGGTACTACAACAACGCGCTCGGACGCCCTGAGAAGAAGAAGATCATCTCGCGGCAGAAGGCGTATCACGGGGTGACCGTGGCGGCGGCCAGCCTGACCGGCCTGCCCAACAACCACCGCGATTTCGACCTGCCCATCGCGCGCATCCTGCACGCCGACTGCCCCCACCACTACCGCTTCGCCGAAGAGGGGGAGAGCGAGGAGGACTTCGCCACCCGTCTGGCCGACAACCTGGAAAAGCTGATCCTGGCCGAAGGGCCGGAGACCATTGCCGCCATGTTCGCCGAGCCGATCATGGGGGCCGGCGGCGTGATCGTCCCGCCCGCCACGTATTTCGACAAGATCCAGGCGGTGTTGAAGAAGTACGACATCCTGCTGGTGGCGGACGAGGTGATCTGCGGCTTCCACCGCACCGGCAACGCCTGGGGCAGCCAGACCTTCGGCCTGAAGCCCGACATCCTGACCTGCGCCAAGGCGCTGTCGTCGGGCTATCTGCCGATTTCGGCGGTGATGGTGTCGGAGGCGGTCTATCAGGCGTGTGTGACGGAGAGCGAGAAGATCGGCATCTTCGGCCACGGCTACACCTATTCCGCCCATCCGGTGTCGGCGGCGGTGGCGCTGGAAACCCTGAAGATCTATGAGGAGCGCGACACGCTGGGCCATGTGCGCGCCGTGGCCCCGCGGCTTCAGGCGGGCTTGCGCGGCCTGCTCAGCCACCCGCTGGTGGGCGAGGCCCGCGGGGTGGGGCTGATCGGTGCGGTGGAACTGGTGGCGGACAAGGACACCCGCGCCGCCTTCGATCCCAAGGCCGGGGTGGGGGCCAAGGTGTCGGCGCTGTGCCAGGAACACGGCCTGATCATCCGCGCCATGGGCGACACCATCGCCGTGTGCCCGCCGCTGATCATCGCCGAGGACGAGATCGACACGCTGTTCACCCGCCTGCGCACCGCGCTGGACGCGGCGCTGCCGCTGGTGAAGGGCTGATTTCACCCTGTTTCCCCTCTCCCCACCGGGGAGAGGGGGATTTTCCATCCGCGCCGCGTCTTGAAAAGATACCGCTCGGTCGGTATCTTTTGCCGTCACCGTGCAACGGGAGGGGCAGCGGGCATGAACGCATCGGTCACGGCCTATGGCTTCCTGGCGGCGGCCATCAGTTGCGAGGTGGTGGGCACCGCGCTGCTGCAGCGGTCCGACCAGTTCTCGCGGCTGCTGCCGGGGGTGGGGACGGTGCTGTTTTACGCCCTGTCGTTCTATTGCCTGTCCCACGCGTTGAAGGTCTTGCCGCTGGGCATCGCCTATGCGATCTGGAGCGGGGTGGGGATCGTCGTCACCGCGTTGATCGGCGTGGCGCTGTTCCGCCAGAGCCTGGACCTTCCGGCGCTGGCGGGCATCGGGCTGATCATCGCCGGGGTGGTGGTGATCAACGCCTTTTCCCGGAGCAGCGCCCACTGACCGACGGACCGATCCAGGGAGCCTCATGACCGCCGGCTACACCCGCAAGAAACAGCCCGCGGCGATCCGGCGGGCGCTGCTGGACCACGCCGCCCGCATCGTGACGGAACAGGGGCTGGCGAACCTGACGGTTCAGGCGGTGGCGGCGGCCGCGGGTGTCACCAAGGGCGGGCTGTTCCACCATTTTCCCACCAAGCAGGCGCTGGTGGACGCGGTGCTGCGCGATCTGCTCGACCGGCTGGACGCCGAGATCGACGCCCTGATGGCCGCCGACCCCGACCCCCATGGGCGTTTCACACGCGCTTATGTGGCGGCGGCCTTCGCCGATCACGCCTCCGCACCGGGCGGGGCGTGGGCGGCGGTATCGCTGTCGATGATGGCCGACACCGCCGTGTCGCGGTTCTGGACCGGCTGGCTGTCGGCCCGGCTGGACCGTCACCGCGCCACCGACGGCGGCCCGGAGATGGAGGTGGTGCGGCTGGCCGCCGACGGCGCGTGGCTGGCGCTGCTGCTGAAGGCCGGCGGCACCCTGGTGGCGGGCGTGCCGGACGTGCGCGCCCGCCTGATGGCCATGACCCGGCGGGGCTGACCCCGCCCTATTGGCCGGCGGGGAGGGAGACCGGGTAAGTGGACGGCTTGCCCCCGGCCACCCCGTCGAACAGCACCAGAACCCGCGTGGTGGGGAACGGGGCCAGCGGCAGCAGGGCTTCCGCCTTGGCCTTCTTCTCCGGCGGGGTCAGTTCGGTGACCAGCCGCGCGCGGTCGGCGTCGGTGTTGTCCAGGTTGACCACGTACACGGCATAGGTCTTCGCCTCTTCCTGCGCCGGGCCGGCCAGCACCAGCAGCCGCCCGTCGGGCAGCGCTGCCAGATCGCGGATGCCCCGGCCGCCCAGGAACAGGGGGATGGTTTCGGAGGCCGGTTCCGGCCCATCGGCGGCGAACAGCGGCGCCACGGCGGTCTTGACCAGAAAGGCGGCCCCGTCCACCACCGGTGCGCGCAGCCCGGCATAGAGCGTGCCGTTCACCACCGCCAGTCCTTCGACGTTCATGCCGTTGTCGGCGGGTTTCTCTTGCAGGCGGGTGCCGTAGAAGGGGCCGACGGTGGCGGCCTTGCGCAGCACCGCCGCCAGCCGGTGGGTCAGGCCGATGGCGGGGGACTCGTCCGTGATCCCGCCGCCCGGCGCGATGCGGGCCAGCACGAAGGTCGAGGGGTTGAACCGGTCGCCGTGGCGGCTGCAGCCGTGCGATCCCGTGATATAGAACCATGGGCCGTCATAGGCCACGGCCTCGCCGTCCAACTCCTTCCAGGGGCCGTTCCGGTCGGCGCAGGCGGTGTCCGGGATGGCGCCGGGGACCGCGGCGGGGCGTTTGTCGGGCAGGACCGGAAAGGAACGGCCCAGCGCCAGCCCGGCGGGCGTCAGCTCCGCCCATTGGGCGGAAAGCCCCTCGTCGGTGACGATCAGGCACCGCTGCCGCTCCGCCGCCGCCGGGGCGCAGGCGATGCCGCTGACGTCCTTCGACGGCTTGCCGCCGGGGGAATCGACGATGGGCCCGTTGGTCAGGGGAAAATCGGTGCCGGTGGCTGGCGCCGCGTGGGCCGGCTCCCCCAGGCACAGGGCAAACCCCATCGCCACCGTCAGCGTGACCATGGAAGCGCGCATGATGATCTCCCCCTTATGTGGTCAACAGGCGTCCTGGGCCGGCATCCGCCCGAACCATTCCCCGTGGAACGCGGCGATGCGGTCCTCCACGCTGCCCAGCACCGCCGGGCGGTCCATCTGGCGCGCACCCTTGTGGGCGGCTTCCGACACGAAACGGTCTTCGGCCAGGACGCGGGTGTTGAAATCGCGCAAGCTGCCGGCCACCGCGTTGCGCGCCGCCCCCCGCTTGCCATCGCCCAGGAACAGCCGGTAGCGCAGCGCGCACCGGTCCGGCGTCAGCGGGTCGTAGGTCTGCAGGCTGAAGAACGCCCCGTGGGTGATGGCGAAGGACAGGTTGGGGAACACGAAATAATGGTCGTAGACCCCGGCCCCGCCGGGGTCGTGGGCCAGCCCCAGCCGCGTGACGATGCCGTCCCACCAGTGGGCGCTGGTGTCCGACAGCCGGGTGGCGCAGCGGGAATGGGCGCCGCAGAACCCCGTCTGCCATTCCTTGACCGTGAAGGGCTTGAAGGTGTCCGGGTGGGTGGCGTCCACGTGATAGACCTCCAGCACGCTTTCGACGCCGATCTTCCAGTTGGCGGTCCAGGTCTGGGTGGCGTCGTCGATCCCGTCGGTGAACAGGTGCCCGGCCCCGTCCAGCACCGTGCCGTAATCGCCCAGCCAGGTGTCGAGGTCCGGCCCGCCGCCCTCCAGCCGGACGAAGACGAAGCGCCCGCGGGCATCCACCTCGTACCGCTCCAGCGCCAGCGCCGCCCGTTCGGCACGCCCGAAGCCGAAGAAGGCGTCGTTGCCGGGAATGCCCACCGGCACCCCGTCGCGGTTGAACAGCCAGGCGTGATAGGGGCACTGGAGCCGCCGGTTGCCGCAGGGTTCGGTTTGAATCAGGGCGAAACGGTGGGTGCAGACGTTGCGGAACGCCCGCAGTTCGCCGCCGAAATTCTGCACCACCACCGATGTGCCGGCGATGTCCCGGACGACGAAATCATTGTCGCCGGCCAATTCCTCCGCCAGCCCGGCGAAGATCCAGGTGCGGCGGAAGATGCGGGACGCCTCCTCCCCGGCCACGGCGGGATCGCTGTAGGCATGGGGGGAAATCACGGGGCCGGTGTAGGCGGGCATGAGGCGGGTCCGTCGCTGGTGTGCGCGCCCTAAGCGTTCTCCGCCGCCGCCGGCGGCGTCAAGGGGGCCGGGCATGAAAAAGGCGGGACACTGTGACGCTTTTGATTTCGATCAATGCCGGGTGACGTTCGGGTAATAATGATGCCATCCTCCCATTGCGCTCTTACCGGCGGCGGAGTCATAGTTCCTTCGCCCGGTATGCCGGTGGAATGAGCCGGTGGCGAGCATCACAGGACCGCGAACGGAATCCGCCCGATGAATTACGAGAGCTTCTTCCGCAGCCAGATCGATTTGCTGAAGCAGGAAGGCCGCTACCGCGTTTTCGCCAATCTGGAACGGCACGCCGGTAATTTCCCCGTCGCCACCTTCCGCGACGCCGGGGGGCGCGAACACGACGTGACGGTGTGGTGCTCCAACGATTATCTGGGCATGGGGCAGAACCCGGTGGTGCTGGGCGCCATGCACGCGGCGCTGGACGACTGCGGGGCGGGGGCCGGTGGCACCCGCAACATCTCCGGCACCAACCATTATCATGTGCTGCTGGAGCGGGAGCTGGCCGACCTGCACGGGAAGGAAGCCGCCCTTCTGTTCACCTCGGGCTACGTGTCCAACGACGCCACGCTGGGGACCATCGGCAAGCTGCTGCCCAATTGCGTGATCTTCTCCGACGCGCTGAACCACAATTCCATGATCACCGGCATCCGCAACAGCGGGGCCGAGCGCCATATCTTCCGCCACAACGATCCCGCCGACCTGGAACGGCTGCTGGCCCAGGCCGATCCCGCCCGGCCCAAGCTGGTGGCGTTCGAATCCGTCTATTCCATGGACGGTGACATCGCGCCCATCCATGACCTGTGCGACGTGGCCGACAAATACGGCGCCATGACCTATCTGGACGAGGTGCACGCGGTCGGCATGTACGGTCCCCGCGGCGGCGGCGTGGCCGAGCGCGACGATGCCATGCACCGGCTGACCATCATCGAGGGCACGCTGGGCAAGGCGTTCGGGGTTCAGGGCGGCTACATCACCGGGTCGGCGGCGCTGGTGGATTGCGTGCGCAGCTTCGCGCCGGGCTTCATCTTCTCCACCTCGCCGGCCCCGGTGCTGGCGGCGGGGGCGCTGGCCTCCATCCGTTACCTCAAGACCCATCAGGGCGAACGCGACCGCCACCAGGAACGGGCGGCGACGCTGAAGGCGCTGCTGGCCGACGCCGGCCTGCCGGTGATGCCGTCGGTCAGCCACATCGTGCCCGTGATGGTGGGCGACGCCAAGCGCTGCAAGCGGGCGTCGGACCTGCTGATGGAGCGTCACAACATCTATGTGCAGCCCATCAACTACCCGACCGTGCCGCGCGGGGCCGAGCGGCTGCGCTTCACGCCCACCCCGCTGCACACCGACGCCATGATGGCGGCGCTGGTGGAAGCGCTGCGCGACGTGTGGGGCGCGCTGGACCTGCGTCTGGCCGCCTAACGTGGAAGTTCGGTGGGGCGCAGGCCGCGGCTGTCGTCCCAATCCCCGCCGACACGCCGGGTGGGCCGGTCGCCGCCCGGCGGCATGGGGTTGAACGCATCGCCTGGCGGCATGTCGTCGGGCCGCATCAGCCCCGATCCCCGCAGCGGCGGGGTATCGTCGGACGATCCGCTGGGCATGGTCCCATACCCGCCCGACGATCCATAGGTGCCGTCGAGCAGCGGCACGGGTTCATCCTGTGCCTGCTGAGCGGGGAGGATGATCCGGGCCTGTTCGTTGCGGATTTCCACGGTGCCGATGGTCAGCGCCCCCAGCACCGCCGCGGTCAGAATACCCTGCACGCTCATGGCCCGCCCCCTTGTCCCGTCATCCTGACTCCAGAAACGTGGCAGGGTGTGGGGTGGTTCCTTGGGAAAACACGAGCCGCAACAGGCAGTGCCGGTCATCTATACGGTGATGTCCGAATGCTCCTTCAACTCCACCGGGGCGTTGTTCCCGAGCGGGTCAAGAATGATGCGCACGCCCTCGCGGCGTGCAAATTTGAAGGCCGGCACGAAGTCGCGGTCTGAGGTCACGACGACGATGGCGCGGACCATTTCCCGCAAGGCCAATCGGGCGATGTCCATGCCGATCCGCATGTCCACGCCCTTCTGTTCGACATTCAAGTCGAAGTCCGTGTCTTCCAGGGCGCGTCCGTCACGGATGACGGCTTTGCGGGAGTCCTCCCGAAGCGACCATCGGTTGTTGCCGAGAAAGGTCTCTCCAAGCCGGAGAGCGACGTTCGGCTTGAGTTTCAGCTTATCGTAAAGGCTTTGGGCGTGCTTGTAACGGTCGGAACCGCTGAGGTTCCAGTTTCCCCCGCTGACGGGCCGCTTCACGCTGCCCGAGAGAGTGGGGGTGCGTCATAATAATAAATCCTGAGAAGTTCGTAATCCTGAACCCAGGGGCTGGCCTGTATTCTTTGGCATTCGGCTTCGATGTCGTCGGCGGTGGTAAACGTCAGATCACCACTGGCGCGCTTGCGCCTGTTCAACACTTTCGTAGCGAAGCCGCCATCGATCATGATGGCGTAACGGGCCTTTAACATGGGAAAGCCAGCGTCACTGAGAGGAGGGTGGAGCCAACGCTCCCCTCCATGGCATGCGCCACTTCATCAGGAAGACGTTGGCTCTCTCGTCTATGGCGGTGGAACACAAAGAAAGACGTATGGTTCCGATAGGGTGGACTTTACAGCAGACAAAGACAGAATCCAACGCAAACCGATCCACCGGAAGACGTCACTCTGCGGCTCCCGTCGCCGTCTCCACCGCCAGCGCCAGATCGGCGCGGAAGGTGGGCAGTTCGCTCAATTGCCCGCGCAGCAGATAGCTGGGGTGGAAGGTGGGCACCACCACCGCCCCCGGCACCATGCGGCAGGGCAGCACCTGCCCGCGCAGGCTCATGATGCCGTTCTGCCCCGTGAGCGCCCACAGGGGCGTGCGCCCCAGCGCCACGATCACCGCGGGGGCATAGGCGGTCAGGGCATCGCGCAGCGCCTCCAGATCCGTGGCGAACTCCGCCAGCACCCGGTCGGAGGTGCCGAAGGCCCCCCATTCCTCGGCCAGCGCCAGCCCCTCCTTGCGGGCACGGGTGCGGGAGGCGAAGAAGTGCCCGACCTTGTTGCCCGGCGGCTGGCGGCGGAAGGCGTTGGCCACCAGCACCGCCGCGCGGTCGATGCCCACCGCCTCCAGGCTGTCGTTCAGCAGCCGCCCGCTGCGCCCGACGAAGGGGGTGCCCTGGCGCGCTTCTTCCGCGCCCGGCGCCTCGCCCACGATGGCCAGACGCGCGGGGCCGGGGTCGCGGGTGGGCTGCTGATAGGGAACGAAGGGCAGGCCGGTCATGATGGGGCGTCCGATCGGAGTGAGGAGGGGCGTCCCCGCTATAGCGCGGGGCCGGACGGAAGGCCAGCTTGCCGCCGCCCCGTCCGGCTCCCACCTTCCGGGGGAATGACCATCATGTGGGGAGGACAACCATGACCGACACCACCCTGGCCGCCGGCACCTGCGAGCCGTGCCGCGGCGGCATCCCGCCCATGGGGCGGGCGGAGGCCGAAGCGCTGCTGCCCCAGGTGCCGGGATGGACGCTGACTTTCGATCCCGATCATCTGGTGCGCACGGTGCGCTTCCCCGATTTCATCCAGGCCCAGGATTTCGCGGTCAAGGTCGGCGGGGTGTGCGAGGAGCAGGGGCACCACGCCGACATCGCCTATGGCTGGGGCTATTGCACCGTGACGTTCTGGACGCACAAGATCGACGGGCTGCACCGCAACGATTTCACCATGGCGGCGAAGGTCAACGCCCTGCTTCCCCCCTGACGGCTTCCGCCCCGACCGGGGCGCCATGGACCGCCAGCCACACGGTGGGGCGGTCGGCGGGGGTCCACAGCACGCGGTGGCGGGTGTGGGCCGGCAGGTGCACCCAGTCGCCCGGCTGGAGCAGGCGGGGGCTGTCGTGGCCGGCGATGTCCAGCACCGCGGCCCCCGACACCAGCAGGACGAATTCGTCCCAGTCCTGATCGTACCAGAAGCCCGGCGGCGAGCGCTGGCCGGTGGACACGATGCGCTCGACCCGCGCGCCGGCCATGGCGGCCAGGGTGTCGAACATCTCGTCGCCGCCGCCGAGGCTGGGGCCGGCCCAGCCGGGGGTGCCGGCGTCGCTCAGACCGGGCGACAGCGGGTCCGGCTGCGGTATGCCGGCAAACAGGTTTCCCATCATCCCCACACCTCCGGTTCCGGCGGATGGACCAGGGCGCCGTCGTAACGCAGCCCCGGTTCCCGATCCTGGGCCAGCAGCAGCGGCCCGTCCAGATCGGTGAAGCGGGCATTCTGTCCCACCAGCACCGCCGGGGCCATGGCCAGCGAGGTGCCCACCATGCACCCCACCATGATGCCGAAGCCCAGCGCCTCCGCCGCCGCCTTCAGCGCCAGCGCTTCGGTCAGGCCGCCGGTCTTGTCCAGCTTGATGTTCACCACCTGATAGAGCCCCGCGAGCCGCTCCAGACCGCCGCACCCGTGGACCGATTCGTCGGCGCCCAGCGGCACGGGGCAATTGATGCCGCGCAACGCCTCGTCCTCCCCCGCCGGCAGGGGCTGTTCGATCAGCTCCACCCCCAGGGCCGCCATCTCGGGCGCGAAGCGGTACAGATGGTCCAGGCTCCACGCCTCGTTGGCGTCCACCACCAGCCGGGCGGCGGGGGCGGCGGCGCGGACGGCGCGCACCCGCTCCACGTCGCCGTCGCCGGTCAGCTTGGTCTTCAGCAGCGGGTGACGGGGGGCGGCCGCCGCGGCGGCGGCGGCCATGGCGCCGGGCTCATCGACGCTGAGGGTGAAACAGGTCAGCAGCGGGCACGGTTCCTCGGCCAGCCCGGCCAGCCGCCACGCCGGCACACCCGTCCGCTTGGCCTCCAGATCCCACAGGGCGCAGTCCAGCGCGTTGCGCGCCGCACCGGGGGGCATCAGGGTCTGAAGCCCGGCCCGGTCCAGCCCGGCGGCCACCGCACCGGCCATGCCCGCCAGCGCCGCCGCCACCCCCTCCACCGTTTCGCCGTAGCGGCGGTAGGGCACGCACTCGCCCCGGCCCGTGTGGGGGCCGTCGGTGACGGTGGCCACCACCACCTCGGCGGTGGTGCGGGCGCCACGGGCGATGCGGAAGACGCCGCGGATGGGGAAATCCTCGCGGCGGACGGTCAGGCGGGGGGGGCTCATGAACGGCTCGGGATCGGGGGGGGGACGGCTGGCAGTGTAGCGGCAAGCCGCCGCCTATATCATCGGTACAGGTGGGCAAGGCCGCAAAAATCGGGCAGTATCCGATCTCAGGTGTCAACTTTGGGAAAGGAGGTGATCCGATGTCTCATGGCGTGAAAGTGGCAGCCGCGGCGCTGCTGGCCCTGGGTGCGCTGATGACGGCGGGGATTGCCAACGCCGACTGCAGCCCGTCCCATTCCGCGCAGGTGACGCCGGCTCCCGGCGGCCCCGCGGCCCCGGCCAAGCCGGCCCCCGACGCGCGGGGCTGACCCGGCGCCGCCGATGCTCCCATGCCTTGACGGGAAAGGCCGTCCCCATCCGGGGGCGGCCTTTTCTTATCGGCACGGTGCCGGTCTTGTGACAAAGATGGGTGGACGATCCCCGTTCGGCGGGTGCGGGCCCATGTTGGGGAAAGCGCCCGTGCGACCATGGGGGGAAGAGGCCCATGATGACCGTGCCGTCCACCACCGTGCTCAACCGCCTGGCCTTCGGTCCCCGTCCGGGGGAGGGGGCGGAGGTGGAGCGCCTGGGGCTGGAGCGCTGGCTGGCCCGCCAGCTCGCCCCCGACCCCCATGACGATCCCCATGCGGCGGCGGCGCTTTCGGCCTGCCGCCTGCGCATCACCTACGACGCGGGGGAGGGGTGGGCCAAGACCGACGAGGACCGTCCGCTCGCCAGCCTGGACAAGCCGCCGGAGGCCCTGTGGCCCCTCAACGACGGCAAGCTGCCCTTTGCCGGGCCGGAGCGCCAGTGGCCGCGCAACGAGGTGGCGGCGGCCACCCTCCTGCGCGCCGTGCACAGCCAGTGGCAGGTGCGCGAGGTGATGGCCGATTTCTGGCACAACCACTTCAACGTCTATGGGGTGGAGCGGGCGGTGGGGGTGCTGCTGCCCCTCTATGACCGCGACGTGATCCGCGCCCACGCGCTGGGCAATTTCCGCGCGTTTCTGGAGGCGGTGGCGTGCAGCGGCGCCATGCTGGTCTATCTCAACAACCGCACGTCCCGCGCCGGCATCGCCAACGAGAATTACGCCCGCGAACTGTTCGAGCTGCACACGCTGGGGCGGGATGCCTATCTGAACGCGCTGTACAACCGCTGGCGCGACGTGCCGGGGGCGGCGGCGGGCAAGCCCGCCGGCTACATCGACCAGGATGTGTACGAGGCGGCGCGGGCCTTCACCGGCTGGACGCTGGCCGACGGGGCGGGCTTGGGCGGCGGGGTGTCGCTGCCGGCCACCGGGCGCTTCGCCTATGTGGAGAACTGGCACGACAACTATCAAAAGCGCGTGCTGGGGCAGGAGTTCGACCCGTTCCAGGGGCCGCTGGCCGACGGGCGGCGGGTGCTGGATCTGGTGGCCGATCACCCGGCCACCGCCCGCCATCTGGCGTTCAAGCTGTGCCGCCGGCTGGTGGCCGACGACCCGCCCAAGCGGCTGGTGGACGCCGCCGCCAGGACATGGGCCGAGAACCGGCGGGCGCCGGACCAGATCGCCCGCGTGGTGCGTGCCATCGTGCTGTCGCCCGAGTTCGCCGCCGCCCCGCCGTCGAAGGTCAGGCGGCCCCTGGAACTGGTGGCCGGCTTCGCCCGCGCGGCGGTGCCGGACTTCACCGTCACCATGGGGCTGATCCGCGAGCTGGACGGCGGCGGGCAGCGGCTGTTCGGCCAGCCGGCCCCCACCGGATATCCCGACACCGCCGACGCCTGGACCGGGGCGGCGGCCATGCGGCGGCGCTGGGCGCTGGTGATGGGGCTGGCCGAGAACCGCTGGGGCACCGGGGCCGCGGCCCTGCCGGCGGGAACCCCGCCCCCCGCCACGGCGCAGGCCGCGGCGGAGGCGTGGCAGCGCACGCTGTTTGCCGGTCCGCCGGACCCCGCCGTCACCGCCGCCGTGCTGCCGGGGGTGGGGCTGGCCCCCGGCGTGCCGCTGCCCGCCGACCCGCACAAGGCGGGCGAGGTGCTGCACCGTCTGGCGGCCTATGTGGCCATGGCCCCGCGGTTCAACCTGCGCTGATGACAAGGGGAACAGGGATGACTCATGCCGCCTTTTCCCGCCGCACGCTGATGCGGGGCGGTCTGGCCGCCGGGCTGCTGACCGTGCCGGGGGTGCGCCACGTGGCCTATGCCGCCGGTGGTGCCGGGGGGCAGGACCGGACGCTGGTGGTGGTGTTCCTGCGCGGCGGGGCCGACACGCTCAACCTGGTGGCGCCCGCCGACGACCCCGATTACGTGGCGGCACGGGCGCCCGACATGCGGGTGAGCACCGGCGGCGCCGGGGCCGGGCTGCCCATCGCCCAGCGTCTGGCCCCCGCGGTGGATTTCCGCCTCCACCCGGAGGCGGCGCCGCTGGCCGACCTCTACACCGCCCGCCACCTGACCATCATCCCCGCCACCGGCATTCCCGACGGCACCCGCAGCCATTTCGTGGCCCAGGATCTGATGGAACGCGGCGTGGCGGCGGAGGCCGATCTGTCCCGCACCCCCACCGGCTGGGCCGCCCGCTGGACCGCCGCCCCCGGTCCCGGCGGCGCCGGGCCGCTGGCGGTGGCGGCGGCGTCCTCCACCCCGGCGGCGCTGGCGGGCGACGGGGCGGCGCTGGCGGTCAACGGGCTGCAATACGGGCTGGCCCCGCCCGGGGGCCCGCGGACGGCGGCGGTGCTCCAGGCGCTCCACGCCAACGACCCTACACCCTATGGCCGGGCCGGGCGCGCGGCGCTGGACGGGCTGGCGCGGGTGGACGCGCGCCTGCCGCGGGCGCAGCCGGGCGGGCCGGTGGAGCCTTACGCCGCCGAGGGCGGGGCGGTGTACGAGGACACCGAGGCCGGGCGCGGGCTGCTGACCGTGGCGCGGCTGCTGAAGATGGACATGGGCGTCCGGCTGGCCTGGGTCGATGTGGGCGGGTGGGACACCCACGAGAACCAGCCGCCGCGCTTCGCCGCCGCCGTGCGGCAACTGTCCCGCGCGCTGGCGGCCTTCCATGCCGACACCAGCCGCTTTCACGGATCGCTGGCGGTGGTGGTGATGACGGAATTCGGGCGCCGGCTGCGCAGCAACCGCAGCCAGGGCACCGACCACGGCCACGCCGGCACCATGCTGGTTCTGGGCGGCGGGGTGGACGGGGGAATGCTGGGACGGTGGCCGGGGCTTGCCACCGCCCAGTTGGACCGCGGTGTCGATCTGGCGGTCACCACCGATTACCGCGCCGTCCTGTCTGCCGTCATGGGTCCGGCGGCGGCGCGGTCGGTGTTTCCCGGCTATGGCGGCGGGCCGCTGCCCGGCCTGTGGGGATAAGGCCGGGCGCCGGGAGGGGCGGCGGGATCAGCGTTTCTGGATGATGACGCCGTACCAGCCCAGGCCGCGGTACGTCTCGTACCCCGGCGTCACGGAGAAGCCGACGAACCCGCCGTCGTTGCCGGTGTAATGGCCCATGGTGCGGCCGTTGGTGCGCAACGGGATGGACTCGCTCAGCACCCCGCGCCCGTCGGACGAGGCGATGACCCGGTGACGGGCGTCCACCAGCAGGCAGCGGGTGTAGGCCCGTTCGGCGTCGTCCAGCCGCACGCCTTCCACCACCGCCTTGGCCTGGGGTTCCCAGTCGAAGAAGATGCCCAGCACGCCGATCACCTCGCCGTCGGCCCGCCCGCCGCGGCGGATGGCGGTGGCATAGGTGGCGACGGTGCGCCCGTCCAGGCAGCGGTTGCTGCTGACGTCATCGACGGTGAAGTCGCCGCCGTTGCGGGTGGACAGCGCCTGGCGGAACCACGCGGTGTCGGACACGCGGGCCCCCCGGGCGCCGGGATAGCGGCTGGGGCGGCCGGTGGCGATCACCTCGCCCTTCAGGTCCACGATCCACAGGTCGAGATAGACCGTGTAGGATTCCAGGATGACGCCCAGACGTTCCGACGCGTGCGCGCGCGCCTCGTCCGTGGGGTTGGCGACGCAATCGACCACGGCGCTGTCGGTGGCCCACCAGCGCACGTCGCACGACCGCTCATACAGGTTGCGGTCGATGATCTCGATCATGTTGAGCGCCAGATCGGCCAGCCGGCGGCCGTGCATCTCCTGCACCATCTCGCTGCCGGCGGAGGTCAGGTGATCGACGCGCGCGGTGATCTCGCTGCGCAGCGATTTGGTGATGGTGTTCACCTGGGTCGAGATTTCCGACACCTCGTTGGCGACCACCGCGAAGCCGCGCCCGGCTTCCCCCGCCCGCGCCGCTTCGATCAGGGCGTTCATCGCCAGCATCTTGGTGCGGCGGGTGATGTCCTCGATCGCCGCCACCTTCTTCGACGCGACGTCAAGAACTTCGCGTGACAGATCAAACAACTGGTTGGTTCCGACACTCATCGCCGCTTGCTCCCTGCCCATGAGCGGATCTGTTGAGCGTCTGGATTATCAACAATCATGCCACACCCGACCGCCCGCGTTTCGACCCGATCCGATTCATTGATTTCCGCAGATGCGAAAGGTTTTTTCGCGTTTGCGGAACGGGCGGGGAGCCTACAAGAAAATCACTTGCCGGGGTGCTGCAGTGATTAGTTTTAGTGCAGAAGGAAAAGAAACGCTGCAATGCGCTTAAAGCATAGGCAACGTTTCCATTTCATTTACCAAGCGGATAAATCCGCAATTTTTCTAAGGTTTAAGCGACCTTGTGGATCTCTTCAAGGAAGATCTGTACTTCGTGTGTCAAACGATCAGCCTGTGCAGCCATTTGTTCGGACGCGGCGAAAACCTCGTGCGCGGTGCCGCTGGCGCGTTCGGCGGCGTTGGTCACGTCCTGGATGTCGTCGGACACGGCGCGGGTGCCCGACGCCGCCTGTTCCATGCTGCCGACGATGTTGCGGATGGCCCCGCCCTGGCGTTCGATGGCCGACGCGATGCCGCCCGCGATGCCGTTGATGTCGTGGATGGTGCGGGCGATGCCGACGATGGCGCCCACCGCCTGATCGGTGGACGACTGGATGTTGGCGATCTGGCTGGCGATGTCGCCGGTGGCCCGCCCGGTCTGGTCGGCCAGCCGCTTCACCTCCTGCGCCACCACGGCGAAGCCCTTGCCGGCCTCGCCCGCGCGGGCGGCCTCGATGGTGGCGTTCAGCGCCAGCAGGTTGGTCTGGCTGGCGATGTCGGAAATCAGCGTCACCACGTCGCCGACGGTGCGGGCGGCGCCCGACAGCTCGCTCACCACATGGTTGGTGCGCTCGGCCTCGTCCGCGGCGTTGGCGGCGACGTTGGCCACCTCTTCCACCTTGCGGGCGATGTCGTTCATGGACGACGACAGCTCCTCGGTGGCGGCGGCGACGCAATCGACGCTGGATCCGGTCTGGGCGGCGGCGGCGGCCACCGACGACGCCTTGCCCGTCGCGGTCTGGGCGTCGGATTCCATGGTGCGGGCGGTCACCTCAAGCTGATGGGCGGTGCCGGCCACCTCGGCGCAGACCTGGCGGATGTGCCCTTCGAACCGTTCGGTCACCCCGGCGAAGCCCTTGACCTTTTCCGCCATGGCGCCGGTGGCGGCGTTGATGGTGCTGCTGGCGCGCAGGAAGCTGCCCTGCATGCCGGTCAGCACGATGCGGCGGAAATACTTGTTGGACGACACATAGTGCATGGACGCCGCCGCTTCGCGGATGAAGGCGTCGGTGCGGTCGATCATGTCGTTGATCGCGTGCATCATGTCGCCCAGGTCGCCGCCCTGGTCCACCGGGGTCACGCGGGCCTCGAAATCCCCGTGGGCGACGGCGTTGCAGACGGCGGCGGTGCGCCGGATGGCGGCGTTGGCCCGCTGCACGCTGACCAGGATGGCGGCCAGACCGGCCAGCGCCACCGCCGACACCCCCACCCGCACCCACGCGTCACCGATGCCGGTCAGGTCCAGGGCGATGGAGACGGCCACCGCGGCGGCGGCCCCGGCGGCGAACCACTGCGCCTTAGAGAGAGAAGACGAATTCGTCATACCCGATGCCCTTTTCCTGCAGCAGGCCGACGACGGTGGCGAACGCCGCCTCCATCCCCTTTTTGCGGTCGCTGTGGCTGTTTTCGATGTCGAGCAAGGTCCGGTAGAGCGGGATCACCTTGTCCACCGCCGCGCGGTCCGGCACCCGGCGGCTGGAATGGTACCCGACCACGTTGCCCGCCGCGTCGTAGCTGGGGGTGACGTGGGCGAAGACCCAGTAATGGTCGCCGTTGCGCGCCCGGTTCAGCACGTAGGCGAAGATCTCCTGGCCCGCGGCCAGGGTGTCCCATAACAGCTTGAAGACGCAGCGTGGCATGTCGGGATGCCGGACGATCGAATGGGGGGCGCCCATCAGATCGGTTTCGGTATAGCCGGCCACCCGTTGGAACACGCGGTTGGCATAGGTGATCCGGCCCCGGAGGTCTGTCTTGGAAACAATGACCTCGTTCTCGTCGAAAAACCGTTCGACCCCGGTCAGTGACACGTCGCGTCGTGACATGATGCCTCAAAGACCAGCCTGCGCAGGCCGGTTCTGTCTTTGGTTGTGCATTCCTCGCTCCCGGCCTTTCCCGGTGCGGCGCGTGCTTTGTCCGCCGCGGGATTGGCCGGAGATTTATAAGACTATAAACTTTCGGAGAGGTTTACATTTTGTCCGCCGAAAGGGCATGGGTATTTTTTGCTCTGCGGTAAAATGTCCCTTCGCAGATGCAACATCGTTACCCGGCCGCCACCCCTTTCTTACTCCGGCGGATGGGGCACCGTCAGCACCTGATTGATGGGAGGGGCGTCGATGATGGCGATTATTCCGTCGGGCCAGCGCACTTCGACCTGCTCCACCGATGCTGCACCGCCCAAACCGAAATGGGCCACCGGCTCGCCCTGGCACAGATAGCCCGACCCGGCGCACACCGCGCGCTTTTGCCGGCGGTCCCCGGCGGTGCAGGTGACGATGGCGCCGCGGGCCGGCGCGCCCGCGGGGGTCAGCGGCTGGACCCGCAGCCAATGGTTGCCGTTGGGGGCGGTGCGGTACAGCGACAGCGGCTGGGCAGCGCCCTCGCCATGGGAGATCAGCAGCTCCAGCCGGCCGTCGCCGTCGATGTCGGCGGCCACCGCGCCGCAACCCAGCCCCTTGGGCTCCGCCGCGTCGCCCAGGTCCAGCTCCACCCACCGCTCGTTGCGCCAGCCGAACAGCCGGTTGGGCGCGCCGTGCAGGTTGAAGAACAGCTCCTCGTAACCGTCGTTGTCGAAATCGGCGGCGATGACGTTGCGCACCGGGCCGGGCAGGGACATGTCGCCGTCGGCGGCATCGACGAAGCCGCCGCCCGACCGCTGGAGCCACAGGCGCTGCGGCCCTTCGGCATGCCCCACCAGCAGGTCCAGCAGACCGTCGCCGTCGGCGTCCAGCACCGCCACCCCGCGGGCCGCACTGCGCGAATCGGCGATGCCCCGCTCGCCGGCGATCTCTTCGAAGGAGCCGTCGCCCAGGTTGCGGAACAGGAAGTTCGGCCCCCCTTCGTTGGCGGCGAACAGGTCCATGCGCGCCGACATCAGCGGCAGCGCCACCAGCCCGCGGCCCTGGCCGATCAGGTCGATGCCGGCATCCTCGGCCATGTCGGCCAGCCGCCCGTGGCGCTGAAGCTCCAGCAGGCGCAGCGGCTGCCCCTCGCACGCGATGACGAAGCCGTAGCGCCCGGTGCCCGACCGGTCCATGGCCGCCACCGAACGGGCGGGGATGCGGGTGGCGAAGGTGGTGTTCTCCGACTGGCTCAGCAGATCGAACCAGCGCGTGCCGAAACAGGCGAACAGCCGGTCGGCGAACTCCTTGGTCCCCGCCGCCGGGTCGCCGGTGACGATGTAGAGTTCCTCCCGCCCGTCGCCGTCCAGGTCGGCGGCGGCCACCGCCAGGCTGGGGCGGGTGGCGTCGGCCAGCACCGCATCGGCGGTGTCCGTCAACCGGGTGCCATCCCATTTCAGAACGCGGTTCCCGTCACCGGTCACCAGGATTTCCAGGCGCCCGTCGCCGTCCACGTCGGCCACCGCCATCCCGTGGGAGGCCCGCGGTTCGTTGCCGGTCATCAGGTCCGTGCAGTCCAGGAACATCCGCCACCTCGTTCGCTTCAGGCCGCCCCGGCTGGCGCGGGACGCAGATTCTTTGACAGATACCCCCTCGCGGCGCCTGCGTAAACCCAGACGGAAGGCAGCCCGTAATCCCCGTGCGCGGGTGGCGCCTGTGCGGATGAGGGTGAATACGCGGGTATCCCGCGACATCTTGCCATCCCCCCGCGGCTGTGGTCCCATGGGTTTGCACGGTTCCGGCCCGCCGGACCGGAGCCACCCTGCCGTTCACCCGCGCCGAGGACTATTGGGGTATGGAATACGCCTTCACCGATGTGGATGGGGACGAAGGTATCCTGCTGTCGGGCCGCTTCACCTACGACGACAGCCGGAAATTCCACGACATGGTGGCCGATTGGGATTTCGGGCGTCGTCCCGACGTGCGGCTGGATTTCCGCTATCTGACGTTCCTGGATTCCACGGCCATCGGCATGCTGTTCATCCTGGCCAACCGCGCCCGCGACGCCCACGGCAGCGTCACCGTGCTGAACGCCCAGCCCTACATCGTCCAGACCATGAAGCGGGTCTCGCTGGACCAGTACGTCTTCCTGCGCTGAGGGGCGCCGTTTCCGCCGGCCCTGAAACGCCGAAAGGCCCGCCGTGGGGCGGGCCTTTTGTCGGGATACCCCCGGGTGGGGGTATGGTGCGGTCGAGAAGACTCGAACTTCCACTCCGGTTAAGGAACAGCGACCTCAACGCTGCGCGTCTACCAATTCCGCCACGACCGCATCGTGGTGTCTCCCAGACGTGCTGTCCGGGTGGAGCGGGGAGATATCAGATCCTCGCAGCGGGATCAAGACAAAAGAAATGCGGGCATTCACCGGAGGCACCGATTAAAATCGGCGTCCTCTCCCGGACCACCAGACGCGGCACCCCCAGCATGAGCGTTCCGGCCATCGAATGGCGCATCAGCGACGACCCGGTTCCCTATCCCGAGGCCCTGGCGGTCATGGACGAACGGGTGGAGGCCATCCGCGCCGGCACCGCGCCGGAAATGGTGTGGCTGCTGGAACATCCTCCCCTCTACACCGCCGGCACCAGCGCGCGGGACGAGGATCTGCTCCAGCCCGACCGCTTCCCCGTCTACCGCAGCGGGCGGGGCGGGCAGTTCACCTATCACGGGCCGGGCCAGCGGGTGGCCTATGTCATGCTCGACCTCAAGCGGCGCGGCGGCGACCTGCGCGCCTATGTCCACGATCTGGAGGAGTGGCTGATCCAGACCCTGGGCAGTTTCAACATCCGTGGCGAGCGCCGCGACGGGCGGGTCGGCATCTGGGTGGACAAGCGCCCCTATGGCGGGCTGGACGGGCAGGAGGACAAGATCGCCGCCATCGGCGTGCGGGTGCGCCGCTGGGTCAGCTTCCACGGGGTGGCGCTGAACGTGGACCCGGACCTGAGCCATTTCGGCGGCATCGTCCCCTGCGGCATCAGCCAGTACGGCGTGACCTCCATGGTGGCGCTGGGCCACCCGGTCACCCTGCCCGACGTGGACCTGGCCCTGATGCAGAGCTGGCAACGGGTGTTCGGGGGCGGGGAGGGCGCCTGACGCTCCCCCGTCAATACCCGTTGTTGCGCCCGTTGCCGGAATTGGCCCCGGCGGGGGCGGGGGCCGCCGACCCGGCGGTGCCGGCGTCGGGGGCCAGGGAGCGCAGCAGGGTGAGATCCTGGTTGTCGATGGCAATCACCATGCAGGCGGTGCTGTCGCCGTTGCGGAACAGGTAGATC
The DNA here is from genome assembly GCF_025961205.1 of Azospirillum fermentarium. Lineage (NCBI taxonomy): Bacteria > Pseudomonadati > Pseudomonadota > Alphaproteobacteria > Rhodospirillales > Azospirillaceae > Azospirillum > Azospirillum fermentarium. The sequence continues at coordinate 1,397,171 of NZ_JAOQNH010000001.1, forward strand.
TTGCTGCGGTCCGCCTTCTTGTCCTGATCGACGAGGTTCAGCCCGTGGCCGAAGGCCACCCCCAGCACCTCCCCCTTGAAGATGGCGCGGAAGCGTTTGGGAAGCTGTTCGCGGAACCGCCGGGCGGCGCAGGCGTCGGACAGGGGCTTGACCACGGTGCCGAATTTTCGCCAGTCCTCGTTCGAGCGCACGATCACCAGTTGGGGCGGCAGGGGAAAGCGCATGACCGGCGGGGCCAGCGGCAGGTCGTAGCCCCCCGGCGGCACGGGGGCTTGATGGTTGGGCTCGGTGCGCTGCAACGGCGTTTGCGCCGCCACCGGGGCCGCCGCGGTGGCCGCCAGCACCAGGGCCAGGATCGGAAGGACCGTTTTCATCATTCCGCAAGAGTCGGGTCGGCGGGGGCGGATTCCAAGGGGGCCGCGGCGGTGGGTTCCACCCGCTTGCGCGCCCGCGGGTGGGCGGCGTTGTAGACGGCCAGCAGCCGCTCGCTCTCCACCTCGGTGTAGCGCTGGGTGGTGGAGAGGGAGGCGTGGCCCAGAAGCTCCTGAATCGCGCGCAGATCCGCCCCGTCGTTCAGCAGGTGGGTGGCGAAGCTGTGGCGCAGCGCGTGGGGGGTCAGGCTGTCGGGCAGCCCCAGCAGCCGGCGCAGGTCGGCCATGGCCCGCTGCGCCACCGCCGGGGCCAGCCGCTTGCCGCGCGCCCCCAGGAACAGCGGCCCGTCCGGCCCCGGATCATAGGGGCATTGGGTCAGGTAATCCGCCACCGCCGCCCGCACCGCCGGCAGCACCGGCACCACCCGTTCCTTGCGCCCCTTGCCCAGCACGCGCAGGGCGTCGCCGCCGGGGGCGTCGCGGCGGTCCAGTGCCAGCGCCTCGCCGATGCGCAGGCCGCAGCCGTAGAGCAGGGTGAACAGGGCGCGGTTGCGGGCGGCGATCCACGGCTCGTCCACCTCGTCGCCCGCCGCGTCCATCACGCGGGCGGCGTCGGGTTCGGCCAGGGGGCGGGGGGCGGGGCGGCGCACCTTGGGCGTGGTCAATTGGCCGATGGCCGGGTTGTGCATCCGCCCGCTGCGGTCCAGCCAGCGGAACAGGTTGCGCACCGCCGCCAGTTCCCGCGCCCGGCTGGCCGCGGTCAGCCCGTCCATGGCCCGGCGCGACAGCCACGCGCGGAAATCCCGACCCTCCAGCGCCGCCAGCACCGCCAGCGACGGCGGCTGGCCGCCGCGGTATTCGGTGATGAAGCGCAGGAACAGCGCCACGTCGGCGGTGTAGGCCGACAGGGTGTGCGCCGACACCGTGCGCTCGCTGCCCAGCCAGCGCTGCCACGCCTCCAGCGCCGCGCACACATCGCCCTGTGCGGAAAAGCCCAGAAAACCGGCAGCCTTGGGTGTGCCCATATCACGGTCGTCCTGAAAGGGAGAGGCGGCGGCGGATGGTAGCACGGCCGGACGGGAATTCGGCATCGGTCCGAAGGGGGCGGGCACAAACACCGGGTTTTGGGTGTTCATGCCCGTGAAGGACAGCACGGGCGCCGCCCATCGGCCCCCGCCGAGGCCCCTTCCACCGCTTGAAGCGGCGCAAAGCCGTCACATGTCATCATCAGGGAGCATCACGCCGGGCATTCCGTTGGCCATGGCCGTGGAGGTTCGTTTGTTCAACCCCTTGATTACCGCAACCGCCGGCTGGTCCGCCGCCGTCGAGGAACGGTCGAAACGCCTGCTCTCCTTTCAGGTGGGGACGGAGGAGGATGGGGGCCGGCCCATCCGCATGTCCACCCTGTTCGCCCGCCGCGATCTCGATCCGGTGAACACCGCCCGTTACCTGATGGTGCTGCCGCCGCTGCAGGCGGTGAGCGAACTGGCCCGGCTGTTATCGGGGTGCACCATCGATGGTATCCCCTGTCCCGCCCCCGGCGCCGTTGCCCGGTCGGCCCTGTCCCATGCCGGGCGGGTGGTGGATCTGGAAGCCCTGTACCCCGAACGGCAGTTCGTGCTGTCCCTGCTGGCATCGCTGGCCGCGTTCCTTCAGCGCATGGGCGGGTGGGTGCCGTGATCCGGCGCCCATCCATAAAAAACTCTACAAATAAAAGACGGTCGTATGACCGGGATTTTCCCCCTGGCCCAAGGTCAGGGGGCGGCACGCCCTGTCTTCGCCTTGACGGCAGGCGGTTGCTGCGGAAAAATCCCTATTATGGAACAGAAAACCATCGATTATGAACGGTTCAGTGTCCTCGTGATCGAGGATCAGCCCTTTGTGCGGCGCACGATCATGCAGATTCTGATGCAGATCGGTTTCCGCCGCATCGCCGAGGCGGACAACGGCGAAACCGGCATGCAGGAATGCATCCGCACCACCCCCGACCTGATCGTGTGCGACATCGACATGAAGCCGGTCAGCGGGCTCCAGTTCCTGGAACGTCTGCGCGGCGCGGGGGAGGCGGTGGACAGCCGCACCCCGGTGGTGTTTCTGACCAACCACACCGAATCCGACATCGTGAAGCGGGCCATGGCGCTGGGCGTCAACGCCTTCGTCGTCAAGCCGCCGTCCATGTCCGCGCTGAAGGAACGGGTGGACCGGCTGCTGCCGGCCCTGACGCCCTGAGCCTTCGGGATCAAGCCTGCTTTTGGATCAATCCTTCAGGGGGTTGCCCGTCTCGCCGCCGAAACAGGCGTCGTGGTCGTCGCAGCACTCGCAGTTGGGCGATTTGCACAGCAGGAAGCCTTCGCGCTGGCAAAGCTGGCGGTAGAAGAACTTCTTCCACTTCATGTCGCCGCTGTTGGCCGCGACCAGAGCCGGGAAATGGCGGCGGAACAGGGTGCCCAGATCGCTGCGCCCGGCAAAGCCCATGTCCTGCCACAGATGGTTGGCGGCGTTGCAGCGGCGGGCGACGATGGCGGCCAGCCACTCCTCCTCCTCCGTCCGGCCGGCGCGGTGCTCCAGGATCATGGCGCGCAGGTCGGGTTCCTCATAGGTATCCTCGCCGGTGTCGTCCCCGTGGGGCAGGGCGGCCACCCGCGCGCCCATGGCCGGAACGTAACGGTCCGCCAGCCGTTCCAGCACGGCCCGCGTCAGGCCGGTGGCGTGAGTCAGGGGGCGGGGTTCGTCGGCGGCCAGCGCCAGGATCCGGGTGAAGAGATAGGCATCGGATACCCCCTCCACCGCCGGGGGGGGATGGCTGTCGTTGGTCACCGGGCTGCCGGCGGTGGGTTCCGTCTGACGTGTGTCGAGTTTCCGTACGATCACCGGACGATCCTCCGCGCAAACTTTCACCCGAACGTCATATTATCCTGCCTCAGTTCGCGGGCGCAGCAAAGCACTTTCGACTCGTTCGGGATCGGTTTCCGGCGCACCGCCGCCGGCCGGGAGAAAGCTGTCCAGCCGTTCCATGTGCGGGCGGGCGGCGTCGAGGGCGGCGCGCTCCATCTGGCGGTAGCGGTCCACCAGTTCCAGCCCGAAGGGGGTAAGGGTGGCGCCGCCGCCGGTGCGTCCGCCGGTGGTGGCCTTGACCACCGGGTCGCGGAAGACGTGGTGCAGGGTGTCGATCAACTGCCACGCCCGGCGGAAGGGCATCCCCTCCTTGCGCGCGGCGGCGGAGATGGAACCGGTGTCGCGGATGGCTTCCAGCAGGGCGATCTTGCCCGGCCCCACCTGTCCGCCGGCGAACAGCAGCCGGACGCGCACCTCCCCGCCGTGTTCGGGGGTGGTTGCGGTGGGACGGTGGGTGTGGGTCTTGCGGGCCATGGCTCCAGCCTACAGAATCCCTGCCAGGATTGGAACGAGCCGGGAAACCCGCCATGCGTCAGGCCATGACCACGCTGAACGTCCCCACCCGCGGCCAGGGGCTGGTGGAGATCACCGCCCCCGTGGTGCGGTGGGTGGGGGAGCAGGGGATCGGCTGCGGGCTGCTGACCCTGTACTGCCGCCACACCTCCGCCTCTCTGGTGATTCAGGAAAACGCCGACCCCGACGTGCGCGGCGACCTGGAGCGTTTCTTCGCGCGGCTGGTGCGCGAAGACCCAGCACTCTACGACCACACGCTGGAGGGGCCGGACGACATGCCGGCGCACATCCGCAGCGCCCTGACCGCGGTCAGCCTGTCGATTCCCGTCGCGGACGGCCGCCCGGTGCTGGGCACCTGGCAGGGCATCTACCTGTTCGAACACCGGACCCACCGCCACGACCGGCAGGTGACCGCGCATCTCTTCGGCGAATAGCGGGGTGCAGGGGCCTTCCGGCCCCTGCCGGACGTGTGGGATCAGGTCGGGTCGGGGATCACCCGCGACCGGGCGCCATAGATGACCAGAACCTTCTGATTGGGCGCGAGTACCGGGGATGCCCCCTGCACGACGGTCAAAAGCGCGCCGTTCTCGGTCTGAACCACATATTCCATGCCGCTCTGGCGGGTGGCGGCATCCTCGGCCATAGCCCCTGCGATGCCGCCGATCACGGCGCCCCCGACGGCACCGATGACGTTCGCCCTGGCATTCCCGCCGATCGCCGAGCCGGCGACACCACCGGCCACGGCCCCCGCACCGGCGCCAAGGCCGGATTGGGTGCCGCCGATGGCGACCGGACGGGCGCTGACCACCACGCCGCGGACCGTGCGGTTGACCTGCCCGACGGCGCCGGCTGCGTAGCTGTCGGGGGACATGTTGGGTGCACATGCCGCCGTGGCTCCCGCCACCAGAGCGGCCAACACCCATTGCATCAGGCTAGGTTTCACGACGTCGGTGTTCCTTTGGCCGCCGGAGCGGGGGGCGCGCCCGTCGGGAACATGGGCCGGTTCAGATTGACTGTTTGAAGCTGCTGGAGGAACTGCAGGATATTGTTCTGCACCGAGCGGTTGATGCTTTCCCGCGCCCGCACGGCCCCTACAAAGGCGTAGTCCACAGGCACGACTCCGTCGGAATTGACGTCGGTCGTAAAGATGATGGAGCCGGTGGCGCGGTCGATGATCTCGTACCGGGCCGCCGAGGTTGTGGTGAAATTCATGCCGAAATCGGGGGTGTCGAGCTTCAGAACCTTGACGCTGAGCGACACTTTCTGGGGGGCGTCGTCGCGGAAGATGGCCATTTTGTTCAGGGCTTCCTCCACGGCTGTTTTCCATAGGGGCGTCGCCGCTTCGATACCGAACACAAGCGGTCCCGTCGCCTCTTCAGGGCGGGCGACGGTTACGGTGATGGATTTGACCTCGGCGTTTAGCTTCGTCTGGGTCGGCCCGACATTGGGCGGCGAGAAATTGATCGGCGGAATCTGCGGGCCACAAGCTGAGAGGGAAATGGCGATAGCGGCAGCAAGAAAAACTTTTTTAATCATAGCATCCATCAATTTTCGATCCTCCGTGATGGGATCATATGAAAATTGAGATGTTTTTTCCAGAAAGACTTCCACAAAAGGATGTGGTGGTGCCCTTTCCTATGCCGTCCGAGCGGGGTGCAGGGGCCTTCCGGCCCCTGCCGGGGAGCGCCGAGGGCCCGCACCCCTCGGCAGGCGCAAGCCTCACACCCCCCGCCGCATCCGCTCCAGCAGCGCCTTGGTCACGAACCCGTCCGGCACCATCCCGGCGGCGGCCTGGAAGCGCCGTGCGGCGTTGCGGGTGGACGGCCCGATGATGCCGTCGGGGGTGCCCGGTTCGTACCCCATGTCCGCCAGCCGCTGCTGCAGCTCCAGCCGTTCGTCCTTGGACAGCGGCTGTTCGTGGCGGGGCCAGGGGGCGGCGATGCCGCTGCGCCCGGCCATGCGGTCGGCCAGCAGCGCCACGGCCAGGGCGTAGCTGGTGGAGGGGTTGTAGCGCATGATGGCGCGGAAGTTCTCCCGTACCAGGAACGCCGGCCCCTCGGCCCCGGCCAGCAGCAGGATGGCGGCGGGGGTGGCGTCACCCTCCGGCTCGGCGCCGTTCATCAGGCGCACGCCCATGCGGCGCCATTCCGACACCGGCTTGACCACGGTCAGCTCGGCCTGGTCATAGGGGAAGCCGGCGGGCAGCCGCACCTCGTCGCCCCAGCGTTCGCCGGGCTGCCAGTTGTTGCCGCGCACGAAGCGGGCGGTGGAGGCCAGCACGTCGGGCATGCTGGTCCAGATGTCGCGGCGGCCGTCGCCATCCTCGTCCACCGCGTAGCGCTGGAAGATGGTGGGCATGAACTGGGTCTGGCCCATGGCGCCGGCCCACGATCCGGTCATGCGTTCCGGCGCGATGTCGCCGGAATCGAGGATCTTGAGCGCCACCAGCAGTTCGGAGCGGAAATACGCCGCCCGGCGCCCGTTGAAGGCCAGGGTGGTGAGCGCGTCCACCACGGCGAAGGTGCCGGTGTCGCGCCCGAAATCGCTCTCCACCCCCCAGAACGCCGCCAGGATTTCCGCCGGCACGCCGTATTCCCGCGACACGCGGGTGAACAGCGCGCTGTTTTCCTGGATCTTGGCGCGGCCCTTCTGCACGCGGGCGTCGGACACGGCGCTGTCCAGATAGCTCCACACCATGCGGGTGAATTCGGGCTGGGCCGAATCCAGCTCGATGATCCGCGGCGACAGGCGCACGCGGGCGAAGGCGCGGTCGAAGGTGGCGGGGCGGATGCCCTGGCCCACCGCCTCGGCCCGCAGCCCGGCCAGCCACTGGGCGAAGTCGGCGGAGTCGGTGGAGGGAGGGACGGTGGGCTTGGGCGACGTGCCCTTGGGCGGCGGGGCGGCGGCGGTGGGGGCGGTGCCGGTGGTCTGGCAGCCGGCCAGCACCATGGCCCCCAGACACGCGCGCAACGCCGCCGAACGGACGGCCCGAAGCAGCATGGGACGGACGATTCGCATTCGTTCCTCACCGGAAAAGGGTTGGGGGGCCAAAACGAAAAACCGCCGCGCCGGCCTATCGCCGACGGGCGGTTGATTCGTACCGGGCTTCGGGGAGTCCCAAATTCATGGTCCGCGGACAGCACCCACCCCATGGGCGGGCCGTTTCCGGCGGACGATCCCGCCGGGGGCCGTTACCGGCCCCCGAAACCCGGATCAGGCGGCGGCAGCCTGCTTGTCCTGCGCCTTGGCGATGCGGCGCTTCAGGCGGCGCGCGTCCAGGCTGAGAACATCGTCCTTGGCGTCCAGCAGAAAGGCGTCGAGGCCGCCCTTGTGCTCGATCGAGCGGATCGCAGCCACCGACAAGCGCAGACGCACCTGCTGGCCGAGCGCATCGCTCAGCAGCGAGGTTTCCTGCAGGTTCGGCTGGAAGCGCCGACGGGACTTGTTGTTGGCGTGGCTGACGTTGTTGCCAAACTGCGTGCCCTTACCGGTCACGGAGCACCGACGAGCCATCGGTCTATTCCTTATCAAATTGCAAACGAAGCCCGGTTTCGGGCAGCGCACCACCCGAAGAGGGCGGCGTTATAGTCGATCCGGCGCGCGTTCGTCAAGACGGGTGGACCCGCTGCATGACGGTTTCGCGCGCCGGACGGTGACGGATGGGTGGAAACCCCGGTTCAGTGGGCCGAGGCGGGCTTGGAGCGCGGGTTGGGACGGCCGCCGCGGGGGCCCTTGGCGCGCGGCGGGCGGGCGGCCACCGCCGCCGGGGCTTCCACCACCGGGACCGGGGCGGCATCCAGGGCCGCGGCGACCGCAGCCACCGCGTCCGCGGGCGGCGGGGCGGCGGGTTCAGGGGCGGACTCGGCCACGGGTTCGGGTTCGGGGGCGGCTTCCACCACGGGGGCGGGGGCTTCCTCCACCACGGCGGGGGCCGGCGCCTCTTCGGTCACGGGGGCCGGGGCGGGCTCGGGCACGGCTTCGGCAACCACGGGGGCGGGCACCACGACGGGGGCGGCTTCCACCGCTGCCGGGGCGGGCGTGGCCTTCACCGGTGCCGGAGCCGGAGCCGGAGCCGCCGATTCGGCGGGCACGGCGGCGGGGCCGACCGGGGCGGTCACTTCCGCCACCAGCTTGTTGGACAGTTCGATGAAGGCGCGGATGTCGTCGGCCAGCCGGGCCGAGGCGCTGTCGATCATCTCGCGCTGCAGCGCCACCAGATCGGCCTGGGTGCGGCACTTGCCCAGTTCACCGACCAGCCGGGCGGTCTGCCCCGCCGAGGAGGTCAGGCCCGAGAGCCAGCGGCGATAGCCGTCCTGCACCACGCCCGCCACACGGGCCGAGCGCACGGCCCCGGCGCTGGCGAACTGGCCCAGGGCGGCAGCGTTCAAGAAAGGATTGGTGGTCATTGCAGTCTCCCGAAACCTTGATCCGGCGGGGGCGGTCCCGTGTGGGCGGGACGTCCCGGCAGGCGCCTCGGAAGAACGGCGGATAGGCTCCGGTCCAAGCGCCGCCATCGGCGAAACCCCGTTTTCGCTGCCCAAAGAGTATGCATCGGGCCGGGGGGATGCAACGGTATTTTTGCACTGCAACAAAACGGGCGCGTGCGGCGGGCGCCCGTTGCGGGGGGACCGTCAATTCGCGGCCCCGACCTCGCGGTTGAGGAAGTGGGACAGCAGCCGGCGGGCGGCGGCGGTGGGCACGGTGCCGCCGTCCACCACCGCCGATTCCCAGCGGGGCAGGTTGTCCAGAACGCCGGGGTGGTGGCGGAAGGCGTCGATCAGCCCTTCGCGGATCTCGGTCCACATCCAGGCGCGGGCCTGTTCGGCGCGGCGGGTGGCGCGCGCACCGCTGGCGGTGGTGAGGCCGCGGTGGCTGAGGATGGTGTCCCACACCGTGTCGATGCCGGATTTGTGGGCGGCGGAGCAGCTCAGCACCGGCACCCGCCATTCCCCATGGCGCAGCATGGTCAGGGCGTGGCGGTAATCGGCCACCGTGTGGCGGGCGGTGGCGGCCAGGTCGCCGTCGGCCTTGTTCACCACCACCACGTCGGCCAGTTCCATGATGCCCTTCTTGATGCCCTGCAGCTCGTCGCCGCCGGCGGGCAGCAGCAGCAGCAGGAACAGGTCCACCATGTCGGCCACCGCGGTTTCCGACTGTCCCACGCCCACGGTTTCGATGATGATCACGTCGAATCCGGCGGCCTCGCACAGCAGCATGGCCTCGCGCGTGCGCCGCGCCACGCCGCCCAGCGTGGCCCCGGCGGGCGACGGGCGGATGAAGGCGGCCGGGTCGCGCGACAGGTCCACCATGCGGGTCTTGTCGCCCAGGATCGAGCCGCCGGTCTTCTGCGACGACGGGTCGATGGCCAGCACCGCCACCTTGTGCCCCAGCCCGATGACGTGCAGCCCGAACGCCTCGATGAAGGTGGACTTGCCCACCCCCGGCACCCCCGACACACCCACCCGGACCGACTGGCCGGTGTGGGGCAGGAGCGCTTCCAGCAGCGCCTCGGCCTGTTCCCGGTGGTCGGGGCGGGTCGATTCGATCAGGGTGATGGCGCGGGCCAGCCCGCGGCGGTCGCCGCGGCGCACCGCATCGGCAAGGGCGGAAACGGACGGAGGGGGCGGCGAAGCGGGCATGGCGTGATCGGTGCCGTGGTCGTCGGGAAGGGTGCCGCAGCCTAGCCCGTGGCCCGTGCCGACGGAAGCCTTTCCCGCAGCGCTCCGATCCGCCGCCTGCAGAGAATTGCATCCCTAAGTATTGTTATAATAATGAAACCATTTTTCTATTGAAAAATACGCGCACATATAAATAATTATGTGACTCGTATGACAGTAAAAACTTAGATACGGCTATCGGCTGCAAGAATAATCGAAGAAACCAAGGCCTGTTGCAAGGTTTTTTGGGCGGGCGTTCGTTGTCTTCATTTTCCTTGCGATCACACACCGCGGAGAAGGCTGCAATGTCGGAAAAAGTGATTTCCCTTTCCAACCCTTTGGTGGTGCAGGGGGCGTCGATTGTTTCGTTTCAGGTGCGTGAGGATGGACTTTCCGCCGTCACCGCCGATGGTGATGCGGTTTCCGTGGACCCGGCGGTCCTGACGGCCCTGTCCGGCCGGCCCATCGGCGGCGGCACGGCGGAGGAGCGGGCGGAACAGGTGACGGCGGCGCTGGCCGCCATTCCCATGTCCTGGGCGGCACAGGGGGACACGCTGGCCGTGACCATGCTGGACGGCAGCACCCGTACCGTGCCGGCGGCCCCGTTTGCCCAAATGCTGGGGGTGGAGGATGCCGAAACCGCCGCCGCGATCCTGAACGCCGGCGCGGGGCGGGAGGCGGGGGAACCGCGGCTGGAGGGCGGCGATTCGATCACGGTGGGAACCCTGGCCGGGGCGCTGGCAAAGGGGCTGGCGGGCAAGCTGGGCGGGGCGGTCGGCGGGATGATCATCGACGCGCTGTTCCCGTCGCGCAGCATACAGAGCTATTTCGACGAGATGTACCAGAAGATTGCCAAAATGGTGCATCAGGAAATCGTCGCCAACCAGATCGATATCATCAATGGAAAGATCAACGGCACCAAAGGGTTCATGTGCAACACATATTCGGTGCGCAAGAAAAGCGGGGCGCCGAAGAGTGAACTTTTCCAGATGGTCCGCCCTTATGTGGATGAATTCTATTATAATGTGACCTATACCCTGCAAACCAGTAATTACCGTAAGCCGGGTCTGTCGGTCTTCCTTCTGGGGGCGTCGATGCACCTGTCGCTGCTGCAGGAACAGGCGCTGGTCGATCCCAGCGCGCCGGAGCCGCGGAAATCCTCCTACGCCACGTCCGTGTCCCGGCAGACGGCGGATTACCTCGCCATGGCGCGGGACACCTGGACGGCGATCATCACCGCCCGGCAGGCCCGGCTTGAGAAGAAGGTGTCCACCTTCACCAACCCATACACCCACGACACCGTCTTCCTCAGCGGCAAGATCGTTGACAACGAAACCGGGCAGACGATCTATGAAACGAACAACGTGGTGGAGTGGGTCGTCTACAGCGACGGCCGGATGACTCAGGCCAAGACCGACATCTACTACGACCTGTCCTGCGGGCTGGCCGGCGATGACGGCATCGACGCCCTGTTCGCCAATTGGGAGGGGCTGAAGACCAACCCGATCCCCAAGACCTGAAGCCCCACGGCCTGACCCGCCGGCCCGCGGGGGAAACCGGCGGTGCCGTGGCGGTCAGTCCGCCGCCACCGCCTCTTCCGCGTCGCCGCCCGCCTGCTGGCGGGACCACAGGGCGGCATAGGCGCCGCCGTGGGCCAGCAGGTCGGCGTGGCGGCCCCGCTCGATCACCCGGCCGCCGTCCATCACCAGGATGTCGTCGGCCTCCACCACCGTGGACAGGCGGTGGGCGATGACCAGGGTGGTGCGCCCGCGGCTGACCTCGCGCAGGTTGGCCTGGATCTCGCGCTCGGTGTGGGTGTCGAGCGCGCTGGTCGCCTCGTCGAACAGCAGGATGGCGGGGTTCTTCAGGATGGCGCGCGCGATGGCCACCCGCTGCTTCTCGCCGCCCGACAGCTTCAGCCCCCGTTCGCCCACCATGGTCTGGTAGCCGTCGGGCAGGGTGGTGACGAAATGGTGGATGTGAGCCAGCCGGGCGGCCTGCTCCACCTCCGCCCGGGTGGCGGCGGGGCGGCCATAGGCGATGTTGTAATAAATGGTGTCGTTGAACAGCACCGTGTCCTGGGGAACGATGGCGACGGCGGCGCGCACGCTGGCCTGGGTCACCGTGCGGATGTCCTGCCCGTCCACCAGGATGCGGCCGCCGGTGGCGTCGTAGAAGCGGAACAGCAGCCGCCCGATGGTGGATTTGCCCGCCCCCGACGGGCCGACGATGGCCACCGTGTGGCCGGCGGCCACGGTGAAATCCACCCCCTTCAGGATCGGGCGGCGGGGATCGTAGCCGAAGGACACGTCCTCGAACCGGATGGCGCCGCCGCCCAGGGCCAGCGGACGCGCGCCGGGGGCGTCGTCCACCTCCCGGTCCTCGCGCAGCAGGCGGAACAGCCCCTCGATGTCGGCCAGCGCCTGCTTCATCTCGCGGTAGACGAAACCGAAGAAGTTGAGCGGCTGGTAGAGCTGGATCAGATAGGTGTTCACCAGCACGAAATCGCCGATGGTCATGCGCCCGGCGGTGATGCCGCGGGCGGCCAGGATCATCACCACCGTCAGCCCGACGGCGATGATCGCCGCCTGCCCCACGTTCAGCACCGACAGGCTGGTCTGGCTCTTCACCGCCGCCTGCTCATAGGCCGCCAGCGCCTCGTCGTAGCGGCGGGCCTCGTGCTCCTCGTTGCCGAAGTACTTGACGGTCTCGTAGTTCAGCAGGCTGTCGATGGCCTTGGTGTTGGCGCGGCTGTCCTGCTCGTTCATGCGGCGGCGGAAGCGGGTGCGCCATTCCGACACCGTGAAGGTATAGGTGATGTACCCCGCCACGGTGACGAAGGTCGCCAGCGCGAACCACACGTCGAACAGCCGCCACAGGATCACCACCACCAGCGCGATTTCCACCAGCGTCGGCGCGATGGAAAACAGCATGTAGCGCAGCAGCGTCTCGATGGCCCGCGTGCCGCGCTCCAGCGTGCGCGACAGCCCGCCCGTCTGCCGTTCCAGGTGGAACCGCAGCGACAGGGCGTGCAGATGGCGGAACACCGCCAGCGCCACCCGGCGGATCGCCCGCTGGCCGACCTTGGCGAAGATGGCGTCCCGCGCCTCCCCGAACGCAAGCTGGAGGATGCGCGCGGTGCCATAGGCCAGGATCATCCCCACCGGCACCGCGGCCCACCCGGCCCCCTGGGGAACGTTGGTCAGCGAATCGATGGCGTGCTTGAACAGCAGCGGCACGGTGACGGTGGCGGCCTTGGACCCCAGCAGGCACAGCATGGCCACCACCACCCGCACGCGCATTTCACGGGAATCGCGCGGCCATAAATAGGGCACGAGCGTGTGCAGAACCCCCATGTCCTGGGAAAAGCTCAGTTGCGGCGTGGAGGAGTTCAGGCGGCGCATGGGCGGGGTATCGTCACACAAGGGGGCGGGTCCGGCAACTAACCTAGATCTCCCGGACCGGTCATGGAAGGGCGGCGGTATCGTAAACAGGTTGGAAACAATTCTCCTCTAATATGTCAAAACGTTCGGCCCCTCCCGGTTCAGGGCCGCAACCTGAGCTTTTTGTTTGCCATTATAACGGGACGCGCGTGATGCAAAGCGCCAGTTTTTCCGGCCGGTTCAAGGTCGCAACCCGTATTTACACAGGCTTTCTGCTGATTCTGGCCCTGCTTGGGGCCGTGGTCGCCCTGGGTTACCAGGCGCAGACGTCGGCGGAGGGCGGGTTCGACCGTTATGCGTCCATTGCGGACAACTCCATCCGCATCAACGGAATCACCGCCCATGTGGCGGCCATGCGCCGCAGCGTCGTCAGCTACTCCTACACCGGCGACTCCAAGGCGGCGGACGCCGTGGTCGCGAGCCAGGGGGAGCTGGAGCCGGCGCTGAAGGAGGCGATCCGCGTTACCCTCGACCCCACCCGCCGCGCCAATCTGGAACAGATGCTGCGGCTGTTCGAGGAATACCGCGCCAACTTCGTCAAGGTGCAGGACCTGCGCAAGCGCCGCGATGCGGTGGTGGATCAGGAACTGACCCCCCTGGGCACCCGTGCGCGCGAGGATATGAGCCGCATCATCGCCACCGCCATGGCCGACGGCGATTACGAGGCCGCGGCCCTGGCCGGGCAGGCCCAGGAGGCGCTGATGCAGGTGCGGCTCAGCGTCACGCGCTTCCTCGTCTCCCCCTCGCAAAAGGCGATTGACGAGGTGCGGGAGCGCGGGGAAAAGCTGAAGACCGCCATGCCGGCGCTGGTCAGCCGCCTCCACAACCCCGAACGCCACCGTCAGGCGCAGGAGGTGCAGGAACTGGCCACCCGCTTCGTCACCCTGTTCGGCACGGCGGCGGACGCGGTGATGGCCGTCAACGGCCTGACCAACGGCGCCATGGCGAAAGCGGGCGAGGATTTCGCCGATCTGGCGGAAAAGACCGTCGGCATGCAGCACGCCGCCCTGGGGCAGATCCTGGGCAACGTGCGCACCGAGATGGACGACAACCGTATCCAGTCGCTGGTCATCGCCGCCGCCGCCCTGGTGCTGGGGCTGCTGCTGGCGTGGCTGGTGGCGCGGTCGATCGTGCGGCCCGTGACCGACATGACCGGCACCATGACCGATCTGGCCGGCGGGAAGCTGGACGTCGTGATTCCCGCCCTGGACAATCAGGACGAGATCGGGTCCATGGCCAAGGCCGTGCAGGTGTTCAAGGACAACGCCATCGAAAAGCAGCGGATGGACGAGGCCGAGCGCGCCCGCATCGAACAGGAGCGCCGCGAGGACGAGGCGCAACGCGCCCGCGAACAGGCCATCGGCCAGGAAATCGCCGCCCTGATCGATTCGGTGTCCAAGGGCGACCTCAGCCGCCGCATCGATCTGGCCGGCAAGGACGGCTTCTACCGCACCATGTCGGAGGGCATCAACCGCCTGACCGACACCGTGCAGTCGGTGATCCGCGATCTGGCCCAGGTTCTGGGGGCGCTGTCCGAAGGTGACCTGAACATCCGCCTGACCAAGGACTACCAGGGGGCGTTCCAGGCGTTGAAGACCGATTTCAACGCCACCTCCGAAAAGCTGGCCCAGATCGTCGGGCAGATCACCCAGTCCGCCGACACCATCGCGTCCGCGTCGTCGGAGGTGTCCATGGGCTCCTCCGACCTCGCCGAGCGCACCGAGCAGCAGGCCTCCTCGCTGGAGGAGACCGCGGCCAGCATGGAAGAGCTGGGCGCCACCGTGCGCTCCAACGCCGACAACGCCCAGCGCGCCAACCGCATGGCGGCGGATGCCCGTTCGGCTGCCGAATCCGGCGGGCAGGTGGCCGGTGCCGCGGTGGAGGCCATGCGGCGGATCGAGGATTCCAGCCGCAAGATCACCGACATCATCGGCGTGATCGACGAAATCGCGTTCCAGACCAACCTGCTGGCGCTCAACGCCGCGGTGGAGGCGGCGCGGGCCGGCGATGCGGGCCGCGGCTTCGCCGTGGTGGCGCAGGAGGTGCGCAACCTCGCCCAGCGCTCGGCCCAGGCGTCCAAGGAAATCAAGTCCCTGATCATGGACAGCGATTCCCAGGTCCGTGGCGGCGTGGAACTGGTGCAGAAGGCCGGGGCGGCGCTGGAGGGCATCGTCAGTGGCGTGCACGAGGTGGCTTCCCTGATCGCCGAAATGGCGTCGGCGTCCACCGAGCAGGCGTCGGCCCTGGACGAGATCAACTCCGCCGTCGCCCAGATGGACGAGATGACCCAGAAGAACGCGGCCCTGGTGGAGGAAACCACCGCCGCCGCCCAGGCCATGGCGGGGCAGGCCGGCGACCTGAAGGCCCTGATCGGCTTCTTCAAGCTGTCGGGGGCGGCAGCCGTGCCGGTGGTTTCGGCCCCGGTGCGCACCGCCCACGCCGTCCCCGCGGCGGCTCCGGCCCGGCGCCCGGCGGCGGCCAAGCCCGCGGCGAAACCGGCGGCTCATCCGGTGTCCAAGCCCAAGCTGGTCAGCAGCACGACCGCGGCGGCCCCCGCCGCGACCCTGCGCCATGCCGACGACGACGACGACTGGAAGGAGTTCTGAGCCAAGGGTTCCGGAACCAAAGAAAAACCCCTCGTCCCGGCAGGGAGAGGGGTTTTTTTCTGTGAGTGCGGAGCCGTTCCCCGTCCCTGATGCCAGGGACGGGGCGGCGGCATCCGATCAATAGCGGTAGTGGTCGGGCTTGTACGGGCCGGCGACCGGCACGCCGATATAGGCGGCCTGCTTGTCGGAGAGCTGGGTCAGCTTCACGCCGATCTTCTCCAGGTGCAGGCGGGCGACCTTTTCGTCCAGGTGCTTGGGCAGCACATAGACCTTGTTTTCATAAGCGGTGTGGTTGGTCCACAGCTCGATCTGGGCCAGCACCTGGTTGGTGAAGGACGCGCTCATCACGAAGCTGGGGTGGCCGGTGGCGCAGCCCAGGTTGACCAGACGGCCCTTGGCCAGCACGATCAGGCGCTTGCCGTCGGGGAACACCACCTCGTCCACCTGCGGCTTCACCTCTTCCCACACCAGATTCTTCAGCGAGTCGATCTGGATCTCGCTGTCGAAGTGGCCGATGTTGCAGACGATGGCGCGGTCCTTCATGGCGCGCATGTGGTCCAGCGTGATCACGTCCACGTTGCCGGTGGCGGTGACGAAGATGTCGCCGAGCGCGGCGGCCTCGTCCATGGTGGCGACCTGATAGCCTTCCATCGCGGCCTGGAGCGCGTTGATGGGGTCGATTTCGGTGACCATGACGCGGGCACCCTGGCTGCGCAGGCTGGCCGCCGAGCCCTTGCCCACGTCGCCGTAGCCGCAGACCACCGCCACCTTGCCGGCCACCATCACGTCGGTGGCGCGCTTGATGCCGTCCACCAGCGATTCACGGCAGCCGTACAGGTTGTCGAACTTCGACTTGGTGACGCTGTCGTTGACGTTGATGGCGGGGACCAGCAGCTTGCCGGCCTTCATCATCTCGTACAGACGGTGCACGCCGGTGGTGGTCTCCTCCGACAGGCCGCGCACGTCCTTGAGCATCTCGGGATACTTGTCGTGCATGATCTGGGTGACGTCGCCGCCGTCGTCCAGGATCATGTTGGGGGTCCAGCCGTCGGGGCCGCGCAGGGTCTGCTCGATGCACCACCAGAACTCCTCCTCGGTCTCGCCCTTCCAGGCGAAGACCGGGATGCCGGCCGCGGCAATGGCCGAGGCGGCGTGGTCCTGGGTCGAGAAGATGTTGCACGAGGACCAGCGCACGGTCGCACCCAGCGCCGTCAGCGTTTCGATCAGAACCGCCGTCTGGATGGTCATGTGCAGGCAGCCGACGATGCGGGCGCCGGCCAGCGGCTTGGCATCGCCGTATTCCGCGCGCAGCGCCATCAGGCCCGGCATTTCGGTCTCGGCGATGGTGATTTCCTTGCGGCCCCAGCCGGCGAGGCTGATGTCGGCGACCTTGTAGTCCGTGAAGGCGGTGGCGGACATGAACGATGCTCCTGACGAACGGAAATGGATGGCGCGGGCCGGGGGGGGCGGGCACGGCGCCACCCCGCGGGTCACCGCGGCACGGTCCCTGATGTACCAACCCGCGGCATTCCTTGCAAGCATAAAGATATCTTTATGTCTTAAAGTTTGGTGACGCCACGTGCCGTGGGATGGCAGTGGATCGTGGATTGTTGCCGTGCCACTCTGGTCAACGGTCGGAACAGGGAGCCGTACGACGATGGATCTCAGCGCCTTTTCGGTTTTCGCCATTGCGTTGCTGCTGTTCGCGGTGGTGCTGGTGGTCAAGGGGGTGAAGACGGTGCCCCAGGGCCAGGAATGGACGGTGGAACGGTTCGGGCGCTACACCCACACCCTGCCGCCGGGGCTGCATCTGGTGATCCCCGTCATCGACAGCATCGGCGCCCGCCAGAACATGATGGAAACCGTGCTGGACGTGCCGTCGCAGGAGGTCATCACCAAGGACAACGCCATGGTCACCGTGGACGGCGTGGTCTTCTATCAGGTGGTGGACGCCGCCCGCGCCTCGTACGAGGTGCAGAACCTCCAGCAGGCGATCCTGAACCTGACCATGACCAACGTGCGCACGGTCATGGGGTCGATGGATCTGGACGAGTTGCTGTCCCAGCGCGACAAGATCAACGTGCAGCTTCTGACCGTGGTGGACGAGGCGACGACGCCGTGGGGTGTGAAGGTCACCCGCATCGAGATCCGCGACATCCAGCCGCCGCGGGATCTGGTGGACAGCATGGCCCGGCAGATGAAGGCCGAACGCGACCGCCGCGCCGCCATCCTGGAGGCCGAGGGGCTGCGTCAGGCGGCCATCCTGCGCGCCGAGGGCGAGAAGCAGGCGGCGATCCTCCAGGCCGAGGGCCGGCGCGAAGCCGCCTTCCGCGATGCCGAGGCCCGCGAACGCGAAGCGGCGGCGGAAGCCGAAGCCACCCGGCTGGTGTCGGAGGCGATCCAGAACGGCGGGGTGCAGGCCATCAACTACTTCGTCGCCCAGCGCTATGTGGAATCGCTGACCCAACTGGCCTCCGCCCCCAATCAGAAGGTGCTGTTCCTGCCGCTGGAAGCCGCCGGGGTGATCGGCGCCATCGGCGGCGTGGCGGAAATCGCCCGCGAGGCCTTCGCCGACGGTACGCCGGCGCGCAAGGCCGGCCCGTGGACCCCGCCGCCGGGGGGAGCGCGATGACCGGAGGCACGGGCGGGCTGGTGGTGGAATTCTGGTACTGGCTGGTGCTGGCCGCCGCCCTGGCCGGGCTGGAGATGGTGGCACCGGGGGCGGTGCTGATCTGGCTGGGGGCCGCCGCCGCCGTGGTGGGCACCGTCCTGTGGCTGGTCCCGGAATTGACGTGGCAGGGGCAGTTGCTGCTGTTCGCCGGCCTGTCCATCGCCTTCGTCTTCCTGGGCCGCCGGGTGTTCGGGCGGGGGGAGGGGGCGGAGCCTCACCCCACGCTGAACCGGCGGGCCACCCAGTACGTGGGCACCATTCATTCCCTGGCCACGCCGCTGGTCAACGGCCGGGGCCGGGTGCAGGTGGGCGACACCCAATGGACCGCCGAAGGGGTGGAGGATCTGCCCGCCGGCACCCGCGTACGGGTGGTCGGCGCCGACGGGGTTGTGCTGAAGGTCGAGCGGGCGGAATAATCAGCACGCATAGGTAACCATCTTGACAGGTCCGGCCCGCGGGGCGATCTTGGATGCGGATGGATGGAGTGCCGCCCCATGGACGCTGAACTGAAGACGATTCTGGGCCAGTTGGTGACCAAGATCGATACGCTGGCCACCAAGGATGATATCCGGCGGCTCGAAGAAACCCAGCTTCGCCACGGCGAGATGCTCCAGCAGCATGGAGAGATGCTCCAGCAGCATGGCGCAATGCTCCAGCATCACGGGAAAATGCTCCAGCAGCATGGTGACCGGCTGACGGCGATCGAAGCCCAGCTTCAACGCCAGAGCGAGCGGCTGATGGTGATCGACGCGCGGCTGGACGAACAGCGTCAGACCATCAACGCCCTGATCCCCATGCGCATCGCCGCGGTTCCTCCGGCGGCGGAATGACGCCTCTCCTCTTGTTTCGATGACGGCCCGGACGGGCAGGGCGCCGCACCCATGGGGGACGGCGCCCTTTTCTCAATCGGCCCGTTACGCCAGCAGCGGCATCATGGCCGCCACCAGCGGGTGGCGCACGATGTCGGCGGTGGTCAGGTGGACGACGGCCACGCCGTCCAGCGCTTCCAGCCGGCGGGCGGCTTCGGTCAGGCCGGAGAGTTCGGGCAGCAGGTCGGTCTGGTCCGGGTCGCCGGTCACCACCATGGTGGAATGCCAGCCCAGCCGGGTCAGCAGCATCTTGATCTGGGGATAGGTCATGTTCTGCGCCTCGTCCACCACGACGAAGCTGCGCGACAGGGTGCGTCCGCGCATATAGGCCAGCGGTGCCACCTCCACCGTGCCGTCCTTGACCATCTGGCGCACCTGCCGCGCCCCCACCCGGTCGGCCAGGGCGTCGTAGATGGGGCGCATCCACGGGTCCATCTTGTCGTTGATGTCACCGGGCAGGAAGCCCAGGCTTTCCCCCGCCTCCACCACCGGGCGGGTGATGACCACGCGCCCGACGCGGCCGGCGGTCAGCGCCTCCACCGCCTTGGTCACCGCCAGATAGGTCTTGCCGGTGCCCGCCGGGCCGACGGCGATGGTCAGCGGGTGGGCGTCGATGGCCGCCATCAGCGCTTCCTGGTTGGCGGTGCGGGGCTTGACCGTCTTCAGATAGCTCTGGTCGCGGGCGTCGTCCGCCGGCCCGAACCCGGCGGGGGCCCTTGACCTGCCGGCGCCGCGCCGGCTCTTGCCGCACCCGTCGCCGTCCAGGGGGTGCCAGGTGCCGTAACCGGTGCCGTGACCATCGGGGGGAGGTGCCATCGTCATCTCCAGTGCGGTGGAAAGGGACGGAAGAGGGGGCCGCCGGGCACAAAAAACCCCCCAGGCCGGAACGGCGAGGAGGGCGGGCGGGGGAGGCGGCGCCGGTGCGTGCCCTGCCGGAACACCGGCGGGGGTGCGGGAAGGGGCGGTTGCATCGGGGGCGGTCGGATCACGCCGGGCCTCGCGCCGTTGGAGCAGCGGTTACCCAGAGAATAGGCAATGCTGCACCGCATGTCAGTGTCTTCTGCGGCTAACACGAAATATTCACATCCCCTCCCACAGGCCAGGGCCGGGCGGGGGAATCCCTTTACCGCTTCGGGGTGATTCGATTACTCTTTCCACCGCCGGACGAGGCGGGGGCCCCGGTGGCGGACCACCGCCGGCACAGGGGCTGATCGTGGGGCTTGAAGTCGGGCGCGGCGGCTCGCTAGAACGTGGGCCGGGCGCCCCTCAGCCGGTGCCGCACACGCCGGTGTCGAGACCGGAAGCAGATAAGGATCAAGGGCGGTGAGCAACGCCAATCACGCCGCGGAACGCGACGCGCCGTTTCAGTTGCGGGGCAACTCCTTCACCATGATGGTGCTGAAGGTGTTCAACCCTGCCTCCCCCAGCTTCTTCTCGCAGTTGGGCGGCAAGGTGCGGCAGGCGCCCAACTTCTTCCGCCACGCGCCCGTGGTGCTGGATTTCGACGACCTGCCGGAGGCCATGGCCGATCTGGACGTGGGCGCCTTCGTCACGGCAGTGCGCGAGCATCACCTGCGCCCCATCGGCTTTGTCGGCGGCCCCCGCGCGGTGCAGGACGCGGCGTCGGCCCTGGGGCTGGTGCCCATGCCCACCGGGCGCGCCGCCCCCATCGGCAACGCCCGCCCCAACGTGCCGCTGAACAGCGCGCTGATCGCGCCGCCGGCCCCGCCCGAACCCGTCTATCGCCCCGCCCTGGTGGTGTCGGACCCGGTGCGCTCGGGCCAGCAGGTCTATGCGGAAAAGTGCGATCTGATCGTCACCGCCTCCGTCTCCCACGGGGCGGAGATCCTGGCCGACGGCAACATCCACGTCTATGGCGCGCTCCGCGGCCGGGCGCTGGCCGGCATCTCGGGCGAGGCGTCGGCCCGCATCTTCTGCCAGAGCCTGGAGGCGGAGGTGGTGTCCATCGCCGGCCTGTACCGGGTCAGCGAGGATTTCGACACGTCGTGGACGAAGAAACCGGTGCAGGTGCGGCTTAAAGACGGCTTCCTTCACGTCGATCCGCTCTGATACCAAACACTATCCCGAACCATCCATCATCATCGGCTAACACCGCGGCCCCGTTCCGGCCCGCGCCATCGTAGGAGAGGCTTCGTTGGGCACCATCATCGTCATGACATCCGGGAAAGGCGGCGTGGGGAAGACCACCTCCAGTGCCGCCTTCGCCACCGGGCTTGCCTCTCGCGGCTTCAAGACGGTCGTGATCGACTTCGACGTGGGCCTGCGCAACCTGGATCTGGTGATGGGGTGCGAACGCCGGGTGGTGTTCGACTTCATCAACGTGATCAACGGCGAAGCCAAGCTGCATCAGGCGCTGATCAAGGACAAGCGGGTCGATAACCT
The DNA here is from genome assembly GCF_025961205.1 of Azospirillum fermentarium. Lineage (NCBI taxonomy): Bacteria > Pseudomonadati > Pseudomonadota > Alphaproteobacteria > Rhodospirillales > Azospirillaceae > Azospirillum > Azospirillum fermentarium. The sequence goes on from NZ_JAOQNH010000001.1 coordinate 1,418,599, forward strand.
GTTCATCCTCCCCACCTCCCAGACGCGCGACAAGGATGCGCTGACCAAGGAGGGGGTGGAGCGTGTCCTGGACGAGCTGAAGAAGGAATTCGACTACGTCGTCTGTGACAGCCCGGCGGGCATCGAGCGGGGCGCGCTGATGGCGCTGTATTTCGCCGACCACGCCATCATCGTCACCAACCCCGAGGTGTCGTCGGTGCGCGACAGCGACCGCATCCTGGGCGTGCTGAATTCCAAGTCGCGCCGCGCCGAACGGGGCGAGGACCCGGTGACCCAGCAGCTCCTGCTCACCCGCTACGACCCGGAACGGGTGGAGCGCGGCGAGATGCTGAAGGTGGACGACGTGCTGGAAATCCTGGCCATCGACCTGTTGGGCGTGATCCCGGAAAGCCAGGCGGTGCTGCGCGCCTCCAACATCGGCATGCCGGTGATCCTGGACGCCCAGTCCAACGCCGGTCAGGCTTATGGCGATGCGGTGGGCCGCTTCCTGGGCGAAGAGATCGAGCACCGCTTCACCAAGGTGGAGAAGAAGGGCCTGTTCAGCCGTCTCCTGCGGAGGTCCGCATGAGCATCTTCAGCTTCTTCCGCTCCACGCCCAAGCCCTCGGCGGTGCAGGCCAAGGAACGGCTGCAGATCGTCATGGCGCATGAGCGTGTCGGGCGGACCGGGCCGGACTATCTGCCCGTGCTCCAGCAGGAACTGTTGAGCGTCATCGCCAAGTACATCGACATCGACCAGAACAAGGTCGAGGTGAAGCTGGACCGCGGCGGCGACTGTTCCACCCTGGAAGTCAACATCGAGCTGCCGATCCCCGAGAGCGGGTCCAAGGACGCCAAGCCCAGCGTGCTGAAGGCGTCAGTGTCCCGCCCGGCGGCCACGCCCCGCAAGGACGTGGACCCGGAAAAGGCCAGCGCCCTGGTCAACGGTGGCCTGAAGAAGCGGAGCTGATCCGCGCTTCCCGCGTCCCCCTCCCCGCCGATGCCGCCCCTCTTCCCCGCCGGGAAGAGGGGCCGGGGAGACGGTTAGTCCGCCCGGTGTGCGCGCAGGAAGGTCTTCACCGCCGCCGCGATCACCGGCCCGTCGTCGCTTACGGGCAAGCCCAGCAGCATGGGCCAGAACAGCGCCTCCTTGATCCCGCCGAGAAACAGCCCCGCCGCTGCCGCCTGATCGGGGATGCGCAGCACGCCGCGCTCGTTCAGCCCGGCGAGATAGCCCTGCAGCGGCGCCACCGCCGGCCCCTTGCCCTCGTTCAGAAGCACCAGCGCCAGTTCCGGGAAACGCCGGTGCTCGGCGATGACCAGACGCAGCAGGCCGGTCACCTCCGGCCGCCGCAGATGGGACAGCAGCGTGCGCGCGAAGTCGGGCAGCACGGTTTCCGGGGGCTGGTCCGGTGGTAGCCGGTCGTGGCCGGGGCCGTTCATCCCCTCGTACAACTGGGCCACGACGGCGGCGAACAGTTCCCGTTTGCTGGGGAAGTGGTTGTAGACGGTGCGCTTGGACGCCTGTGCCGCGGCGGCGATGGCGTCCATGGACACCGCCCCGTAACCGTCGGTCAGAAAGGCGCGGGCCGCCGCTTCCACCACCGAGCGGCGCTTGGCGTCCCCGCGCCGGGAACCGGACCCGATTGACATCTCCCCTCCCATAAGTACACTGCACAGTGTAGTGTATTTGTTGGCGCGGCCCAGCGTACCGCGGGCACACAGGGATGGAAAGGGCGGGCGATGACTTCACACACTCTGGAACGGCGGGCGCTGGGGGGCGGGCTGGCCGTCTCGGCGATCGGCCTCGGCTGCATGGGCATGTCGGAGTTCTATGGCCCCACCGACGACGAACAGTCGCTGGCGGTGCTGGCACGGGCGCTCGACTTGGGCGTCACCCATTTCGACACCGCGGACATGTACGGATCGGGCCACAACGAGCGGCTGCTGGCGCGGTTCCTGGCCGGGCGGCGCGACGGCGTGGTGGTGGCCACCAAATTCGGCATCGTCCGCAAGCCCGGCGACTACGCCCGCAGCCTGGACACCAGCCCGGCCTATGTCCGCCGGGCGTGCGAGGAGTCGCTGGCCCGGCTGGGGGTGGACACCATAGACCTCTACTACGCCCACCGGCTGAACCGCGACGTGCCGGTGGAGGATACCGTCGGCGCCATGGCCGATCTGGTGCGGGAGGGCAAGGTCCGGGCGCTGGGCCTGTGCGAGGTGTCGGCGGCCACGCTGCGGCGCGCCCACGCCGTCCACCCCATCGCCGCGGTGCAGAGCGAATATTCCCTGTGGACCCGCGATGTGGAAGACCATGTGCTGCCCGCCTGCAGGGAACTGGGCGTCAGCCTCGTCGCCTATGCCCCGTTGGGCCGCGGCATGCTGACCGGCACCGTGACCAGCGCCGGGCAACTGGCCGAAAACGATTTCCGCCGTCTGTCGCCGCGTTTCCAGGACGGCAACCTCGACGCCAATCTGGCGCTGGTGGAGGCGGTGAAGCGGCTGGCCGCGGCCAAGGGCTGCACGCCGGGGCAAGTGGCGCTGGCGTGGCTGCTGGCCCAGGGGCCGGACATCCTGCCCATCCCCGGCACCAAGCGGATCGCCTACCTGGAAGAGAACGTGGGGGGTGCCTCGGTGTCCCTCGGTGCCGATGAGGTGGCGGCCCTGTCCGCCGCCCTGCCGCGCGGGGCCGCCGCCGGCGACCGCTACCCGGCGGAGGGGATGAAGGGGCTGAACGCCTGACGGGGGATGGGGGCGGCGGGGGACTGCACCGCCGTTCCCGCATGGCTTGGGCGGATGGTTCGCGCTTGACTCCATAAGCAGGCTTACTAATTCTTCCTCTATGATAAGCCTGCTTATGATAAGTGCGTCATGACATCCCACGTACCCGACAGCCTGGGTGTTCTGCTGAACGAATCCACCCGCCTCCTGAACCGCCGGTTCGACCAGCGGGCGCGGGAGTTCGGGCTGACCCGTGCCCAGTGGCAATTGCTGAAACAGCTTTTCCGCAACGAAGGCATCAATCAGGCCGGGCTGGCCGAGCGGATGGACATCGAGCCGATCTCGCTGTGCCGTCTGGCCGACCGGATGGAGGAGGCGGGGTGGATCGAACGCCGCCCCGACCCCGACGACCGCCGCGCCCGCCGCCTGTTCATGACCGAGAAGTCCCTGGCCATGATCGGCACCATGCGGGCGCTGGCCGAGGGCATCTATGCCGAAGCCCTGGAGGGGCTGGAGCCCGACGAGGCCCGCCGCCTCATTGAGACGCTGGCCCATGTCCGCAACAACCTGTCCCGCCGCCGCGGGACCGATGCCGACGGCACCGAAGACTGACCCCCCTTCGATCAGGAATCCCTTCCATGTCCGATACCCCGTCCGCTCCCCAGCCCGTCCGCCGCCGCCCCTGGCGCCGCCGGCTGCTGATGGGGGCGGTGCCGCTGGCGGTGCTGCTGGCCGGCGGCTACGCCTGGATCTACGGCAGCCGCTATGTCGCCACCGACAACGCCTATGTGCAGCAGGACAAGGTGACGGTCAGCGCCGACGTCGCCGGGCGGGTGACCGCCGTGGCGGTGGCGGAAAACCAGCACGTCGTCCGGGGCGATGTGCTGTTCCGCATCGACGGCGAACCCTACCGCCTGGCCCTGCAACAGGCCGAGGCGGCGCTGTCCGCCGCCCGGCTGCAGGTGGAACAATACCGCGCCGCCTTCGGCCAGGCCGCCGCCGACGCCAAGGGGGCGGAGGAGACCGTGGCCTATCAGCAGCGGGAATTCGACCGGCAGCAGAAACTGCTGTCCAGCGGCGTGGCCGCCCTGTCGCGCTACGATCAGGCCCGCCATGACCTGCAGGACGCGCAGCAGAAGCTGCAATCGGCCCGCCAGTCCATGGAAAGCGCCCGCGCCGCCCTGGGCGGCGACACCAACATCGCCACCGACGATCACCCGGCGGTGCGCGAGGCCATCGCGCGGCGCGACACCGCCCTGCGCGACCTGAACCACACGGTGGTCACCGCGCCTGACGACGGCATCGTCAGCCAGACCGGGCGGCTGCTGGTGGGGCAGTACGTGGGCACCGGCATCCCCACCGTCAGTCTGGTGGAAACCGGGCGGACGTGGGTGGAGGCCAACGTCAAGGAAACCGACCTGACCCACATGCACACCGGCCAGACCGCGACGGTGGAACTGGACGCCTATCCCGGCCGCCGCTTCACTGCGGTGGTGGACAGCATCGGGGCGGGGACGGGCGCGTCCTTCTCGCTGCTGCCGGCGGAAAACGCCACCGGCAACTGGGTGAAGGTGGTGCAGCGGGTGCCCGTGCGCCTGCGCCTGGAACGGAAGACGGACGGGGACGCCCCCTTGCGCACCGGCCTGAGTGCGGCGGTGGAGATCGACACCGGCTATGTCCGCGACCTGCCGGGGCCGATGAAGGGCGCGCTGGCCTGGGCCGGGATCGGGTCCGCCACCGCAGCACCGGTGAACTGAGGATCATCCGACATGAGCGCCCATTCCGCGCCGACCCTGCACGTGGCCCATCCCGGCCCGGTCACCGTCTCCATCATGCTGGCGACGGTGATGCAGGTGCTGGACACCACCATCGCCAACGTGGCCCTGCCCAACATGCAGGGATCGCTGGGGGCGGCGCAGGACAGCATCACCTGGGTTCTGACCTCCTACATCGTGGCGGCGGCCATCGCCACGCCGCTGACCGGCTGGGCCGCCGACCGGCTGGGGCGGCGGCGGCTGTTCCTGATCGCCGTGGCGGGCTTCACCATCGCGTCCATGCTGTGCGGTCTGGCCGGCAGTCTGGTGGAAATGGTGGCGTTCCGGCTGGTGCAGGGGGTGTTCGGTGCCGCCCTGGTGCCGCTGTCGCAATCGGTGCTGCTGGACATCAACCCCAAGGAGCGGCACGGGTCGGCCATGGCCATGTGGGGGGCGGGCATCATGGTCGGCCCCATCGCCGGTCCCACGCTGGGCGGGTGGCTGACCGACACGCTGGATTGGCGCTGGTGCTTCTACATCAACCTGCCGGTGGGCATCCTGGCGTTCCTGGGGATCCTGCTGTTCCTGCCGGAATCCGACAGGCGGGTCCGGCGCTTCGACGCCTTCGGCTTCGTGGCGCTGGCGGTGGGCATCGGGGCATTGCAGATGATGCTGGACCGGGGCGAGTTGCTGGACTGGTTCGGGTCCACGGAGATCCTGATTGAAACGGCGCTGGCGCTGTGCGGGTTCTGGGTGTTCGCGGTCCACACCGCCACGGCCACTGCGGTGGGCAAGGTGCCGTTCATCGACCCGGCCATGCTGCGCGACCGCAACCTGCTGACCGGGCTGGGGCTGATCTTCATGGTCGGCATCATCCTGCTGGCCACCATGGCGCTGCTGCCGCCGCTGCTCCAGCATCTGCTGGGCTATCCCACGGTGACCACGGGGCTGCTGCTGGCCCCGCGCGGGGTGGGGACCATGGTGTCCATGATCCTGGTGGGGCGGCTGGTGCGCCACATCGACCCGCGCCTGCTGATCCTGTCGGGCCTGAGCCTGACCGCCGGATCGCTGTGGTGGATGACCGGCTTTTCCCTGACCATGGACCGCTGGCCGATCGTGTGGAGCGGGGTGGTGCAGGGCCTGGGCCTGGGTCTGGTGTTCGTGCCGCTCAGCACCGTGACCTTCGGCACGCTGGCGCCGCAGTTGCGCACCGACGCCGCCAGCCTGTTCAGCCTGATGCGCAACATCGGGTCCAGCATCGGCATCTCGCTGGTGTCCACCCTGCTGTCGCAATACACCCAGGTGAACCACGCCGAACTGGCCGCCCACGTCACCCCCTTCAACCCGGCGGTGGAGATGGCGCTGGGCGCCGCCCCGGCGCAGGCGGGGCTGGAGGCCATGGCCATGCTGAACGGCGTGGTGACGCAGCAGGCGGCGATGATCGCCTATCTGAACGATTTCAAGCTGATGATGTTCATCGCCCTGGCGATGATGCCCCTGCTGCTGCTGGTCCGCCGCCCGCCCAAGGCCGCCGCTCCGCCGGCAGACGCCGCGGCGATGGAGTGATCCGGCCTATGCCGCCCGCAGCATGAAATCCACGTGAACGGCGTCATAGGGAAATTCCGCCGTTCCGTCCGGCCCCCGGCGCAGAAGCCCGGCATCGGCCAAAGCCTCCACATCGGTGCGGACGCTTTCGGTGTCACGCCCCACGCGGCGGGCGATACTGTCGAGGGGCAGCGGCCCTTGCCCGGCCATGGCCCGCAGCACGTCCCACCGCGGGGCGGTGAACAGTTGCCACAGCAGGCCGGGCGAGGCGAAGCTGATGCGGGCGCCGTCCTCGGGCCGGTGGTTGTTCCAGGCATCGCGGAACGCGGCCAACCCCTCGGCCAATCCCGCGACCTCAAGAGTCACCGTGCTCATCGAGCCACCTCCGCACGTCGGTTTCGAAATCGGCCACCAGACGGTCGATCCCCTGAAAGTGGTAGGGGAACTCTTCCGCACCACGATGGACGTGATCGCCCTTGCCGGCCTCGTTGTCGTAGCGCAGGACACAGACGCCTTTGGTTACCAGGGCCATGCGGTATTTGTAGACATGGGCGCTGCCGACGAGGGCCACCGGCACTTCCCATAGGACCAATTCTGCTAAAGACCTTTGGCGTCAGGACGATGCGGCGGTCAAGGAGCGGGCGGGCCTTCATAGTTTATAGGGTGTCTACAACATTTGTTGTTGTCAATACACAACGAATGTTGTTTCCCCCTCACACCGCCGCCATCCGCAGGGTCACCGCCGCCAGCACCTCATCCACGTCCATGGTGTCGAAGGTGGGGTGATAGAGGGGGGCGGCGTGGCGGCCCACCGACTGGAAGATGGGGAAGGCGTCGGACAGCAGCACCAGCGACGGCGTGCCCACCGCGCCCACCAGATGGGTGGGGCCGGTGTCGTTGCCCACCGCGCACGCCGCCCGGCGGGCCAGCCCGGCGATGGCGGCCAGATCGGTCTTGCCGGTCAGGTCCACCGTCTGGGGACAGAGCGTGCGGATGCGGGCGGCCAGAGGCGTTTCGTTCGGGCCGCCCAGCACCACCGGGGTCATGCCGCGTCCGGCCAGCCGTTCGGCCAGGGCCGCATAGCGGTCCACCGGCCAGCGCTTGTCGGTGCGGTCGGGCGAACTGCCGGGGATCAGCAGGGCGAAGGGGCCGGGGGGCAGGGCGAAACGCCCGATGTCGGCGTCCAGCCACGACAGGTCGGGCCACGGCTCCACCGTGATCCCGGCCTGCGCCAGTTGCCGCGCATAGCGCTCGGGGCCGGGCAGGGCGCGGCGGTCCGGCGTCCGGTCGGGGTGGGAGCAGCCCCACGCCGTGCCCGACCATTCGGGCCAGGGGCCGGGGAACAGGGAATAGAAATAGCGGTTGGTGCGCTTTTGCGTCTGAAGATCATAGACGCGGGCGAAGCCGCCGCCGCGGATCATCCGCCGCACCGCCCAATAGGCGGCGGGGGAGCGTCCGCGCGGGTCGGTCCACACCGCGTCGAACCGCCCGCTGCGCTGGGCCAGATCGGCCAGGGATGGGATGGTCAGCAGCACCAGCCGGTCGCCGGCGTGGCGGCGGCGGATGGCCTCGAACGCTGGCTGGGCGAAGAAGAAATCCCCCAGCGCCCCCAGCTTGATCACCAGAATGGACCGGGTGCTCATGACGGCCGCCTCCACGGGCTGCGCACCGCCAGCGCGGTCAGCAGAGCCGCCGCCATCAGTGCCGCCATCCACCACGCCTGCCACAGCCCATAGGCCATGCTGGACAGGGTGAGGCCGGCGGCGTAGAGGGCCAGGGCCAGAGGCTGGTCGCCGGCGGCCAGCCGCCCGACGGCCCGCAGCACCAGCAGCAGCAGCGCCGTGGCCAGCACCGCCCCCGCCGCCCCCAGCTCGAACCACACCTGAAGGAAGGCGTTGTGAGGGTGCAGCGGCAGCAGGGTGTTGTCCATGGGTTCGAACTTGGACGTGACGCCGCCCGCCGGCACGGCGCGGGACGAATCCAGCCCCAGGCCCAGCCAGGGGGATTCCAGGATCTTGGTGGCCGCACGGTCCCAGATCTCCACCCGGTGGCGGGCGGACTGGAACAGCCATCCGGCGTCCGACAGATGGGCCACCCGCTCGGCCACCAGGGCGGCGGGAACGGCGCCGGCAAAGGCCGCCACCGTCACCGCCATCAACCCCTCCCGCACGGCCGCCGCCGGCCAGCGCCGCACCGCCAGCAGCACCAGCCCGCCCGCCGCCAGCCCGGCCAGCGCCGACCGGCTGGACTGGCCCAGGCTGACTGCGGCCATCAGCACCAGCACCGCCGCCGCCGCCCGCGCGCCCCAGCGGTGGTACAGCATCAGGGCCACGGGCCACACCAGCACCGCCAGCGCCGCCGCCGCCCGCTTGGGCACGTTGAACGCCTCGGTCCGCGGGTCGGCCTTGCCGCCGTGGAACAGGTGGTAGAGGGGGAAATCGGCGTTGGTCTCCACCCCGAACAGCACGATGCCCACCGTCATCCCGGCGGCCACCGCCAGCCCCAGCCGTTCCGCCGTGGCGGGAACCAGGGCGCGCACCGCCGCCCCGGCGATCAGGGCCGCCGCGGCGATGTAGGCCAGCTCCCCCAGCGTGGCCGGTGCACGGCCCGCGGGCGTCCATGGCAGGCTGGCCGCCGCCAGCCCCAGAAAGCCGGCGGCCACCGCCGCCCCGGCCCGTCCGCCGGGGGACGGCAGCGGCATCGCACGCCAGCGCACCAGCGCGGCCAGCGCCGTCAGGGTCGCCAGATTGATCCACACGGGCAAGCCCCGCGGCACCAGCCCGGCGCACAGGCCCAGAACGGCGGCCAGAAACACCGCCAGGGCGGCCAGAACGGTATCGGCGGAAAAACGGCGGAAAGAGGGGGCCGGATCGGCGGCCACAGGGTCGGTCATCGTCACGAAACCGGGAAACATCCGCCGGATCGGCGGGTGCCGCCCTTCTAGCACGGGGAACCTGCGCTGCAAAGGCGCAGGAAGGGGCCGCCGGGCGGCATTCCGGTGCCATTTTTCCCTGTTGTGATTCACGCTGGTTATCCGGTAGGGCTCGCGTATAGTCCTGAGACCCCTGAGCGAGGAGGCCATGACAGACCCGTTCACCCTCCGTCCCATGCTGTCCCGCCGCGGGTTCCTGGCTGCTGCCGGTGCGGGGGCCGGGCTGGTTCTGGCCGGGAGCATGCCGCCGGGCCGGGCCGCGGGGGTGGATTCCGGGGCGCCGTTCACCGTGGGGATCCTCTACAAGGGGCCGCGGGCCGATTTCGGCTACAACCAGGCCCACGCCGACGCCGCCCGCCACATGGCGGCCCTGCCCGGCGTGACCCTGGACGAGGTGGAATACGATCCCGGCGGGCGTGATGCCGCCCTGGCCGGGCTGGCGGGGCGGGGCGATTGCGGCCTGATCGTCGCCACCCGCGGCGGCGGGGCCGTGTCGGAATTGCTGTCCCAGGCCACCGCCCACCCCCGCACCGTGTTCCTGATCTATGGCGACGGGATGGAGGGCATGCGCCTGCCGTCCAACGTCATCACCTATGAAGGGTTGCTGAACGAGGCGCAGCACATCAGCGGCCTCGTCGCCGGCTATGCGGGGAAGAGGCCGGGGATGCGCGGGCGTTCCATCGGCTTCGTCGCCGCCGCCCGCACGCCGCGGGCGCTGCGGTCCATCAACGCCTTTGCGCTGGGTGTGCGGCGGGCCGATCCCACCGCCACCGTCCGGCTGGCCGTGGTGGGCGACGGTGCCACGCCTGAACAGGTGGCGGAGGCCGCCCAGGCCCTGGTCCACAGCCATGGTGCCGAGGTGCTGGCCGGCTATCTCGACAGCCTGCGCCCGGTGTGCGCGGTGGCGGAGGCCAACGGGGTGCTGTGCTGCGGCCTGCACACCAACCTGTCCTTCGCAGCCCCTCAGGGGTTCCTGACCGGGGCGGAATGGGAGTGGGGAACCTTCTACGCCGAAACGGCGGCGGCGGTGCGCCGGGGCGGGGGCTGGCCGGCGTCGGTGCGCGGCGGTTTCGCCGCCGGGCTGGTGCGCAACTCCCCCTATGGCCCCGCGGTGTCGGCGGAGGCCCGCGCACACGCCGACGCCGCGCGCATGCAGCTTGCCAACGGCAACGCCGCCGTGTTCCGCGGCCCGCTGACCGACAACAACGGCCGGGTGGTGCTGCCGCGGGGCAAAACCCTGTCCAGCAGCGACGGGGCGCTGGACAGCATGGCCTGGCTGGTGGATGGCGTCACCGACGTGTCCCGCTGACGCCTTTTTGTCCCGCTGACGCCTTTTTATGGATAAAAGCAAAGGGGGTTTGGGGATCACCCCAAACGGGTCTGGGCGGTAGCCCACTCCTCGCTCCACCCGCACCCGGCCAGCGCCGCCCGCATATGCTCCGGCACCGGTGCGGTCACGTCCACCCGCGGCCCGTCCCGCTCCAGGGTGAAGGCGATGCGGCGGGCCAGCAGGTGCAGGTTGCCCGGCGGCTGCCGTTCCGGCCCGTAATAGGGCTCACCCACCAGCGGGCAGCCGATGGCGGCGGCATGGACGCGGATCTGGTGGGTGCGCCCGGTGCGGGGGGTGAAGGCGATCCACGACCGCCCGCCGCCGGTGCCCAGCACCCGGTATTCGGTCACCGCCGGCTGCCCGTCCGGGTGGGGGGCGATGGTCCACGACACCTTGGGGATCACGGTCTTGAGCAGGGGCAGGTCGATCACCCCCGATTCGGCGGGCGGGATGCCGTCGGCCACCGCCCAATAGCTCTTGTCCACCCAGCCCCCGGCGAACAGCTTGGACAGCCGCGCCGCCGCCGCCGCCGAGCGGCCCAGCGCCAGACACCCGGCGGTGTCGCGGTCCAGCCGGTGGCCCAGCCGGGGAATCCCGTCCGCGTCGAAGGTCAGGGCGTCCATATAGAGGCCCAGGTGGTCCTCGATCCGGGCGGCGGCGTGGACCGCCAGCCCGGCGGGCTTGTTCAGCACCAGCACGTCGGTGTCGCGGTGGAGCACGCAGGCCCGGATGGCGTCGGCGGTGTAAGGCATGGCGGCCGTGGATAAGGGGTGGCGGGACCGGCTGCCGTCTGGACAGCGCGGCCCCGGCGTCATATCTGCAAGGAACCCCTCGCGACAAGGTGTTGCCTGCGCATGTCCGGTTCCGACGACGGATCTTTGCCCACCCGTTCCTCCGCCCGTCCTCCCGCGGCGGCGGAGGTGGATGCCTTCTTGAGGGCGGTGGACGCCTGCCCGCCGCCCGCGGTGCGCGCCGGCGGGGCGCGCGGGCGGCTGATGTTCGCGCTCGACGCCACCATCAGCCGTCAGGCCACCTGGGACCGCGCCAGCACCATCCAGGGGGAGATGTTCGAAGCGGCGGCGGCCCTGGGCGGGCTGGACGTGCAGCTTGTCTATTACCGCGGTTACAACGAATGCCGGGCCAGCCGCTGGGTGGGCGACGCGCGCGAACTCCTGCGGCTGATGACCGCGGTGCGGTGCGAGGCGGGGCGCACCCAGATCGGGCGCGTGCTGGCCCACGCCCTGTCCCAGACCCGCAAGGCCTCCGTCAACGCGGTGGTCTTTGTCGGCGACTGCATGGAAGAGAACCTGGACGAACTGGCGGCCCAGGCCGGGGAACTGGGCATTCTGGGCGTGCCGCTGTTCCTGTTCCACGAGGCCGGGGACCGGGCGGCGCGCGCGGCATTCGACACCCTGGCCCGGCTGTCGGGCGGTGCCTGCTGCCCGTTCGACGCCGGGTCGGCGGAGCAGTTGCGCAGCCTGCTGGGCGCGGTGGCCGCCTATGCCGCCGGGGGCGTGGCGGCGCTGGAGGATTACGGACGGCGCCCCGGCGGGCAGGCGGCGGTGCGGCTCTTGACGGCGCAGATGGCGGGCGCACGGCGATGATCTGGATTTTGACCGGAGCCGCCGTTCTGATGGGAATGATCCTGCTGGTGCGCGTGTTTATGACGGCGAACCCCCGCACCCTGGCGCGCGGCCTGCGCGTCACGGCGGTGGGGGGCGGTCTGGCGGTGGCGGCGGGGCTGATCGCCGCCGGGCGGCTCAATCTGGTTCTGGCGGCGGGCACCATGGCCGCACCGTTTCTGATCCGCTGGCTGCGGGCGCGCCGGTGGAGCGGGGCCGGTGGGGCGGGGCCGGCGGCGGGGGCCGAGTCCCGCGTGGAGACCCGTTTCCTGCGCATGGTGCTGGATCACGCCAGCGGTGCGCTGATGGGCGAGGTGCTGTCCGGTCCCCTGGCCGGGCGGGCGCTGGGCTCGCTGGACCGGGGGGAGGCGATGGCGCTGCTGGCGGCGTGCCGGGCGGACGATCCGTCCTCGGTCCCGCTTCTGGAACGGTGGCTGGCACGCGAGCGGCCCGGCTGGACCGCGGACGACCCGCCGCCGGACCCGCATGAACCGGCGGGCGGGCCCATGGGCCGGGCCGAAGCGCTGGCGGTGCTGGGGCTGGACGAGGGAGCGGACGAGGCGGCGATCAGGGAGGCGCATCGGCGTCTGATGCGGACGGTCCATCCCGACCATGGGGGGTCGTCCTATCTGGCGGCCAAGATCAACCAGGCGAGGGATGTTCTGTTGCCCCACTGACCTTTTGTCGCCCACCGGAAGGGCGGATTGAACCTTTCCGGGGGCTGTGGCAGAAGATGGGGCCGACGCCGGCCGCTTGTCCCGGCATCTTGCGGGACCGTCGCGGCAAACGGGTTTTGTGGTTCTTTCAAACATTGGTTCTTCAACATAAGAGACCCAAATGCGGAAATCTGTGCGCAAGGTGGTGTTCCCGGTGGCCGGCCTCGGCACCCGTTTTCTTCCGGCGACCAAGGCCATTCCCAAGGAAATGCTGCCCCTGGTGGACCGGCCCTTGCTTCAGCACGCGGTTGAAGAGGCTCGCGCCGCCGGCATCGAGGATTTCGTCTTCGTTACCGGCCGTTCCAAGCGCGCCATCGAGGACCATTTCGACGCCGACACCGAACTGAACCGCACGCTGGAGGAGCGCGGCAACGCCGCCGCCCTGGCCGAGGTCCACAACAGCGAAATCGCGCCGGGCCGCTGCTTCTACACCCGCCAGCAGCAGCCGCTGGGGCTGGGCCACGCGGTGTGGTGCGCCCGCGCGGTGATCGGCAACGAGCCTTTCGCCATCATCCTGCCCGACGATTACGTCCAGGCCGACAAGCCGTGCCTGAAGCAGATGGTCGAGGCGTATGAGGAGGTGGGCGGCAACATCGTCGCCGTGGTGGACGTGCCGCGCGAGCACACCCGCCGTTACGGCATCCTGGACGTGGCCAAGGACGACGGTCGTCTGGCCACCGTGCAGGGGCTGGTGGAAAAGCCCGACCCGGCGGTCGCCCCCTCCACCCTGTCGATCATCGGGCGCTACATCCTCCAGCCCGAGGTGTTCGACCATCTGGAAGCCGGCACCCGCGGGGCCGGCAACGAGATCCAGTTGACCGACGCCATGGCCAAGCTGATCGGCTCCCAGCCGTTCCACGGCCTGCGGTTCGAGGGCACCCGGTTCGATTGCGGCGACAAGGTGGGCTTCATCGAAGCGACCCTGGCGCACGCGCTGGCCCGCCCGGACATGGCGGACAAGGTGCGTGATATGCTGCGCAAGTACTGCTGATCAGAAAAACGTCATGGAAAAGACGCCCGCCGCCCCCTTGACGGGACGCGGCGGGCGTGGCTTTTCAAGCCCAAGCCTTGTCCAAGGGCACCAGCAGCGAGGACTCACATGCGCATTGCCATGATCGGCACCGGCTACGTCGGTTTGGTGTCGGGAGCGTGTTTTTCGGAATTCGGCGTGGACGTGTGCTGCGTCGATAAGGATGCCGGCAAGATCGAGCGGTTGAAGCGCGGTGAGATCCCGATCTACGAACCGGGCCTGGACGATCTGGTGGCCCGCAACGTGGCTGCCGGGCGCCTGTCCTTCACGACCGACCTGAAAGAGGCGATGGCCGGGGCCGACGCGGTGTTCATCGCCGTCGGCACCCCCACCCGCCGCGGCGACGGCCACGCCGATCTGTCGTACGTCTTTGCGGCGGCGGAGGAAGTCGCCACCCACATGGACCGCTACATGGTGGTGGTCACCAAATCGACGGTGCCGGTGGGCACGGGCCGCCAGGTGCAGGCGATCATCCGCCGCACCCGCCCGGACGCCGATTTCGACGTGGCGTCCAACCCCGAATTCCTGCGCGAAGGCTCGGCCATCGGCGATTTCCTGCGCCCCGACCGCGTGGTGATCGGCACCGAGACCGAGCGGGCCGCCGAGGTGATGCGCCAGCTCTACCGTCCGCTGTACCTGATCGAGACGCCCATCGTCATGACGGCGCTGGAAACCGCCGAGCTGATCAAGTACGCCGCCAACGCCTTCCTCGCCGTCAAGATCACCTTCATCAACGAGGTGGCGGACCTGTGCGAGAAGGTGGGCGCCAACGTCCACGACGTGGCCCGCGGCATGGGGCTGGACGGGCGCATCGGCAAGAAGTTCCTGCACGCCGGCCCCGGCTACGGCGGGTCGTGCTTCCCCAAGGACACGCTGGCGCTGGTGCGCACCGCCCAGCAGCACGGCAGCCCGGTCCGCATCGTCGAGACCGTGGTGGACGTGAACGACAAGCGCAAGAAATCCATGGCCGGGCGCATCGTCGCCGCCTGCGGCGGGTCGCTGGCGGGCAAGACCGTGGGCGTGCTGGGCGTGACCTTCAAGCCCAACACCGACGACATGCGCGATGCGCCGTCGCTGGACATCATCCCGGCGCTGCTGGCCGCGGGTGCCACCGTGCGCGCCTATGACCCCGCCGGCATGCACGAGGCGGAAAAGCTGCTGCCCGGCGTGGTGTGGGTGCGGGATGCGTACGACGCGCTGAACGGCGCCGATTGCGCCGCCATCCTGACCGAATGGAACGAGTTCCGCGCGCTGGATCTGGGCCGCGTCAAATCGCTGCTGAAGCAGCCGGTTCTGGTGGACCTGCGCAACGTCTATAATCCCCAGGAAATGGCGAAGGCCGGGTTTGCCTATACCTCCATCGGCCGCCCGCTGAACGTTCCGGCCGCCAACGAGCCGGCAACCCAAGAGGAAACGAAATGAGCGCCCCGCACACCTTCCATTCCACCGTCCTGCGCGAATACGACATCCGCGGCATCGTCGGCGACACGCTGACGGTGGACGACGCCCGTGCGGTGGGCCGCGCCTTCGGCACCGTGGTGGTGCGCAAGGGCGGCAAGACCGCCGTGGTCGGCTATGACGGCCGTCTCAGCTCCCCCGATCTGGAAGCGGCGATGGTCGAGGGGCTGATGTCCACCGGCCTGCATGTGCTGCGCGTGGGGCTGGGCCCGACGCCCATGCTCTATTTCGCCACCCGCGACCGCCACGCCGACGCCGGCATCATGATCACCGGCTCCCACAACCCGCCCGAATACAACGGCATCAAGATGATGCTGGGCAAGGGGCCGGTCTATGGCGCCATGATCCAGGAACTGGGCACCATCGCCGCGGCGGGCGATTTCGCCACCGGCGAAGGCTCGTCGGAGCAGGTGGACGTGCAGGACGAATACGTCGCCCGCATGCTCAAGGACTATGACGGCACCCGCGATCTCAAGGTCGTGTGGGACGCCGGCAACGGGGCGACGGGCGAGATCCTGCGCCGTCTGGTCGCCAAGCTGCCGGGCACGCACATCTGCCTGTTCGACGAGATCGACGGCACCTTCCCCAACCATCACCCCGATCCCACGGTGGAAAAGAACCTCGTGGACCTGAAGGCGGCGGTGGCGGAGCATGGTGCTGATCTGGGCATCGGTTTCGACGGCGACGGCGACCGCATCGGCGCCATCGACCACAAGGGCCGCGTGGTGTGGGGCGACCAGCTCGTCGCCATCTATGCCGGCGACGTTCTGAAGGACCATCCCGGCGCCACCATCATCGCCGACGTGAAGGCCAGCCAGACCCTGTTCGACGAGATCGCCAAGCTGGGCGGCACGCCGCTGATGTGGAAGACCGGCCATTCGCTGTTGAAGGCGAAGATGGCCGAAACCGGCTCGCCGCTGGCCGGCGAAATGTCGGGTCACATCTTCTTCGCCGACAAGTGGTACGGGTTCGACGACGCGCTCTATTGCGCCGTGCGCCTGATCGGGCTGGTGTCGAAGTCGGGCGGCACGCTGGCCGACCTGCGCGACCGTCTGCCGCCGGTGGTCAACACCCCGGAAACCCGGTTCCAGGTGGACGAGGTGCGCAAGTTCCAGGTGGTGGACGAGGTGAAGGCCCGTCTGGCCACCGCCGGGGCCGATGTCAACGACATCGACGGCGTGCGCGTCAACACCCCCGACGGCTGGTGGCTGCTGCGCGCGTCCAACACCCAGGACGTGCTGGTGGCCCGCGCCGAAGCCTTCTCCGACGAAGGGCTGGAGCGGCTGAAGGACCAGGTCATCGCCCAGCTTATTCAGTCGGGCATCGAAGCCCCGACCTTCTAAAGGGCGGGTTTCTTGTGTAGATGACGAAACGGCGTGTTCGGGATCACCCCGGACGCGCCGTTTTCCGTTTGGAGCAGCAGGGCAGGGGGGACGGAATGGCGGTTCTGCGTCTGGCGTTCGTGGGGGACAGCTTCGTCAACGGCACCGGCGACCGCATGTGCCTGGGCTGGGCGGGCCGGGTGTGTGCGCTGGCGGTGCTGCGGGGGCACGACATCACCCATTACAATTTGGGTGTGCGCCGCGACACCAGCGCCGACATCGCCGCCCGCTGGCGCGCCGAGGTGTCGGCCCGTCTGCCCGCCGAGTGCGATGGCCGGGTGGTGTTTTCCTTCGGCGCCAACGACGTCTGCCCCGGTGACGACGATGGCCAGCGCGTGTCCATGGCCCGCACGCTGGTCAACGCCGAGTCCATCCTGAGCGAAGCGCGGGCCCGCTGGCCGGTGCTGCTGGTGGGGCCGCTGCCCATCGCCGACGACCCGGCGGCCAGCACCCGCGCCGCCCAATTGGGCCGGGCGCTGGGCGAATTGTGTGAGGGGCTGGGCGTGCCGTACCTCAACCCCCATCCCGACATCGTGGAGTCGCGCGTGTGGCTGCGCGAAGCCCTGTCCGGCGACGGCGCCCACCCCGACGCCGGAGGGTACGAGGCGCTGGCCGCCCTGGTGGACGGGTGGGATGCGTGGCGGGCGTGGGTGCCGTAGGCGGCAGACGTCAAGGGGCGCTGCCCCTCGACACGCCCCGACAGGGGCCGGCGGCCCTTGTACCCCCCTTATTCGATCAGATCGTCGGGGCGTGGCGGATTGCCGATGCCGGAACGGGCCAGGATGGCTTTGGCCTGTCCGGGAACGGCCCGGCTGGCACGGGCGGTGAAGTAGCGTTCCGCTTCGGCTTGGGCACCGACCCGTGCGGCCAAGGCCGTGGTGATGTACTGATTGAGACTGACCCCAGCGGCCTCCGCCTGGGCGCTGGCCTCTTTCTTCAGGTCTTTGGGGATGCGAAGCGGAAACGTGCTCATGCCCTCAGCCTCCTCAACACATCGCTCGGGCGTTCGACCCGAATACCAAAAGGAATGGCGCCTGCTGTCATGTCGGCCAGATTGAAGCTGGCGATGACATCCGCCCTTCCGTTGATGGCCGTTTCCAGCACCAGATCGTCGTCGGGATCAACCGCTCCCGGCCGCCAGCGGTAATCGAAGGCAACCGGGATGCAGCACAGAGCCAGTTCATCAAGCACGGCAAGCACATCTGCTGCATCGATACCGAATTTCGCCAGATTGCCCGGACGGGTCAGCACGGCTTCGTATTCGACCATTAAGGTCGCCGATAGAAGAAGATGTGCGCCACCATCCAGCATGTCCAGAAGCAGGCGGCGGGATGCCCCCTGCTGGCTCTGGAAAGCCGCAAACATGACATCGGTATCGAGAACGATGCGCAGCATCATGACATCGTATGTGATGCCATCTCTTACCGCAACGACTCCTGCACCCCCCGCACGAAGCCCGACAGCCCCACCTGGCGGCGGCGTTTCAGGCGTTCGGCGCGCAGGATGGCCTGGACCGAGGCCACGCTTTCCTCGACGTCGGTGTTGACGATCACATAGTCGTATTCGGCCCAGTGGCTGATTTCGTCGCTGGCCTTGGCCATGCGGTGGGCGATGACCTCCGCCGAGTCTTGCGCGCGGGTGTGCAGGCGGCGTTCCAGTTCCTCGCCCGAGGGGGGCAGGACGAAGATGCTGACCAGATCCTCCCGCGCTTTTTCCGCCACCTGCTGGGTGCCCTGCCAGTCGATGTCGAACAGCACGTCCCGGCCTTCGCTCAGCTTGGCTTCCACCATTTCGCGCGGGGTGCCGTAGCAGTTGTTGAAGACGCGGGCGTATTCCAGCAGTTCGCCCGCGGCGGCCATGCGGTCGAATTCGTCCTGGCTGACGAAATAGTAATCGACCCCGTGGGTTTCGCCGGGGCGCATGGGGCGGGTGGTCACCGACACCGACATGGCGATGCCGGTGTCGCGTTCCAGCAGACGGCGGGAAATGGTGGTCTTGCCGGCGCCGCTGGGCGACGACAGGACCAGCATCAGGCCGCGGCGGTGGATGTCACGGACGCTCGTGGTTGCCATGGTCGGAAGCCTTCTTCTCTCTCTCGACGTTTCGTCACTCGATGTTCTGGACCTGCTCGCGGAACTGCTCGATGGTGGCCTTCAGCGACAGGCCGATGCGGGTCAGGTCCACGTCCTGGGATTTGGAGCAGAGCGTGTTGGCCTCGCGGTTGAACTCCTGGCACAGGAAGTCCAGGCGGCGGCCGATGGCGCCCCCCTCGGCCAGCAGGGCGCGGGCCTGCTCCACATGGGCGCGCAGGCGGTCCAGTTCCTCCCGCACGTCGCCGCGGGCGATCAGCAGGGCGGCTTCCTGGGCCAGGCGGTCTTCGGACAGGGCCGGCACCATCTCCAGCAGCGCCTGCACCTGGGCGCGCAGCTTTTCGCGCAGCGCTTCGGGCTGGGTCGTGACGTTGGCCGCGGCGGCCTCGGTCAGGCGGGCGATCTCGTCCAGATGGCCGGACAGCACGGTCAGCAGCCGCGCCCCTTCCTCGGCCCGTGCGGCGGCCAGCTTGCGGGTGACCTCGGCCAGACCGGCCTTTACGGCACCTTCCAGCTTGGTGCGGGCGTCCGATTCGTCCTCTTCCACCGTTTCGATGATGCCGCGCACGGACAGCAGCGCGTCGAGCCGCGGGGGGGCCGCCCCTTCGCCTTCGATCTCGCGGGCCACGGCCAGCACCTGGGCCAGCAGGTCGCGGTTGACGCGCACCTGCGACACGGCGGCGGTGCGGGTGACGGTCAGGGTCAGGTTGACCGAGCCGCGGGCCAGGATCTTGGGAATATCGGCGCGGGCCGCGGCTTCCACCGTGTCGAAGCCGTAGGGCAGGCGGCAGCGGATGTCCAGGGTGCGGCCGTTGACGCTCTTGGCTTCGAACGTCCAGGTGTAGCCGTCGCCATGGCCGTCCACGCGGGCGAAACCGGTCATGCTGGCGATGGTGCGGGGTGCGGTCACTCTGGCCTCTGATCGGGTGGGGGATGATAAAAAGGTGGCGTTCTTATAGCCCGGCGACAGAGCCGGCAACAACGTTGCAGCGGGGGGAGATATGAGCAAACCGGGACGCATCGTCATCACCGGCGCATCCAGCGGCATCGGTGCGGCGCTGGCGCTGCACTATGCCGCACCGGGGGTGATGCTGGGCCTGACCGGGCGCGACGCCGGGCGGCTGGCGGCGGTGGCCGATGCCTGCCGCGCCAAGGGGGCCGGCGTGGTGGCCGACACGGTGGACGTGGTGGACCGGGCGGCCCTGGCGGCGTGGCTGTCGGCCTTCGACGACGCCCACCCGGTGGACCTGCTGGTGGCCAACGCCGGCATCTCCGCCGGCAGTGGTGCTGCGGGGGAGACGGAGGAGCAGTCGCGCCGCATCTTTGCGGTCAACCTGGACGGGGTGCTCAACACCGTCTATCCGCTGCTGCCCCGGCTGCGGGCGCGGCGGCGGGGGCAGGTGGCGCTGGTGTCGTCGCTGGCGGGGTTCCGCGGCTTTCCCGGCGCGCCGGCCTATTGCGCGTCGAAGGCGGCGGTGCGGGTGTGGGGGGAATCCCTGCGGCCCCTGTTGGCCGCCGACGGCGTGGGGCTGTCGGTGGTCTGCCCCGGCTTCGTGGTCAGCCGCATCACCGACAGGAACGATTTTCCCATGCCGTTCCTGATGGGGGCGGAGCGGGCCGCCCGCATCATCGCCGATGGGCTGGCGGCCAACCGGGCGCGCATCGCCTTTCCCTGGCCCATGCGGGTGATGACATGGCTGGTGGCGGCGCTGCCGCCGGCGTGGACCGACCCGCTCCTGTCCCGCACCCCGCGGAAGGCGGCGCAGACATAAAAAAAGCCCCGCCGGTCCATCCCTGGGGCCGGCGGGGCGCTTTCGCAGCACGATCTCGGTCCTCAGTCGCGCCAGTAGGCCCAGACCGACGCGGGCGGGATGTTGCCCATGGTCCAGCCCAGCCGGTGACCCTTGATGTTCAGGGCGTCGCGGTTCAGCGGCGAATGGATCATGTAGGTGTAGAGCAGGAACCGCCCGCCCTTGGGCAGGACGCGAATCGTGGCGTCCACGATCTCCTGCTGCAGGGGCATGGGCAGGGTGACCATGGGAATGCCGATGACCACGGTGCTGACGCGCGATGCCAGGTCCGGCCCCAGCACCTTTTCCACGTTGCGGCAATCCTCGTTCAGCACGTTCACGTCGGGGAACACGCCGCGGACGTAGGATGCCAGTTCCGCGTCGATCTCGAACGAATAGATCCGGTCGCCGGACACCCCGGATTCCAGCAGCGCGCGGGTGATGGCGCCGGTGCCGGCACCGAATTCCACGATGATCTGGTCGGGGCCGCAGGCCAGATGCTCGCGGATCAGCCGGCGCAGACCCGGACCGGACGGCGTGACCGACCCCATGGACAGCGGGTTCGCCATCCAGCGCTGGAAGAACAGCCACGCTGCCGGCGGCTTCTTCGCCTTTTTCGCCTTATCCGCGGTGATTTCCGTTGGTGTCATTGATCGGCCTTTCGCCGGAGTGTGTTGAACCGAGAGGCTGGGGTGACAACAAGCGACGGCAGCGGAATATCCCCACTTCGATATTCCACGTCGCGTTTATGTCCGAAAGCGGGGTCTGCTGCAACAAACGCAACGGACCTATCCTATTCCGCCGCACCGTTTGCCATGAGTTCGTGACCCGCGTATGACAGTCCGCTGGCCACCGCCATGAAAAACACCACGCCCGCCAATCCCAGTCCCAATCCGGCCCCCACGGCCCCCCCGTCCCGTTCGATCAGGCCCAGGGCCAGCAGCAGCAGGGCGAAGCCCGGCAGCCACCCCGTCAGCGGCAGCGGCACGAACGCCGCCAGCGCCAGCACGAAGACCATCACCCCGAACCAGCGTTCCCCGTCGATGTCCGCCAGCCGCAGCCAGCGGGGCCGCAGCAGCCGTTCGATGGACCGCAGCCGCGGCAGCACCGCGTCCAGCATGGCGCCTGCGGCCTTGGTGGACACCGACCGGCGCAAGAGCCACCCCGGCAGCACCGTATCCCCCCGCCCCAGCATCAGCCGCAGCGAGAACAGCAGCACCGGCGTGTTGAACAGCACCGATACCCCCAGCGGCACCGGCGCCACCGTGGGCAGGGCCAGCGCCAGCAGCACCGTGCCCAGCGAACGGTCGCCCAGCGCGGTGATCAGATCGCCCAGGCTGACCCGCCCCGCCGGCATGTCCGCGCGGAACGCGGCCAGCACGTCGGACGTGCGCACACGGTCATGGTCGGCGGGGTGGGGATCGCCGATGCGGGGTTCCCGGTGATGATCCTCGATCCCGCTCATGCGCCGATGCCGGCCTCCGCCGCCGCGGCCTCATAGGCGTCGGCGGCGGTCAGCCACGCGTCCTCCGCCTCGGCCAGTTTCTTCTGCACGGAGCCCAGTTCGATCTGCAGCTTGGTCAGCGCGTCCGCCGGGCCGGTGTAGAGGGCGGGGTCGGCCAGCTTCGCCTCGATCTTCGCCTTGTCCCCGCTCAGCTTGGTCACGCGCTTTTCGGCGTCGGTGACCGTGCGCTTCAGCGGCGCCAATGCGGCGCGCGCCTCGGCCGAGGCGCGGCGCTGGTCCTTGCGGCTGGGGCCGGCGTCGGCGCCGCGGGCATCGGCACGTTCGCCGCGCGCCTTGTCCAGCAGCAGCTTCTTGTAATCCTCCAGATCCCCGTCGAACGGCTGGCAGGTGCCGCCGTCCACCAGCCACAGCCGGTCGGCGGTCAGTTCCACCAGATGGGGATCGTGGCTGATGAGGATCACCGCGCCGTCATAGGCGTTGATGGCCTGCACCAGCGCCTCGCGGCTGTCGATGTCCAGATGGTTGGTGGGTTCGTCCAGCATCAGGATGTGCGGCGCCTCGCGGCTCATCAGCGCGAACAGAAGGCGGGCCTTCTCGCCCCCCGACAGGCTGCCGATCACCGTGTCCGCCTTGGCCTGGGGGAAGCCGAAGCGGCCCAGATGGGCGCGCACCTTTTCCTCCGGCGCCTGGGGCATGGTGCGCTGGACCTGCGTGACGGGCGTCACGGACAGGTCCAGCTCCTCCGCCTGATGCTGGGCGAAATAGCCGACCTTGATCTTGCCGGACTTGCGCATCTCCCCGTCCATGGTGGCGAGCCGTCCGGCCAGCAGCTTCACCAGCGTGGATTTGCCGTTGCCGTTGGCGCCCAGCAACGCGATGCGGTCCTCCATGTCGATGCGCAGGTTGAGCCGCCGCAGGATCGGCTTGCCGTCATAGCCCACCGTGGCGTTTTCCAGCGCGATCAGCGGCGGGTTCAGCGGCTCGGGCGAGGGGAAGTTGAAGGCGATGGCCGATTCCTCTTCGATCGCCGCGATGGGCTCCATCTTTTCCAGGAGCTTCATGCGGCTCTGCGCCTGCCGGGCCTTGGTGGCCTTGGCGCGGAAGCGGTCGATGAAGTCCTGGATGCGCTTGCGCTCGGCGGCCTGCTTGGTGGCCATGGCCTGGGTGCGCTCGATGTTGGCGCGGCGGGTGGCCACGAACTGGTCGTAATTGCCGCCATAGGTCACCAGCTTGCCCTGGTCCACGTGGATGGTGGTGGTGGGCACGCTGTTCAGCAGGTCGCGGTCGTGGCTGACCAGCAGGATCGTGTGGGGATAGCCGCGCAGGTAGCTTTCCAGCCACAGCGTCGCTTCCAGATCCAGATGGTTGGTGGGTTCGTCCAGCAGCAAAAGGTCGGGGCGGGCGAACAGCACACCGGCCAGCGCCACGCGCATGCGCCAGCCGCCGGAGAAGTCGGAGCAGGGCCGGGTCTGCGCCTCGGCGCTGAAGCCCAGGCCCGACAGGATCTGGGCGGCGCGGGCGGGGGCCGAATGGGCCTCGATGTCGGCCAGCCGCGTGTGCACCTCGGCGATGCGCATGGGGTCGGTGACGGTTTCCGCCTCCGCCAGCAGGGCGGTGCGTTCGGTGTCGGCGGCCAGCACGGCGTCGATGAGCGTGGTGGGGCCGCTGGGCGCCTCCTGCGCCACCATGCCCATGCGGGCGGTGGCGGGGATGGAGATGGAGCCGCCGTCGGGGGCATAGTGCCCGGCGATGAGCTTGAGCAGGGTGCTCTTGCCGGCACCGTTGCGCCCGACCAGCGCCACCCGGTGGCCGCGGGGCACCACGGCGGTCGCCTGATCGAACAGCACCCGTCCGCCGAAGCGGAACGTCAGATTATTGATATGAAGCATGGCACCGCCGGTTTAGCACGGGCGCGGGTATGCGGAAAACCGTCATGGTACTGTCCCATCATGCCGGTTGCCGACGCCGCCGTGCCCCATTATAACCCCGCTCACCCATAGCACCCTTTCCAACGAAAATCTTTCTATCAGGAGGTCCACCATGGCCGTCGAACGCACCCTGTCGATTCTGAAGCCGGACGCCACCCGCCGCAACCTGACCGGCAAGATCAACGCCCGCTTCGAAGAAGCCGGCCTGCGCATCGTCGCCCAGAAGCGCGTCCTGCTCTCCCAGGCCCAGGCCGAGGAATTCTACGGCGTCCACCGCGAACGCCCGTTCTTCAAGGATCTGGTGGCCTTCATGATCTCCGGCCCGGTGGTCCTGCAGGTGCTGGAAGGCGAGAACGCCATCGCCCGCAACCGCGAGATCATGGGCGCCACCAACCCGGCCAACGCCGCCGAAGGCACCATCCGCAAGGATTTCGCCGAATCGATCGACGCCAACTCGGTCCACGGCTCGGACGCCCCGGAAACCGCCGCGGTGGAAATCGCCTACTTCTTCTCCGGCCTGGAGCTGGTGGGCTGAGATCAGCCGCCGCTCCGCTGCCGCAGCGGATGATGGAATGGGCCGCTTCCCCCCGTGGGAAGCGGCCTTTTTCATGGCCCGTGGACAGGCCGCCCGTTTGGCGCTATCTGGGAAGATAAGAGGCCACGATACGCCGTCAGCGGAGAGTGCAGGCGATGGATTACACCGGAAAGCCGAAACCGATCGTCCTGTCCCTGCTGGAGCCGGTAACGCCCCAGACCGGCGGCGCCAACGATCTGGGCGACGAAGCGGTGGTGACGCTGCTGGTGCGCAGCTATGTGGACCGCTGTCTCGATTCCTTCCACGACGCCCTGACCGGCGCGCGCACCCAGGACGACGCCAGCGAGGACATCTACGCGGTCGCCATGGCGCTGAACGACCTGTTCCTGGGGCTGGAGCCGTTTGAGGCGGTGACGCTGCACCCGTGGAACGACCCGGACCAGCTTGGCGTGTTCCTGCGCGACACGCTGGACCTGGATTTCCCCCCGGATGAATGCGTGCGCGCGGCCCTGGTGCTGCTGGCCACCCACGTCATGGACATCCTGCGCAAGCCCGAAGAGGAACGCGGGCCGGAGATCGAGGCGCTGATCGTCGAAACCCGCGACCTGCTGATGGGCCGGCTGGCGGACGAGGGCGGGGACAATCCCTTCACCCTCATCTGAAGATTATCTTATCTCCCCAGCGTGGCGGCCAGGGCGGCTCCCACCTCGGCAATCGCCTGGTTGCGGGTGTCGATGGTGCCCTTGGTGCCGGTCAGATAGACGGCGGCGATCACCGGCTGGCGCTCCGGCGGCCAGATCACCGCGATGATGGAGCGCGACCCGTGGCCACCGGCCCCGGTGCGGTCGGCCACCCGCCACCCTGACGGCAGGCCGGCGCGCAGCAGCGGGCCGCTGACCGCGTTGCCCAGAAGCCAATCGGTCAGGCGCTGGCGCGACGGCGGCGTCAGAACATCGCCCAGCACCAGCCGCTGAAGGCTGGCCGCGGCCATGGCCGGGGTGGTGGTGTCGCGGGGGTCGCCGGGGCTGGCCTCGTTCATCTCCGGCTCCCAGCGGTCGAGCCGGGTCTTTTCGTCACCGATCGAGCGCATGAAGGCGGTGAAGCCCGCCGGGCCGCCGATGCGTTTCAGCGCGGCGTTGGCGGCGGCGTTGTCGCTCTGGACCATGGCGGCGGCGCAGACCTCGGCCACGCTCATCCCCGGCCCGCCCGCCACCTTTTCCACCACGGGGGAGTGGGACACCAGATCGCTTTTGGCGAAGGTGACGATCCGGCCCAGATCCTCCTGCCCCCGGTCAACCCTCGCCAGGACGCCGGCACAGGCGAACGCCTTGACGGTGCTGTTGAGGGGGAAGCGTTCTCCGGCCCGGTGCGTCCAGGTCCGCCCGGTCTGGGTGTCGAGGATGAAGGCGCCCACCCGCCCCCCCAGCCGCTGTTCGATGGACCGGAAGCTCTGGCCCAGCGGCGAGGTGTCGGACTTTTCCGCCGCCATGACCGGGGACGACAGGCAAAGCGCGCCAATAACGGCAAAAATGCCGAGAGATTTCATGCGGCGGTGCAAACGGAACCCGTTGGCACCCTGGATCATTCCAGCGCCTTTGGTGATGATATTCTTCATTTTTTCTTCCAGAATTTCGATTGTATCTGGGATACGATCCGTTGATGCCGGCAGCGGTGATGCATCCGTCATGGAAAATTGCCCCGATACACGGTGTCGGTGCAAAGGATCATTCCTTGGGTTAGACCCGAGAAAAATTTGGGGGCAGGGCAACACTGATGGAAATCTCGCAACTGCCGCTCAACGCCCTGCGCGCGTTCGAGGCGTCGGCGCGTCTGTGCAGCTTCACCCGCGCCGGGCTGGAACTGAACGTCACCCAGACGGCGGTCAGCCATCAGGTAAGGGCGCTGGAGGAGATGCTGGGGATCACCCTGTTCGAACGGCTGCCCCGCGGGCTGGCGCTGACGGAGGAGGGGCACGCGCTGCTGCCGGTGCTGACCGACGCCTTCCGCCGCATGGGCGCCATCCTCAGCCAGCTCGAAGAGGGGAATTTCCACGAGATCCTGACGGTGGGGGCGGTCAGCACCTTTGCCGTCGGCTGGCTGTTGCCGCGGCTGGCGCGGTTCCAGCGGGCGCACCCGTCCATCGACCTGCGGCTGAAGACCAACAACAACCGCGCCGACATGCTGGCCGACGGGCTGGATTTCTTCATCCGTTTCGGGCACGGCGCATGGCACGGAACGGACGCCGTGCCGCTGGTGGAGGCCCCGCTGGCCCCGGTCTGCGCCCCCGCCCTGGCGGCGGGGCTGTCGGAGCCCGCGGACCTGCTGAAGCTGCCGCTGCTGCGTTCGTACCGCCGGGACGAATGGACCCTGTGGTTCCGCGCCGCCGGGCTGGAGGTGGCGAATCCGCGGGGCTGGATGTTCGATTCGTCCATCGCCATGGTGGAGGCGGCGGCGCAGGGCGCCGGTGTGGCCCTGGTCCCCGCCGCTTTGTTCGCCAGCGACATCGCATCGGCCCGGATCGTCCAGCCCTTTGCGGTCACGGTGCCCACGGGCCGCTATTGGCTGACCCGTCTGATCTCCCACCCCGAAACCCACGCCATGCAGGCGTTCCGCACCTGGCTGCTGGAAGAGACCGGATAAGGGAGTGGGGCGCGGGCGGCAGCCCGGCGTTCAGAGCCGCGCCACACCCACCATCAACACCCCCACCAGCCCGGCCAGCAGCAGCGCCGCCACGGCGGTGAGTGCCTGCGCCTTTCTGATGTCGGCGGGGGTGGCCTTTGCCCGTCCCTGACCGACCCAGGGATCGTTGACGGTGACGCCACCGTCCTTGTGCGGCCCCGCCAGCGCCAGATCCAGCGCCCCCGCCATGCCGGCCAGCGGCCAGCCCATGTTGAGGGAGGGATGAAGCCGTGCGTCGGTGCCCAGGGTGCGCAGGGCGGACCCCAGGCGGCCCCCGGTGAACGGGGCGCCCAGCGCCAGCAGCAGCCCGGCCAGCCGGGCGGGCAGGGCGTTCAGGGCGTCGTCCAGCCGGGCGGCGGTCAGGCCGAACCGCTCGTGCCGCGGGCCGGCGCGCCCGATGGCGGCGTCGGCGCCGTCCACGACGCACCACATCAGCAGGCCCGGCACCCCCAGCAGGATGAACCAGAAGGCCGGCGCCACGGTCTTGCGGCAGAAACTGCGGGCGGCGTGCTCGATGGCGGCGCGGGCGATGGCGTGGATGTCCATGGCGTGGACGTAGCGGCGGGTCAGGCCGGTGACGGCGGCCCGCGCGCCCTCGATCCCCGGCTGTTCCAGGGCATGGCGCACGGCGCGCACCCGCGCCGCCGCCATCCCGCCGCGCAAGGCGGCCAGCAGCACCAGCAGCTTGAGAAGGGTGCCGATGGCGGAGCCGCCGGCGGCCAGCGCCTCCACCACCCAGCCGGCGGATGCCGCCACGGCCAGCAGCACCGCGATGACCAGGGCCCCGCGCAGCAGCCGGTCCTTTTCCCGCCGGTCGGGGCGGTTCAGGCGGCGGTCGAGCACGGCGCACAGGCGTTGCGTCAGCCCGGCCACGTCGGGCAGCGCCCGGCCCAGCCACGCGCCCAGCACGGCGTCGATCCCCAGCGCCAGCAGCAGCAGGAACAGCGGCCCCGGCCCGCCGAAGGCGGTGGACATCATGGGCAAGCCCCCGCGGCGGGCATCAGCGCCCGCCGGCGTTTTGGATCAGGGTGGTCACGCGGGCGTTGCGCCCCTCGCGCGCCCAGCCCAGGGCGGTGCGCCCGGTGTAGTCGGCGATGTCCACCCGCGCCCCGGCCTTCAGCAGCCGTTCCACCGAATCCGCGCGGCCGGCGCGGGCGGCGACCATCAGCGGCGTCAGGCCCTGGCGGTTTTCCTGGTCGAGGCGCGCACCGCGCTTGATCAGCGCGTCGATGCTGTCGATCTGGCCGCTTTCCGCCGCCCAGATCAGCGGAGTGTTGCCCACCCGGTCGGCGTTGTTGGGGTTGGCGCCCTGGTCCAGCAGCAGCTTGACCATATCGAACCGCCCGCTGTTGATGGCGACGATCAGCAGGGTCTTGCCACCCTTGTCGGCCATGTTGGGGCTGCTGCCCTTCATGATCGACGCGCGGGCGCCGTTCAGGTTGCCGTCGGTGACGTGCTTCAGCAGGTCGTCGCCGGCCAGGATGTTGATTTCCGCCGCCGCCGGCAGCGCCAGGGAGGTGGCGGCGGCGGTGGCCAGAAGGGCTGCCAGAACCAGACGTTTCACGACCCCTACTCCCTTGTCTCCCCATCCGGCGGGTGCGCCGGTGAATTTCGTTCCCATGGCAGGGCGCCGCAGTGTACCCAAAGGGACGGAACGCCGCATCAGTTTCCCATCCTCCGGCTGCATCGGAAGCGCCCCATGACCCAGCCCGCCGCCCCGGCCCGGGACAGGCCCCGCAACCCGCTGACCCGGCACATCGTGCTGTTTCTGGTGGTCAAGGCCGTGCTGATCGGGCTTGGGCTGTGGTGGTTCGTCGCCACCCTGCCGCCGCCGCGCGGGGCGATCGTGCCGGCGGCGGCCGGTTCCCCGCCGCCCTGATACGGGCGGAACCCCGCCCGCCCTGCGCCGGTTATTCCGTCATGGGTTTCAGGAACGGGAGGGCCGTCATGACCGATACCACCGCATCCGCCGCCGCATCCGCCGCCACCGCCGGGCGCATCCGCGAGGCGGTGGCGGTGTTCGACGCCCCCGAGGCTTTGCAACGCGCGGTGGACGACCTGACCATCGCCGGGTTCGAGCGGCGGGAACTGAGCCTGATGGCCGGGGACGACACCCTGAAGGAGCGGCTGGGCGCCGTCCCGTCCGACATCGACGCGGTGAAACACGATCCCACCACCCCGCGCCAATCCTATGTGGCGCCGGAGGACGAGGGGAACGCCAAGGGCATCGCCATCGGCGTGCCGGCCTATGTGGGGGCGGTGCTGGCATCGGGTGCGGTGCTGGCGACGGGGGGCACGGCGCTGGCGGCGGCGGCGGTGGCCGCGGCGGCGGGGGCCGGCGGCGGTGCCCTGGGCGGGGTGTTCGCCTCGTGGCTCGGCGACAAGCGCAGCGAACCGCTGCGCCAGCACATGGCGAAGGGCGGCATCCTGCTGTGGGTTCATCTGGCCGATGCGCCGCGCGAGGCGCAGGCGGTGGAAATCCTGTCCCGCCACACCCCCCACCCGGTGGAGATTCACGAGGTGCCCCAGACCGGAAGCTGACCGCCGGGGCTCCGGACCGGCCGTAACTCTGGACAGGCGGTGGGGTGCCTTTCTATGCTTCGCCTCGGAAAGAATGCGCCGCACCAGGGTCAGAGGCGGCGGGAGGGGCGGTCATGTACACCAAAGTCACCCGCGATATCCGCATCACCGTCGAACCGGTCTTTCTGGAGGATCAGTCGATCCCCTCCCAGAACCATTTCGTCTGGGCCTATCACGTGAAGATCGAGAACGTGGGCGGTGAAACCGTTCAGCTCCGCACCCGCTATTGGCGAATAACCGACGCGCTGGGCCGGGTGCAGGAAGTGCGCGGCCCGGGTGTGGTCGGAGAACAGCCCCGGCTTTCACCCGGTAAATCCTTCGAATACACCAGTGGAACCCCGCTCACGACTCCATCGGGAATCATGGTGGGCAGTTACCAGATGGAAACCGATACGGGCGAGATGTTCGACGCTGCTGTTCCTGCCTTTTCCCTGGACAGTCCGCACCAAGCCATACGTTTGAATTGATTTGTTTTCTACAGGACAGCTTTTCCCGTTATTTCGTTAAAATTTTTCAAGAGATGTGGTCTGAAGGGTTGACGTGTGGCACGCTCGTCCTAAGTCGCAGGGGCCGGGCCCATGCCGGCACCGGCAGGTGGTTTGCTTGAGAGGACGCGCATCGTGACCGTAGTGACAGTTGCCCCGGCGACGAAGCCGACCCGTGCCGAGGCCGAAGAGGCGGTGCGGACCCTGATCCGCTGGGCCGGCGACGATCCCGCCCGCGAGGGGCTGGCGGGCACCCCCGACCGTGTTGTCCGTTCCTATGAAGAGTTCTTCGCCGGCTATGAGATCGAGCCGTCGGAAATCCTGTCGCGTACCTTCGAGGAGACCGACGGCTACGACGAGATGGTGATCCTGCGCGACATCCGTCTGGAATCCTATTGCGAGCATCACATGGTGCCGATCATCGGCAAGGCCCATGTGGCCTATCTGCCCCGGCACCGGGTGGTCGGCATCTCCAAGCTGGCCCGTCTGGTGGATGCCTACGCCAAGCGGCTGCAGATCCAGGAGAAGATGACCGCCCAGATCGCCAACACCATCGAGGAGGTGCTCCAGCCCGAGGGTGTGGCCGTGGTGATCGAAGCGCAGCATCAATGCATGACCACCCGCGGCGTGCACAAGACCGGGGTGACCATGGTCACCAGCCGCATGCTGGGCGCGTTCCGCACCGACCCGTCCACCCGGCGGGAGTTTCTCAGCATGATCGGGAACCCGGTCAGCCACAGCCGGGATTGATCGGTGGCCGGGACTGGCCGGCAAACCGGGGTGGATCCCTGGGCGTTCCCCGCCGTTCCTTGACGGAAGGGCGGGGGGAGCATAGGTATTGACCATACCGACTTTCGTCCCGCACTTCTCAGGTCCGCTGCACTCCGATGGCCATCCTGCCGATTCTCGTCGCTCCTCACCCGGTGTTGAAACAGACCGCCCGGCCCGTGGCCGCGGTTGACAGGCGTGTCGCCACGCTGATGCGCGACATGCTGGAAACCATGTACGACGCCAACGGCATCGGTCTGGCCGCCCCCCAGGTCGGGGTGTCGGAACGCATCATCGTGGTGGACGTCCATGAAAAGGACGAGGCCCCGGCGCCGCTGATGATGGCCAACCCGGAAATCATCGCCGAATCCCCCGACCTGAAGGTGTACGAGGAAGGGTGCCTGTCGGTGCCCGAACATTACGCCGAGGTCACGCGCCCGTCGTCGGTCACCGTCCGCTATCTGGACGAGACCGGGGCGGTGAGGGAGCTGCAGGCCGACGGCACGCTGGCCGTGTGCGTCCAGCACGAGATCGACCATCTGAACGGCGTGCTGTTCGTCGATCACCTGTCCTCCCTCAAGCGCAGCATGATCCTGCGCAAGCTGCAAAAGCAGCAGCGGCAGAAGGCGCCGGCCTGAGCCATGGCCGCCGTTCCGCTCCGGGTCATCATGATGGGCACGCCGGATTTCGCCGTGCCCACGCTCCGCGCCATCGTCGATGCCGGCCATCAGGTGGTCTGCGCCTATTCCCAGCCGCCGCGTCCGGCGGGCCGCGGGCAGCAGGTGCAGCTTTCCCCCATCCACAAGGCGGCGGAAGCGCTGGGCATCCCCGTGCGCACGCCCAAGACCCTGCGCACCGCCGAGGCGCAGGCGGAGTTCGCGGCGCTGGGGGCCGACGTGGCGGTGGTGGCGGCCTATGGGCTGATCCTGCCCCAGCCGGTGCTGGACGCCCCCCGTCTGGGCTGCATCAACGTGCACGGCTCGCTGCTGCCGCGCTGGCGCGGGGCAGCCCCGATCCAGCGCTCCATTCTGGCCGGCGACGCCGAGACGGGCATCACCATCATGCAGATGGACGCCGGTCTCGATACCGGGGCCATGCTGCTGAAGGAAGCGGTGGCGATCACCGGTGACACCACGGCCGCCACGCTGCACGACGCCCTGGCCGCCCTGGGCGCGCGGATGACCGTGGCCGCCCTGGACGGGCTGGCCGCCGGCACCCTGACGCCCGAGTCCCAGCCCGCCGACGGCGTCACCTATGCCGCCAAGCTGGCCCGCGACGACGGGCGGCTGGACTGGACCCATGACGCGGCTTTCATCGAGCGGCAGGTGCGGGCGCTGACGCCGTGGCCGGGGTGCTGGTTCGATCTGGGGCCGGCTCAGGGAAACGAGCGCATCAAGGTTCTGGCCGCCGAACCGGCGGGGGAGGGGGCAGGCGCCCCCGGCACCCTGCTCGACGGGCGCATGACCGTGGCCTGCGGCGACGGGCGGGCGGTGCGGCTGGTGCGGGTGCAGCGCCCGGGCAAGGCGCCGGTGGACGGGGAGGCGTTCCTGCGCGGCTTCGCCATTCCCCCCGGCACGGTTCTGGGCGCCTGACGGCATGGCGCGGTGGAAACTGACGGTCGAATACGACGGTCGCCCCTTCGTCGGCTGGCAGCGGCAGGACAACGGACCCTCGGTCCAGCAGACCCTTGAGGAAGCGGTCCTCCGCCTGTCGGGGGAAACGGTGCGGGTCCACGCCTCGGGCCGCACCGACGCCGGGGTCCATGCCCGCGGGCAGGTGGTGCATGTCGATCTGGACCGCCCGATCACCGGGCTGAAGCTGCGCGACGCGCTGAATTTCCACGTCCGCCCCTGGCCGGTCGCCGTGTTGGCGGTGGAGGAGGTGGGCGAACCGTTCCACGCCCGCATGTCGTGCCTGGGCCGGTCGTACCTGTACCGCATCCTCAACCGCCGTGCGCCGCCGGCCATCGACGCCGGGCGGGTGTGGCACGTCCAGCGTCCGCTGAACGCCGCCGCCATGCACGAGGCGGCGCAGGTGCTGGTGGGCCGGCACGATTTCTCCACCTTCCGCGCCGCCCTGTGCCAGGCCAATTCGCCGGAAAAGACGCTGGACCTGCTGACCGTCGAACAGGCGGGGGAGGAGATCCACATCCGCGCCGCCGCCCGGTCGTTCCTGCATCATCAGGTGCGCAACATGGTGGGCACGCTGGAGATGGTGGGGTTCGGCAAATGGACCGCCGCCGACGTGCGCCGGGCGCTGGAGGCCCGCGACCGCTCCAAGGGCGGTCCCACCGCCCCGCCGGACGGCCTCTATTTCATGGAAGCCCGCTATTGACGGCAGGAGGACGGAAACGATGAGCGCTGTGCTGTTTCAGGTGGATTTCCCCTACGGCGGCCCGTGGGGCGCGGAGATGGCCGGGGCCTTCGACGGTCTGGCCCGGGACATCGCCGCCGAAGACGGGCTGTTGTGGAAGATCTGGACGGAAAACCGTGCCGGGGGCCGGGCCGGCGGCGTCTATCTGTTCCGCGACGCCGCGTCCGCGGAGCGCTACCGCGACAAGCACGTGGCCCGGCTGACCGGATTCGGCATCACCGGCATCGTGGCCCACGTCTTCGCGGTCAACGGGCCGCTGTCCGCCGTCACCCGCGCCCCGCTCTGATACCGGCCCGGCGGCCTCAGCCGGTTTTGATCCGCCGGCCTCAGCCGGCCTTGGGCTTGCGGGTGGCCAGCAGGATGCCCGCGGCGATCAGCGCGATGCCGGCGGCGTGATACCAATGGGGCTGTTCGCCCAGGAACAGGATGGCCAGCAGGCTGCCGAACACCGGCATCAGATGGATGCTGAGGCCGGTGCGGTTCGGCCCGATCAGCGCCGCCGCCCGGTTGAAGCACAGATAGGCCAGGATCGACGGGAAAACCGAGACATAGGCGATGGCCCCGATGGACACCGGGGTCAGGCGCAGGGGATGGCCGCTCATCCCTTCCCACACATAGAGGGGCAGCAGCATCGCAGCCCCGATGGCGAAGGTGACCACCACGAACGACAGCCCGTGCACCGTGGGCCGCTTGCGCAGCAGGGCGGTATAGGCGCCATAGGCCAGGACGGCGGCGAAGATCCACACATCCCCGGCGGCAAAGCGCAGGCCGGCCAGAACCTCCGGGTCGCCGTGGGCGATGAGGGTCAGGGCGCCGGTCAGCGACACGGCGATGCCCAGCATCTGCGCCGGGCTGATGGTGTCGCCGAACAGGAAGAAGCTCATCAGCACGATCAGCACCGGCATGGCCGACTGCATCATCACGCCGTTGAGCGCGGTGGTGCTGCCCAGCCCGATGTAGACCAGCGTGTTGAACGCCGCGATGCCCAGCGCCGAGAGCAGCAGCACCATGGGCCAGTGGCGGGTGAACACCGGCCAGTCGCGGCGCAGGTGCTTCCACGCGAACGGCAGGGTGATGAGCGCCCCCAGCGTCCACCGCCAGAAGGCGAGCGCCACCGGCGGAACCTCCCCCGCTACGAACCGTCCCAGGATGAAGTTGCCCGACCAGAACAGCGGCGGCAGCATCAAGAGCAGCCACGCCTGATCGAACACGCCGTGGCGGGACGGGGAGGCGGCGGGGGTGGTCATGGCGTCTCCGGGCTGGTCTTAGCGGCGGGGGCC
Source organism: Azospirillum fermentarium (assembly GCF_025961205.1). Lineage (NCBI taxonomy): Bacteria > Pseudomonadati > Pseudomonadota > Alphaproteobacteria > Rhodospirillales > Azospirillaceae > Azospirillum > Azospirillum fermentarium. Next base: position 1,453,040 of record NZ_JAOQNH010000001.1, read on the forward strand.
GGCGGGGGGCGGACGGCGGGCGGGACGCGGCTCCACGGGGGCGCGCAGCTCCGCTTCCAGATCGGCGATGCGCTTGACCAGCGCCTCGCGGATGGTGGGGGCCGTGTGGGACTTCAGCGCGGCGAGCTGTTCCTTGAGCTGCTGGAGTTGCAGCACCTTCTGCTCGCGGGTGCGTTTGATGGTGATACGGTCGGAATGCTGGCCGTCGAAGGCACGCATGGCAAACGCCTTTTCCTGTAAACAAGTGGTGAAGCCGTCCCGGCGGGGCCGCCGGGCGGAAGGGGCGGATTATTGGGATCGGACCCCGCCCATGCAAGGCCAGTCTTTTTTCGGCACACCCGGTATACTGCCCCCGTCCCTGCCCACAGGAAGCCGCCCATGACCGCCGCACCGCCTCCCGCCCCTGTCCCCGCCGCCACCGACGATGATCTGACCCTGCTGGACGGGCTGGTCAAGGCCGCCCGGCGGCAGGGCGCCGATGCCGCCGACGCGGTGCTGCGGCGCCATGATTCGCTCAATCTGGCCGTGCGGTCGGGGGAGACGGAGCGGCTGGTGCGGGCCGAATCGGTGGCGCTGGGCCTGCGCGTCCTGATCGGTACGCGCCAGGCGGTGGTGTCGGCCAGCGACCTGTCGCGCGGCACCCTGGACGGTCTGGTCCCGCGGGCGGTGGCCATGGCACGCGCGGTGCCGGAGGATCCCTTCTGCGGGCTGGCGGATGCGTCCGCCGCCGTCTGGCCCGCCCTGGACCTGGACGAGCCGGGGGAGCCGTCCGCCGATGTCTTGCGCGAACAGGCGCTGGCGCTGGAGGCGGCGGCCTATGCCGTGCCGTCGGTGGCCAACGCCCGCGTGATCGATTCGACCTGGAGCCGCAGCCGCTTCGCGCTGGCCGGCTCCAACGGCTTCGCGGGCGCGTGGTCGGCCACCCGCCATGCGCTGATGGCGTGGGTGCTGGCGGCCGGTCCCGGCGGGATGGAGCGGGGGGGCGACAGCGATGCCGCCACCCACGCCGCCGCCCTGCGCGGCACGGCGGAGATCGGGCGCACCGCCGGGGAGCGGGCGGTCCGCCGGCTGGGGGCGCGCAAGATGCCCAGCGGCTCCCTGCCGGTGGTGTTCGACCGCACGGTGGCGGGGTCGTTGCTGGATCACCTGCTGGCGGCGCTGTCGGGGCCGGCGGTGGCGCGCGGCACCAGCTTTCTGAAGAACGCGCTGGGCACGGCGGTGTTCGCCCCCGGCGTGTCGGTGATCGACGATCCGCTCCAGCCCCGCGGCCTGCGCTCCCAGCCCTTCGACGCCGAGGGGGTGACGGGCGCGCGGCGGGCGCTGATCGACGGCGGGGTGCTGACCGGGTGGCTGCTGGACGCCCGCTCGGCCCGGCAACTGGGGCTGCCCCCCACCGGCCACGCTGCCCGCGCGGCGGGGGGTATGCCGGGACCGTCGGCGGGCAACGTACGGCTGACGGGGGGAGCCGGCACGGTGGCCGACCTGATCTCCGACATCCGCGAGGGGTTCTACGTCACCGAGCTGATGGGGTTCGGCGTCAACATCGTGACCGGCGACTACAGCCGCGGGGCGGCGGGGTACTGGATCGAGAACGGGCGCATCACCCACCCCGTGGCCGAGATGACGGTGGCGGGAACGCTGCCGGCCATGTTCCGCCGGCTGGTGCCGGCGGGCGACCTCGACCCCCGCACCGGCATCGACGCCCCCACCGTGCGCATCGACGGCATGACCGTGGCGGGGCGGTAGGGGTTACCCCCGCGCCGCCCGGGGCGCGTCCATGTGGTCCAGGCTGGCGCGGACCACGCGCACCAGGGTGGTGCGCAGGTCTTGCACGCTGTCGGCCATGTGGTCGGCGGTGCCGCGGACCGCGCCGGCCCGTTCGCCGGTGGCCCCGGCTTCCCGCGATACCTCGGCGATGCGGCGCGACACCTCTTCCGCGGCGGCGGCGGTCTCGTGGACGTTGCGGCTGATTTCCCGGGTGGCGGCGGCCTGCTCCTCCACCGCGGTGGCGATGGAGCCGGCGATGCCGTCCATCTCGGCGATACCCTCGGCGATGGCCTGCACCGCCTGCACCGCGTCCACCGTCACCGCTTCGATGGCGGCGATCTGTTCGGCGATGTCCTCGGTCGCCTTGGCGGTCTGGCTGGCCAGATTCTTCACCTCGGTCGCCACCACGGCGAAGCCCTTGCCCATCTCGCCTGCCCGCGCCGCCTCGATGGTGGCGTTCAGCGCCAGCAGGTTGGTCTGGGACGCGATATCCTGGATCAGCCGGGTCACGTCGCCGATGCGGCCCACGGTTTCCGACAGCGACAGGATGGTGGTGCGGGTGTGCGCGCCGGTTTCCACCGCCCGGCGGCTGACGGTGCCGGCCTGGGCCACCTGGGTGCCGATCTCGCGGATGGCGCCGGCCAGTTGTTCGGACGCGGCGGCGACGGTCTGGGCGTTGTGCAGCGCCTGCTGCGCGGCGGCGGCCACCGACTGGCTGTTGGTGCCCACCGCGTCCGCCGAGCGGGCCATGGTGGATGCCGCCTCGTGCATGCGGCGGGAATGGCCCGCCACCTGCTCCACGGCGTCGTGGGCGGCGCGTTCCACCGTGTCGGCCATCTCGGCCAGGGCGGCGCGTTTGGCCGCCTCCCCCGCCTGGCGCTGGCGTTCCTGGTCGTGGCGCAGGCGGTCGTTCTCGATGCCGCTGGCCTTGAACACCTCCACCGTGCGGGCCATGTCGCCCACCTCGTCCCGGTGGTGGGTGTGGGGGATGACGACGGAGAAATCGCCCTGGGCCAGCCGCTTCATCACCGCGGTCAGCCCGCCGATGGGCCGCACCACCCGTGTGAGCACCATCAGCCCGCCCGCCGCCGCCAGCAGCGCCCCCACCAGCAGCAGCAGGAGCGACACCGCGTGCGCGGTGGCGTAGCTGGCCTGCGCCTCCGCAAAGCTTTCCCCCGCCACCCGGACCTGCAGGTCGATCAGCGCGCCGATGATGTCGGTCAGCGGGTCGATGGTCTGGTACAGCTCGGTCTTGACGAAACGGTCCAGGGCGGCGGCGTCGCGGGTGGCCAGAATGCCGGTCAGCCGGGCGACGGCGGCGTCGGCGGCGGCCATCAGCGGCTTTGCCCGGTTCACCAGATCCCGTTCCTCCGGCACCAGATACGTGGCGAGGTACGTGGTCCAGCGGCTCTTGATGTCGGCCTCGGCCCTGGCGACCGACGCGGCGCCGTCGGCCCAGGTGAAGTTGCCGTTGCGCACCTTGTGCGAAGCATCGACGATGAACACGGCGTAGGCGTCGGAAATCACCTTCAGATCCCGCAAGGGGACCACGCGGTCCTCATAGACCGTCTTGATGTCCTCGTTGGCATTTTCCAGCGCCCGCAGACCGATCAGATCGCTTATCAGCAGCAATCCCCCCAGGCAGGAGAGAACGAGCAGCAGAACGAATTTGATGGTCATACGCATTGTTCTTCGGCCTTGTCCTGTATAACGGATTTATGACGAATGCTCGTCTGGGGGCGTCAGCAAAACCTTTTTGTGCATGAACGGCTTCTGATGAACGCTTCCTGCGCAATTGCCGAAGGAACGGGCGGAGGATTGCTGCGAAGGGAGGCAATAAAACTGTCAGCAAATCATACAATCAGTTCGTTTCGATGGTATGAAAAAGCCCCCCTGTCCCGACTCGGGCGGAACAGGGGGGCGAGGTGGCCGCGGAGGCGGCAGGGTGTATGGATTGATCGGATAACCGCCCGTCAGGGCGACAGGAACACGGTGCCGGCGCTGTGGACCCTGCCGGTGGCGGTGTCGGTCAGGGTGACGGTCAGGGGGGTGGAGGCCGGCAGGCCGGCGGCGGCGCGCACGTGGATGCGGGCGGTTTCCACCCGGTCCGGCCCGGCGGTCAGGGTGGGGGCGGCGTCTTCCCCCCCGCCGGCCACCGTCACCGCCGCTCCGGGCACCCCGGCGACGGTCAGGCGGAAGGTCTGCGGCTGCGGCGTCATGTTGGACAGCTTGACGGTGTAGCTGTTCTGGATGCGCCCGTCGGACAGGGTGACGAACAGCGGCGCGCGGTCGCGCAGCACCGCCACGTCGGCGGTGGGCCGCAGCACCAGCCCCATGGTGGTCAGCCCGCCGGAAATGATCAGCAGCAGGGCATAGACGATGGTGCGCGGGCGGACGATGCGGGTGGGGACGGCGGGGGTTTCGGCCCGGCGCTCGGCCTTCACCGCCTGGGCGGCCTGGGTGTCGAAGCGGATGAGGCCCGTTGGCTGGCCGATGCGCGTCATCACGTCGTCGCAGGCGTCGGCGCACAGGCCGCAGCTGATACAGTCCATCTGCAGCCCGTCGCGGATGTCGATGCCGGTGGGGCAGACATGGACGCAGGCACCGCAGTCGATGCAATCGCCCAGCCCCATGGCCCGGCGTTCGGCATGGTTCTGGTCCTTGCGCAGCGGCGCGCGGCCTTCGCCCCGCCAGCCCTGATAGGTCACCACCAGACTGTCGTCGTCCAGCATCGCCGCCTGGATGCGCGGCCAGGGGCAGACGTACAGGCACATCTGCTCGCGCATGAAGCCGGCCATCAGGTAGGTGCTGACCGTCATGAACGCCATCCACCCCAGCACCAGCGGCGAGGCGGCAAAGGCCGCCGCGTCGGCCACGAAGCCGAAGGCGTCGGTGAAGTACAGCAGCGCCGTGACCCCGGTCACCGCGGAGATCGCCAGCCACAGGGCGTGTTTGGCCGCCTTCTTGGCGATGTAGGCGCCGTCGCGCGGCCCCTTGTCCAGGCGGATGCGGGCGCCGCGGTCGCCCTCGGTCAAGGCTTCCGCCCACACGAACAGGTCGGTCCAGACGGTCTGGGGGCAGGCGAAGCCGCACCACACCCGCCCGGCGATGGCGGTGGCCAGGAACAGCCCCACCGCCGCCAGGATCATGATCCCGGTCATGATGTAGACCTGCTGCGGCCACAGTTCGGCGGCGAACAGGTAGAAGCGCTGGGCCTCCAGGTCGAACAGCACCGCCTGATCGGGCAGGCCGGCGCCGCGGTCCCACCGCACCCACGGCAGCACCAGATACAGAACCAGAAACACCGCGGTCAGCCACCATTTCAGCCGGCGGAACCGGCCCTTCACCGCCTTGGGGTGGATCTTGCGGTGGGAGGCGTAGAGTGGAGCGGCGGCGGGGGCGCCCGAAAACGGGCTATGGGCATGGTCGTTCATCATGCGCCTTTTCATGAAGCCGGGAGACGGGCGCACTGTATGCATTCAATGATCCCGGCGCAAGGAAAATTGAATGCATTGATTGGTGCTCCGGCGGCGCGTGATTGTATGGTTCCGTGATTGTATGGGGCCGGTCCGCCCCCGGATCAGATCACCGTGCCGGGCGCCGCGGGCAGCCGGTCCAGCGCCTCGGCCACCACCGCCAGCATGCGGCGGGTGCCGTCGCGCCCGTGGGCCGCGCCCAGGCACAGGCGCAGCGCCTCCGGCACCGGGGACGTGCCGTCGGCGGCGAAGGCGTCGGCGGTGACGGCGGCGATGCCGTGGGTGCGCAGATAGGCGGCGAAATCGGCCCGCGGCCACACCGCGGGCAGGGGCAGCCACACGTGGTACGCCTCTGCCGGGCCGATGGTGCTGCCGGGGGGCAGGAGGGATGCCGCCATGGCCCGGCGGGCCACGGCCTCGGCGCGGATGGCCCCCAGCACCTGGGCGGCGGTGCCGTCGGCGATCCACCGCCGGGCCACCGCCGCGGTGATGGGCGAGGGCATCAGCGCCGATCCCCGCAGCACCGCTCCCAGCCGCAACGCCTGCCGCGCCGAGGGGGCGGCCACATAGGCGATGCGCACCTGCGGCGACAGGCATTTCGCCAGCCCGGCGATGTGGAACACCTGATCCGGGGCGAAGGCGGCCAGCGGTGGAATCGGCGTGGCGGGCAGGGGGCCGTACACGTCGTCTTCCAGCACCGGCAGCCCGTGGCGCTGCACCACCGCGGCCACCGCCCGCCGCCGGTCTTCCGGCATGGTGGCGGTGGTGGGGTTGTGCAGGGTGGGCGTGCAATAGAGCAGCGCCGGCCCGTGTTCGGCGCAGCAGCGGTCCAGCGCGCCGGGGTCGATGCCGTCGCCGTCCATGGGCACCCCCACCACCCGCAGCCCGCGCTGGGCGGCGGCGGCCTTGAAGCCGGGGTAGGTCAGCGCCTCGGTGCACACGGTGTCGCCGGGCTGGGTCAGCAGGGTCAGCAGCGCCAAAAGCGCCCCTTGCGTGCCCGGCGCGGTCAGCAGCCGGTCGGCGGGCACGCCGGGCAGCCGCGGGGCCAGCCACGCCGCCGCCGCCGCGGGCCCGTCGGCCTCCGCATCCGGGTCCAGCCCGTCGGGATAATGCAGCAGGCCGGACAGCCCGGCGGGCAGCGCCGCCGCCATCCCCGCCCGCATCCGTTCCAGCAGCGCCGGATCGGCAGGGACCGGCGGCTGGTTCATGGTCATATCGACCAGCCCCGATACCGGCCCCGGCATGGGGACCGGTTCGGGCCGGGCCGGGCCGGCGGGTGCGGCGGCGCGGACAAAGGTGCCCTGGCCCACCCGCGCGTCGATCAGCCCGCGGTGGCGCGCCTCCACATACGCCCGGCTGACGGTGGTGAAGTCGATGCCCATCAGGGCCGCCAGATGCCGCTGGGGCGGCAGCCGCTGGCCGGGGGTCAGGATGCCGGCGGCGATGTCGTCGGCGATGGCGTCGGCGATGGCCAGATAGACCGGCTTGTCCCGCCCCGCGGTCACGGGCACCCACATGGCCCCGCTGGGGGCCGCCGTCGGGGTCTCGTTCCCCTGTCTGCCGTGGCTCATGCTCGAATCCTCCCGTCGCACCCTGCGCGGCCCATAGGGCGACGGAATTGTATGGATTGTCAAGACGGGCGGCGGCGCCTCCGTCCCCCCGCCTTGTCGGGGTGGGCGGCCTCGTCGGTCTTGCGCGCGGTCTGGGACGGGGATTCGCCGTACTGTTCGGCGTAATAGGCGGAAAAGCGCCCCAGGTGCCAGAATCCCCATTTCATGGCGATGTCCGACACGGTGCTGCCGGTGGTGTCGGACGCCATCAGATCCCGCCGCGCCCCGTCCAGCCGGTGCTGGCGCAGCCATGTGCCGGGGCCGATGCCGACCGTGGTCAGGAACGCCTGACGCAGCGCCGCCGCCGACACGTCCAGGCGCAGCGCGATTTCGCTGATGGTGTGCGGCTCCTCGCTTTCCGCCGCCACCAGATCGCGGGCGCGCTGGAACAGACGGAAATCGCCGGACGAGCGCAGCCCCAGCGCCCGGCCCCCCGCGACGATGCGGTCGAACAGATAGGCCAGCTTGTCGGTCATCAGGTCGGACAGCAGCAGCGCCTGTTCCGGCCCGGCAGCCAATTCGCCCGCCATGCTGCCGGCCAGCAGCGACAGGAACCATGTCCCCGCCACGTCCGCCGCCGTGAACCCCGCGGCCAGATAAGCCGGGGCCGGACGCCGCACCGGCACCGGCAGCCGCTCCTTGTCCACCGTCACGATCAGCAGGTCGCTGCCGGGGGGAAGGGCGGCGTGAACCTCCTGCCCGCCGTGCAGCATGATGACGTGGCCGTCGGGGATGCGCGCGGCGTTGATGCGCCCGTCCTCGACCGGCGTCAGCGGTTGGACGAACACCATGCGGCCCGCCGGGGCCACCACGTCCTGCTCCACCGCCACATTGATCCATTCCCGCGAAATGCTCACGCCCGGCAGGGTCAGGGTCTCCACCGACCCGTCATAGCTCCCCGGCTTCAACTGCACATAGTGCTGGGTCCAGTTGCGCAGGCCGCACTCCTGCTCGCTCGCATCCGCAAAACGCTGCCGATGCAAATCCATCATTCACCCGGTGATTTGTTGCCCCGCGCTCATTAGACGCTTCGCACAAAAGATAGTCAATCACGTCGATGATGAATTTATAGGCAATGCTGCACCGCGAAACTGGATAGCTGACGCTTGCGGGCTTCCCCTATCGTCTTACTCGGTCACAGTGTGGAGGAACCATCGTGGTCCAGTTCGAACGGCTCGCCCTTTGTGCGGTCCTGGCCCTTGCCGCCGCCCCCGCCATGGCGCAGCAGGCCCCCTTCAAACCGGAACAGCTCAGCGTTAAAAGTGCCATCGACCCCGGCCCCAACCTGTTGATTCATCAACAGGAATGGAAGGGTGCAGGGTCCACCGCCGTGTTCTCCAAGGACGATCTGTCCTTCAAGGGAACCCTGGCGACGGGCAACATGGCGCAGATGCTGGTGGGTGTGGACGGCAAGACCGCCTATGCCCAGTCCACCTTCATGAAGCGCATCGTTTCCGGCGATCTGGAGCATGTCCTCCAGATCTACGACATCGCCACCCTGACCCCGGTCAAGGAGGTGAGCCTGCCGCCCAAGGCCGCCATGTCGCTGGGCTATGCCGCCCTGTTGCAGCAGAGTGCGGACGGCAAATTCGTCTATGTCCAGAACGGGACGCCCGCCTCGTCGGTCACGGTGGTTGACGTGACCAAGGCCGCGGTGACCCAGGAAATCCCAACCCCCGGTTGCTGGGGCATCTACCCCTCGGCCAAGGGCTACGGCTTCACCATGCTGTGCGGTACGGGCACGGTGGGGGCGTTCTCCCTGACCGACGCCGGCACGCTGGCGGGTTCGACCCAGAGCGCCAAGATCTTCGATCCCGACAAGGATCCGCTGTTCATCACCTCGGCCACCATCGGCGGCGACCGGCTGTTCCCCAGCTACGGCGGGTCGATCCTGCGGGTGTCGGACGCCGACAAGACCGCCAAACTGGTCGAGACGGTCACGATCAACGAGGGGATCGAGGGCCACTGGGCGCCCGGCGGCTATGCCCCCATGGCCTACAGCGAAAAGGCCGGCGTGCTGTTCGTCGGCATGCACGCCGATGCCAGGAACGGCAGCCACAAGAACGCCGCGGAAGAGGTCTGGGCCTATGACCTGAAGGCCAGGAAGCTGCTGTCGCGCACGCCGGTCGAGCATCTGATGACCATCATCGTCACCGGCGATGCCGAGCCGGTGGTGTTCGGCCTGACCGAAGACCCCAAGGTCATCCGCTTCACCACCGACCCCAAGGCCGGTTTCGCCCTGGCCAAGACCGGGGAAGCCAAGCTGACCGGCTATCCCTATGTGGCCGCGGTGACGCCATGACCGGCGGGGCGTGGGGCGCGCTCGCCTCCGGGACGGCGGTGGTGTTCACCACCCTGCTGTTCGCCCGCGCCGCCTGGCACAAGCTGGCCGATTTCACCGCCTTCACCGGCTATGTCGCCGATTACCAGCTGATGCCCGAGTCCTGGTCCAAAGCCGCCGGGGCCGTGGTGGTGGCGGCCGAGTTGCTGGCCGTGGCCGCCCTGGTGCTGCCGGGCGGGCAGGCGGCGGGGGTGGCGCTGTCCATCGCCCTGCTGCTGGGCTACGCGGCGGCCATGGGGATCAACCTGCGCCGGGGCCGCGACCGCATCGAATGCGGGTGCGGCGGGGCGGTGCAGCCGCTGAACCAGGCGTTGATCCTGCGCAACATCGGCCTGTCGGCGCTGGCCGCCGTCGGCTTTATCGGTTCCGATTTCGGCTTGCTGGCGCCGGAAGCGGTCACGGCCCTGATGGGCGGTGCGACCCTGTGGATCGGCTATGTGCTGGTCGATCAGATCCTTGCCAACGGCGCGTACCTGCGCCGCCGCGCCTGACGAGACGGGTGGAGACGTAAAATGGAAACCGTGAACGTTCTGACCTTCGCCATCGGCATGCTGTGGCTGGTGGTGATCGCCCTGATCGTGGCGCTGTTCGCGCTGGCCCGTCAGGTGGGCGTGCTGTTCGAGCGCATTTCGCCCATGGGCGCGCTCATCAACGACTCCGGCCCCAAGGTCGGCGATGTGTCGCCGCAGTTCGCCCTGCCCAGCCTGACGGGCGGCGAGGTCGCCATCGGCCCGCGGGCGGGGCGTGCGACGCTGGTGTTCTTCGTGTCGCCCACCTGCCCGGTGTGCAAGAAGCTGCTGCCCGTGCTGCGCTCGGTCCGGCAGGCGGAATCCAAGTGGCTGGACGTGGTGCTGGCCAGCGACGGCGAGCGGGAGAAGCACGAACGCTTCATCGAAACCGCCAACCTGTCGGCTTTCCCCTATGTGGTGTCCACCGAACTGGGGCTGGCCTACCGCGTCTCGCGCCTGCCGTTCGCCGTCCTGCTGGACAGCGCGGGCGTGGTCCGGTCCAAGGGCCTGATCAACAGCCGCGAGCAGCTCGAAAGCCTGTTCAACGCCCATGAGATGGGCGTCGGCTCGATCCAGAGCTTCCTGGACGACCCGGCGGCCCCGGCCCGCGGCTGACGCCGTTCCGATACCGTCTTTTCCGAGGGAGACATCGACGTGATGAACCTGTTCGACACGATCCTGGAGAGGATCGACCGCTTCACCGAGCGGAGCACCCGCACGGTGGCCAAGACCAGCGGGCGGCGCAGCTTCCTGGCCCGTGCCGGGGGCATGATGCTGGGCGGGGCGATGCTGCCGCTGCTGCCCTTCGACCGCACCTTCGGTCAGGCCATGGCCGCCACCCCCACCGACGGCGACGCGCTGGTGTGCGAGTACTGGCGCTATTGCGCGTTGGACGGCAACCTGTGCAGTGCGTGCGGCGGGTCGATCACCCAGTGCCCGCCGGGGTCGGAGGCGTCCAAGGTGTCGTGGGTCGGCACCTGCCGCAACCCCAACGACGGCAAGGATTATCTGGTCGCCTACAACGATTGCTGCGGCAAGCCCATCTGCGCCAACAGCCCGTCGTGCCTGCGCTCGGAAGGGGAACGCCCCGGCTACCGCATGGGCCTGCACAACGACATCAATTGGTGCATGGCCAACGCGTCCAAGGGCTACCATTGCACGGTGGCCATCCTGGTCGGTCTGGCCGAATGAGGCTGGGTGCGACCCTGCTGACGCTGGCGGCGCTGGTGGCGCCGCCGGCGCTGGCCGCCGGGCCGGGCGAGACCGTGTTCAATCAGGTCTGCGCCGCCTGCCACCAGGCGGGCGGGGTGGGGGCGCCGGGTCTGGCGCCGTCGCTGGTGGACCCGCCGTTCTGGCAGAAGCTGGGCACGGGTGCCCCCGGCTATGTGACGGGCGTGCTGCTGGGCGGGCTGTCGGGCACCATCGTGGCGCGGGGGGAAACCCTGATGGGGCTGGTGATGCCGGCCCAGGAAGCGCTCGGCGATGCCGATCTTGCCGCCGCCGCCACCTATGTTCTGAAGGATCTCAACGGGATCGGGGTGACCGTGGACGCATCGGCCGTCGCCGCCGCCCGCAAGGCGGTGCCGTCCCATGCCGAACTGCGCGCCCAGCGCAAGGCGGCGGCGCAATGACCGTGCGCGCGGCCCGGACCGGGACCAGCCGGAAAGGAACCAGCCCGAAAGGAACCAGAATGATGCGTGCTGTTCGTATCATGGCCGGCGTTGCCGTGATCGGTGCCGGTGCCCTGCTGGCTTCGGCGTCCGGGGCGCGCGCCGACGGCTACACCCCGGTGACCAACTACATCCTGCGCTGTGCCGGGTGCCACAGCATGGACGGCTCCGGCCACCCGGTGGGGGGCATCCCGGATTTCCGCGGGTATATCGGGGCGTTCATGAACGACGACGATGGCCGCACCTATGTGGTGCGGGTGCCGGGGGTGGCGGGCGCCGGCCTGACCGCGGCGGAGACCGCCGCCGTGCTCAATCTGGTGGTCGCCAACTGGGCGGGGGACTCGAGACCCGCCACGTTCCGCCCCTTCACCGAGGCGGAGGTCACCGAACGCCGCACCCGCCCGGTGACCGACGTGGTGGTGCTGCGCCGGGAGATCGCCGCCCGGCTGGTGAAACAGGGGTTGCCCATGGCCGAATACCCCTGGCCGTGAGAGCGGCACCGCGTCAGGAAAAACGGTGCTCCGGTGGGGCGCCGTTTTTCCAAGATGGAAGCATGCCTTCCAGTAAGCTTAATTCAGAGCAGCATTGTAATCTTCACGGAAAAAACGGCTTGCAATAACATTGGTTCCATTCTGCCAAATAACATAATAGCCGTTGGCGGGCAAAAAGGCCATCAATTCGTAATTCATTTTACCGGCGGTATCGACTTCGGAAATGATGACGCGAGGGCGGTATTTTTCAAGATTCAAGCCAAGCAAGACATTGATTTCTGTTCCTTCGGTGTCAATGCTCAAAAGCTCGAATTCATGAGGAAAATTCAATTCGTCCAGAACCGTTTCCAGGCGCCGGACCTGTACGGGGGTGGAGGTGGTGTGGATAAAACTACGTTTTAGCGACGAGTGAACCGTGTGTTCCCCGTGGAAGAACTCCATCTCCCCGTCTTTATCGGAGGCAGCGATGTCCAGACAGACATCCTCGGGGCGGTAGGTCTGGAAAAGGGCATTGAGCTTGGGATGCGGTTCCAGGCATACACCCCGCCATCCGCGCGTGTACAGCCCATATGTGTTGCTCATTTGAACCGGATGGTGCGCGCCCACATCGGCGAATCGTCCGAAAGGAATGTCACGGAACAGCCGGTACAAGATCTGGTCTTCACCGAATTGGCTGAACGATCGGACGGGTTCACGCGCATTGTGGCCACGGATGGCCGCGGCCATGTGTGCATACACCATGTTGGCCGCGGTGTGTTGCCCCAGGATCGACAGAGCGCTGGCGTAATCGGCAAGCTCGGACGTGCTGTCAGGCCGCCCATCGGCAGCCCGCTGCAGGTATGGCAACGCCCTTTCGGCCCCGGCGGTATCCCAGATTTGCAGACCGATTCGATGGGCATCGGCCGGGGCCAGCATATCGGGAGGCGTCATCGGACCGAGGGCCGGGATGAGATCCTGACGGTTGGCCTGGTAACAGAGGCAAGCGAACAGATGCTGGGCCTCGGGCTGGCCAGGCAGGGCGCTGAGGATGTTCTGATAGACTCCTCCCGCCTCGTTCAAACGCCCAGCTTTATGGTGCTGGATGGCGAGTTCCAGCGCCTCTGTCAAGGTGGCCATAATCTATCCTTGGTCGTGATCGGTCTTGGCCTGCTGCTCAAGGAGATTCAGGCCTCGGACCACGGATTATAGGGACGGAAACATGCCCCAGCAATATCCGGCTCCACCACCAGGCGTGCGGTAACGTTCAACGCGGCGGCAACACGGCTGAAAGTGCTTTCACTGGCCATCACGATATCGCTGTGCATCAGAATATAGAAATCCTGGACCTGTTCCAACCCTTCCCAGGCGGGGGCCAGATCGGACAGAATCAACGGTTTGAACTCGGCCAGTTCGCTGCGGATGATGTCTACGTCATCGCTGGCGACAAAAAGAACGGGGGCATCGAGGCTGGGCCAGATGTTCCGCAGCCAGCGTCGGTACATTTCAGGTTTCGGCATGAAGTCGGCGTAATGCGCATATTGTGGCAAGCGCAGGTCGCCATGCCGATAATGCAGACCGACGACGGTGTTCCCACGGCGGCGCAATTCGGCAAGAGCAGGGGCAAGCCGCGGCCGCCATACCGGCCGGAAACGCATACGTGACAGAATTTCCGCGCGTCCCGACAAGCGGTAGGGGTGGCGCATCTCCTTCATGATGTCATCTGGGTCCGTCATACAGGGCCGATCCGACAGCCCTGGATCGTCCAGTTCGAACAGATAGTGTCCAACCCAATCCGGGGTTTCAAAATCAGCCCCATATTTTCGGGCATACTGAAGGGTGGTCATGTACACTAGGAGGGAGTGCCCGAACCGGACCCCGTAATCGACCAGCTTGGTCGTGATCTTGGGTTGAATCAGAGCGGGAGGGCGTCGGGGAAGCACGCCGCCTTCACGGTGCAGATACGTGTTGAGCCAGGCAACACTTAAGGCCGGGGAATTGTAGACGAGCCGGATATCGCGGGCGACCCCGCGTTCGTACATGCGCGCGGATTCCTCAGGATAGCCGCATTTGGCCAGTTGAAAGGAGACATTACCAAAAAATGACGCGTCTCCATCGAATGGAAGATCGGCCAAACCCTTCAAGATATTGCCCGCACCCTTTGGATCATGGGCATTCAGGCGTTCCGCCGCCAAGGCGCTGGTCAGGTTTATGAGCAAGGGTATTGCTTCGTGCAGGTCGGGCTTTAGGGCCAGTGCTCTGCGGTAAGCGTTCAGGCTCTCTTCTGCCCGGCCCACCGTCTTCAACGCATTGGCGAAATTGAACAGCACTTCGGCGCGTTCACCGCCCAAGGCGATCGCGCGGCCGATCAGCCGGACGCCGTCCTGGCTCCGTCCCGTTTGATGATGAAGCGTCCCCAAAAGATGAAGAGCATCATAATGGATTGGGTTATCTATCAACGAAAGCCGATAGAATTTTTCTGCCAAATCATAGTGTTTTGATTTATGGCTTTCGAAGGCTCTGATGAGAAAATCAGCAAATACTATTGCTTCATTTAAAATATTTCCAGAATCTATCTCGTTTTTTGATGTATCTTTATTGGTAGAATTCATTCTACGCACCTCCTCAGGGGAAATTTCAGCCATTTCAGCCATTTTTGACCGGAAATCAAATGGGCTGTCAATGTGTTTGGGTCAGGCGTCTTTCCCTTGCCAATCTTGTTCCTCCGGCGTATTCCCCACCTTTGCTTCATTTGGACCATACCTGCCTCTCCATGACCACGCACCCGCTCAGCATTGCGCCCATGATGGACTGGACGGACCGGCATTGCCGGTTCTTTCACCGGCTGCTGACCCGGCACACGCTGCTGTATACTGAGATGGTGACCTCCGCCGCCATCCTGCACGGGGACCGTGACCGGCTGCTGGGGTTCAACGACGCCGAACACCCGGTGGCGCTGCAGCTCGGCGGGTCGGAGCCGGCGGATCTCGCCGTGTGCGCGCGGGTGGGGGAGGATTGGGGGTACGACGAGATCAACCTGAACGTCGGCTGTCCCAGCGACCGGGTGCAGTCGGGGCGGTTCGGGGCCTGCCTGATGGCCGAGCCGGATCTGGTCGCCCGCTGCGTCGCCGCCATGCAGGACGCCACCCGCGTTCCCGTCACCGTCAAGACACGCCTTGCCATCGACGAAATGGAGGAATGGCCGACGCTGCTGGGCTTCGTGCGCACGGTGCGGGCGGTGGGCTGCACGCGCTTCATCGTCCATGCGCGCAAGGCGTGGCTGAAGGGCCTCAGCCCCAAGGAGAACCGCGATATCCCGCCGCTGCGCTATGATCTGGTCCACCGGCTGAAGGATGAATTTCCCGATCTGGACATCTCCCTGAACGGCGGCATCCGCACGCTGGATGCGGCGGCGGAGCACAGGCCGCATCTGGACGGGGTGATGATCGGGCGCGCGGCCTATGAAGACCCGTGGATTTTGGCCGATGCCGACCGCCGCTTCTATGGGGTGGAGGACCGCGAGCCGCTCACCCGCCATGATGTGATCGCCGCCATGATGCCCTATGTGGAGGAGCAGTGCCGCCGCGGCGTGCCGCTCAACGCCATCACCCGCCATATGCTGGGGCTGTTCCAGGGCATTCCGGGGGCGCGGGCGTGGCGGCGTCTGTTGTCGGAAAACGTCCACCGCGCCGGTGCCGGGCCGGACTTGCTGATGCAGGCGGCCTCTCTTGTGCGGGGCGGCGGGGGGCTGGCGGAAACCGGATGAGCTTCCCGCGCGTTTCCTCCTGACCAACCGGGAGGAGAGGCGGGATGAGGCGCTTTTTGCACGATAACGGGCTGTCCCTGGTGTTGCTGGCGCTGTTCCTCGGCGCCATCATCGCGCAGGCGGTGGCCGGGTGGCGGGCGGATGTGGAGGATCTGCGGGTCCACGGCGCCCCGGCGCTGGGCTTCGCCGCCTATCTGGCGTCCGGCCATTTCCTGTCGGCGGTGTTCGAGAACTGGGAAAGCGAATTTCTGCAGATGGCGGTCTATGTGGTGCTGACCGCCATCCTGATTCAGCGCGGATCACCGGAATCCCGCGACCCCGACGAACAGGAGGATGAGGACCAGACGCCCGCCGATGCCCTGCCGGGGCCGGTGCGGCGGGGCGGGCTGCGGCTGTGGCTCTATTCCCATTCGCTCAGCACGGCGCTGGTGGCGCTGTTCCTGCTCTCCTTCGGGCTGCACGCGGCGGGCCGCACCCTGCGGGCGAATGAGGAGGGCGCCCTGCACGGCCAGCCGCCCCACACCATCGCCGACACCGTCACCGACGCCGAATTCTGGTACGAGAGCTTTCAGAACTGGCAGAGCGAATTCCTGTCGGTGGCGGTGCTGGTGCTGCTGGGCATCTGGCTGCGGGAGAAGGGATCGCCGGAATCCAAGCCGGTGTCCGCCCCCCACAGCCAGACAGGGAGATGATAAAAAAGGTGGAGGTTTGGAGGCGCCAGCCTCCAAGCGGGGTCGGGGCGGCAGCCCCGATCTCCCTCACACGCAGCGCCCGCCATCCACCTCCAGACACACGCCGGTCAAGA
This sequence comes from Azospirillum fermentarium, assembly GCF_025961205.1. NCBI lineage: Bacteria > Pseudomonadati > Pseudomonadota > Alphaproteobacteria > Rhodospirillales > Azospirillaceae > Azospirillum > Azospirillum fermentarium. Next base: position 1,469,451 of record NZ_JAOQNH010000001.1, read on the forward strand.
ACTCCGCCTCGTCCGAGCACAGAAACAGCGCGGCGTTGGCGATATCCGCCGGGGTGGACAGGCGGCCCAACGGGATGGAACTGCGGAACAGATCGCGCTTGGCCTCGGTATCTTCCCCCATGAACAGGTGCAGCATGCCGGTTTCCCCGGCGACGGGGTTCAGGGCGCAGACGCGGATGCGGTCGGGGGCCAGTTCCACCGCCATGGATTTGGTCAGGGTGATGACCGCACCCTTGGACCCGTTGTACCACGTCAGCCCCGGCCGGGGCCGCAGGCCGGCGGTGGAGGCCACGTTGAGGATCACCCCGCCGCCCTGGTCCCGCAGCACCGGCACCCCGTGGCGGGCGGCCAGGAAGATCGACTTCACGTTCACCGCGTAGATGCGGTCGAAGGTGGCTTCGTCCACCGCGGTCATGGGCATGTTGCGGTGGGTGAAGCCGGCGTTGTTGACGATGATGTCCAGCCGCCCGAACGCCGCCACCGCCTGGGCCACCATGGCCGCCACGTCGGCATCCACCGACACGTCGGCGCGGCAGGGCAGGGCGGCGGGGCCGCAGTCCGCCGCCACCTGGGCGGCGGCATCGGCGTTCAGGTCGGCCACCAGCACCCGCGCCCCTTCCGCCACGAAGCGGCGGACGATGCCGGCGCCGAACCCCGATCCGCCGCCGGTGACGATGGCGGTCTTTCCTTCCAGGCGCATGCGCCGTCCCCCCTCTGCCTGCCGGGCTGTTTGCTCAGACGGTGCCGCGGGTTTGCCGCATCAGCAGGTCCGACGGGGTGAGCCGCCCGCCGGCGACGGAGGCGCGGAAACCCTCCAGCTTGCGCAGCGCCTCGGCCTTCAGGTCGGGGGTCAGCGCGCGGCACAGGATCTCGCGCATTTCCGCCTCCATGGAGCGGCCGTTGCGGGCCGCGCGTTCGCGCAGGCGGTCCACCAGATCGTCGTCCACGTTGTGGATCATCAGGGTTTGCATGGTCTTGTCCTTCCCTACGGGTGTTTGCCGGTGGGTTGCGGGGCGGTCAGCCGTGCCGGATGGCGATGGTCTTCACGGTGGAAAAGCCGTACAGCGCCTCGAACCCTTTTTCGCGGTTGAATCCGCTCTTCTTGACGCCGCCGAAGGGCAGTTCCACCCCGCCCCCGGCGCCGTAATTGTTGATGAACACCTGCCCGGCCTGAAGCCGGCGGGCCATGCGCAACGCCCGCCCGCCGTCGCGGGTCCACACCCCGGCGACCAGGCCGAAGGGGGTGCCGTTGGCAATGCGCACCGCCTCCTCCTCCCCGTCGAAGGGGATGAGGGCGAGGGCGGGGCCGAACACCTCCTGCTGCGCCAGGGGGGCGTCGGGATCGACGCCGCCGAACAGCACGGGCGGAACGTAGAAGCCCCCCGTCGGCGCCGACGGGACGATGCGGCCCGCGGCCAGCACGTGGAAGCCGTTGGACCGCGCCACATCCACCATGCCCGCCACCCGCTCGCGCTGGGCGGCGTTGATCAGGGGGCCGAGGTCGTGATCCTCCAGCGCCGGGCCGGCGGTGAGGGTGGCGAAACGCTCGGCGATGCGGGCGGCCACCGTCTCATAGATGGGCCGCTCGATCAGCACGCGGCTGCCGGCGGAACAGGTCTGGCCGGCGTTCTGGATGGCGGCGCGCACCAGGAAGGGCAGGGCGTCGTCCAGGTCGGCGTCGGCGAACACCACCTGCGGCGACTTGCCCCCCAGCTCCAGCGTGACGGGCACGATGTTGCGGGCCGCCGCCTGCTGCACCAGCACCCCCACCTCCTGGCTGCCGGTGAAGGAGATGTGGTTGATGCCGGGGTGGGCGGCCAGCGCGGCACCCGCCTCCTCGCCATAGCCGGTGACGATGGCGAAGGTGCCGTCGGGGAACCCGGCCTCCGCCGCCAGACGGCCCAGGTACATGGTGGTGAGGGAGGCGTCCTCCCCCGGTTTGATGACGCAGGCGTTGCCCATGGCGAGTGCGGCACCGACGCTGCGCCCGATGATCTGCATGGGGTAATTCCACGGGATGATGTGCCCGGTCACCCCGTGGGGTTCGCGCAGCGTCATCACCGTGTAGCCGTCGAGATAGGGGATGGTGTCGCCGTGCACCTTGTCCGCCGCCCCGCCGTAGAATTCGAAATAGCGGGCGCAGGCCGTCACGTCGGCGCGGGCCTGGGCCAGCGGCTTGCCCACGTCGCGGGATTCCAGCACCGCCAGCGCGTCGGCGTGTTCGAGGATCAGGGTGGAGAGCCGGTGCATCAGCCGCCCGCGCTCCGCCGCCGTCCGTTTGCCCCATTCACCGTCGAAGGCCGCGCGGGCGGCGTCCACCGCCGCGCCGATGTCGGCGGCGGTGCCGCGGGGGATGCTGTCGAACGCCTCCCCCGTGCTGGGGTCGATGCAGGGTATGGTGTCGCTCATGCGGGCACACTCCTTCACGGCAGGCTGCGGAACAGCAGCGTCAGCCCCGGCACATAGGTGATGATCATCAGACAGGCGAAGACCACGGCGACGAACGGCACCAGCCGCGGGACGATGCGCTCGATGCCCACATTCGCCACCTGGCAGGCGGCGAACAGGTTGACCCCGAACGGCGGCGTGACCATCCCCAGCGCCAGATTGACGATCATCACCAGCCCGAAATGCACCGGGTCGATGCCGAAATGCACCGCCACCGGCGCCAGGATCGGGGCCAGCACGATGATGGCCGCCGAGGTTTCGATGAACATCCCCACCACGAACAGGAAGACGTTCACCGCCAGCAGAAAGGCCCAGCCGCTGCCGATGGCCCCGGCGATCCAGGCACCGATGGCCGCCGGTACCCCGGCGCGGGTGATGAGGAAGCTGAACAGCCCGGCGGCGGCGATGACGAACATGATGATGGCCGACGACAGCACCGATTTGCGCAGGATCGGCCCCAGATCCCGCCAGCCGATGGCGCGGTACACACCCATGCCCACCGCGAAGGCATAGACCACCGCCACCGCCGACGCCTCGGTCGGGGTGAAGACGCCGCGGTAGATGCCGCCGATGATGATGACCGGCATCAGCAGCGCCAGGGCGGCGCGTTCGGTGGCGCGGACGAAGCTCAGGCGCCCCTCGCGGTCGCCCGTGCCCCAGCCGTTCAGGCGGCACAGCAGATAGGTGAACAGGATCAGCGCCCCGCCGATCAGCAGCCCCGGCCCGATGCCGGCCAGGAACAGGTCGCCGATCGACACCTCCGCCGACACCCCATAGAGGATCATGGGGATCGACGGCGGGATGATGACGCCCAGTTCGGCGGACGTGGCCTGCAGTGCGGCGGCGAACTCCCGCGGATAGCCGTGAGCGATCATGGCCGGAATGATGATGGCGCCGATGGCAAACGTGGTTGCCACGCTGGACCCCGACACCGCGGCGAAGATCATGCAGGTCAGCACGCACGAACAGGCCAGCCCGCCCTGGATGCCGCCGACCACGGATTTGGCGAAATCCACCAGCCGGGCGGAAATGCCCCCCGATTCCATCAGGTTGCCGGCCAGGATGAACAGCGGCACCGCCATCAGCGGAAAGCTGTCCAGCGAGGTCATCAGCTTCTGCGCCACCACCACCAGCGGCATGGGCGTGAACAGGGTGATGCCGCCGATGGCCGCCGCCGCGATGGATATCGCGATGGGCACCGACAGGGCGAACAGGGCGACCATGGCCGCCATCATGAAGGCGGTCATGGGCTACACCTCATAGGTTTCGTGTGGCGCCACCGGGGCGGTGCCGCTGCGTTCGGCCAGAAGGGCGCGCACCTGTTCGGCGGTGCGGGCCAGCAGACCGACGATGGCGAGCGCCGCCCCGGTGGGCACGGCGGCATAGACCCAGGCGATGGAGATGCCGCCGCCGGTCAGGGGGTTTTCCACCCCCGCCAGCATCTGGAAGCGGGCGCGCATCACCATGTCGATGCCCGCCCACACCATCACCAGCAACACCCCCAGCGACAGGCCGAAGATCACCGCCGTCAGCACCAGCCGGGCCGTGCCGTGCAGATGGCTGTAAAGGAAATCCACCGCCAGCAGCGCGCCGGTGCGGAACGCCGCCGCCACCCCCAGATAGACCATCCAGATGGTGAGCGAACGGGCCGCCACCTCCGACCATGTGGACGGTTCCTCGAACAGGAAGCGCGTGACCACCTGATAGAAGGCGATGCCCGCGGCCAGCACCAGCAGCGCCATGGCCGCGCGCAGGGTCCAGCGCATCAGGGCGCGTTCGACGGCGGCAAGGACCGTCAGCATGGGGGCCGGTCCCCGGATCAGTACTTGTAATTGCGGATGGCGTCGATCCGCTCCTGCCCGAAGGTCTTGGCGTACTGGGCATAGGCGGGCTTCAGGGCTTCCTGGAAGGCGGCGGCGTCCACGTCGGTCACCACCTCCATGCCCTGGCGGCGCAGCTCGTCCACACCGCTGGCGGCATCCGCCTCGGCCTTGTCGCGCATGGCCTTGGCGCCGACCTTGGCGGCCTGCATGAACCAGCCCTTTTCGGTGTCGTTCAGCCGGCCCCACACCGTGGGCGACAGGATGATGAAGGCGGGGGAATAGACGTGCTGGGACACGGTCAGGTACTTCTGCACCTGGGAGAACTTGGCCGACAGGATCACGCCGATGGGGTTTTCCTGCCCGTCCACCGTGCCCTGCTGCAGGGCGGTGAACAGTTCGGGAAAGGCCATGGGGGTGGGCAGGATGCCCAGCGTCTTGAACGCCGTCATGTGGACCTGATTTTCCATGGTGCGGATCTTCAGGCCCTTGGCATCCTCGGGCGTGCGGACGGCGTGCTTGGAATTGGTCAGGTTGCGGAACCCGTTCTCACCCCACGCCAGCGCGATCAGCCCGTGCTTGGGGAACTGGTCCAGGATGGCCTGCCCGATGGGGCCGTCCAGCACCGCGTGGGCGTGCTGGTAGTTCTTGAACAGGAAGGGGATGTCGGTGATGAGCGTGTCGGGGACGAAGTTCCCCACCGGGCCGGAGGAGGTGACCACCACGTCCACCGTGCCGATCTGTGCCCCCTCCACCATCTCGCGCTCGCCGCCCAGGGCGTTGGCGGGGTATTGCTTCAGCGTCCACTTGCCCCCGGACAGTTTCGCCAGTTCATCGGCCATGGCCGTGGCGCTGACACCGTAATGGGACGTGGGGGCCAGCGAATAGCCGATCTTCAACTCCTCCGCCGCCACGGGCGTACAGAGAAAGCCCGCGGTCAGGGCGCATGCGCCCACCCATGCCTTGAGCATCGAAATACCCTCCCCGGTGATTGTTTGTTTGCCGCTTTGTTTTGCTGAGCAGCCTAACCCAACCACGGGAGGATGTGAGATAGCCTCTTCGGCGTAAGGCCCTGGTCATACCGGAGGGGACGGCGGTAGGTGGACAAAGCCGGGAAATCCCCCTCTCCCCGGGGGGAGAGGGCTTGTTGGTGCACGGAAAGCGCCCCCAACCGTTATTCCTCGATGTTCCGCGCCAGCACGTCGCGCTTGCCCGAATGGTTGGGCTTGGACACCACGCCTTCCTCCTCCATCCGCTCGATCAGGCGGGCGGCGGAGTTGTAGCCGATGCGCAACTGGCGCTGGATGAAGCTGGTGGAGGCCTTGCGCTCGCGGCAGACCACGGCGACGGCGCGGTCGTAGAGATCGTCGCCGCTGGCGCCGTTGCCCCCACCCGGCCCGCCGCTGTCCGACAGGATGGGATCGCTGTCGTCCTCTTCCAGCACCGCTTCCACATAGGACGGCTCGCCCTGGGATTTGAGGTAGCGGACCACGTGCTCCACGTCGGAATCCGACACGAAGGGGCCGTGGACGCGGGTGATGCGCCCGCCGCCGGCCATATAGAGCATGTCGCCCTGGCCCAGAAGCTGTTCGGCCCCCGCCTCGCCCAGGATGGTGCGGCTGTCGATCTTGGTGGTGACCTGGAAGCTGATGCGGGTGGGGAAGTTGGCCTTGATGGTGCCGGTGATGACATCCACGCTGGGCCGTTGGGTCGCCATGATCAGGTGGATGCCGGCGGCGCGCGCCATCTGGGCCAGACGCTGGATCGCCGCCTCGATGTCCTTGCCGGCCACCAGCATCAGGTCGGCCATCTCGTCCACGATGACGACGATGTAGGGCAACTCGGTCAGGTCCAGCGGCTGTTCTTCGAACAGCGGCTTGCCGGTGTCGGGGTCGAATCCGGTCTGCACCCGGCGGGTCAGGGATTCGGCGTTCTCGCGGGCTTCGCGCAGGCGGGCGTTGTACCCCTCGATGTTGCGCACGCCCAGCTTGGACATGTTGCGGTAGCGGTCCTCCATCTCCCGCACCACCCATTTCAGCGCCACCACCGCCTTTTTCGGGTCGGTGACGACGGGGGTCAGCAGGTGGGGGATGCCCTCATAGACCGACAGTTCCAGCATCTTGGGGTCGATCATGATGAAGCGGCAGCGGTCGGGCGGCAGGCGGTAGAGCAGCGACAGGATCATGGTGTTGATCGCCACCGACTTGCCCGACCCGGTGGTGCCGGCCACCAGCAGATGGGGGAAGCGGGCGAGATCGGCCACCACCGGCTGCCCGCCGATGTCCTTGCCCAGCGCCAGCGTCAGCTTGCCGGGGCTGTCGGCGAACATCTCCGCCGTCAGCAACTCGCGCAGCACCACGGTTTCGCGCTTGGCATTGGGAAGCTCGATGCCGATGACGTTGCGGCCCGGCACCACGGCCACGCGCACCGACACCGCACTCATGGACCGGGCGATGTCCTCGGCCAGACCGATCACGCGCGACGATTTGGTGCCGGGGGCCGGCTCCAGCTCGTACAGTGTCACCACCGGGCCGGGGTGGACCTTCTGCACCACGCCGCGCACGCCGAAATCGGACAGCACCTTTTCCAAAGCCTCGGCGTTCTTGGACAGGGCGGCCTCGTCCACCCGCTGGGGGCCGGTGCTGGGCGGCGGGGCCGTCAGCAGGTCCATGGGCGGCAGTTCGTAGCGCTCGGCCTCCTCATCCTCGCCGTAATAGGCGTCGGGGTCGTCGGGGTCGTGGCGGGGCGGGGGGACCGCCGGCGTTTCCGCCGTCACCACCACCCGCGGGCGCGGGCCGGCGGGCCGGGGGCTGTCGCCATCGTCGTCGAAATCGTCCGCGTTGTAGCCGCTGCCCGGTTCATAGGCAGCGCCGGAGGCGGGGGAATCGTCGAAGCCCGGCATGATGCGCGGGCGTTCGGCTTCCGCGGGGCCACCGCCGAAGAGGCTGCCGAAGCGGGGGGATTCCCGCCGGGCCGTCTCCGCCTCCGCCCGCGGGGGCGGGGAGGAATAGGAGGGGGTGGCAGCCCGCGGAGGCGGCTCGTCCTCTTCCCCCATGGCGGCGGCACCCAGGCGGTGGGCGGTGCGCAGGGCGCCGTCGCGGGTGCGCCGCGCCAGATCCATGCCCGAGCGCACACCGCCGCCGACGCTGCCCAGCAGCCGGCGGATGGAGCCGAACAGGGCGATGACGCTGCGCACCCATTCCACGACGGACAGGCCGAAAGCGATGAACAGCGCCACACCGGACAGGGCGGCGGCACCGGCGGCCACGGTTTCCTTGGCCCCGCCCCCGAACAGCAGCCGGTTGACCGCGTTCAGGATCAGCGTGCCCGCACTCCCCCCCGGATAGCCCATCAGCGGGTCGGCCTGCACCGGCATGAAGCCGGCGATGGCGGCGGCGGCCAGCAGCACGCCCCACAGCGCCAGCACCAGCCGGAACAGCGGCGCCGTCACCGGCTTCTGCATGGACAGCCGCCAGCCCCACGCCATGGGCAGCACCGCCAGCAGCCACGCGGCCCAGCCCAGCGTCTGGATCAGCAGATCGGCCACATAGGCGCCGGGCGTGCCCAGCAGGTTGCGCGCCGGGGTGGTGGAGGCCGTGTTCCACGACGGGTCCGACGGGTCATAGGTCAGCAGCATCGCCACCATGACGCCGCCGACGATGGCCAGGACGAATCCCACCGCCTCGCGCGTGCGGGCGATCAGCATGGCGCGGGCGGCAGGGGACAGCAGCGGCCGTCCCTGGGGACGGCCCGTGGCCCGGCCCGCGGTGCGGGGGGCGGTGCGGGCCGATGCGTCCGCCGCACCCTTTCCCATGACCGGTTCCCGTTTGGCGGGTTTTTCCCGTTTCCTGGTCACGCCCATGGTTCCAACCGTGATCCTGACGACAAAAGAGGCAGAGAGACGAAAACGCTTCAGCGGTCCAGAATACGCACCAGCGCCGCCGTGCCCTGGGCGACGGTGGCGGTGTCGTGGACCAGGGCGACACGGATATAGGGGGCGCCGGCGTTGGGGCCGTCACCGTTGGTGCGGGTGAGATAGGCACCGGGCAGCACGCGGATGGCCCCCTCGGTCCACAGCCGCCGCGCCGCATCCTCCCCATCGCCCACGTCGAGCCACAGGAAGAAGCCGCCCGCGGGCCGGACATAGCCGAACCGGCCCTGCAGCGCCTCTTCCGCCGCGGCGAACTTGGCGCGGTAGGCGGCGCGGTTCTCCTCCACATGGGCCTCGTCCCGCCACAGGGCGGTGGCGACGGACAGCAGCGGCAAGGGCGTGCCGGCGTTGGAATAGCTGCGCAGGCGGTTGAAGCGGCGGATCAGCGCCGGGTCGCCGGCCACGAAGCCCGAGCGCAGGCCGGCAGCGTTCGACCGTTTGGACAGGGAATGGAACACCAGGATGTTGTCCCACGGCGACACCGCCCACGGCAGGGACGACGCCACCTCCAGCGCGCCCACCGGGGGCGTGTCCAGATAGATCTCGGCGTAGCATTCATCCACCGCCAGCACGAAGCCGTACTGCCGGGCCAGCGTGATGGCGCGGGCCAGATAGGCCGCATCCGCCGCCGCCCCTTGCGGGTTGGCGGGGGTGCACAGGTAGAACAGCGCCGTGCGCTCCAGCAACTCCGGCGTCAGGGCGTCGAGATCGGGCAGGAACCCCGTTTCCCGCGTGGCAGGCAGGAACACCGGCTCACCGCCGGCCAGCAGCCCCGCCCCCTCGTACACCGCATAGAAGGGGTTGGGCATCAGCACCGCGGGGGTCTGCCCCGCCTTGCGTTCCGGCACGGCCAGGACGGCGGTGAGATAGAGCGCCTCACGCGTGCCGGCCACCGGCAGCACCGACACCTCGGGGTCGAACAGGCCCGAGGGAAGCTGGTAGCGGCGGGCCAGCCAGTCGCCCACGGCGGCGCGGAAGTCCGGCGTGCCGGCCACGGGCGGGTATTTGCCCCACAAATGGGCGGTGGTGCGCAGCGTCTCGTCGATCAGGGCGGGGGGCGTGTGCTGCGGCTCGCCGATGGACATCACCACCGGCTCCACATTGGCCCGCGGGGTCAGACCGTTCAGCAGGTTCGCCAGCCGGGTGAAGGGGTAATCGGTCAGCCGGTCGAGCCGGTCGTTGCCAAGCGCCGGAGTCGCCATGACGGGACAGCACCTTTCCAAAGAATATCGTCCGATCGCCACACTGCGCCCATGCAGCATGCGGCGCGACTGTACCCGCCCACGGGTGCGGGGCACAAGACCCGCGGGGGCCGGAGACAAGGCCAAGGGAAAGACACGAAAAAGGCCGCAGCCGGGTCACCCCCGCTGCGGCCAATCCGTCACCGCCCTTACAGGCCGGGGATGCCCGATCAGAGCGCTTCGGCGTTGGTCTCGCCGGTGCGGATGCGGACCGCCTGGGCGATTTCCAGCACGAAGATCTTGCCATCGCCGATGCGGCCGGTGTTGGCGGCCTTCTGGATGGCCTCCACCACCTGATCGGCCTGGTCGTCGGCCACCGCCACCTCGATCTTCACCTTGGGCAGGAAGCTCACCGAATATTCGGCCCCGCGGTAGATTTCGGTCTGGCCCTTCTGACGGCCAAAGCCCTTGACCTCGCTCACGGTCAGGCCCTGGATACCCAGCGAGGTCAGCGTCTCGCGCACTTCATCCAGCTTGAACGGCTTGATGATGGCCATGACGAGTTTCATGGTGCTCCCCTTCATTGACTATGTTCCGGCGCCCCGGTGTATGGCCGCCTGATGGCTTGCGGACGCCCCGCGTCTTTCAGGATAAGCCTGTTCGCGCTGGCCGCAAAAATCAACGAATTCAAGAAGCGTGCCGTTGCCGCAGCGCAGAATTCCGTCACCCGTCCGGCCACCGTCGGCTTCAATGCCGGGCAGTTGCCCAAAATGTGGGCATTCGGCCCCTGCGGCGTTTGCTCCCTCTGGACAAGCGGCGCGGACCGTCCGATTGTCTGCGCCATTATCACACAAGCGCACGGGCAGGGTATCATGGCCGAATCGGGGGTTGAAACGGCACGGGACGGTTCCACCGACGTGATCGAGACCGACGTGATCGTTCTGGGCGGCGGTCTGGCGGGCCTCAGCATGGCGGCGGCGCTGGCCACGGCGGGGGTGCCGGTGGTGTGCATCGACCGCGACAGCCCGCAGAACCACCAGCGCGACGATTTCGACATCCGCACCACCGCCATCGCCTATGCCTCCAAGAAGGTGCTGGAAGGCGCGGGGGTGTGGCGGCACATGGAACAGGATGCCGGCCCCATCCTGGACATCCGGGTGGCCGACCAGTTCTCCCCCCTGTTCGTCCATTACGATCACCGCGAACTGGACCTGAACGGCGAGAACGTGCCGTTCGGCTGGATCCTCGACAACAAGGACATGCGCCGCGCCCTGTTCGCGCGGGCCGCCGAACTGCCGGGCCTGCGCCATCTGGCCCCGGCCCAGGCCACGGCCATCGACCGCGACGGCAGCGGCGTGACGGTGACGCTGGCCGACGGGCGGCGGGTGCGCGGGCGGCTGCTGGTGGGGGCCGACGGGCGCAAGTCCATGGCGCGCGAGGTGGCGGGGATCAAGGTGCGGCGCTGGGCCTATGACCAGACCGCCATCATCTGCACCATCCGCCATTCCGAACCGCACAACGGCGTGGCGGTGGAGCATTTCCTGCCCACCGGCCCCTTCGCCCTGCTGCCCATGACCGAGAACCGTTCGTCGGTGGTGTGGAGCGAGAAGTCGTCGCTGGCCGACGCCTACATCACCCTGCCGGAAGAGGAGTTCATCGCCGAGCTGGACCGCCGTTCCGGCGGCTATCTGGGCGATATCGAGATCCTGACCCGGCGCGAGGGCTGGCCGCTGTCGGTGCTGCTGGCGGAATCCTTCGCCGCCCCCCGCATCGCCCTGGTGGGTGAAGCCGCCCACGCCATCCACCCCATCGCCGGGCAGGGGTTGAACCTGTCCCTGCGCGACGTGGCGGCCCTGGCCGAGGTGATCGTGGACGCCTACCGGCTGGGCGTGGATGTGGGGTCTGATACGGTGCTGGCCCGGTATCAGCGCTGGCGCCGGTTCGACACCGTGCTGCTGGCCGTGGTGTGCGACGGGCTGGTGCGGCTGTTCTCCAACAACATCCCGCCCATCAGGCTGGCCCGCGACGTGGGCATGGCGGTGGTCAACAAGCTGCCGCCGCTGAAGCGCTTCTTCATGCGCCATGCCATGGGGGTGGTCGGCGACCTGCCGCGGTTGATCCGCGGGGTGCCGCTGTAAGAACAGTTCTGCCGGTTCCTGAGAAACGCCGCCCTATCCATGGGCGGCGTTTTTCTATTCTCAGGGCGGAGTGCGCGGTCAAAATAGTACGAATGTATTCAAAAGAAAATTATCTTTCTCGCGTCATAAGTATTACTTCTTTTGTGGTTATCAAAACTATCCTCCCGAGCAAAGGCGGTGTGGCGCCTTGCGTTTGGGGAGAAATAACCAATGACAAAGCGTATTTTGGGGGTGGCGGCCCTGGCGGGCCTGATGCTGAGCGGTTGTGCCAGCGTGGAACCGCAGCCGGCCCGGCCCGTGTCGGTCAAGCCACCGGTGCAAATCAACGGGATCTGGTATCTGGACCAGAATTGGACGGATGAAGCGCGCCAGTGGTATTATAATACCACTCAGGGTTCGCAGATCATGCCCTATGACTGGTTCATGGCGCTGACCGATCCGCAGACCAAGGCGCCCTTCGTCCAGAGCCTGCAGCGCTTCGGCTATCCCGCCGGCACCGCCGGGTCGGGCACCGCCGACACGCTGCCGCTGGGCTTCGTCAAGGATACCAATCCCGACAAGAGCAGCTTCATCGGCATGACCTGTGCTGCCTGCCACACCGGCGACGTGACGGTCAACGGCCAGACCCTGCGCATCGACGGCGGCGTCACCACCGGCGACCTCTACGGCTTCATCCAGGCGCTGAGCCAGACGCTGCACGCCACGGTGACGGTGGATGCGCTGTTCGAGCCCTTTGCCACCCGCGTGCTCGGGCCCAACGCCACGCCGGAAAAGCGGCTGGAACTGTACAATCAGGTCAAGGATTTCGACGGCAGGTTCGCGCTGTTCGTGTCGCAGAGCACGCCGGCCACGCCCTGGGGGCCGATGCGCACCGATGCGTTCGGCATGATCTTCAACCGCGTCTCGTCCATCGACCTTGATATTCCGGCCAACAGCCAGCCGCCCGACGCCCCGGTCAGCTATCCGGTGCTGTGGGACGGCCCGCACCAGCCCAAGGTGCAGTGGAACGGGCTGCTGCCGAACGCCAACGCGTTCGACGCGCTGGGCCGCAACGCCGGCGAGGTGCTGGGCGTGTTCGGCCACATCACCCTGAAACCGCCGACGCTGACCCATTACTACTACAGTTCCAGCGTCCGGGCGCGGAACCTGATCGACATGGAAAAGCAGCTTCGCGCGCTGCGGTCCCCCGTGTGGCCCGACGCGATCGCCGGCCGCGTCAACACGGTGGAGGCCGCCAAGGGAGCCGACCTCTACCAGCAGAACTGCGTGAGCTGCCACGCACTCCTGCCGCGCGACAAGACCTACACCACCGCGCCCATCACCATGGTCCCGCTGGTCCAGTGGGCGAAGCCCGACGACCCCGATGCGGTCATCAAGGCGCTCGATACCATGTGCAAGGGCGGTGTCGAGGCGGCGGTGACCGCCAAGATGGTCACGGTGAGCTATGCCGCCGATCCCAAGACGGCGCTGGACGCCCTGTGCCGGAACGTGAGCACCGGCCCGCTGGCCGGCACCGCCATGCCGCCCCAGCTTCTGGGCGGGACCAAGCTGAAGAATCCCGACATGGCGGTGAACCTGCTGGCCAATGCGGTGATCGGCGCCATTCTGAGCGACATCGTGAACGATCCGTCGCTGCTGATGGATCTGGCCAACGCCAACAACGGTGTGGGTGATCCGCTGCCGCAGCCCGCGGTGGCAAAGGCTGCCGCCCCTGCCGCCCCCCTGACCACCAGCCCCCTCGTCACGTCCAAGTCCAAGGGGAAGGTCACCGATCAGCATCGTGCCGCCGCCAGCCTGCTGCAGGCGTCCTGGAAGGGCGTGAAGAACGACAGGAAGACGTCCAAGGGCGTCAAGGCTCTGGCCGAGACGATCAAGACCCTGATGGCGTACAAGGCTCGCCCCCTGGACGGCGTGTGGGCATCGGCCCCGTACATGCACAACGGCTCGGTGCCCAGCCTGTATGAAATGCTGCTGCCGGCGGCCCAGCGGTCGGTGACGTTCACGATGGGCGGCGGTGCGCTGGACCCGGTGAAGGTCGGCGTGGATTCCACCGCCCCCACCTCCACCTTCCTGTTCGATACCACCAAGCCGGGCAACCGCAACACCGGCCACGAGTTCGGTGCCCACCTGACCGACGCCGAGCGCCAGCAACTGGTGGAATTCCTCAAGACCCTCTGATCCGGCGGCGTTGCAGCCCCCGGTCCCGGTTGGTGAAGGGCCGCTCTCCGGAGCGGCCCTTTTCTTGTGCGCCGATGGTACAGGCACACGCCGGGTGAAACGCCACACTTATGCATGCGCTTTTGAGGTGAGAAAGCCGGCGCCGTGCGCTATGGCTTGGTTGTGTGGCGCGGGAGGGGGAGGACAGGCCTCCCCCCGCCACACGAAGGAGATGAGAGGATGAAGAAATGCAAAGACATCCTCGAACTCCTGGCCCTGATCCTGAGGATCATCAAGCGGGCGCTTGATATCCTGGATCAATAAGGCCGGGCCGGGTGGTGGGGACTGCCATCCCCACCACCCAAGCCCCATAAATGTAAGCGATCCCTCATCCCCCGGCAAGGGGGGCAGGGCCGGCACACGGCGCGCGAAACATCACGCCAATGCATGCGCTTTCGAGAGAAGAAGGCCACCGCCCGCGCCATGGTTTGATGCATGGCGCGGGCGGGTGCCGGGTGGTCAGTTGCGCACCAGCGGCTTGTACTTGATGCGGTGGGGCTGGTCGGCGTCGGCGCCCAGGCGGCGCTTCTTGTCGGCCTCGTAGTCCTGGAAGTTGCCTTCGAACCATTCCACATGGCTGTCGCCTTCGAAGGCGAGAATGTGGGTGGCGATGCGGTCGAGGAACCAGCGGTCGTGGCTGATGACCACGGCGCAGCCGGGGAAGCTCTCCAGCGCCTCTTCCAGCGCCCGCAGGGTGTCCACGTCCAGATCGTTGGTCGGTTCGTCAAGGAGCAGGACGTTGGCGCCCGACTTCAGCATCTTGGCCAGATGCACGCGGTTGCGCTCACCGCCCGACAGCTGGCCGACCTTCTTCTGCTGGTCGGGGCCGCGGAAGTTGAACGCGGAGACGTAGGCGCGGCTGGGCATGGACTTCTTGCCCAGGTCGATCACGTCCAGCCCGTCGGAGATTTCCTCCCACACGGTCTTGTTGGGGCTGAGCGAATCGCGGCTCTGGTCCACATAGCCCAGCTTCACCGTCTCGCCCACGCGGAAGGTGCCGCCGTCGGGCTGGTCCTGCTCGGTGACCATGCGGAACAGGGTGGTCTTGCCGGCACCGTTGGGGCCGATCACGCCGACGATGCCGCCGGGGGGCAGGCGGAACGACAGGTCGTCGATCAGCAGACGGTCGCCGAAGCCCTTGGAGATGCCCTCGGCCTCGATCACCACATTGCCCAGGCGGGGGGGCGTGGGGATGACGATCTGGGCGCTTTCGGGGGCGGCGTCCTTGTTGGACTGGGCCAGCAAGGTCTCGTACGCCTGGATGCGGGCCTTGCTCTTGGCTTGACGCGCACGGGGCGACTGCCGGATCCATTCCAGTTCGCTGGCCAGCGTCTTCTGGCGCGAAGCATCCTGACGGCCTTCCTGCTCCAGCCGCTTCTGCTTCTGCTCCAGCCACGAGGAG
This sequence comes from Azospirillum fermentarium, assembly GCF_025961205.1. NCBI lineage: Bacteria > Pseudomonadati > Pseudomonadota > Alphaproteobacteria > Rhodospirillales > Azospirillaceae > Azospirillum > Azospirillum fermentarium. The sequence goes on from NZ_JAOQNH010000001.1 coordinate 1,484,588, forward strand.
TAGTTGCCCTCGTACGGGATGCCCTGGCCGCGGTCGAGTTCGAGAATCCAGCTCGTCACATTGTCCAGGAAGTAACGGTCGTGGGTCACCAGAACGACGGTGCCCTGATATTCCTTCAGATGCTGTTCCAGCCACGCCACGGATTCGGCGTCCAGGTGGTTGGTGGGTTCGTCGAGCAGCAGCAGGTCGGGCTTTTCCAGCAGCAGGCGGCACAGCGCCACGCGGCGGCGCTCACCGCCCGACAGCTTGGTCACGTCGGCATCGCCCGGCGGGCAGCGCAGCGCGTCCATGGCGATTTCGACCGTACGGTCGATGTCCCAGGCGTTGGCGGCGTCGATCTTTTCCTGCAGGTCGGCCTGTTCGGTCAAGAGCGCGTCGAAATCGGCGTCGGGGTCGGCCATCATGTTCGACACTTCGTTGAAGCGGTCGAGCAGCGCCTTGGTTTCCCCCAGCGCCTCCATGACGTTTTCCTGCACCGTCTTGGTGGGGTCGAGCTGGGGTTCCTGCGACAGATAGCCGACCTTGGCCCCGTCCGCCGACCACGCTTCGCCGGAATAATCCTTGTCCAGCCCGGCCATGATCTTCATCAGGGTCGATTTACCGGCGCCGTTGACGCCCAGAACGCCGATCTTCACGCCGGGAAGGAAGCTGAGCCAGACGTTTTCCAGCACCTTCTTGCCGCCGGGATAGACCTTGGTCAGGCCCTTCATCACGTAGACATACTGATAGGACGCCATGGCGGCTTTCGATCCCTTGCTAAGATTGATTGGCTGCGACTGATGGGGGAAACCCCGGCGGCGGCTCAGCCAAGCCCCCCGCACTGTCCATGGTTTTACCCCATTGCGGCCCGGCTGGAAACGGTGTTGCACGGTCCTCGCGCAACCACCCCCTTTCGCCCCGGCCGTCCAGACGCGAAACGGCACGGGCGGCCCGCTGCCGCTGGACCGCCCGTGCCTGGGGATCGCACCGCCGCCCCGGTAGGGATCGGGGACGGGGCGGCGGTGCCGTTGCTGGCGTAGGGGTTACGCCAGAACGTTCACGATCTTGGAACTGTAGAGCTGCTTGAACGTCTCCACCGCGCTGGAGGAGGAGGACGAGCCGCTGCCCTGGCTGCTGTTCAGGAACTGCGACAGAAAGGAGCTGATGTCCGCCGCCCCGCTGGTGGCGGAGGTGGACGCGGTGCTGCTGCTGTCGGAAGAGGAACCGTCGCCCGACTGCCCCATCATGCCACCGCCGGGGGGTGGGCCGGGGGGCGGGCCACCCATGCCGCCGCCGGGAGGCGGGCCGCCGGCACCACCCATGCCGCCCGCGCCGCCGCTGCCGGAGGTCATCTGGCTCTGGATGTCGGCGAAGGTGGATTTGATGGAGTCGGCTTCGTCCGACGACAACTTGCCGGATTCGACGTCGGCGTCGAGCTGGGAGAACAGCTTCTCCTGCATCTCGTCGGTGGACGATGTGGAGCCGTCGGCGTTCATGCCGAACATGCCGCCGGACCCACCGCCCGTGCCACCCATCCCACCCATCCCACCCATGCCGCCGGGCGGCGGGGGTGGGGGCCGGTTGGACGTGGCGCCCGTGCTGCCGGTGCCGTCGGTGGACGATGTGCTGCCGGTCGCGCTGGTGGAAGACGATGATTGCGACTGGCGCAGCTTCAGCATTTCCTGAAGTGCGGACGCCGCCGAAGAAGATGAGGCGCTGCTGATGGACGACATGGAAGCTCTCCCGCCGTGGGTTGCTGCCGATTGTTTTGTGCTTGTCTGTAGGGTGAAACGGCGGGGGGAAGCGTATCCTGCGCAGTTTTTTCGCCACCGCCGTTTTTTCTGAAGCGGCACGGCGGCGGAACGCCCGCCTTACCGCGGGGGCGGCGGCGGACGGTCGTGGAAATCGGCCAGCTTGTGGCGGCCGTCGGCGGACATGGCGGCGATGGCGGCGGCGGCGTCGCGCAGGAGCGGTGCCAGCTTCCGGTCGTCGAACGCCCGCTGCCCTTCCAGCGCGCTGATGAAGGCCGTGCTGTCGAACGGTTCGGTGGACAGGATGACGCGCAGGCGCGTGCGCATCATCTCCATGTTCTCGCCCATGCTGTGCAGCGCGTCGCGGTGGATCATCACCACGTTCTGGAGCTTTTCGGCGTCGGCAGGCGGCAGCACGCGGCCCAGGTCGTGCAACAGCCGCTCCACCGCCTTGGCCGGGCCGGGGGGCGGGGGGGGCGGGCCGAACGTCCGCTGCGCCACCAGAACCCCGCCCATGAACATGTTGGCGGCCAGCGACGCCAGCAGCAGCCAGCGTTCCCAGCGCTGTGGGCGGGAGCCGGCCGCCGGGGCGCTGTGGCCCGGAGTGCCTGACGTCATCCTTACAAACTCCCGAAATAGGTGGTGCCGGCGTACGTCGTGCCGCCCAGGGCGCTGGTGAAATCGGTGGCCGATGCCGGGGCCGGCAGCAGGCCGCTGGCGCACACCAGGAATCCGGCGATCCCCATGGCCGCCAGGAACCCGGCGGTGGGCCACAGCCGCAGCGTGTTGCGGGCCGCCGTCAGGGAATAGGGCACCGGCGGGGCCAGATCGTCCATCCGTTCCGACAGACGGGCCAGCACCCGTTCGGCCCGTTCGTCCGACACCGCGGGCGCGGCCGCGCGGTCGAGCTCGGCGTCCAGCGCCGCCGCCCCGTCCAGGATGGCGCGGGCCTCGCCGCTGTGGGCGAGCAGCATCAGGGCGCGGGCGCGGGTGTCCGCGGGCCATCGCTCGATGTCGCCGCCGTAGAGTTCGGCCATCCGGCCGAAATCCGTCACTGAGAACTCTTTGAGCGTCATGTTGTCCCCCCGTCCTTCTGACGGATGAGTGGCTGAAGCCGGGAGCGGACCACCCGCCGCGCCCGGACCAGAAGGCTTTCCATGGCCGATACCGAAACCTGCATGACCTCCGACGCCTCCGCACAGCTCAGCTCTTCATAATAGCACAAGCTGAGCGCGGCCCGCTGGCGGTCGGGCAGGGATTCGATGGCCTGATCCACCGCCGCGGCGATTTGCCGGTCGGACACGGCGGTTTCGGCGTCGATGCCGCCGTCGGGCATCTCCCCCGCCTCCTCCAGGGGGTCGAAGCTGCGGCGGCGCCGGTAGTCGATGGCCCGGTTCACCACGATGCGGTACAGCCATGTGGTGAACCGGGCGCCGTTGTCGTGCCAGCGGTCGGCACGGGTCCAGATTTGCAGGAACGCGTCCTGCACCACCTCTTCGGCGTCGTGGGCGTTGCCGACCACGCGCTGGGCCAGGCTCAGGCTGCGTTTCAGGTGACGGCGCGACAGGATGTCGAAGGCCGCGCGGTTCCCCGCCGCGACCTCCCCCATCAATGTCTCGTCGTCGGCATCCGTCAACGCCGCCGCCCGGCTGTGTGTCCAAAGTCCCAAACCGCTCGACCCGTCAAACAATCGGTTTCATCGGCTCCCATGGCGTTGCACGGGGGATGGGGCACCGCTCCTGCGCCCGCCCGGCACATTTTTCGCCGCAGGAGGTGCCCCGCCCGCACCGTTTCATCCCCAAGATCAAGGTGCACCGACAGGCGGGTGACGGCCATGGCGTCTTACGATTTCACCACGGAAAGCGGCATTTCGTCGGCGGCATCGGATCTGGCCGCCTCGGTCCAGGCCGCCATCAAGTCCGCGGAAGCCTCCAGCGCGTCCGACGGTTCCGACGGTGTGCAGGAGTTCTCCAAGACCGTCCGCAAATCCTCGTCCACCATCGCTTCCAAGGCCACCGATATCGGGGTGCTGGCCAAGAACACCACCCGCCTGAACGTGGTCAGCAATCTGGAAGCCAAGGACAACGTGGATTTCTACAAATTCCGCGTTGCCAACACCGGCGAGCCCACCCTGGCCAACGTGGGCGACGAGGGCGCGCGCATTCAGGTGATGACCAGGCTGGGATCGGTGATCGCCGACAGCAACACGGATTCCGGCAGCACCTATGACGCGTACCAGTCGCTGCAAAAGGGTGAACTGACGCTGGATTCCGGCGACTACACCATCCGCGTCACCCGCGACAAGGGCGTGGACGCCGGCACGCCGCTGAACTATGCCCTGCAGCTCGGCATGGGATCCTACACCCAGGATTTCGACACCATCGCCCAGCAGGCCGACAAGAGCAGCGAGGACACGGTTTCCCTGTCCGCCGATGCCCAGGGGCTGATGAGCATGCTGTCCTCGGCGGTGGACACCACCGCCAACGGCCTGTTCACCGCCGGCCAGGGCACCGCCAGTTCCTCCGACCTGATCGGCACCCTGTTCGACGGGTATGTGTAACGGGCCGTCCGTCAGCCCGTCAGGCTGGCGGTGACGATCAGCATGTCGTCGTTGATGCGCGGCCCGAAACGGTCGAAGAAGCGTTGCCCCAGCCATCCCGCCAGGCTTTCGCCCACAAATCCGGCAGGCAGCGCCGTCTCGATCCACGCGGCCAGTTCCTCTTCGTCCCGTGGCGCGGAGACGTCGCCGGGGCCGCCGGGGTCGCATTCCACCAGCGCATCGCTGTAGACGATCAAGGTATCGTCCGTGCCCAGCACGATTTCCCGCGTGTCGCGGGGCATATGGGGTGTCATGCCGAACGGCACCCCCGACAGGGACACACTGTCCAGCCGCGGGGGGCCGGACCGCTGGCCATGCAGGATGAAGCCGTGGCGCAACCCGCCGCCGATGAAGCGGAAAACCCGGCGGGCGGTGTCGAACAGCCCATAAACCCCTGCCACATACTGCCCCTTTTCCCGGCCGAAGGCGTACAGCCGCCGGTCCAGATGCGCCGCGGTGGCATCCAGATCGGCGGAGAACGGCGGCGGCGGGGTCAGCAGCGTGTGGAACGCGAACATCCGCAGCGCCGCCGATACCCCATGGCCCGACACATCGCCCACCATCAGGGCAATCTGATCCGGCCCGGCGGTCCAGCAATTCCAATAATCGCCGCCGATGGCCGAGCACGGGTGGTAATAGGCATCGAGGCGGACGCCCCGTTCGGCCATGCGTTCCAGCGTCGTGGGGTGGGGCAGCACGGCTTCGCTCAGCAGGCGGGCCTCGGCCAGTTCCGCTTCCATATGGGCGCGGTAGGCCATCAGGCCGCCCGATGACAGCGCGTTGGACAGGTGTACCCGCACCCGCGCCTCCAGTTCCGCCGGGTCATAGGGTTTGGCCACCACGTCCGACGCCCCGGCGGCGAACGCGGCCCGGCGGTCCTCGGGCTTGCTCATCACCGTCTGGATGATGATCGGGGTATAGGCGAAGCGGGGGTCGGTCCGCAGCCGCCGGCAGACCTCCAGCCCGTCGATGCCGGCCATCACCACGTCCAGAAGGATGCAGGCCGGCTGTGCGCGCGTGATGAAATCCAGCGCCGCTTCCCCGCTGTCCACGGACACCACCGACGAGAAGCCGCCTTGGCGCAGCAGGTTTTCAATGACCAGGCGGTTGACCGCTTCGTCATCGACCACGAGAATCAGGGAATCGGCCAGGGATGACAGGGTGTCGGACATTGGCGGCTTCGGGTTGGAAACCACAGCAATGTGGCTGTGCATTAGAACAAGGGCAACATATATTCCAAATATGAGATGAGGCAGGAAGACGCAGAAGTGGGTACTGCTTGAGAACTGGCTAAATCATGGACCGTAATGATCGTTTAGAGACCTTTCGATTCGCATCCATCCAGTGCAAGTTGTGTCTTCCGATGCAAATAAACGATGGCGGGCACACAAAGAATACGCCTTGGTGTGCCCGCATCGGTTCAGATTCAGATGCTGTAATTGTCGGCCAGCCCACCGCGCACCTGACTGACCTGATCGTGGAACGCGTTGCCGTCGCTGCCGGGCGTGTTGGCGAAATCGCGCACGATGCGGGCCGGGCCGCCGCCGGTGCTGTTGCCGCCCAGCAGCAGGATGCGGTCGGCCAGATGCACCGCCTCTTCGATATCGTGGGTGACGAACAGGATGGTCTTGCCGGTTTCCTGGTGGATGCGGCGCAGCTCTTCCTGCAGGTTCCGGCGGGTGATGGCGTCCAGCGCCCCGAACGGCTCGTCCATCAGCAGGATGTCCGGCTCCACCGCCAGGGCGCGGGCGATGCCCACCCGCTGGCGCTGCCCGCCCGACAGTTCATAGGGCCAGCGGCGGCCATAGCCGTCGAGATGCACCAGCCGCAGTGCCGCCGCGGCGCGGTCGGCACGGGCGGTCTTGGGCACGGGCAGCCCCTCCAGCCCGAATTCCACGTTCTTCTGCACCCGGCGCCACGGCATCAGCCGGGCGTCCTGGAACACCAGCGCCACCGGGCGGCGGTCGGGCCGTTCGGGGGCGTGGATGTCCACATGCCCGGTGCGGGCGCCGTGCAGGCCGGCGACCACCCGCAGCAGGGTGGATTTGCCCACGCCCGACGGGCCGACAATGGCGACGAAGCTGCCGCGCTCGATGGCCAGCGTCACCCCCGCCAGCACCGGCGGCGCGTCGGCGCCATAGCCGATGGAGACGTCCTTGAGGTCGATTGCGACCGTCGATCCGTTTATCGGCGCCATGCCAGCACCCGCCCCTGCACGCGCATGAAGATGAAGTCGGACACGCCGTACAGGACGGCGATGGTGACCATGTAGAGGACCACGATGTTGGTGGCGAGCATGCCCGATGCGTCCTGCATCCGCATGCCGACCCCGGTGATGCCGAACAGCTCGGCGGCCACCACCGTCATCCAGCCCTGGCCCAAGCCCGCGCGCAGGCCCGACAGGATGCCGGGCATGGCGGCGGGCAGCACGATCTTGAACACCCGCGGGATCAGCCCGCCCTGGCCGAACGCTTCGCCCAGTTCGATCAGATCCTTGTCGATGCCCTGCACCGCGGCGTAGCTGGCGAAATAGTTGATCCAGAACACCGTGAGCGCGATCAGAAACGACGCCGCCTGTTCGCTGACCCCGAACCAGATGATGGCGAACGGGATCCAGGCGATGGACGGGATGGGCCGCAGCATGCGCACCACCCACGCCTGCAGCGCATCCCACACCGGCCACAGCGCCGCCGCGGCGCCGAAGGCGATGCCCAGAAGCGAGCCGATCACCAGCCCCTTCAGGTAATGGGACAGGCTGGACAGCACCATGGCCTGCCACATGCCCCGCTTCACCTCCGCCAGGAAGGCGGGCGGAACGGCGCTGGGGGACGGCAGAAGGCCCGCAGGGACGAATCCGCTGCGGGCCATGGCTTCCCAAAGACCCAGGAAGACCGCCACACCCAGCGCGGAGAGAATCACCGCGCGCTGGGTTTTCATTTCTTCACCGCCGCGTCATAGAAGCGGAAGTCGAACGCCTGATCCACCGCAATGCCCGGCTCGGCGGTGCCCAGTTCCTCCTGGTACGCCTGCATCTTGCGCGACGGCTCCAGAATGGTGTGGGGGTCGGCGTCGAACTTGGAGGCGGGGGAGGCGATGGCCGATTCCAGCACCGCCGGTTCCACCAGACCCTTGCCCAGGTATTCGTTGGCCAGTTCCGCCGTGCGCTTCGGGTTCGCGGTCACGGTGTCCACCGCCTTGACGTGCAGGGCGACGAAGCGGGTCAGCGCGTCGGCGTGGTTCTTGATGACCGAGCCGTGGGCGGCCACGACGGTGCCCGGCTGCTGCGGGAACATGTCGCCGCCCAGCGCCATGATGGCGGACTTGGGATCGGCCTGACGCACGATGGTGACGGTGGGTTCGCGGATGGTGGCGGCGTCGAGCGCGCCGGCCATCAGCGCCTGCTGCGTCTTCTCGATGCCCATCGGCACGATCTCGACCAGGGCGGGATCGACCTTGGCCATCTTCGACAGCCAATGCTGCAGCGTGGTGTTGGGGACCGAGCCGGGGGGCTGGGTGCCGATCTTGGCCTTGCGCCCATTCTTGGCGAAGAACGCCTTGAAGGCGTCCGCCGCCGGCACCCCGTCCGACGCATCGGCCAGCGGGCCGCGGCTGACCACGGTCATCTCTTCCATGCCCGAATTGGCGACCACGGCCACGTCCACGCCCTTGGATTTGGCGACGATCACCGGGGCGACACCGGCATAGAGCATGTCGATCTTGCCGGCGGCCAGCGCCTGGATGCCGGCGGGGCCGGATTCGAAGCGGGTCAGCTTCAGCTCGAAGCCTTCCTTCTTGGCCCAGCCCTCACCCTCCAGCACGAACAGCGGGGCGGCGGCCAGGATCGGGATATAGCCGATCTCCAGCTTCAGCGCCTCGGCGGCACGGGCGGCGGGGGCGGCGGTCACCAGGGCCAGGGCCACCGCGGCGGCGGCGGTTTTCCACGTCTTCAGCATCTCTCTCGTCCAATCCCTTATCGTTTGACGCCGACAACGGCACCGGCGGGGGGCCGGTACCGTTGGCGGAACAGTTCAGCGGCGGGGGATTACGCCAGACGGCGCGTGGCGGCGTTGGCGCCGAACGTCCGCTCCACGTAATCCACCAGGGTGGCCAGCGCATCGGCCTGGGGCAGCGTGCCCGTGTCGATGGTGACCTCGGGGTTCTCCGGCGCTTCGTAGGGGGAGGAGATGCCGGTGAAGTCGGGAATGTCGCCCGCGCGGGCCTTGGCGTAAAGCCCCTTTGGATCGCGCGCTTCGCAGGTGGCGAGGTCGGCGGCCACATGCACCTCGTGGAACCGTTCGCCGCCGATGGCCCGCGCCCGCGCCCGGTCGGACGCCAGCGGGGAGATGAGGGAGGTGATGACCACCATGCCGGCGTCGGCGAACAGCTTGGCGGCTTCGGCCACCCGGCGGATGTTCTCCGCCCGGTCTTCCAGCGAGAAGCCCAGGCCGGCGTTCAGGCCGCCCCGCACCCCGTCGCCGTCCAGCACGAACACCTGCCAGCCGCGGTCGAACAGCACCCGTTCCAGCGCCATGGCCAGCGTGGACTTGCCGGCCCCGGACAGGCCGGTGAACCACAGGACGCCGCCCTTGTGGCCGTTGGCGGCGGCGCGTTCGTCCGCCGTCACCGCGTGGTCCACCGCGTGCAGGTTAGTCGCCGCCGCCGCTTCGTTGGCTTCCAGCACGATGCAGCCGCCAACCACGTCGTAGCCGTCGATCAGCACGCCGCGGCCGGTGCGCGACAGGTCCGACGCCTCGTCCACCGGGATCGGGCGGCGGCTGCGGAACACCACCTCCGCCACCTCGTTGCGGTGGATGATCTTGCCCGGCGTGGCCGACAGATCCTCGATGTCGATGACGGCGGTGATGGACTCCACGGTCACCCGGTGCTCGGACGTGGCGATCTTCAGCGTCAGCACGTCGCCCACCGCCAGCGGGCGGGACACCAGCCAGAACAGCCGCACCGACAGGGTGTGCGCCAGCTTGGGCGCCTGTTCCCGGTGGAAGCCGACGTGGCCGCGCTCCACGAACAGGCGCTTGTCCAGCGTGATGCCGATGGACTGGCCGGCACCTGCGGACAGCACCGTCTCAGGATGGTTCCAGGCTTCGATGGTGATGATGGTGGCACTTTCCCCCGTGGGGGCGAAGTGCAGCGTGTCGCCGACGCGCAGGCGCCCGCTTTCGATGCGGCCCGCCAGGATGCGGCGGTCGTCGGGCTTGTACACGTCCTGGATGGGGAAGCGCAGCGCCTGGTCCAGCGGGGCGCGCGACGGCATGAAGGCGTCCAGCGCCTCCACCACCGTCGGGCCGCTGTACCACGGGGCCTTGTCCGACGGGCCGGCGATGTTGTCGCCGTGGCGGGCGGCCACCGGGATCACCGAGGTGGGAGTGACGCCCAGCTCGCCCAGATAGGCGCGGATTTCCTGTTCCACGGCCTGGAAGCGGGCCTCGTCGAAATCCACCCGGTCCATCTTGTTGACGGCCACCGCCACCTGGCGCACGCCCAAGAGGTGCAGCAGAAAGGCGTGGCGGCGCGACTGTTCCAAGGCACCTTCGGCGGCGTCGATCACCAGGATGGCGGCGTCGGCCTGGGACGCGCCGGTCACCATGTTCTTCAGGAACTCGGCGTGGCCCGGTGCGTCGATGATGACGTAGGGGCGCTGGGCCGTCTTGAAGTGGATCTGGGTGGTGTCGATGGTGATGCCCTGATCGCGTTCCGCCTGGAGCGCGTCCATGACGAACGACCATTCGAAGGGCATGCCGCGCTTGCGGCTCATTTCCTGGACCTGATCGACCTTGCCGTCGGGCAGCGACCCGGTGTCGTTCAGCAGCCGGCCGATCAGGGTGGACTTGCCGTGGTCCACGTGGCCGACGATGACGATGCGCAGTTGGGAAGTTTGGGGCATGGTCCCGGCGTCCTTATCTTACATGTAGCCCGAGCTGCGCAGGCGCTCGAAGGAGTCTTCGGATTCATTGTCCATGGTGCGGCCGGCGCGTTCGGACACGCGGGTGACGGCCAGTTCGGCAATGATCTCGTCGATGGTGGAGGCGTTGGAGTCCACCGGGAAGGTGATGTTCTTCTCGCCCAGCGAGCGGTAGCGCTTGCCGTTGCGGGAGAAGTACAGCGGGACGATGGGAATGTCCTCGCGCTTGGAATAGCGCCAGATGTCCATTTCGGTCCAGGCCAGCAGCGGGTGGATGCGGACGTGGGTTCCCTCGGCGAAGCGGGTCTTGTAATGGTCCCAGAATTCCGCCGGCTGGTCCTTCACGTCCCACGCGCCGTCCAGCGTGCGGGGGGAGAAGATGCGTTCCTTCGCGCGGGTCGCCTGCTCGTCGCGGCGGATGCCGACCACCACGCCCTGATACCCGCCGTGATCCAGCAGGTTGCGCAGGCCCACCGTCTTGCGGGCCGCAGCACGGGTGTTGGGGGGCAGGGTGGGGTCCATCTCGCTTTCCGGCGGGCAATGCTCGACGCGCAGGTCGAGATCCCATTCCCGGGCGATGCGGTCGCGGAACTCGTACACCTCCGGCAGTTCCATGTCGGTGTCGAGCTGGACCACCGGGAACGGCACGCGTCCGAAGAACGCCTTGCGGCACAGCCACAGCAGCGCGTTGGAATCCTTGCCGATCGACCAGAGCAGCGCCATTCGGTCGATCGAATGATAGGCTTCGCGCAGGATGTAGATGCTCTGGCTTTCAAGCTGGTCGAGATCGTTCATGGGACTCACGCGTCGAGAGAGGCAGGGGCGGAGGCGGTCGGGGAAGAGAGGCGGGATACATGGATCCCGCATTCGGTCTTGGCCTGTCCGGCCCAGCGGCCGGAGCGGGGATCGGCACCGGGCGCCACGCGCTCGGTACAGGTGTAGCAGCCGATGGACAGGAACCCGTCCTCTTCCAGCGGGTGGCGGGGCAGGGCGCGGCGCGCGAACTCCGCGTCCAGGCGCTCCCGGTCCCAGGAGGCCAGCGGGTTCAGCTTCACGCGCCCGCCGTCGGCTTCGAACAGGGGCAGGGCGGCGCGGGTGGACGCCTGGAACCGCTTGCGGCCGGTGATCCACCCGTCGAACCCGTCCAGCGCCCGGTCGAGCGGCAGCGTCTTGCGGATGTGGCAGCAGGCGTCCGCATCGCGCTGGAACAGCAGCCCGTCGGCGTCGGCCCCCGCCAGATCGGCGGCATCGGGCCGGATGGTCCGCACGTCGGTCAGCCCCAGGTGCCCCGTCAGCGTGTCGCGGTAGCGCAGGGTCTCGCCGAACATCTTGCCGGTGTCGAGGAACAGCACCGGGATCGCCGGGTCGGCCTCGGCCACCAGGGACAGCAGCACCGCGGATTCGGTGCCGAAGGACGAGACGACGGCCAGACGGCCCGGAAACACCTCGTGCGCCACGGCCCGCAGCAGGGCCGCACCGTCCAGGTGCCCATAGCGCCGCGTCAGGTCGGCGGCAGCCTCGGCGTCGAAAGAAGAGGTGTGGGACGGCGGCATGGAATCACACAATCAATTGTGTTGTATGGCGGTGTCTGAAGCGACATTAACACCACAAAAGATATGCTGCAACAGATTTACTTTTCCTACTAGTAAAATAGACATAGCATGGCAAAGAACGATGTTGATTTCTGGCGGGGTTTTCCTATAAACAACAGCAAGACATATGTTATACCTGCCGCGTTTCCGTGGGAAATGGCTGGCAACTGACGGGAGAATCGAGGCGATGGCGTTGCAGGCGATCACCGCCAACCGGCTGCGCGACGGCGTGGTGGTGTGGCGTGCCAAGGACGGTGCGTGGGTGGAGCGTCTGGAGGACGCCGCCGCGTTCGAACCGGCCGATGCGGAGCAGGAACTGGCAGCCGCCCGCCTGGACGAGCGGGAGAACCGCATCGTCGGCCTGTACGCTTTTGACGTGGTGGTTGAGAACGGCCTCCCCGTGCCTGTGAAAATCCGCGAACGGCTGCGCGGCCTCGGCCCCAGCGTCCGCACCGATCTCGGCAAGCAGGCGCCGCCGCCTGCCGCCGCCTGATACCGCGCAAAAGGTCCGCCCACCATGACGCATCACGCAACCCAGCCCACCGCCCCGGCGAACGCCCCCGCCCACGCCGGCATCTACCGCTATGACGCGGTGGACCGCCAGTTCGTCGCCGAGCGGGTGGCCCAGTTCCGCGATCAGGTGCAGCGCCGCCTGTCCGGCGTGCTGAGCGAGGAGGAGTTCCGGCCGCTGCGGCTGATGAACGGCCTCTACCTCCAGCTTCACGCCTACATGCTGCGCATCGCCATCCCCTATGGCACCCTGACGGGGCAGCAGTTGCGGGCACTGGCCGGCATCGGGCGGCGGTACGACAAGGGCTACGGCCATTTCACCACCCGCCAGAACCTGCAGTTCAACTGGATCCGCCTGGAGGACACGCCCGACATCCTGGAGGCGCTGGGGGCGGTGGACATGCACGCCATCCAGACCAGCGGCAACTGCATCCGCAACGTCACCACCGACCAGTTCGCCGGGGTGGCGGCGGACGCCGTGGCCGACCCGCGGGTCTATGCCGAAATCCTGCGGCAATGGTCCACGCTGCACCCGGAATTCACCTTCCTGCCGCGGAAATTCAAGATCGCCATCATCGCCGGCGACCACGACCGCGCGGTCATCCGCGCCCACGACGTGGGCGTGAAGGTGAAGACGAACGAGGCCGGGGCCATCGGGTTCGAGGTCTATGTGGGCGGCGGCCTGGGCCGCTCGCCGTTCCTGGGGCAGAAGACCCGCGACTGGGTGGACGAGCAGGATCTCATCGCCTATCTGGAGGCGGTCTTGCGCGTCTACAACCGTCTGGGCCGGCGCGACAACATCTACAAGGCGCGCATCAAGATCCTGCTGCACCAGACCGGGCTGGCCAAGTTCACCGAGATGGTGGAGGAGGAGTTCGCCAGCCTGCGCGGCCCCCGCTACCATCTGGATCCGGCGATCGTCGCGGAGATCCGCCGCCATTTCGCCCCCCCGCCCTATGATGATCTGGCCGAAACCGCGGTGGACGCGGTACCGGGCACGGCGTTTGCCCGCTGGCTGGAAACCAACGTGGCCGCCCACCGCCAGCCGGGTTACGCCGCCGTCACCGTGTCGCTGAAGCCGGCGGGCGGCATCCCCGGCGATGCCACCTCGGACCAGATGGAGGTGGTGGCCGATCTGGCCGACCGCTTCAGCTTCGGCGAGGTCCGCGTCACCCACGCCCAGAATCTGGTGCTGCCCCATGTGCGCCGCGCCGATCTGGCCGAGGTGTTCGCGGCCCTGGACGCCGCCGGGCTGGGGGCGGCCAACGTCGGCACCATCGCCGACATCATCGCCTGCCCCGGCCTGGATTATTGCAGCCTCGCCAACGCCCGCTCCATCCCGCTGGCGCAGGAACTCTCCCGCCGTTTCGCCGACCCCGAGCGGCAAAAGGCCATCGGCGACGTGTCGATCAAGATGAGCGGCTGCATCAACGCCTGCGGCCATCACCATGTCGCCAGCATCGGCGTGCTGGGCGTGGACAAGCACGGCAAGGAAGCCTATCAGCTCACCCTGGGCGGCGACCCCACGCTGAACGCCGCCATCGGCGACCTGCTCGGCCCGGCGATGGCCGAGGAAGAGGTGGCGGACGCGGTGGAAAAGGTGGTGGATCTGTACCTCGCCCGCCGCGAACCCGGCGAACGCTTCAACGACACCCTGGCCCGTCTGGGCCGTGCCGCCTTCAAGGAGACGGTCTATGCCGCTGGTTAAGGACGGTCAGCCCGTCGAAAACACCTGGGTCACGCTGGGCGACGGCGACGCCGTGCCCGCCGATGGCGCCATCATCGTGACGCTGGCCCGCTGGACCGCGGACAAGGACGCCCTGTCCACCCGCACCGCCCCGGTGGGGGTGGAGGTGCCGGGGACCACCCCGGCGGCGGATCTGGCCGCCGATCTGGGGCGGCTGGGGGTGATCGCCATCCGCTTCCCCATCTTCCGCGACGGGCGCGGCTTCTCGCTGGCCCGCGACCTGCGCGAACGTCACGGCTATGGGGGGGAGATCCGTGCGGTGGGGCACACGCTGCCCGACCAGTACCAGTTCCTGATCCGCTGCGGCTTTTCCACCGTGGAACCGCCCGACGGCAAGGATCCCGCCCTGTGGGCCGCGGCCTACCGCTCGATCACCGTTGCCTATCAGGCGTCGATCGGGGAGGAAACGCCCCTGGGCCTGCTGCGGCGGCGCTTCGTGGGATCGTGACGGCGGCCCCCCTATCGTAACGTGGGGTTGTTCGCCGTCATGATCGGCGTATGATCGGAATCGGCAGTTCCGCATGACGCGGGGCTGCCGGTTTTGCTTTGTCCAGGAAGGCCCTATGGCGTCTCTCGATTCGACCCTTGCCGGTGCGCGGATTTTGCTGGTGGAGGACGACCATCTGGTGGGGTTGTCCATCGCCTCGACGCTGGAGGCGTTCGGGTGCGCGGTCTTCGGCCCCGCCTATGACGCCGAGGCGGGGGTGGCTCTGGCGCTGGCCGAACCGCTGGACGCGGCCTTGCTCGACGTCAATCTCGGCGGCCACGCCACCAGCGAGACGGTGGCCGATGCCCTGCGCACCCGCGGGGTTCCCTTCGTCTTTTGCACCGGTTACGGCGATGCCGGCATTCCCTCCGGCCACGCCGGTGCGCCCACCTTGCAGAAACCGTTCGGCATGAACGACCTGATCGTGGCGCTGGGCGGTCTTCTGGCGCAACGCCGCAACGCCTGAGCCCGGCGCCCGCTCAGCGGCGGCGCAGCAGCCGGTCCCAGAACGAGCGGGAACGGAGTTCGTGTTCCTTGGCGGCCAGCCATTGGTCGGCCAGCTCGCGCACCTGCCAGTCGCCCAGAAAACGTTCGCAATCAATGGCGGTGTAGAGCCGCACCCGTTCCGGGCCAAGCCGTTCGAAATAGTCGAGCGTCCGTTGCCGGTCCGGTTCGTCCATCCACGCCCCACACTGCAGCCCGCGTCCGATCCGACCCGGCCATCCGAGTCGTGCGCGGCCCGAGTGTAGCGTCAGCCATGCATAAACCGCAATGGTTCATCCGGGATAGCGGGTTATCCGGGATAGGCCGCCCCCGGTGGAAAGGGGCGGCCCGTCCGGGTCAGGGCTTCGCCGTTTCCGGCGCGGCGGGCACGGGCGCCGGGGCCGCCGCCGGGGTGACGGGCCTGTCCGCCGCCGGCTTGCCGCCATCCTCTTCGTTCCGGCTGATTTCCACCGGCATCACCTGATGCGCTCCGCCCAGCGCCACCTCTTCGTACGAAGAGCCGCGGCGGAAGGCGTCGAGATAGGCGGTGGTGGCGTAGGAGGCCGGGTTGCGGTAGGGGCCGAACTTGAAATACTGGATCGGCAGCGGCGGGTTGGCATAGCCGATGCGGCCCGACGCCCGGGCGATCAGCTTGCCGCCGGCCCACACCTCGGCGATGCCGTAGCCCTCGGGGCTGGGGCGGAAATGGTAGATCATGTCGGTCCAGCTGTCGAACGGGTTGGGCAGGTAATCGAACCGTTCGACCACGATGTCCTTCATGCACGGCTGGTCGTTGCCGTCGGAACTGTCGGCCATGGGCGGCGGTTCGGACTGGTACGCCACCAGGATGCGGCAGGAATCGCCCGGCGTGGGGGCATCCTGTTCGACCGTGATGAAGAAGGTGCGGTTCTTGAACCGTTGGGCCATGATCGGGCTGCCGCCGCCGGCCTCCTTCCACTGGCCGATGACCAGCCGGTTGCCGTCGGTGGAGCTGACCTCCCCGCCGATGTACATGCTGAAGCCGTACCAGACGTCGGTGCCGAAGGGCAGGCGGTCCTTCTGGCGTTCCCACAGCTCGGCCCGCTCGGTGCCGTCGGGGGTATAGGGCTGGCCGGGGTCGATGCATTCCTTGGACGGCGGTACCAGTTCCAGGCTGCGCGTCAGGGGCGGGGGGAACACGGTCATGCTGCCCGCCAGCCGGCCCATGCGGTAGACCTGTCCCTGATCGGAAAAGCGGTTTTCCGGCCGCCGGCACGGGGCGAGCGTGCCCAGATAGATGTCGCCGCTCTCGAAATTCTCCATCAGCGCGATGGCCGGGGCCGGGTCGGCGTCATCGTCCGCCAGCGCCACTGTGGGTGAGAGCATTATTCCGGTAATAATCAGAAAGGTCCGTATATTCATTTGGGCCGCCCCCTACCACTTAATTGCTAGAGGGCTCATCAAAACAGGGTACTTTGAATTGCGCAAGTGCATCGCAGTCCCCAGATCGGGGTCTTGGGATAATGATGCGGTGCGGCATAAGACCTTCGGTCGGGTGCATCCCGCTTTTTGTCCCAGCCTTGGTAATCATTCATTCATGTGAATGAAATAGGCCGCCAGTCTTCTGCGGTTTTCACCCGGCGGACTTCCGCCGGGTCCAGACGGGATTTGCCACATGAACCTGAGCAACCTATCAATTTCCACCAAGATCGGCCTGATCATCCTTGTTTTGGCCGGTGCCTGCGGTGCCATCACGGTGTCGTCGGTCACGGGAATGCAGGATTTGACCAAGGCGGCACAGGACATCGACACCACGGCGGGTGAAATCCGCATCGGGGGCCGGCTGAACCGGCTGACCTTCCAGTTGAACCGCGACGAATACCGGCTCGCCACCACCCCCCAGGACGTGTCGGCCATATCCGCCGAGATGGACAACACCCGCGGTCAGCTCCGCGCCGCGCTGGAGGAGGTGCACAAGACCGCCGACCCGCGCCAGCGCGAGCTTCTCCAGGCCATCGGCCGGGCGCTGGACGCCTACAGCCGCGAAATCGACGGCACCATCGCCGCTGCCCGGCAGAATGGGGACGGCGTTTCCCTGTCCGATGCCCAAAAGGCCATCCTGGCGGAGGTGGACACCAGCCGCGCCGCGGCCCAGGCGTTGGTCGCCGCGTCCATGGCCTATGTCGCCTACACCGACGAAGAGGGCACCCGCATGGCGAAGGAGGCGGGCGAACTGGCGGATTCCCGCATGACGCTGCTGATCGCGGTGGCGGCGGGCGGCGTTCTGGCCGGCCTGCTGCTCGGGTGGGTGGTGTCGCGCTTCGGCATCGTCCGGCCCATCAACGCCATCGTCGCCTGCCTGCGGTCGCTGGCCGAGGGGAACCTGTCGGCGGAGGTGTTCGGGCGTGACCGCCGCGACGAGATCGGCGCCATCGCCGCCACGGCGGCGGTGTTCAAGGACAACCTGATCCGCACCCGCGCCATGGAGGAGGAGGCCCGCGCCGCCGATGAACGCGCCCGCGCCGAAAAGCGCCAGGCCATGCTGGACCTGGCCCGGCGGTTCGAAGGGCAGGTGGGCGGCGTGGTCAACCGCGTGGGCCAATCGGCCACCGACCTTCAGGCCACCGCCGCCCAGCTTGCCGCCGCGGTGGAGGAGGTGGGAACCCAATGCACCGCCGTCGCCGCCGCATCGGAGGAGGCCAGTTCCAACGTGCAGACCGTCGCCGCCGCGTCGGAGGAATTGTCGGCGGCGATCAACGAGCTGTCCCAGCGGGTCAGCCGCTCCGCCCAGCGGTCCAAGGCGGCGGCGGAGGGGGCGGAAACCGCCCAGCGTCAGTTGGACGTGCTGGCCGGCGCCATCGAGCAGGTGGACCAGATCGTCGCCGCCATCAACGCGGTCGCCAGCCAGACCAACCTGCTGGCGCTGAACGCCACCATCGAGGCGGCGCGGGCCGGCGAAGCGGGCAAGGGTTTTGCCGTCGTGGCGTCGGAGGTGAAAAATCTCGCCAACCAGACCCACGCCATGACCGACCAGATCGGCAGCCAGATGGCGGCGGTGAAGGACGCCTCCTCCCGCACGGTCACCGCCATGCACGCCATTCTGGCGCAGGTGGCCGACATCGACCGCTCGGCCACGGAAATGGCGGCGTCGGTGGAGCAGCAGAGTGCGGCCACCGCCGAAATCAGCCGCAACGCGCAGCAGGCCGCCACCGGCACTGCCGAGGTGTCGCGCAACGTGGTGGGCATCCAGCAGGCGGAGACCGATACCGGCCACGCCTCGGTCAACGTCAAGACCGCCGCCGACGCCCTGGCCGAACAGGCCGACACCATGAAGACCGCCGTCGCCGCCTTCCTGGCCGACATCCGCGCGGCATAGGGAACCGTAACGAACAGGAGGGAACCGTAAACGAACAAGGGCCGGCGCCCGTCACAGGCGCCGGCCCTTCGGGTCATGCCCGGACAGGCCCGGTCAGTCGCCGAACACGCGGCGGAACACCGTGTCCACATGCTTGGTGTGGTAGCTCATGTCGAACATCGGGGCCAGCGTCTCGCGGGCGATGTGCTTGGTCACCGACTCGTCCGCCGACAGCTTGTCCAGCAGGTGGCCGCCCTCGTGCCACACCTGCATGGCGTTGGTCTGCACGGCGCGGTAGGCGTCCTCGCGGCTCATGCCGGCCTGGGTCAGCGCCAGCAGCACCCGCTGGGAGAACACCAGACCGCCCAGATCGTTCAGGTTCCTGTCCATGCGGTCGGGATAGACCACCAGCTTGTCCATCATGCCGGTCAGGCGCACCAGGGCGAAATCCAGCGTGACGGTGGCGTCGGGGCCGATCATGCGCTCGACCGACGAGTGGGAGATGTCGCGCTCGTGCCACAGGGCGACATTCTCCAGCGCCGGCACCACCGCCGCCCGCACGATGCGCGCCAGACCCGTCAGGTTCTCCGACAGGACCGGGTTGCGCTTGTGCGGCATGGCCGACGAGCCCTTCTGGCCGGGGTGGAAGTATTCCTCGGCCTCGCGCACCTCGGTGCGCTGCAGGTGGCGGATCTCCACCGACAGGTTTTCCACCGACGAGGCGATGACGCCCAGCACCGAGAAGAAGAAGGCGTGGCGGTCGCGCGGGATCACCTGGGTGGACACCGGTTCCACCGACAGCCCCAGCTTTTCCGCCACATGGCGTTCCACGAACGGGTCGATGTTGGCGAAAGTGCCGACGGCCCCGGAAATGGCGCAGGTGGCGATGTCGTCACGGGCGGCCACCAGACGCGCGCGGGCGCGTTCGAACGCGGCGTAGTGCCCGGCCAGCTTCAGCCCGAAGGTGGTGGGTTCGGCGTGGATGCCGTGGCTGCGGCCGATGCACACCGTGTCCTTGTGCTCGTACGCCCGGCGCTTCAGCGTGGCCAGCAGGGCGTCGAGATCCTCCAGCAGCAGGTCGGCGGCCTGCTTCAGCTGCACCGCCAGACAGGTGTCGAGCACGTCGGAGGAGGTCATGCCCTGGTGCACGAACCGCGCCTCCGGCCCGACATATTCGGCCAGATTGGTCAGGAAGGCGATGACGTCGTGGCGGGTTTCCCGCTCGATGGCGTCGATGCGCTCGATCTCCCACTGGCCGCGTTCCCACACGGCCTTGGCAGCGTCCTTGGGGATCACCCCCAGCTCGGCCTGGGCGTCGCAGGCATGGGCCTCGATCTCGAACCAGATGCGGAACTTGTTTTCCGGTTCCCAGATCCGCGCCATTTCCTGGCGGGTGTAGCGGGGGATCATAACTGTCTCCTCGATGCGGTGCGCCACAGGCTCCCAGGGGCCGCGCGGCGCCATGGATTCCGGCGGTTTCCCTGCGTTGAGGCGCAAAATCAGACCGACGGGTGCCGCTGTCAAGACGCTTGGCGTTCCGGCGGTGGCGGGCCGGCGGACCGTCCCCGTCCCAGCCCTGCGCCGCCCGCAACGCTTACCATCCTTAGCGCGAAAATCTGCATGATTGACACACGGATAGCGTTTGACAGCGGAGGTGGTCACGCCATACTGACGGAAGTCACGCAAGTAACAATCATAGGATGCTATTGAATATTACGGTATGGTTTGCTGGCGTGACGGTCAATCAACTGTGAAACATAAGACAACAAATGCTGAATCCTCAGCCGTGATGATGGAAAGAGGGAAGACATGCTCCGCACCAAATTCATCGCCTTATCTGCCTTATCCCTGATGGCCATGGCCGCCCCGGCCCATGCGCAGAAGATCACCGCGTACGTAACGGATAACTCCAGCAGCTCGATCACCCGCCAGGATTATAGCTGCACCTCGGCCACCTGCTCGCCGATCCCGCCGTCGTCGATCAGTGCCTATTCCACATCCTCGGCGTTCGGCGCCATCCCGACCGGCACCGGCACCACCGCCTATATGCGCGTGACCTACGGCACTTCAGCCCACCAGTGCCGGTTCATCGTCCAGACCAACAAGATCAATGGTGTGTGCTCCTCGCCGATTACGAGCGCCTTTGCCTACAACGGTACGCCGACATGCTCGGTGGTTCAATATCAGCAGGCTGCAAATTGTGACCTTGCCATCCTCTTGGAATATAAGAAGTAAGCAGGGTTATGCCGGCGTCACTATGCTTGTACAAGCAGATTGGCGCCGGCCTTCGTAAAGCAGGAGGTATCATGAGCACATCGATACAATCCGATGCCCTGATATCAAGCAACAGATATCAGCGTAATTCCTTGTCAAAACCGGCAAGCTCTTCTTCGATTTTTTCTTCTGCGTCAGCGGACGCCGCTGGAAATGGGAGCCAGGCCGCAACGATTCTAACGTTGTCATCCCAGGCACAGAGTGCCATGGCAGCCTTCCAGGCAACACAAAAAGACACGAAAAGCCAGGGCAGCGAAGGGCATAAGGACAGCACAAATTTTTCTTTGTCCACGGACCATGATTTGCTGAATGCTCTTCGTGATCCATCAAACAAGGAAATTCTCAATGGAATTCGCAATGGTGTCCTATCAAAAGATGTTGCCTCGTTCGATGAGGCTGTCAAGAATGGAACGCTGAATATCAATAGGGCGGAAAACGTTCCTGGACTGAATTTCAAGAACACCATAACGAAAGTACCTGGCGCCGAAGGTGGAATGGGCGAGACGGCAACAATGAGCAGCAGCCGTTTGCCGGAAATGGATGATCCTAATTATAGGGGTGTGCTTGGGTGGCATAGAGATTTTGGAAGCTACTATATTACGTGGTGATGGTGAGCGTGCAGTCCATGTGACGGGGAAGAATGACGATGAGCACGTCGGTTTCATCGAACGTTTTGGATGCGGCGGGCCGGACCCGTGCCGGCAGCCTGTTGAAATCGGCACAGACGGCCTCCACCACGGGGACCGCCGGCCAGCCGGCAACGATTCCAACGCTGTCCCCACAGGCGCAGGCGGCGATGAGCGTGTTCCAGGCGGCATCGGGCGACGGCAAGGCGGCCACCGCCACCAGCGGAAAGGCCACCAAGGACATTCTGCCCACCGATCGCGCGTTGCTCGATCAGTTGCGTGATCCGGCTTACAAGGGGACGCTGGATGCCATGAGGAAAGGCGTGCCCAGCGAACAGCTCGCCTCCTTCGATGCCGCTCTTGCCGATGGGACGCTGAACATCCAGCGGGCGGAAAATGTCCCCGGCCTGAATTACAAGAAAACGGACATCGCTGCGAAGGCCCCGACGGGGGCAAAGGCGGCATAACCATCTTCGCCAGCAGCCGCCTGCCTGAAATGGATGACCCCAATTACCGCGGCTTCATCGGGTGGGACGCCGATTTCGGCAGCTTCTACGTCACATGGTGATGCCTCCCGGCCCGCCCCCGCGTCAGTTCAGCCCCTTCACCCCGGCCAGGAAGCCGGTGATCTGGTCCAGGGTTTCGTCGGCGGTGCGGGCCAGGGTGGCGGCGGCGTTGCCCATGCGGCGGGCGGCGGCGGCGGCGTTGCCGGCGGCCTCGTCCAGCGTTTCCACGCCCTGGCTCACCTCGGCGGTTTCGGCCGCCACGCGCTGAAGATCGGCGGTGATGGATTGGGTGGTGTCACCCTGGATGCGCACGCTGCCGGCCACCCGCTCGGCGATGCCGTTGATGCGCATCACCGTGTCGCCGGTGGCGCGGATGGCATCCACCGCGGCGTTGCTGATGGATTGGATGCGGGTGATGTGGGCCGCCACCTCCTGCGATGCCCGGGCGGTCTGTTCGGCCAGCACCTTCACCTCGGTGGCGACGACGGCGAATCCCTTGCCGGCCTCGCCCGCCCGCTGGGCCTCGATGGCGGCGTTCAGCGCCAGCAGGTTGGTCTGGCGGGCGATCACGGCGATCATCCCCATGATCTCCCCCACCCGCTGGGAGGCTTCGGCCATCGACCCCATGGTCTCGTTGGTGCGGGCCAGTTCGGCCACCGACTCTTGCGCGATGGCCGAGGCCGCCGCCACCTCGCGGTTCACCGCGGCGATGGTGGTGGACAACTGGGCCGCGGCGTCGGACACGTGGCGCACGCCCCCCGCCACCGCCCGCACGCCGCCGGCCACGGCGGACGCCTGCTCGCGGGTGATGTCCACCTGCGCGCAGGCGTCCGCCGACTGGCCGGTCAACGCCGCCACCGCCTGACGGGAATCGTCCATGATCCCCGACACCTGCCGTTCGAAACCATAGGCCAGATGCTCCAGCGCCTCGCGCCGGCGGGTCTGCCGCTCGGTTTCCTGGGCGGTGCTGCGGTGGTTGGCGTGCAGGTCGTCCACCAGCCGGGCGTTCTGGTATTTCAGCCCCAGCGTGCGGTTCAGCTGCTCGTCGGTCTGGCGCATCAGCCGCACGAACACCAGGGCGATCAGCACCAGCGCCACCGTCACCGCGACGGATCCGGCCCGCCCGTCGGCCACCGTCAGCGCCCGGTGCAGGAACACCAGGATCATTGCCGCCATGATGACCGGCACGAACAGAAAGAACGCCCGCCGGTACACCGACAAGGAGATGGTGCCGGCGCAGCACAGCAGCGTGTACAGGAACGACAGCACCATCAGACCGTCCAGCCCCGCCGAGGCGCCGAACAACGGCACCCCCGCCACCCACATCACCGCGGCCAGCAGCGTGCCGGCCAGGGTGTGGCGGTGGGCGGCCTCCAGCCCCTCCCGGCTGTCCTCCGCCGCCATGCCCCGCCGCACCACGGCAAAGCGGTACAGCGTGACCGCCAGTGTCAGCACCGTCCACACCAGTTGCACCAGCGCGTCGGTCTGCCCCCAAAAGGCGGCGGTGACCAGAACCACCGCCCCGATGGTGGGGCCTGTGGTGTTGCCCACGCTCTTCAGCAGCAGCCGTTTGCGGTCCCGGTCGATGTCGGCGGCGAAGGGCGGCACGGAGGATGCCGGGGCTGCGGACGTCATCTGTCCCAAACCTCCGGCAAAGCCGTCATGATGTTGCGCGAAGGACATCGCTTTCATCCCTGATGCTGTTTTTAATTGACGTAAACGTCAATCAATTTCCCCATACAGGACTCACCGCGCGCAGGGCAAGCCGTCCGAAAGACGTATGATTAAGTGTATGAGCGGGCCGGGGCTCATCGCTGCGGCGCAGCAATGAAAAATCAAATCCGACGGAGGTACAGGTTACATTTTAAGGAGAGTCTCGTTATTTTATCCCTGTAATTATAAAAAGCAGGCTCTGCCCTGCCTGAGGGGACAAAAAGAACAACCGTCGCTAGCGGGAGGAAATCACATGCGCGCCCTTGCCGGGGGTGAAGACACCCTGACCTCGGTCCTGTCCGCGTTACCGCCCATCACCGGGGCGGTGCGGCTCTTGGATATTCTGGAGGGAACGCCGATCCCGACGTTCGTGATCGACTGCAACCACCGGGTTACCCATTGGAACCGGGCATGCGAGGCGATCATCGGCATCAGCGCCGCCGAGATGGTCGGCACCAACCGCCAATGGCAGGCATTCTACCCCGAACCCCGGCCGGTGATGGCCGACCTGATCGTGGACGGCATCACCGACGAGATGGTGGCCCGGCTCTACACCGGCCGCTGGCGGCAATCGCCCCTCATTCCCGGGGGATACGAGGCGGAGGGGTATTTCGAGCATTTTCCCGGCGGTGCCCGCTGGCTGTCGTTCACCGCCGCCCCGCTGTTCGACGCCGACGGCGCGCTGATCGGCGCCATCGAGACGCTTCAGGACATTTCCGCCAGCAAGGAAGCGGAACTGCGCCAGCGCGAGCACGCCGCCGAACGCACCCTGGCCCAGATCGTGGAGAACAGCCCCGTCCCCACCTTCGTCATCGACGCCGACCACCGCATCATCCATTGGAACCACGCGTGCGAACGGGTGACCGGGCACGCGGCGGAAACGCTGGTGGGCACGCGGCGGGCGTGGCGGGGGTTCTACGACCACGAACGCCCGGTGCTGGCCGATCTGGTGCTGGACGGGGCGGGGGAGGGGGAGATCGCCCGCCATTACCCCCGCACCTTCCACCGCTCGGCGGTGATCGACGGGGGGTACGAGGCGGAGGACTTCTTCCCCCTGTGCCCCGGCGGCGGGCGCTGGCTGTCGTTCACCGCCGCCCCCCTGCGCGACACCGAAGGCACCGTGATCGGCGCCATCGAGACCATGCAGGACATCACCGAACGCCGCCGGGCGGAAGAGGCGATGCGGCTGTACAAGCGGGCGGTGGAATCCACCAACAACGGCATCATCATCACCGACGCCAACGCCGCCGACCACCCGGTGGTCTACGCCAACCCGGCGTTCGAGCGCATGACCGGGTATCCGGCGCTGGAAACGCTGGGCCGCAACCCACGCTTCCTGCTGGGCGGCGACCGCGAACAGATGGAGCTTGAGGGGGTCAAGGCGGCCCTGCGCCAGCGCCGTGCCGGCAGCGGCATCCTGCGCAACTACCGCAAGGACGGCACGCTGTTCTGGAACGAACTCTACCTTTCCCCCGTCCGCGGCGAACAGGGGGAGGTCACCCACTTCGTCAGCGTGATGACCGACATCACCGACCGCAAGCGGTACGAGGAGGAACTGGAGCACCAGGCCAACCACGACGCCCTGACCGGGCTGGCCAACCGCAACCTGCTGACCGACCGGCTGAACCACGCGCTGGCCTGCGCCCAGCGTTACAGCGGGTCGCTGGCGG
This sequence comes from Azospirillum fermentarium, assembly GCF_025961205.1. Taxonomy (NCBI): domain Bacteria; kingdom Pseudomonadati; phylum Pseudomonadota; class Alphaproteobacteria; order Rhodospirillales; family Azospirillaceae; genus Azospirillum; species Azospirillum fermentarium. The sequence continues at coordinate 1,509,779 of NZ_JAOQNH010000001.1, forward strand.
TGCTGTTCATCGACCTGGACAACTTCAAGACCATCAACGACACGCTGGGCCACGCGGCGGGAGACCAGCTTGTCCAGCACGCGGCCCAGCGGCTGGTCCATTGCCTGCGCGACGTGGACACGGTGGCGCGGCTGGGCGGCGACGAATTCGTCGCCGTGATCCACGACCCGGTGGAAGAGGGCGACGTGATCCAGGTCATGCGCCGCATCAACGAAACCATGGCCCGCCCGTTCCGGCTGGACGCGGCGGAACTGCACGTCACCTGCTCCATCGGTGCCGCCCTCTACCCCCGCGACGGGGCGGACGCCGGCACGCTGCTCCAGCACGCCGACGCTGCCATGTACCGCGCCAAGGAACTGGGCCGCGGCACCTTCCAGTTCTTCACGCGCGAGATCAACGAGCGGGTCAGCGAACGGCTGGCCATCGAACGCGAACTCTACGGGGCCATCGCCCGCAACGAAATGGCGGTGCATTACCAGCCGCAGCTGTGCGTGAAGACCGGCGCCATCGTCGGCGCGGAGGCCCTGCTGCGCTGGACCAACCCGCGGCTCGGCTCCATCTCGCCGGCCAAGTTCATTCCGGTGGCCGAGGACAGCGGCCTCATCCTCACCATCGGGCGCTGGGTGCTGGAAACCGCGTGCCGCGACGGGCGGCGGTGGAGTGCCGCCGGGTGGCGCGATGCCCGGCTGTCGGTCAACCTGTCGGCCCGCCAGTTCCGCCAGAGCGACCTGTACCAGAGCATCGACACCCTGATCCGCTCGGCCGGCGCGGCGGGGGAGGAGAGCGGGGTCGGTGCGCTGATCCTGGAGCTGGAACTGACCGAAAGCATGGTGATGCAGAACCCCGAATCCGCCGTCGCCACCATGCAGGCCCTGAAGGGCATCGGGCTGCGGCTGGCGCTGGACGATTTCGGCACCGGCTATTCCAGCCTCAGCCACCTGCGCCACTTCCCGCTGGACATCCTGAAGGTGGACCAGTCCTTCGTCCGCGACATCACCGCGCACGCCGATGGCGAGGCGCTGGCCGCCGCCGTCATCTCCATCGGCCACGCCCTGGGCAAGAAGGTGGTGGCCGAGGGGGTGGAGACGCCGGAACAGCTCGATTTCCTGCGCACCCATGGCTGTGACGAATACCAGGGGTGGCTGTTCAGCCCGGCGGTGACGTCGGACCGATTCCTTGAACTGCTGCGGCAGAAGGGACAACTTACGGCAGATGGCCCGGAGCCGGGCTGACAGAAAGATGTGTGACAGAATGACGGACGGTGCCCATCGGCCTTGAAACGGCTTTACCGCTGCGGGTTAATACGCGGTCGGCGTGGCCATCTTTGTGGGTATGAGAAAAGGCCGATACCGGGAGAGCATCGTTTGAGCACGTCCGTTCCGTCACCGCCCGCTGCCGGGGCGCGCTCACCGGATGAGGCGCGTTTCTACCGGCTGCAGTTCCTGGGCTTCGTGCTGCTGGTATCGCTGCTGGTGCTGGCGCTGGGTTCCTATTTCATCACCCAGCACATCCGCGATTTCGAACGCGACCAGCAGGCATCCGACGCCCGGTTCCAGGCCGAGCAGGAGCGTATCCTGAAGCGGGAGGTGGACAACGCCGCCGATTACCTGCGTTTCGTCCGTTCCCGCACCGACGAGGTGCTGCGCCAGCAACTGCGCGATCAGGTGGACATGGCGTTCCAGGTGGTGGAATCCATCTACCGCCGTGACCGCGAGCATCATACCACCCAGCAGGTCAAGCACGCGATCATCGAGACGCTGCGCGACATCCGGTTCTTCGACGGGCGGGGCTATTTCTTCGTGGACGGGCTGGACGGCACCTGTTTGCTGCTGCCGACCGACCCGGAACGGGAAGGCTCGTCGCTGATGGACAACCGCGACGACCAGGGCACCTACATCATGCGGTCCCTGATCCAGTCGGTGGAGGCGCCGGAGAAGGAGGGGTACAGCCGTTACCGCTGGTATTCCCCCCTGGACCACAGCCGCATGGCGGAAAAGGTGGCTTTTGCCCGGTTGTTCGAGCCTTATGGCTGGATCATCGGCACCGGCGAATACACGGTGGTGATCGAACAGGCGCTGCAGCGTGAAGCCCTGGACCGGATGCGTGCCGTGCGGTTCGGGGAAAACGGCTATCTGGCCGTGCTGGGCAGCGACGGGCGGGTTCTGGTCTCGCCCACCGCCCCGGCGTCGGAGGGGCGCTCCCTGACTGAGATCGGGTCGGCCCCCGAACGCGCGGTGGTGCAGTCCATCATCAAGACCGCCGGGGCCGGCGGCGGGCTGATCCGCTATGACTGGCCCAAGCCGGGCAACACCCTTGCCACGCCCAAGCTGTCCTATGTCTCTCCCCCCAACGAATGGGGCTGGATCGTGGTCGCCGGCATCTACCTGGACGAAATGGCCGAGGGCATGGCCAAGCGGCAGGCGGAACTGCAGGCCAGCGTGCGCACCCGCATCATCACCACCGTGACCATCCTGGTGGCGGCGCTGGGGGCCGCCAGCCTGCTGTCGTGGCTGCTGATCCGGGGAATGCGGCGGATCGTCGGCGGCTACCGCACCGATGTCAGCCGCCGCGACCTGATGCTGCGCGAACGGGGGCGGGAGCTGTATCTGGCCAATTTCTTCGTGGATCACGTTTCGGAGCTGGTGATCCTGGCCGACGCCGAACGCCGCATCACCTATGTCAACCCGTTCGGGTGCGAGGTGCTGGGGGCACCGGTGGACACGCTGGTGGGGCAGCCGGCGGCGCTGCTCGATCCCTTCCGTCCCGATATGGACGCCGAGGCCGATGCCCGGTTCGAAACGCCGTTCACCACCGCCGGTGGCCGCACCTTGACGCTGGAGGTCACTGCCAGCGCCGTGCAGTACGAGGGCCAGCAATATTATTGCGCCATCGCCCGCGACGTGACGGCCCGGCGGCAGGTGGAATGGCAGCTCAGCCTGTCGGCAAAGGTGTTCGACAACGCGTCGGAAGGGATGATCATCACCGACGCCCAGAACCGCATCGTCGCGGTCAACGACGCCTTTTCCGACATCACCGGCTACACCCGCACCGACGTCCTGGGCAAGGATCCGCGCATCCTGGCCTCCGGCCGCCATGGGGCGGAGTTCTACGGCGCCCTGTGGGCCGATCTGAAAGCCGCCGGCCATTGGACCGGGGAAATCTGGAACAAGCGCAAGAACGGGGAGCTGTTCCCCGAGTGGCTCAGCATCCAGCTTGTCCGCAACGGGCAGGGAGAGGTGGTGAACCACATCGCCGCCTTCACCGACATCTCCGAAACCCGCGAGCAGCAGGAGCGCATCCGTCATCTGGCCCAGTACGATTTCCTGACCGATCTGCCCAACCGTTTCCTGCTGCGCGACCGGCTGGAGCGGGCGATCCTGTCCGCCCAGCGGTCGGGGCGCAAGGTGGCGGTGATGTTCCTGGATCTGGACCGGTTCAAGACCATCAACGATTCCCTGGGTCACGTGGTGGGCGATTCGCTGCTGCAGGCGGTGGCCCAGCGGCTGACCGCCAGCGTGCGGGCCAGCGATACCGTCAGCCGCCAGGGCGGTGACGAATTCGTGGTCCTGGTCACCGACATGGAGCGGGCGGAAGCGGCGGCGGGCGTGGCGGCCAACCTGCTGTCGTCCCTGTCCACCCCGTACCATCTGGACGGGCATGAGCTGCTGATCACCCCGTCCATCGGCATCGCCGTCTATCCCGACGATGGCACCGGCATCGACGCGCTGCTGAAGAACGCCGACATGGCCATGTACGCCGCCAAGGAGGGGGGCCGGGCCACATATCGTTTCTTCACGCCCGAACTGAACCAGCGGGCCACCGAACGGCTGTGGGTGGAAAACAACCTGCGCCGCGCCATCGAACGGGGGGAAATGGAGCTGCATTTCCAGCCGCAGCTCTCCATGGACGGCACCCGTCTGCTGGGGTGCGAGGCGCTGGTCCGGTGGCGCCAGCCCGATGGACGGCTGATTCCGCCGGGGCAGTTCATCCCGGTGGCGGAGGAAACCGGCCTGATCGTGGCGTTGGGCGATTGGGTGCTGGAAGAGGCGTGCCGGGCGGCGGCGTCCCTGCGCCAGCGGCTGGGGCCGCTGATCATGGCGGTCAACCTGTCGGCGGTGCAGCTTCACCGCGCCGACATCGGGCGGCGGGTGGAGGAGCTTCTGAAACGCTACGGCCTGCCCCCCGGTGCGCTGGAGTTGGAGGTGACGGAAAGCGTGCTGATGGACGACGCGGACGAGGTGGTGCGGGCCCTGGAACGGTTCCGCGCTATCGGCGTGCCGCTGGCCATCGACGATTTCGGCACCGGCTATTCCTCGCTCAGCTACCTGAAGCGGTTCCATGCCGACAAGCTGAAGATCGACCGCAGTTTCGTGCAGGGGCTGGGCTGCGGCGGGGACAGCGCCGCCATCGCCGAAGCGATCGTCGCCATGGCCCACAGCCTGGGTATGGACACCCTGGCCGAGGGGGTGGAGACCGAGGAGCAGCGCGCGCACCTGCATCGTCTGGGATGCGGGCAGGTGCAGGGGTTCCTTTTCGGGCGGCCCATGCCCTATGACGCCTTCGTCACTGCCATGGCGGGACGGCCGGTGGGCATGGCGGCGTGATGGATCTTAGAGCAGGTGCAGGGCCTTGAAGCTGGCGTGCTTGCCCTTGCCGATCACGATGTGGTCGTGGATGACGATGCCCAGCGCCTCTGCCGCGCGGTTGATCTCCCGCGTCATCTCGATGTCGGCCCGGCTGGGGGTGGGGTCGCCGGAGGGGTGGTTGTGCACCAGGATCAGGGACGAGGCGCCGAGGTCCAACGCCCGCCGCACCACCTCCCGCGGGTAGACGGGGGTATGGTCCACGGTGCCGCGCTGCTGCACCTCGTCGGCGATCAGCACGTTTTTGCGGTCGAGGAACAGCAGGCGGAACTGTTCCGTCGCCTCGTGCGCCATGGCGGCGGTGCAATAATCCAGAACCGCCTGCCACGAGGCCAGGACGGGGCGGTTCATCACCTCCTGCCGCATGGCGCGCAGGGCGGCGGCACCCACGGCGCGCACCACCGCGATGCCGCGGTCGGTGGTCAGGCCCACCCCCCCGGCGGCAAACCCGCGCAGCTTTTCCGGCGGCGCCATCAGCACCGCCCACAGGCTGCCGAATTCCTTCAGCAGCGCCTTGGCCAGCGGTTTCACGTCGCGGCGCGGGCTGACCGGGAACAGGATCATTTCCAGCAGTTCGTAATCCTGCAAGGCGTCCGGCCCGGCGGCCAGGAACCGGGTGCGCAGCCGGTCCCGGTGATCCACATAATGGGGCGGTGCTTCCGCTTCCGCCGTGATGGCCGTCCCGCCGGCATCGCTCAGGCCGGGCAGGGTGGCATCCTCCTCCCCGGCGGCAGGGGTGGAGCGGGCGGAGCGCGAAGCCATGGAACGGCAATCCTCATACATACGGATGAAATGCCATCCTAGACGATCCCGCCGGCGGTGTCAGCCCGCAACGGTTGCCGGCACGCCCCGGTCATCCACCGGAAGCGGGTGGAGGAGGCGGCTTCCGCCCGTCAGTTCCGGGCCACCATGGCGCGGCGGGGAACGGCCGGGGCGGGTTTTTCCTCGCCGGTGCGGCGGCGGAAGGCCGATGCCTGGGTCACCGGATTGACCGTTAGCGCCGCGAGCGCGCTGGGGCGGATATCCACGATTTCGAAGCCGGCCTTGCGGGGGAAACGGGCGGCGATCCGTTCCCGCGCCTCCCGCTCGTTGTCGCTGACCAGCAGGTAGCGGCGGACGCCGGCCCACGTGCGGTGGGGCAGGCGTTCCTCCTGCGCCTGGGGCAGATGGCGGACCGCCACCTCCCAGAACCGGCCGGGGCGGGGCTCCAGCCGGTCGAAGACATAGAAACGGTTGGACGGCAGCCCGCGGCAGGCTTCCAGCCGGGCGAGCGTCTGGGTCATCTCCTGCTCCGCCTTGGCGGTGCGTTCCTGGGCGTCGGCGTGCTCCTTGGCGGCCTGCTGGCACAGGCGGACGGCGGTTTCCAGATCCCCGGCCATGGAATCCAGCTTTTCCCGCGCCTTGCGGGTGGTGCCGCTGGTGGTGGAATGGCGTGAACGCCAGTAACGGTTGGAAACCACCGTCAGAATCATCAGGCCGAAGGCCAGGTACAGCATCATCCCGGTCATCGCGCGCCCCTCCCGTCGCCGGGGGCGGCAGGGCCGTCGGGGGCCATGGACAGCGGCACCACCGGGGCCGGCTGCACGCCCGAGCGGGCGGGGAAGGTGGCGGTGAGCAGGGCGCCGGCCTGATCGGCGGTGGCCGCCCACACATGCGCCACGTTGCGGTATTCCCAAATCTGGCGGGAAAAGATGATGTCCTGCCGTTCGGTCTTGGCGAAAGCGGGCGTGACCGTCAGTTGCGACCAGAAGCCGGTCGGGCCGTCGCCCACCTCGTGCACCAGTTCGTTCTGGCTGGTCTCCAGCGCGCGGATCTCGGTCAGCGCCTTGTGACGGCGTCCGGTGAATTCGGTGTGCTGCGCTTCCAGCGTCACCAGGGCGGCGCGAAGCTGGGCGGTCTTGGCCGTCCACTCCTTCACCGCCAGAACGCGCTTGTCGATCTGGCGCTCCAGCATCAGAAGGCGGGCCTGCTCCGCGCTGACCCGCCCGACGTCGATGACAAGGGAAAGACCCAGGGCCGCCGCACTGGCGACCAGAAGAACCATGCCTAAGAATTCCGCGGTAATGACCATGCCCGGTATTACCCCCTGTTTCTTTATACCCTTTTGCGTGATGTGGTCTTTTGCTTTCCTCACGCGATCCCACACGCCGATGATGGGCAGCCCATCTGACCTGATTCCGCGTCAGACTGCCACGTTCTTTTCTGTCGTGCGCCGGGATACAATCCTTCCCATGCATGGTTAAGAGGCGATAACCAAGGTGAAGTTCTTGAAATATAACGTTCTTTTACGCATGCGCATGTGTTGCGGCAAATAACCGCACAATGGCTAAACAAATTGTTTTCAAAGGCTTACGGATCGTCATCCGGGCTGGGCCGGGCAGACTCCGAAGCGCCGGAACCGGCGGTGGGGCGGGTCTTCGTCCGGCGTGACGGGACGGGGGATTTCCATTACCTTTCCCGGCAGAGACAGAGGTTGGGGGGATGAGCGGCGGACGGAGCGAACGGGAAGTGCGTGCGATCCGCGACGCGCTGGTCCAGCATCAGAACTGGCTGAAGGGGCACGAGCCGTCCACCGGGGCGCAGCGGGCCGACCTGAGTTTTTTCGACCTGTCCAATCTGGGGTTGAACCGTATCGCGCTGGCCGGGGCCCGGCTGGTGGGGGCCAGCCTGGCCGGGGCGCGGCTGGCCGGGGCCGACCTGCGCCAGGCCGACCTTTATTGCGCCGACGTTTCCAAGGCCGACCTGACCGGGGTGCGGATGTCCGCCTGCGACCTGCGGGGCCTGCGGGCCGACGGGGTGCGCATGGCGGGGGCGGACCTGCGCGGGTGCGACATGCGCCGCGGGGCGATGGTGGCGGGGGACCGCCGGCCCGCCGGCAACCAGGACGGGGCCACCACCTTCGTCAACGCCCAGCTTTCCAACGCGCTGATGGCTCAATGCCGGGCGGGGCAGGTGGATTTTTCCGGCAGCAACCTGGCCGGGGCCGACCTGACGGGGGCGGATCTGACGGGGGCGGTGCTGATCGCCGCCAACCTGACCGAAGCCAAGGTGCACAAGACCACGCTGGACGGCGCCCTGCTGCTGGGGGCGCAGCTCGATCACGACCTGCGCCGCCATCTGGAGCGGCTGGGGGTGGATGTGGACGGCACCGGCCTGCACCCCTTCGCCGAGCGCATGGCCGACGCCATCGCCGCGCACCAGCTCTGGGTCGATCACAACGCCCGGCTGGGCCAGCGGCTGACCATGCAGCGGGCCGACCTGCGCGGGTACAATTTTGCCAACAAGCTGCTGCCGGGCTGTGTCCTGCGCTACAGCGGCTTACGGGGGGCGGATTTCTCCGGCGCGCGGCTGGCGATGGCCGACCTGTCCTATTGCGACCTGCGGGAGGCGGACTTCACCAGCGCCGATTTGTCGGGCGCGAACCTCAGCGGCTCCAACCTGGCCGGCGCCAAGCTGTGGCGGGCGCGGTTCGCCCCGGTGGACCTGAGCGGCAACGGCACGCGCCTGTGGCCGTCGAACCTGGAGGGGGCATCGCTGGTCGGGGCCGACCTGCGCCATGTCTCCCTGGCCAAGGCCCGCCTGAGCGGCGCCAATCTGGCGCAGATCCGGGTGAACGCCAGCACGCTGCTCGGCCCCGACGCCCCCCCGTCCCCCGGCCGCGTCATCCTGTCGAACTGACGGAACGGGGCTTCTTCCGCCCCGGCAGGGTTTACGGCTCCGCCACGTTCTCCGCGAACTCCGCCGACAACGCCGGGAACCGCTTGGCCAGCGCCTCCAGTGCGGCGGCCAGCCGGGCGGGCAGGGCGGTGCGCAGGGAGGCGGCCACGTCGGGGTGCCCGTCCTGCAGCGCGTGCTCGATCCCTTCCGCCAGCGCCCGCAGGGATTCCAGCCCCAGCGTGGCCGAGGTGGATTTCAGGTCGTGGGCGGCGCAACGGGCGGCGAGGCCGTCGTCCTGCATGGCGGCGGCGTATTTGGCGCGGGCGTCCTGGATGAAGGCGGTGACCAGTTGGCCCAGATCCTCCTCCCCCAGCACGGCGGCCAGAGCGGCCAGCGGGTCGGGGTTGAGGACGGCCAGCCCGCGGCCCGGCGTTTCCGCCCCCCCGCCGTCATCGGCCAGCGGGGTGCCGCAATGGCGCAGCAGGGCGGCCTGCAATGCCTCGGGCACGATGGGTTTGCTGACGTAATCGGACATGCCGGCGGCGCGGCAGCGCTCGGCGTCGCCCGGCACCCCGTCGCCGTTGCCGGGGCGGGCGTTGGCGGTCAGCGCGATGATCGGCACCGTGGCCGGGGTCTGGCCGGCGGCGGCTGGCGGGTGGGGCAGGGCGCGGATGCGGCGGGTGGCCTCCAGCCCGTCCATGCGCGGCATCTGCATGTCCATCAGCACCACGTCGAAGCAGCGCCGTGCGGCGAGGGCGACCGCCTCCTCCCCATCCGCCGCCACCGTCACCCGGTGCCCGGCGCGGGTCAGCAGGGCGACGGCGACCTTCTGGTTCACCGGGTTGTCCTCGGCCAGCAGCACGGTCAGAGGCGGCAGGCGGATGCCGGGGGGCACGGTCTTTTCCGCCGCGGCATGGCGGGGGGCGGGCAGGGCGGCGATGTCCAGGGGCACGGTGAAGCGGAAGCAGCTTCCCTCGCCCACCCGGCTGTCGGCGCGGATGGCGCCGCCCATCAGCGACACCAGCCGGCGGCAGATGGCCAGCCCCAGCCCCGTGCCGCCGAACCGGCGGGAAATGCTGCTGTCCGCCTGGAAGAATTCGGTGAACAGGTGGGGTATGGCATCCTCGGCGATGCCGATGCCGGTGTCGGTCACGGCGAAGGTCAGCATGGGCGGCGCGCCGCTGTCCACGGACACGGTGACGGTGACGCTGCCGGCGGGGGTGAACTTGACGGCGTTGGACACCAGATTGAGCAGCACCTGACGGATGCGGGCGGGGTCGCCCCGCACCCACGCCGGCACGGTGGCCCCGATGGCGGCGGTCAGGCTCAGCCCCCGTTCCGCCGCCCGTGACGACAGCAGCGACACCACCCCGCGCACCAGCCGGGGCAGATCGTAATCCACCCGTTCCAGGGTGACGCGGCCCGCTTCCAGCTTCGACATGTCGAGCACGTCGTTGAGGATGGCCAGCAGCGCTTCGCCCGACGACAGCACGGTTTCGGCATAATCGCGCTGCTGGGCGTCGAGGGGCGTGTCCAGCAGCAGCCGCACCATGCCCAGCACGCCGTTCATGGGGGTGCGGATCTCGTGACTCATCATGGCCAGGAAATCGGCCTTGGCGCGGGCGGCGTTCTCGGCGCGGCGGCGGGCGGCTTCCACCTCCTGCGTGCGCGCGGCGACCCGCTGTTCCAGGTAGAAGTTGGCGTCCACCAGGGCCTGCTGGGCGCGTTTGCGTTCGGTGATGTCGCGGATGACGCCGGTGTAGAAGCAGCGGTTGTTCACCCGCACCTCGCTGACGCCCATCTCGATCAGCACCTCGCCGCCGTTCTTGTGGCGGGCCACCACCTCGCGCTGGCGGCCGACGACGGTGTAGTCGCCGCTGCGCAGGTTGGCGCGCATCAGGTCGTCGTGGTGCTGGCGGTAATGGCCGGGCAGCAGCATGTGGACGTTGCGTCCCACCATCTCCCCGGCGGTGTAGCCGAACAGCTTCAGGCAGGCGGGGTTGACCGAATGGATGATGCCGCGGTCGGTGATGGTGATGATGGCGTCCACCGCCTGGTCCATCATCGCCTTGGCCCGCTCCTCGCTTTCGCGCAGGGTGTCGGCGTGGGTGCGGGGGGCGGTGATGTCGGTCAGGTGCAGCGCCACGCCGCGGGGCCGGTCCTCCCCGTCCGGCAGGGCCGGCACGGTGTAGACGTCGGCGTCGTACCAGCGGGCGGCGGGGGCGTAATAACCCTCCAGCCGTTCGGGCGCGCCGCTGCGCCGCACACGCTCCATGGGGCGGTAGAAGTGGCAGGCCAGTTCCGGCGCCACATCCCACAGGTCCAGCCCCGCCGCCGCACCCGCCGCCAGCCCCAGCAGGGCCGCCCCGGCGGCGTTGGCGTAGGTGATGGTCCAGCGGTGATCGGTGGCGATGACCGGATCGGCCAGCCGGTCCAGGACGGCCTGGATCACCGCGGGGTCGGCGGGGGGGATCACGGCGGCGTCCCCGCCGCGTCCGCCGGAGGCAGGGTGTCGGCCACGGTGATGCGCCCCTGGATGATGGCCGCCCGCGCCGCGTCCACCCGCTCCAGCATGGCGGGGGTCAGCAGGGGGCGGTTGTTGTCGTCGATGGCCAGCCCAACCCCGTCGCCGGCCAGCCCCAGCGCCACGGTGCCGGGGGCCCAGGTGCCGGATGCCGCCGCCTGGAACGTCCCCTCCACCGCGCGGTCCACCCGCTTGAGCATGGAGGTGAGGATGGTGCCGGGATAGAGCCCGTTCTGGTTGCTGTCCACGCCGATGGCCAGCACCCCCTTGTCCTTGGCGGTGGCGAACACGCCGAAGTTGGACGTTCCGGCCCCGGCGAACAGCACGTCGGCCCCGCGCTGGATCTGGCTGACCGCCACCTCGGTCCCCGTGGCGGGGTCGTTGAAGGCGGCAGGCGTGGTGCCCACGAAATTCACCAGCACGCGGGCATCGGGGCGGGCGTGGCGGGCACCCTGGGTGTAGCCGGCGATGAAGCGGCGGATCAGCGGGATGTCCAGCGCGCCGATGAAGCCGATGGTGCCGGTCTTCGACGCCAGGGCGGCCAGCACGCCGGTCAGGAACGCGCCCTCGTGCTCCTTGAACACCACCGAACGGACGTTGGGCGCCTCCACCACCGCGTCCACCAGGGTGAAGCGGACGGCGGGGTAGCGGGGGGCCACCTGGGCCAGCGGGGTGGCGTAATAGAACCCGATCACCGCCACGTCGGTCACCTTGTGCCGGGCCAGCCCCTGAATGCCGCGTTCGAATTCGGCCGGCGACTGGGGCAGGAATTCCACGGTCTTGGCGCCGGTGGCCTGAGCAAAACGCTCGGCCCCGGCCAGCGCCCCTTCATTGAAGCTGCGGTCGAACTTCTGCCCCACGGCGTAGAGCAGCCCCGGCACCACGGGGGATGCCGCTTGCAGGGGACGCACGGGCCACAGCCCCGCCGGCAGGGCCAGAAGCCCGCAAGCGGCCCCAAGGGCGGTGTGGCGCAGAAGGGTACGGCGGGTGGTGATGGGCATCGCGTCTTCCCCCTGGGGATGCGGCGGCGAAACCGCGCCGGTATTGATTGTAGTCACGCCCGCCCATGGTTCGCCAAGCCCAAAGCGGACGCCGCCGCCGCTCCGCGCCGCCGTGCCCGCAAACCCCCGGTGTTGGCAGGGTTTTTGATTGACGTATACGTCAATGAGTTCTGTCGCGGGGCGGCATGCCGTGATAGCATCCGCCATCGCCCCGCCGGGAATCGGGGCCGTCCATGAATGGACCTGTTCGAAAAAAGGGAGGAACACCCCGTGCCGTCATCGACCACCCCCGCCGCCGCCCGTTCGCTGGCCGGCAAGACGCTGTTCATCACCGGGGCCAGCCGCGGCATCGGCAAGGCCATCGCGCTGCGCGCCGCCCGCGACGGCGCCAACGTCGCCATCGCCGCCAAGACCACGGAACCCCACCCCAAGCTGCCCGGCACCATCTTTTCCGCCGCCGACGAGATCGAGGCGGCGGGCGGCCGCGCGCTGCCGCTGCTGTGCGACATCCGCGACGAGGGGCAGATCGCCGAGGCGGTGATGAAAACCGAAGACGCCTTCGGCGGCATCGACATCCTGGTCAACAACGCCAGCGCCATCAGCCTGACCGGCACCATCGACACGCCGATGAAGCGCTGGGATCTGATGATGGGTGTGAACGGGCGCGGCACCTTCGCCACGTCGCAGGCCTGCCTTCCGTCGCTGCTGAAGGCGCCGAACCCCCATATCCTGACCCTCTCGCCGCCCTTGAACCTCAATTCCAAGTGGTTCAAGCATCATACGGCATACACCATTGCGAAATACGCCATGAGCATGTGCGTGCTGGGCATGAGCGCGGAGTTCCAGGGACGGATCGCCGTCAACGCGCTGTGGCCGCGCACCATCATCGCCACGGCGGCGGTGGCCATGCTGAAAGGCGCGGCGGAATTCGACAATTGCCGCACCCCCGACATCCTGGCCGACGCCGCTCACGCCATCCTGACGCGGGATGCGCGCACCTGCACCGGCAATTTCTTCGTGGATGACGCGGTGTTGGGGGAAGAGGGGGTGACCGACCTGGACCGTTATGCGGTGAAGCCGGGCACGCCGCTGGCGCCCGACATCTTCCTGGATTGATACCGGGGGCCGCGGTCCTGCGCGGCCCCGTCACTGACCGTCATGCACCGGAGCGGGAAGCGATGCTTCCCGCTTTTTTTATCGTTTCATGAAGGGAAATATCAGGAAAATACCCCATAAATTGCACGGCATGCGCAGCATAGAACTAATCGCCATTCTTCTCTGATGGGCGCGCAGCCTCTAACTGACCGGATATTGCCTCAATGATATTTTCAGCTTCCTTGTGGATGGATTGATCGGTTTCGGACGCGCTCAATATTCTATGAGCTGAGGCGGCATCTTCAAGCGCAGAGCGGGCCTCCTCAACTTGCAGTACACCTTTTTCGACGAGCGTCAGCAGCAAGGCTTCGCAGATGGAAAGAGCAGCCCACCCTGCAGCACCGTTTTGTTCCGGCATGATCTTCTCGGCCCCGGCTGTTCGTCTTCATCCGGGGCAGAGCGGCGGCATGCCTGCGGGCCGGATGAAGAGTTGCTGGTTGGTCAATGCTTTGGACCGCTTTTTGTCACGGCCTCGCGGCGGAAAATCCTATGCGATTAACCTATGTTATGGCGCTCGCAATCGGAAGTCGGGATCGTGGGACGCATTCCGGTGCTGCACCGACCACGCTGGTCACCATCCCCGCATGACGCAACAGTAACGCGAGTAAGAGCCAGACATGAGCATCGTGGCGGCTGGGTCCGCACCGGACAGCCCTCTGTGTACCAAACTTGGCAGCTATCTCGCCTTGACCGACGCCGAGCGGGGTTTCCTTGCGCAACTGGAACGCAACGTCCAGCGCCGTCCGGCCAAGCATGACCTGCTGCACCAGGGCGAACAGTACGGGGCGGTGCGCGTCCTGCGTGAAGGATGGGCGGTGCGCCACAAGGCGCTGCCAGACGGGCGCCGGCAGATCATCAATTTCGTGTTGCCGGGCGACATCATCGGTATCTATTCCCATCTCTTCGAGGTTGCCGACCACAGCGTCACCACCTTGACCGGTGTGGAGGTGGCGATCTTCTCGCTGGATCAACTGGCCGAACTGTTCCGCGGCTTTCCCCGGCTGGCGGCGGCCCTGGCGTGGTCGGGCGCGCGGGAAGAGGCGATGGTGGCCGAACGGCTGCTCAGCCTGGGCCGGCGCACCGCGCTGGAACGGGTGGCGCACCTGATCGTGGAGATGTTGCGGCGGCTGAGCGTGGTGCAGCTTGCCAACCGCGGCCATTTCACCCTGCCGGTCACCCAGGAGATTCTGGCCGACGCGCTGGGGCTGTCCATCGTCCACATCAACCGCACCTTGCGCCGGCTGCGCGAAGCGGGGCTGATCGAAATCAACGGGCAGCGGATCACCGTGATCGACGTGGACCAGTTGGCGGAGATTGGGCAATTCGACGAGCTGTATCTTCATCTCATTCAGGCCCCCAAGTCTCTGGAACGGGCCATTGCGACGAAGAAGGGAGGAAAAGAAGTGCCCATCTGACAAAATCTGGTGATAAGAGCCTGGCGGCGGCAAGCTGAAAACGACAGCGCCATGCCTTTTATAGAAATATACCGGAATTTTTGTCAGTCATCAATCCAACTTCCCGGTGCATGGGCCGATGATAACGAAAGAGATAGCGTCCTTGACTTATGATTCCTGCCCTTTGACCAACGGATAGTGATGGGCTACCGCACGCACCGATCCTTGCGCTTCAACCGGACCGTCGGCTGGGTGACCCTGGCCGTCGCCTTGGCGATGCTGCTGCTGATCGGTGTGTTGAGCCAGCGCGTCCGCCACGAGATCAACGCCACGGCGGAGTCCGGGGCGGCGGCGGCCACCCGGCTCCTGTCGGAACACGCCGCCCGCCTGTTCGACACCGCCGATCAGGTGGTGATGCGCGCGACCGAGCAGGTGGCCTCCCTGTCCTGGGACGAGATCGAGACCTCCCATGCCCTTTGGGAGCGGCTGGACCAGGAGCAGAGCCGTTACCCCTATCTGGGCGATTTGTGGATCAACGACGGGGCGGGGCGCCTGCGCCTGACCACCGCGGCGTTCCCGGTGCCGGAAGCCCATGCCGCGGACCGGGATTTCTTCACCGTCCATCGGGATGGCTTCGCCGGCCCCACCATCAGCGAACGGTTCATGGGCCGGGTCACCCGGTCGCCGCTGTTCATGGTGACGCGCCGGCTGGACGACGGCGCCGGGGCTTTCCGCGGGGTGATCGGGGAAACCATCGAAACCCGCTATTTCTCCGAATTCTACAGCACGCTCGATCTGCCGCTCATGTCGTCCATCGCCATGATCCGGCCCGGCGACACCCATCCGATCGCCGCCTTCAGCCGTATGGGCGGGGCCGAGGACGGGATCGCCGTCGCCGGCGCCGTGCCCGATGTCCCGGCGGCGGTGCGCGCCGCCCTGGCCGCCGGGGAGCCGGAAGGCATCTTGCGCGCGGACGGGGAAACCCTGGTCTACCGCCGCATCGGTCCATGGCCGGTCTATGCGCTGGTGCGCATCGACGGCGGGCTGGTGGACCGGCAATGGCGTCAGGCGGTGTTGCCCTATACGCTGGCGGGGGTGGTGGTGGTGCTGGCGGTGGCGGGCATCGCCGCCGCCACCCTGCGCCGCATCCGGGCCGAGGTGGACGCCCGCCACGGGCTGGAGGAGCGGGTGCGGGAACGCACCGCGACCCTGCACGGCGCCCTGGCCCGCATGGAAGAGGCGGTGCGGCAGAAGGATCTGCTGATGCGGGAAAGCAACCACCGCATCAAGAACAGCCTTCAACTGGTCAGCAGCATCCTGACCATGCACGGGGTGGCGCTGAAGAACACCGACATCCGCAGCCATTTCGCCGAGGCCAGCCGCCGCGTGGCCGCCATCGCCGACGTTCACGAACTGCTCTACCGCGGCGACAGCCTGTCCTGCCTGTGTTTCCGCGATTATCTGGAAAACCTGTGCCGCAGCATGCGGGTGTCCAGCCTGCCGCCTTCGGAGGGGTGGGAGGTGCACCTGGACGCCGACCCGGTGGTCGTCTCCGCCGATCAGGCGGTGGCGCTGGGCATCATCGTGGGCGAGTTGCTGACCAACTGCGCCAAGTACGCCTATCCCGCACCGGGACCGAAGCCGGTCTTCATCGTTCTGAAGGCGGAGGAAGGCGGCGCCGTCCGCTTGAGCGTGGCCGACCAGGGGGTGGGCCTGCCGCCCGAAGGCAACGGCTCCCACGGGGGAACGCCCCCGCGGGGAACCGGGCTGGGGATGCGGGTGGTAAAGGCGCTGAGCGTCCAGATCGGCGCCCGGATCGCCATCGACCGCACCCCGCCGGGGGTGTGCTACACCCTGACCTTCACCCCGCGGACCGCGTGAGCGGCATGGGCACCGTGGCCGCCATCAGGTGGTTGTCCCAGCCATAGGCGGCGGTGGTGCGCTCCATCTCCGCCGCACCGCCACGGTCCATGGTGACCACGCCGCCGAAGCCGCCGGTCAGGATGAAGCCGTTGCCGTGGGTCGCCAGCCCGCAGCCGTCGGGCAGGGGGCGGCTGCCCAGAAAGGCGCCGGTGGCCGCATCCCACAGGCCGGTCAGCCCGCCGCGGGGCGACGATCCCGCCACCACCGTGCCGTCGGCGTTCACCGCCACGCTGCCGATGTAGCCGTCCAGCCGCGCCAGCACGTCGTCGGGGGTCTGGTAGAGCGTGACCGGCCCGCCGGGCCGGGCGCTGCCCATCAGCGGCTGGAGCATCCCCACCGGGTGCTCGTCCTGGGTGCCGAAGGCGACCGACCCGTCGGGCAGGGCGGCCAGATGGCGGATGCCCAGGTTGGAATGTTCTTCCGGCAGGCGCAGCTTGTCCACCAGACGCCCGCCCGCCACCTCCACGAAGGTGAGGGAGGCGTCCATCTCGTCCAGGTTCAGCTTGGCCCGCCCGGTGTCGGGGTGGGTCAGCACGCCGCCGTTGCCCACCGCCAGCACCGATCCGCCGTTGACCAGGATCGCCTCGTGCGGGCCGATGCCGTGGGTGGGCAGGGTGCCGATGCGTTTCCAGTCGTCGGTGCTCTCGGCGGCGGTGTCGTAGACGGCGATCACGCCCGCCTCGCCCGGCACGTCGTCCTCCACCGCGAACAGGGTGCGCCCGTCGGCGGAAAACAGCCCGTGGCCGGTGGTGCGCCGGTCATCGGGCACCATCGCCACCCGGCCCGCCTGTCCGGTGGTCAGGTCGATGGGCACCAGCCAGCGGCCCGGCCGCCGCTGGAACACCACCGCCAGCGGGCGGGTGGGATGGGGCATCACCGCGTGCCCGCGGCCCGGCAGCGGGATGCGGAACAGCACGGTGCCGTCGTCGGCCATCCCGGCCATGCCGTAACGCGCGCCCTCGCCCGCGTTCATGTCGCGGTAGGAGGTGAGATAGACCGTCCGGTTGCCCGCCGGCACCGCCGCCCCGGCGGCGAAGGGGCGGAACAGCCCCAGGGCTGCGACACCGGCACCCAGCCCGGCCAGCACCGCGCGCCGGCTGATGCGGGGCCGTTCGATGGGGATCATGTCCACGCCCATGGCTCAGTCCCCGTCCAGCTCGTTGAAGCCCAGGGTGATGCCGATCAGCGGCGGCAGCTTTTGCGTCAGGGCGTCGCGGGCGGCCTTCACCGCCTTCAGCGCCGCGTCCGCCGCCTGACGCGGTTTGGCCTCGCTGATGGTGCGCTCGAAGGGGGCGGGCACGGATGCCGCGGCCTTGGCGGCATCGGCGAAGGCGGCGACGGTGGCGGCGGCCGCGGCCTTGCCCTCCGCCGTGGCGGGGATCAGGCTGACGAAGCCGGGGCCGCCGTTCTCCCCCGCCACCATGGCGCCCATGGCCTCCAGGTTCTGGGTGACGTTGCGCATGGTGCGCCCGCTGCGCACGGATTCCGCCACCGCCGGCTTGGCCTCGCCCGCGTTGGCGCCCATGGGGGCCAGCAGCTTCTGGTCGGTCACGATCTGCGAGGCGGTGACCAGCGACGAGAACAGGTTGTTCACCGCGTCGGTGGCGTTCTGCCCGACCGAGGTCGCCTCGCCCCGCACCAGGGCGGGCGTGAGATCATGCCATTCGGTCTTCACCGCACCGGCCACGTCGGCGACGTTGTGGCCGATGGCGGTGGCGACGGCGCAGCGGCGGGCGTTGTCGCCGGCAAAGCGGGCCGGCGTCACGTCGGTGTCCCACAGCAGCCGTTCCAGCGCCGTCAGCCCCTGGACCGCCGCACTCTGCTTGCCGATGGCGTCGGCGGTCACCGGGGTGGTGCCGTTCAGAAGCTGGCCGAGCTGGCGGGCGACGATGCCGCGGCGTTCCGGCCAGAAGGCGATGCGCTCGTTGCGGAGCTGCAGCAGCAGCGGGCCGGGGCGCAGGTGCTGGGCGCCCATCCAGGCGTCCATGGCGCCGTTGAAGCCGGCGCGCGCCTTGTCCAGCCCGGCGTCGTCGGGAGCGGCGCAGAAACCGTCCAGCCGGGTGGCGAGGTCCGCCGTGGCGGCGGCCAGCGCGTCGATGCGCGGCAGGATGTGGGTCCGGCTCAGCCCGTCGAGGAAACTCTTGTCCTCCTCCACGCTGCGGGCCGACGCCGGGGCGGCGGCGAGCGCGCCGGCCAGGGTCAGGGCGGCGAGGGAGAGGGCCAGGGGGCGGATGGCGGTGCGGCGCCGGGGCGGGGGGGTGTTTGGCAGGGACATGTGCGTGTCGTCTTCTAAAGAGAAAGAACGAAGCGGATCAGCCGGTCCCGGTCCGCTTTGGACAGTGCGGCGAAGCGGGTGCGGGCGCTGTCCGCCTCCCCGCCGTGCCACAGGATGGCCTCGGCCACGCTGCGCGCGCGGCCGTCGTGCAGCAGCGCCAGCTTGCCGTCCTGGGATGTCAGCCGGTGCAGCCCCCACAGCGGCGGCGTGCGCCATTCGCCGCCCGCGGCATCCCCCGCGGCCAGCCCGTCGCCCAGGTCCGGCCCCAGATCATGCAGCAGCAGGTCGGTGTAGGGGAAGACGGCCTGACGCGACAGCGCCGGGTTGGCGGGATCGTCGCCCGTGGTGAAGGCCGGGCGGTGGCAGGCGGCGCAGCCGGTCTCGGTGAACAGCGCGCCCCCCGGTCCGTCGGGGGGTGTCGCGCCGGGGGCCTGGGTATGGCTCATGTAGCGGTCGAGCAAACCCATCATGGAGGAGGGGATCTCCACCCCTTCGAACCGGGCCTGGTTGCCGTGGGGGGCGGCGCGGCAGGCGGCCTGCGCCTCGGTGCAGTCGCCCCAGGGGGCGGGGAACAGGGCGGTGGACAGGCCCAGGTCGAGCATGGCCGCCTCGGCGTTCTGGGCCGCCAGCGTGGCGTTGGTCGCCTTCCACCCGAACCGGCCCAGCGCCCCGGAAGCGTCGCGGTTGGGGCGGCCCGAGATGCCGTCGCCGTCGCGGTCGTCCGGGTCGGCGGCGGCCAGGATGTCCGCCTCGGGAATGCGTTCCAGAAGGCCGGCACCCAGCACCGGCGGGGCCACCCGCACCGACGTGCGGGTCGTGGCGGCCAGCGGGCCGAAGTTCAGGCCCACCGGCTGAACATCCAGCCGCCGCAGCCGCACCGTGGTGCCGCCCGGCAGCTTGACCCGCCGGACATCGCGGGAGGTGACGGACAACAGCCCCTCGGCGGTCTGGCCGGCGACGGCCTGCACCTGAAGCTGGCGGCCATAGACCGGATCGCCCACCGATCCGGTGGACCCCAGCCGCAGGGCCACGCCGATCCCCTGCTCCCCCGGCTTTGCCGGGTCGGGCAGTTCGCCCCGCCCGCCGCCGGGGTGGCAGGCGGCACAGGAGCGGGCGTTGTAGAGCGGCCCCAGCCCGTCCGCCGATTTGGTGGACGACGGCGCCTTGACCCAAAGCCGTTCGAACACCGCCTGCCCGATGGCGTGGTCCAGCATCTCCTGATCGTCCAGGCCCGCCACCGGCTCGCTGTGATAGGGCAGGGGATCGGCGGCGAAGGCGGGGGCGCTGAACGCCAGAAGCAGGGCGGAAAGGCGGGCGGCGTTACGCGACACGGAGATACCCCATCATGCCGGTGTCCTGATGCTCGATGATGTGGCAGTGGAACATCCAGTCCCCCGGATTGTCGGCCTTGACGGCGACCTTCAGCCGTTCCTTGGGCTGGAGCAGCACGGTGTCGGCGTGGTGGCGCGGCACCGGGCGCTGGTCGGATTCCAGCACCAGGAAGGTGTAGCCATGGATGTGGATCGGGTGCAGGTGGGGGGTCAGGTTGTTCAGCTCGAAGATGTAGCTGCGCCCCTTTTCCAGCGTGGCGATGGGCGGGGGCAGGCGGCCGTGCCCGCCCTCGGGCCAGGATTGCTGGTTGATGGCCCAGAAGGTCTTTTCCGACAGGCACAGGGAATCGGCCAGCGGCAGGCCGGCGGTCAGCGCCGGGTCGAACACCTGGGCCACCGCGGTGGCCGAGAACGCCATGGGGATGGTCGGCGCGTTCCTCAGGTCGGGCGTGGGGATGGCGGCGGCGGCGGGCAGGGCGCGGGGGCGGAAGCGGCGGTTGGCCCGCGGCTCGCCCACCGCGCGGAAGGTGGCCAGGGGCTTGGCCTCGCTGGAATAGACGTTCAGGAGACGCAGCGTGGCACCGGCGGTGCGGGGGGCGCGGAACAGCACGTCGATGCGCATGGCCGGACCCATCAGCCAGCCGTCCAGGGGGCGGGGGGTGAGCGGGTTGCCATCGACGGCGATGATCCAGGCTTCGGCCCCTTCGATCTGGAAATCCACCACGCGGGTGCTGTCCACGTTGTAGAGGCGCAGGCGCACGTCGCCGTTGGCCGGCACGTCGATCACCGGGCCGATGGCGCCGTTGACCGTGGTGACGCTGCCGAAGGTGCCGGCGCGTGCCGCACCGCGGTCGCTGGTGATGGTGCCGAAGCTGCCGTCGGGGTTGAGCGCCCAGTCCTTGACCACCGCCACGATGTCGGCGTCGAAACGGGGGGCGTCGTCCTCGTCCACGATCAGGATGCCGGCCAGCCCGCGGCCCAGAAGCTGCACGGTGTTGCAGTGGGGGTGAAAGAAGAAGCTGCCGGTGTCGGGCGGGGTGAACTCATAGACGAACCGCTCGCCGGGCTTGACCGGCGGCTGGGTCAGGAACGGCACCCCGTCCATGCTGTTGGGCAGGCGGATGCCGTGCCAGTGGATGGAGGTGTGCTCGTCCAGCCCGTTGACCAGGGCGGCGCGCAGGGGCTGGCCCCGTTTCAGCCGGATCACCGGCGTCTCGTCGCCATAGGTGATGACGGGGCTGAGGCCGGCGGGGGCGGGCAGGATGCGTGCCTGCCGCACCCTGGCCGTCAGTTCGACGTCCAGGGGGGCAGGCGGTGCCCCCCTGGCCGCGGGCGGGGCGGCCAGGGGAGCGCCGGTGGCGGACCAGGAGGAGACGGCCAGCGGCGCGACCAGCGCCGCCGCGCCGCCGGTCAGAACGGCGCGGCGGGATGGCCCCGCGCCGTTCCGCCAACCCCCGGCCCGGTCCATTACTTCTTCACCGCCGAGGGGTTGTCGAGGCTCTTGGAGCCTTCGATCTTGATGCTGACGCCCAGTGCGGCGACGGCGGTTTCCAGCGCCTTCTTCTGGCCCACCAGCTTGTCCACCGCGGTCTGGATCAGGGCGTTGCCCTCGGTGTTGCCGGCACCCAGCATCTGGTCATAGGCCATCGTGCCGCCGTCGGCGGTGCTCTTGATGGCGGTCATGGCGGTGGTGGTCTCGCCCATCGCCGCCTTGATCCTGGCGTCGGCGTCGGCGTTCACCGCGGCCACCACCTGCGACAGCGACGGCCCCTGGACCGTGCGCCCGTCAACGCGGGTGTAATGGCCGCTGTAGACGTTCACCATGCCCTGCTGGTCGTAGAAGTGGGCGTTGTGGGTGTTGTCGGAGAAGCAGTCGTGCTCTTCTTCCGGGTCGTGCAGCATCAGGCCCAGCTTCATGCGCTCGCCCGCCAGTTCGCCATAGCTCAGGCTGCCCAGGCCGGTCAGGATGCGGGCCAGGGCCGGCTTGCCGCCGCTTTTGCCGGCGTCCTTTTCGATGGAGGCGCGGGCCTTGCCGCCGGGCGCCCAGCTCTTGGCCATTTCCGCCAGATCGTCGATCAGCAGGTCGGTCGCCACCTTCAGGAACTGGATGCGGCGGTCGCAATGGCCGCCGGTGCAGGCGGTGGTGGAATAGTCGGTGGCGGGGCGCTTGCCGGCCCCGGCGTCGGTGCCGTTCAGATCCTGGCCCCACAGCAGGAATTCGATGGCGTGGTAGCCGGTGGCGACGTTGGCTTCGATCTTGCCGGCTTCCTGGAGCTTGTCGGCCAGCAGCGCCTTGGTGATCTTGGTGGCGTCGATGGTCTTGCCGCCGGCCTTCAGCTTGGTGTTGGCGATGACGTTCGCCTTGCCGAAGGGATTGGCTTCGCTGGGCTCATAGGACTCGTCGGTGTAGTCGATCAGGCCCTCGTCCAGCGGCCAGGCGTTCACCTTGCCTTCCCACTTGTCCACGATGGGGTTGCCGAAGCGGAACGCCTCGGTCTGCATATAGGGGACGCGGGCGTCGATCCACGCCTTGCGCGCAGCGGCCAGGGTGGCGTCGGAGGGGGTGGCGACCAGCGCGTCGATGGCCACCTTCAGCGCCTTGGCGGTGGCCAGCGAGTCCTCGTACCCGGCCTGGGCCATGTCGGCATAGTTCTTCACCACCGCCTTCACATCCACCTTTGCGGTGTCGGCGGCGAAGGCGGGGGCGCCGAGCGACAGGGCGGCGAGGGGCAGGGCGACGGCGGCCGTGGCCAGCAGACCGGAAAAACGCTTCAACATACGGACACTCCCGATGGACAGCCAGTGGGGGACAGCGGGTTGGGACAGGCAGGAAGGCAAATGATAATGACTTGCATTTGCTGGATTTTGCCTGAGAATGTCAAGCGTTATCACAAGCACAGTGGGGGATTTCCGGCCAGTGCTCTGGTGTGCTGTTGCCGGGCGGCGCCGGTGACTGGAGAAGGCCGGGTGTTTCTTCAACCAAACACCGAAAAGGCCCGCGGCGGGGCTTGCCGACCCTCGCCCCGGCCCCGGCCCTGATCCCCCCCGGTGGGGCAAGGGGGAATGCGCCTTACAGATCCACCACCGCGCCGCCGTTGCCATTGGGGTCTTCGTCGGGGTCGAAGGACACGCCTTTAATCAGGGCGTAAACCGGCGTACCGGCACCCAGGTTCAACTGATGGAACGCACGGCGGGTCACGCGGGCGGTGATGGACGAGGCGCCGGCGGCGATTTTCAGATCCACCGACGATCCGGTGTTTTCCGCCACCTCCACCACCGTTCCGGCCAGCACGTTCTGAACGCTGAGGCCGGTGGGCGGGCTCAGCGCCACGATCACGTCGCGGGCGTGGATGTGCAGCCGCACCGGCGCCCCCAGCGGGCGCAGCAGGCGGGGGATCACCAGTTCCCCCCCGTCGAAGCCGACCCGCGTCAGCCCGTCGCCGTCGTCGTGGGAATCGATGCGCGCCTCGATCACCGCACCGGCCTGACGGAACCCCATGGCCGACGCGGTGTCCAGCCGGCCCAGCACGTCGCGCACGGGGCCGAACGCCTGGAACCGCCCGTTGGCGATCAGCGCCACGTCGGACGCCAGCCGCACCACCTCCTCCATGGCGTGGCTGACCAGCACCATGGGGATGTTCATCTCGTCGCGCAGCCGTTCGATGTAGGGGATGATCTCGGCCTTGCGCGCCGAATCCAGGGCTGCCAGCGGCTCGTCCAGCAGCAGCACCCGCGGCTGCGACAGCAGCGCCCGGCCCAGCGCCACCCGCTGTTTCTCGCCGCCCGACAGGTTGCGCGGGCGGCGGTCCTGCAGATGGCCCAGCCCCAGAAGCGCGATCACCGGCTCGGGCGCTATGGCCTTGTCCCCCCGCACCCGGCGGTAGCCGTACAGCAGGTTGTCGCGCACGGTCATGTGGGGGAACAGGCGGGCTTCCTGGAACACGTACCCCACCCGCCGCTTTTCGGTGGGCAGGTCGATGCGGCGGGCGCGGTCGAAGAAGGGCACGTCATCGACGCGGATGTGCCCCTCGTCGGGGCTGGTCAGGCCGGCGATGGCGTTGATGATGGAGGTCTTGCCCGACCCCGACGGGCCGAACAGGGCGGTGATGCCGCGCTGGGCGGTTTGCAGCGACACGTCGAGCGTGAACGCCCCCAGACGCTGGCGGATGGTCAGGTCGAGCATGGGTCAGCGTCCGATCATGGTCTTGACGCGGCTGGCGGCGATTTCCGAGGCCATCAGCGCCGCCAGTGCGATGACCAGAGCGATCAGCGACAGCCGGGCCGCCATGGCGTCGCCGTCGGGGGTCTGGGTCGCGGCATAGATCGCCAGCGGCAGGATCTGCGTCTGACCCGGAATGTTGGAGGCGAAGGTGATCACCGCCCCGAACTCCCCCAGGGCCGCGGCAAAGGCAACGATGGACCCGGACAGCACGCCCGGCAGCATCAGCGGCAGCGTGATGGTGAAGAAGCGGTCGATGGGGCCGGCGCCCAGCGTGCGCGCGGCGGATTCCAGCCCGGTGTCGATGGCCTCGATCGACAGGCGGATGGCCCGCACCATCAGCGGGAACGAACACACCGCCACCGCCACGATCGCCCCGGTGGTGGTGAAGATCAGGCGGATGCCGAACCAGTGGTACAGAAATCCCCCCACCGGCCCCCGCGTGCCCAGGACCAGCAGCAGGATGTACCCCACCACCACCGGCGGCAGCACCAGCGGCAGATGGACGAAGCCGTCGAACAGGGTCTTGCCGGGAAACGAGCAGCGCGCCAGCACCCAGGCGGCGAGGATGGCCGGCGGCAGGCTCCAGACCACCGCCCAGCCTGCGACACGCAGGCTGAGCAGGATCACCGTCACCTCGTCCGGCGTCAGGGCCAGGGAAAAGCCGTCAAGCATCGTCGGTCCGGGTCACGGGTTGTTTCGGGGGCTGGGCCGGCGGTCACTGGCCGGCATTGGTCAGCGGGACGAAGCCGAACTCCGCAAACACCGCCAGCGCCTCGCCCGACTTCAGATAGCTGAAGAAAAGCTGGGCGTTGGGGTTCTTGGTGGCGGCGGTGACGGCGGCCGGATAGATGATGGCAGGGTGGGTGTCCTTGGGGAAGGTGGCGATGATCTTCACCCCCTTGTCCACCGCCGCGTCGGTGCGGTAGACGATGCCCAGCGGCGCCTCGCCGCGGCTGACCAGGGCCAGGGCGGCGCGCACGTTGTCGGCGCGGGCCAGCTTCGGTTCCACCTTGTCCCACACGCCGAGCTTGGTCAGGGCCGCCTGGGCGTACTTGCCCACCGGCACATTGGAGGGATCGCCGGTGGCCAGACGCCCGTCGCCCAGCAGCGCCACCAGATCGACGCCCGGCTTCAGATCGACCGTGGCGGTGGAATCCTTGGGCGCCACGATGACCAGATCGTTGCCCAGCAGGTTGATCCGGGTCTTCGGGTCGATCAGCGACCGCTTTTCCAGGTAATCCATCCATTCCAGATCGGCGGATGCGAAGATGTCGGCGGGGGCGCCGTTCTCGATCTGCTTGGCCAGCGCCGAGGACGCGGCGAAGGAAGGCGTGACCTTGATGCCGGTCTTGGCCTGGAACTGGCCGCCGATCTTTTCCACCGCGTTCTTCATGCTCGCCGCGGCCATCACCAGCACGTCCTGGGCCTGGGCGGCGCCGGGAGCGCTGAAGACCACCACACCGGCGGTCAGCGCGCCGGCCATCAGGGCCGCCGCGGCGCGGCGGGACACCGTACGCAGAAAGGACGGGCGGGCCACAGGGGCGGGCTGTCCGTCGTTGGTGCGAAGGCGCGGCAGGGCGTTGCGGATCGCCATATCGTTTTCCTTTTCCGGTTGATGGCGGCGGTGACGGCACGGCCGGTTCGCGGTACCGGTTTGCGGGCGCTCTGCCGCCGGGAAGAAAGACTTTATATCCGAGAGGATATAGCCAATTTTGCATGAGCGTAAAGCAGTTTCCGGCACCCCCTATCCGGCCCCGTCCGCGCCGGCGGCCGGGGTGCGTCATCCTGTTGCAGGGGGCGTAAAGGTTTTCTTGTGACTTGCACCGATAAAAGACTGCGATCGGTTCGAGCACGTAAGGAGGTGCTTCGCTTTGGCGAAGAGTTTCGCTACCGACCCATCGAAGATGGCTGTCCGTTTGTCCCCGGTCGGCGGGGAATTTCATGACTCCTATCGCGAAGGGGTCTATCGCACCGGAATTTTTCCGGAAACGATCCGCCATGCTCGGCTTCTTTTCTTGCTTTCTGCGATCCTGAACAGCCTGTTTTTTATCAGCGACTGGCGGTTCCAGGGGACGGAGCACTTTTTTGTCGCGGTGCCCGCGCGGGGGGTGGTGGTTGCGGTTGCGCTGGTCTGCCTGATCCTGATCGGGCGGGCGGGCAGCATGGCCGCGGCGCAACGGGTGATGGGGCTGTGGCAGGCGGGCACGGCGGTGCCGGTGGCCTTTCTGGTCAGTTCCCACAGCGATCTGGCCTTTCTGGTGGTGTTCATGCTGCCGGCGATCTTCTATCTGGCGGTCCCGGCGCCGTTCCGGCAGACGGTGGCCGGCGGGGCGGGGTGCAGCGCGCTGATGCTGGCGGGCTACCTGCTGCCGGTGCCGTTGCCGCCCACCGTCACCGGGCTGGTTCTGGGCATGGTGATGCTGAACGCGGCGTTGCTTCTGACGGTGGTCCGGTCCAACCGGCTGCGCCGTCTGGAATGGGCGGCGGCCGAGGCCGAGCGCCGGACCAAGGAGGAATTGGCCGCCAGCCGTGCCATGCTGGAGACCATGTTCATGGCGGCCCCCCTGCCGCTGGTGGTCACCGCGCGGGCCGACGGGGCGATTTTGCGGGCCAACCAGGCGGCCTACCGTTTCTTCGGCGGCGACCCGGCGGCGTTGGGCATCGAAACCATGGCCGAGATCTACAGCGACCCGCTGCAGCGCGGCGCCCTGCTGAAGGAGATGGAGCGCTGCGGGCGGGTGGACGGGTTCGAAGCGCGGGTGCGGCTGGCCGGCGGAGACCTGCGCGACGTGCTGATCGCGGCATCCCCCATCGTGGTGAACGGGGAGGAACAATTGATGGCCGGCGTGGTGGACATCACCAGCCGCAAGGAGATGGAGGCGCACCTGGAACGGCTGGCCACCACCGATCCCCTGACCGGGCTGGCCAACCGCTACCGTTTCTTCGGCGTGGCGGAGCAGGAAATCACGCGTGCCGCCCGCTATGACCGCCCGCTGGCGGTGCTGATGGCCGATCTCGACCATTTCAAGCGCATCAACGACACCTGCGGTCACGAGGCCGGGGATTACGTCCTGACCGCCTTTGCCGCCCTGTGCCGCCAGATCCTGCGGCCCAGCGACCAGATCGCCCGCTTCGGGGGGGAGGAGTTTGCCCTGCTGCTGCCGGAAACCGGCCTGCCGGGTGCCGTGGCCCTGGCCGAACGGCTGCGGGCGGCCACGGAAACCCTGTCCGTGCCCGACGGCCGGCTGCGGGCCAGCACCAGCATCGGCGTGACCGTGGTGCATCCCGGCGAATCGTCGGTCGATACGGCGCTGTCCCGCGCCGACCGGGCGCTCTACGCCGCCAAGCAGGGCGGGCGCAACCGCGTCTGCGTGTCGGACGAGGACGCGGTGGCGGAAACGGCGGGGGAGTAATGGCGGATGAGTAACGGCGCGAACGCCGGAGGAGAGGGCCCACACGAGAAGGGTGGGCCCACAAGAGAAGGTATGGTGTCCGCGGCGGGATTCGAACCCACGGCCCCAGGATTCGTACCACTTCGGCTTTCACCGCCGCCCCCCATGGGGCGTTCGTGGTCTGGACTGTCCCTTCACCATAGGCCGCCCGGAAAGCCGGAAGACCCGTAGGCGCTGCCCATCCAGTCTCTACACCTTCCCCGTTTCCGGGGCTTGGCTCGGGATTGGCAAGGTGCGGTGCGCACCGTAGCGTTCCCCGACTTTGAGCAGATCCGCTGCGGTGTTTCCAGCCGCAGCGCCCAATTTGATTTAGGAATCCTGTGCTCTATCCTGCTGAGCTACGCGGACACTGACCTTCGGCGCACGGACGGCTGGTGTCCGTGGCCGGACCTTCCCGTGTCGTGCGATGCGGCGCATCATATCGGGCGCGGGCGGCAGCGGCAACCCCGGATATGGGGCTTACCAGGTGCGGACCGGCCCGGTGTCCACATGGACGAAGTTGCTGCGGGGGTAATAGCCCACGCCGCCGGCATGGAGCTGCTTGGCCTCCTGCATCAGACCCTTCAGGTTGCGGTCGGGCAGGTGGACGTCGATGGCCATGGCGCGGGTGTGATAGCTGTCCTTCGCCACCCCGCGGGACCGGCGGCGGGCCACGGCGTTGGTCTTGCGCGAGCGGTAGCCGCAGATGACCTGGAACGGCTGGGACGATTCCATCCGCCCGTGAAGCTGGGACAGGATGTCGAACAGGCGGGGGTCGAATTTCTGCACCGCCCCGGCGCGGTGGTCGCGCAGCAGGACGTCCAGCTTGCGCAGCGCATCCTGGCGATAGGCGCCGTTGGCCCAGTAGACGTCGTTGAAATTCTCGCCGGTGTTGATGTTGTGCAGATTAAGCCGGCGGACGGACGTCCCGGCCGGGACCGCCGCTTCGGCGCTGCGGGGCGCTGCGAACACCGTCGGAAGGAGTAAGGCGGAGGCTGCGGCGAGTCCAAAGGACAGAAAACGGCGGCGTCCCAGCTCGGGCGCCTGGACAGTCTCGTCACCAGCCTGCATACCCAACCCCCTGGAAGTCTGAACCAATCGTTAAAATTCGAACTAAAGCTTGTTCTCGTTACGCCCTCGGCAGTGAATCGGCCCCGTGTGCGGGACCAACCACCCCTCCACCGGAAGGCGTGCTGTCGAACGCCCGGTAAAGAACCCTTTTTCTTATGGTCATACCGGAGCAGATGTTTCGTATAGGCGAGATGGCGGGGGAGATCAACCTCTTTCGTCTTTCGCCTGTGCCGGATCGGTGAAAGATCTATGTCTTTCCTTGTGGGTGGCCCGATTTCCGATTCCGCGGGGGTGCTCCGCAAGAGAACGCGCAAGCCTTTTTGCGATGGCTCATGTAAAGACAGGATGAGACGGGCATTCATGAATAGGGCCGGGGTATCGGACCAGACAACCGATCCGGGACTGACGTGGGGATACGAGCGATGATGATCGGGCTTAAGCCGTGGAGGATGGCGGTGACACTGGCGGTTCTGGCCATCGTGCCGGAATCGTCGTGGGCGGCAGGGTTCCGTGATACGCTGGCCGGGTGGGCCGGCCGTCTTGATGCCGCCGCCGCCACGGCGGAAGCGGCCCCGCCGGTGACCGCCACCCGCATTCCGCCGGGCACCGCCCTGAAGAAGGGCACGGACGGCGACCGGGTGCCCCAGCTGGTCCAGCGGCTGACCGAGCTGGGCTATATGAAGCCGGAGCAGCAGACGGCCCTGTTCGACGACACGGTGGATGCCGCGGTGCGGGCGTTCCAGTTGTCGCAGAACCTGAAGGCCGACGGCGTGGTGGGCGGGGCCACCCGCATCGCGCTGAACCGCACGCCGGCCGATTCCGTCCGGTCCATGCGCCAGAGCGCCGAGGCCATGCGCAACCTGCTGGCCACCATGCCGGATTCGGTGCTGCTGGTGAACCTGCCCAGCCAGACGGTCACCCTGGTCCGCGACAACGCGGAGGTGATGACCATGCGCTCGGTGGTGGGGCGGCCGTCGCGCGAAACCCCGCTGCTGCAGGACCGCATCACCCACATCATCGTCAACCCCACCTGGACCGTGCCGCCCACGGTGCTGAAGGAAGACAAGCTGCCCATGCTGCGCGCCCGCGGCACGCCGGGCATTTCCAACGCCACCGTCTATCTGGACGGCGAACCCGTCCCGCCCGAGGTGGTGGACTGGACCCAGGTCACGCCGGGCCGGGTGCGCATCGTGCAGCAGCCGGGCGACCACAACGCGCTGGGCCGGTTCCGCTTCAACCTGACCAATCCCTACAACATCTACCTGCACGGCACCAACGAGCCGCGGCTGTTCGACCGCGACCTGCGCACGGTCAGCTCCGGTTGCGTGCGGCTTCAGGACGCCCGCGCCCTGGCCGAGGTGCTGCTGGCCGAGGTGAACGTCACGCCCCAGCGCATCGATGCCATCCTGGCCAAGGGCACCACGGAATGGATCAAGGTGAAGCCGCTGGAGGTGCGTTTCGTCTATTGGACCGCCACCGTCGCGCCCGACGACAGCATCCAGCTTCACCCCGACGTCTACGACATGGTGGAGGACGCCCCCCAGCGCGCCGCCGCCGCCGCGCCCCCGCGGTCGGGGGCGTAAGGGCCCGGCGATACCCTGAATACGGAACGGGCCGGAGGAAACTCCGGCCCGTTCCCGTTCGGGGAATGGGTCAGACGGCGGCCAGCGCCTCGCGCCGTTGTTCCACCGCCCGGTCGGCGGCCTTGCCGGTCAGCTCCTGCAGCCGGTCGAACGCCCAGGTGTAGGTGCCGACCCCCAGCGACAGCGACCGCAGCTCCACGATCAGATCGTGGATTTCCGCCTGCGGCATGGTGGCCTTCACCTCGTCCCACCCCTGCCAGCCGGGCCGGGCGTCATAGCCCAGGATCTGGCCGCGCCGCCCGCTGATCAGCCGCTGGACCTTGGGCGTGTAATCCGACGGCACGGCGACGGTCACGGTCAGCACCGGCTCCAGCAGCACGGGATCGCATTTGGGCATGGCTTCGCTCATGGCCTGCCGGGCCACGGTCTTGAACGCCATTTCCGACGAATCCACCGCGTGGAACTGCCCGCCGGTCAGGGTGACGGCGAAATCCACCACCGGAAAGCCCAGCGGCCCCTGCACCGCGTAGTCCCGCACCCCGGCCTCCACCGCCGGGATGTACTGGCGCGGCACCGCCCCGCCCACCACCGCGTCGAGGAAGGCGATCCCCGCCCCGCGCTCCTGCGGGGCGATGTCCACCTGGATGTCGGCGAACTGCCCGTGGCCGCCGGTCTGGCGCTTGAAGCGGGCGTGGTGGGACGTGCCCTTGCGGATGCTTTCCCGGTACGGCACCTGGGGGGCGCGGCCCTTGACCGCCACGTTGAACTTGCTGCGCAGCCGGTCCATGGCGATGTGCAGGTGGATGTCGCCATGGCCCCACAGCACCATCTCGCCCGTGCCCGCCGTCTGTTCGAAGCGCAGCGAGGGATCCTCCTCGATCAGCTTCTGGATGGCGGCGGACAGCTTCACCTCGTCGTTGCGGTTTTCCGCGTGCAGCGCCAGCCCGAACACCGGCGGCGGCACCTCGGGCCAGTTTTCCGCCCGGCCCTGGTTGCCCTTGTCGGTCAGCAGGTCGCCGGTGGCGGCCTTGTCCAGCCGGCCCAGCGCCACCACGTCGCCCACCGCCGCCTGGGCCAGCTTCTGCTGGTCCTTACCCATCAGGCGGTAGAGGCCGGACACCCGCTCGCCCCCCAGCGCCATGCCGTCGGTCACGGTCCCCCACCAGACGCGGGCGATGCTGAGCTTGCCGGTGTGGGCGGCGTTGAGCGTCTTGAACGGCTGCACCACCGTGCCGCCGTCGGGGATGGACAGGCGCTCCGCGGTGGTGGCCACGTCCGGGGCCTCGTGCCGCAGGGCCTTGAGCAGGCGGCGGATGCCGCCGTCGTTCTCCGCCGAGCCGAGGAACACCGGCACCACCAGATCCTGGGCCAGATCCTTGGCGAACTGCTCGTAAACGGTGCCGGGGTCGGGACGCACGTCCTCAAGAAGCTGTTCCAGCAGGGAATCATCGAAATCGGACAGCGCCTCCAGCATCTCCTGGCGCGCTTCGCCCTCGCGGTCCCTGACGGAGTCGGGCAGGGCCATCAGGTCCGACGGCTTGTGCGGGTTGAAGTGATAGGCCCGCTCGCTGACCAGATCCACATAGCCGGTGATGCGGTCGCCCTCGCGCACCGGCACCTCGCGCAGCACCAGCGGGCGCGACGACACCGCCTGGTATGCCTGCACCACGTCGCGGATGCGCAGGTCGCCCAGCGTGTCCACCTTGTTGATGAACAGGATGTGGGGAATGCCGTTGTCGTCGAGGAACTTGAACAGCGGGGCCAGGATCACCGCCTTTTCCGCCTGCGGCTCGGCCACCACCACCGCCACGTCGCAGGCCATCAGCGCGCACTGGGTCTCGTAGCCCAGCTCCACCGAGCCGGGGCAGTCGAGGAACTGCCAGCGCTCGCCCAGATACTCGCAGCCGGCGACATTGATCTCGACGCTCATCTGCCGGGCCTTGGCTTCCGGCGACGCGTCGCCCACCGCGTTGCCGTCCCGCACGCTGCCCTTGCGGCCGATGGCCCCGGTGGCGGACAGCAGACTTTCCAGCAGCGTCGTCTTGCCGCTGAGATAGGGGCCGGCCAGGGCGGCGCAGCGGACCGTGGGCACTTGGGAATGGGGCATGAACACCTCCCGTCAGTCGTTGTGCTGTTCGTTTTTCGGGCCGTGAGGCGCGTTTCTTCTCCCGCTGCCGCGGGAAGGAACGGCTGGGACTGTTACCCGGCATGGTCCCACCCGCCGGCCCCGGCTGTCGATGGAAAAAGAGGCGGCATCCCGTCACGGCGGGGTGTGGTGCAGCAGAATTGCGTTTGACGCATAGATGCCATGCGTCCATAGGCCGCAGTGGTCAAAAACGGGTTGAATTGCCACCAACATCCTGATTCCGCTTACCTTTTGTTCGGCGCACCCGGCTATCGCAACCGATACGTTTATTGCATTGCGGTAATGTCTTGTGACAGACACAAAACCTGCCTGACAAATTGCTGAAATCTCCGGGCTGTAAAACTTTTGTACCGATCGGGAAGCGTGATGTGCGCCGTCTGGGTTTTCCGGTGCGATACGGGCGGCGGATTGCACGCCGTGCTGAACTTCTGGTCCGTTTGCGCGGCCCATGGGGAACGAAACACAACGGGCGTCATTTTTTGAGGGGGAATAGTCCATGCTGAACATCACCCGCACCCTGGCCGCCGGTCTGACGGCGCTGGCCCTGTCCGGTGCGGTTTTCGCGGTTGCCGCACCCGTGCCCGCGTTCGCCCAGGCCGCACCCACCCAGGACGAAGCCAAGGCCCTGACCCTGAAGGCCGCCGACCTGATCGCCGCCAAGGGGCTGGAAGAGGCGTCGAAGGTCTTCAACGACAAGGGCGAGTTCAATTACGGCGAGATCTACGTCAACGTCATCGACCTGGACGGTGTGTGGCGCGTGTACCCGCCGCGCCCCGCCGGCGTCGGCCAGAACGTGCTGAACGTCAAGGATCCCGACGGCCGCATGATCGTTCAGGAAATCCTCGCCACGGCCAAGGACAAGGGCGAAGGCTGGGTCGAATACCGCTGGATGAACCCCACCACCAACAAGATCCAGCCCAAGGTCACCTTCGTGAAGAAGGTGCCGGGCCTGGATTACGTCGCGTACGTGGGGATCTACAAGTAAGGGCACGGGCGGCCCGGACCATCATGGTCCGGGCCGTTTTCCATGGGTTGAGCCGGTTGGATCGGGAAAAGGGGGGTGGCATGAACGGGGGATTTCTCGCGGGCCTGAGCGGAACCTCGGTGGCGGCGCGGGTCTTCGCCGCCCCGCTGATGGGCATCCTGCTGACGGTGGCGGCCCTGGTCCTGGCCGACCGTCAGGCGGAACAGGCGGTGACCTCGGTGGACCAGATCCACCAGTCGGCCACATCCCGCCGCGCCCAGATCGACCGGCTGGTGGCCACCGCCTATCAGATCCACAGCGACGTGTCGCGCCATCTGGCGCTTGCCGGGTCGGGGCTGGAGGACGCCAAGCTGCAGGAGATCCGCTCCGCCATCACCGCCAGCACCGCCAAGGCGGGCAAGGCGCTGGAAACCCTTAACGCCATGCCGCTGGCGGCAGCGGAACGCGCCCTGCTGGCCGACGTGCAGAAACGGCTGGCGGCCTATGCCAAGGCGGTGGACGAGATGAACCAGATGGCGGCCATCGACCGGCTGATCGCCATCCCGCTGATGTCCCACGTTGACGATCAGTTCCGCGGCCTGACCGGCAAGGCGCTGGAGGCGCAGACCGCCATCGAAGGGTCGGCGGAACGCGCGGTGCAGGACACCCGCGACGGTGCCGCCGCCGCGCGGTTGCAGTTCGCGCTGGTCATGGCCGGTCTGCTGGCCGGCATGCTGATGGCCGGTCTGCTGTTGGCCCGCAGCATCACCCGCCCGCTGGGCGCCCTGTCCGAGCGCACGGCCGGGCTGGCCGCCGGTGATCTGAACAGCGAGGTGCAGGGCACCTGGATGAAGAACGAGATCGGCGCCATGGCCCGCGCGCTGAAGATCTTCCAGGACAACGCGCGCGAGGTGGAGCGGCTGAAGCTGGAGCAGGAGCACCAGAAGGCCCAGGCGGAAGAGGAGCGCAAACGGGTGGTCCGCGAGCTGGCCGACCTGTTCGAAGCGCGTGTCAGCGAAGTGGTGCAGCAGGTGGGCAGCGGCGCCCATCAGGTGCGCTCCAACGCCCGCGGCATGCTGGACCGTGCCAACGACGCCAACCAGAAGGCCGCCGCCGTGGCCTCCGCCAGCCAGCAGGCGGGCATGAGCGTGCAGACCGCCGCCACCGCGGCGGAGGAGATGTCGGCCTCCATTGCCGAGATCGGGACGCAGGTCCGCCGGTCCTTCGACATGGTGCGCAGCGCCGTGACGGCGGTGGACGAAACCAACGGCCACGTGGTCGGGCTGTCGGAAGCCGCCGGCAAGATCGGCGAGATCGTCAGCCTGATCAATTCCATCGCGGCCCAGACCAACCTTCTGGCGCTCAACGCCACCATCGAGGCGGCGCGGGCCGGCGAAGCGGGCAAGGGGTTCGCCGTGGTGGCGTCGGAGGTCAAGAATCTCGCCACCCAGACCGCCAAGGCGACCGAGGACATCTCGACCCAGATCGCCGGGATGCAGCAGGTGACCGGGGCCGCCGTCAACGCGATCCGCGGTATGGGGGAAACGGTGGTCGCCATCGACACCATCATCGGCGCCATCGCCGCCTCTATGGAGCAGCAGGGGGCCGCCACCCAGGACATCGCCCGTCACGTGCAGGAAGCCGCCGCCGGCACCACCGAGGTCAGCCAGAACATCGCCGTGGTGTCCACCTCCGCCGGCCAGACCGGCACCGCGGCGGGGGAGGTGCTCCAGGCCGCCGAACTGCTGGACGGGCAGGCCGCCAAGCTGAACACCGAGGTCAAGCAGTTCATCGGGCGCCTGCGCCACGGGTGACGGGGCTGTGGCGGGCTTGCGAAGGGGCGCTCCCGCGGGCCGGGGCGCCCCTTCGCCGTTCCACCTAGGCCGAGTGTCCGGGTTCCGGTTTTTCCCGGAACGGCCATAATCCCGACCCGGCGTGGGGGTATGCGTCGATCCGCCGCTGCCGCTTGTTAGAACTATTCTAGAAAGTGGTCTTGTGAAAGCGCCGCGCGCGGGCTACCTTATGTCCACGAGATCAAACGACCGGCCCCCCGGCGGGGAGCCACGGCAGGGAGTATGGATACGATGAAGATCGATATCGGCATCAGCGACAACGACCGGAAGGCCATTGCCGAGGGGTTGTCCGCGGTTCTGGCCGACACGTTCGCCCTGTACATCAAGACCCACGGCTTCCATTGGAACGTCACCGGCCCGATGTTCAACACGCTGCACACCATGTTCATGCAGCAGTACACCGAGCTGTGGACCGCGCTGGATGAAATCGCCGAGCGCATCCGCGCCCTGGGCTACCCGGCCCCGGCCAGCTTCACCCAGTTCGCCAAGCTGACCTCGGTGACCGAGGAAACCGCGGTGCCGCAGGCCAACGACATGATCCGCCAGCTCGTCGCCGGGCACGAGACTGTGGCCCGCACCGCCCGCGGCATCTTCCCCCTGGCCGAGGAAGCCAACGACCAGCCCACCGCCGACCTGCTGACCCAGCGTCTGCAGATCCATGAAAAGACCGCCTGGATGCTGCGCAGCCTGCTGGAATGACGGTTGCCGGTTCCTCCGGTTGCCGGTTTCAGACCCCGCCGCGGCATGCCCGCGGCGGGGTCTATGCTTTCGGGGTATAGGCAATATGGGGGTGCAACCTTAACCCTTGCCCACGTTCCACGACTGCGTTTGCCGTGGTATTTCCTTGCCGTGAAAAGAAGAAGCACCGGATGCGGGGGGTGGTGGCGTAATGCCGGATCAGCGTTCCGACAGCAGATTTTCCGTATCCCCCAAGGATACGGCTCCGATCGAAGGGGATCTGCGTGATTCGCCTGAGCATACGAGCTTTCGCCTTTTGGCTGAAACCTTGCCGCAATTGGTGTGGAGCGCGGATGCCCACGGCCATGTGGATTATATGAACGGGCGCTGGTTCACCTACACCGGCCAGCCTCCCGTCACCGGCATGGCGTTGGGCTGGATGGAGGTGCTGCACCCGGACGACCGCGAGGCGACGGTGGCCCGCTGGTTCCGCAGCATGACCAGCGGCGAGCCTTATGAGATGGAGCACCGGCTGCGCGGGGCCGACGGGGAATACCGCTGGTTTCTGTGCCGCGGCCTGCCGTTGCGTGACGGGGCGGGGCGGCTGGTGCGCTGGTTCGGCACCAGCACCGACATCAGCGGCATGGTGGACGCACGCCACGCCCTGGCCCGCAGCCGCAACGACCTGGAAGAACTGGTCGCCCGCCGCACCGCGCAGTTGGAGGACGCCAATCGCCGCCTGATCGCCGAGATCGACGAGCGGCGCCAGGCCGAAGCCGCCCTGCGTCAGGCCCAGAAGATGGAGGCCATCGGCAAGCTGACCGGCGGTGTGGCCCACGATTTCAACAACCTGCTTCAGATCATCTCCGGCAATCTCCAGCTTTTGGAGCGGGACGCGGCCATGGACACCAACGGCCACCGCCGGCTGCAGACCGCCATCGCCGCCGTCGGGCGCGGGGCCAAGCTGGCGGCCCAGCTTCTGGCCTTCGCCCGCCGCCAGCCGCTGGAGCCGCGCCCGGTGGACCTGTCGCGCCTTCTTGGCGGGATGGATGATCTGCTGCGCCGGGCGCTGGGGGAAACGGTCCATGCCGCCACCCACGCCGAACCGGGGCTGTGGCCGGCGCTGATCGACCCGGCGGAGCTGGAGAACGTCGTCCTCAATCTGGCGGTCAACGCCCGCGACGCCATGGCCGGCAGCGGCGCCCTGACCATCCGGCTGGAAAACGCGGTGCTGGACGTGCACGCCGCCGCCCGTCTGCCCGATGCGGCACCGGGGGATTATGTGATGCTGTCGGTGGCCGATACCGGCTGCGGCATGGCCCCCGATGTGCTGGAACGGGTCTTCGAGCCCTTCTTCACCACCAAGCCGGACGGGCAGGGCACCGGGCTCGGCCTGTCCATGGTCTATGGCTTCGTGCGCCAGTCCGGCGGCTGCGTCACCATCGACAGCCGGGTGGGGGAGGGCACGGTGGTCCGCCTGCTGCTGCCCCGCGCCGCCACCGCCGCCGAGGATGCGCCCGTGGCCGAGACCGGCCCCGTGGTCGGCGGCTGCGAAACCATTCTGGTGGTGGAGGACGATCCCGACGTGCGGGCCACGGTGGTGGATCTGCTGACCGATCTGGGATACCGCGTTCTGAAGGCCCCCGATGCCCAGAGCGCGCTGTCCATCATCGAAACCGGCGTGCCCATCGACCTGCTGTTCACCGACGTGGTGATGCCGGGGCCGCTGCGGTCCACCGAACTGGCCCGGCGGGCGCAGGACATTCACCCCGGCCTGGCCGTTCTGTTCACCAGCGGCTACACCGATGGCGCCATCGTCCACGACGGGCGGCTCGATCCGGGGGTCAGCCTGCTGAGCAAACCCTACAACCGTGAGGATCTGGCCCGGCAGTTGCGCCGTATGCTGGGCCGCCGTTCCGCGGCCCCCGCCGCCGTGCCGGCTCCAACCCCGGCCCCGGACCGGCACTTGCGCATTCTGTTCGTTGAGGACGATGCGTTGATCCGCATGGCCACCACCGACCTGTTGCTGGAGCTGGGCTACGCGGTGACCGACGTGCCCGACGCCGAAAGCGCGGTTCCGCTGCTGGATCAAGAACCGTGGGATGTGCTGTTCACCGACGTCAGCCTGCCCGGCATGTCGGGCATCGCGCTGGCCGAACAGGCGCTGGCCCGCGCCCCGGAATTGACGGTGATCGTGTCGTCCGGCTATGGCCGGGATATGGAAACGCTGAACACCGGGCTGCCGCTGCTGTATCTGCCCAAACCCTATGACCTGGACCGGGTGGAACAGGTGCTGGCGGCGGCCAGGGCGCGGGCGGCGGGATGACCCGCCGGCCGGGCTTCGGTCCCGGTGGCGGTGCGTTCTCAGTCGGCGGCGTCGAGGGCCGAACCGACGGCGGCGGCGCGGCGGCGGGCGATGATGCACTGGACCTTGTGCACGACGAACACCATGCCGAACATCACCGCGAACACGCCCAGCATCGCCACCGTGAAATAGGATGCGAACTGCTCCAGAACCGGGCGCAGCAGGTTCCCGGCCGCATAACCGATCCCGACGAAGCCGATGGCCCACATCCCGGCGGCGATGAAGTTCAGGTAGAGGAAGCGGAGGCCCTTGAGCTGGCTCATGCCCAGCGCGAAGCTGGCGAAGTTGCGCACGCCGTAGATCCAGCGGAAGCTGAGGATGAATTTCCAGTCATGTTTCTCCAGCCAGCCCGATGCCTTGTCCACCGGCTTCTGCCAGCGCGGGAAGCGGCGCAGCAGTTTGGGGCCGAAGTAACGTCCTGTATAAAAATAGGTTTGGTCGCCGCAGAAGCTGCCCAGCCACGCGCACGCCAGCAGCAGCGGACCGTCGAGCAGCCCCTGCGAAATCAAAACACCGGCATAGATGACAAAAGTTTCACCTTCGATAAAAGTCCACAAGAAGGTGATGATGTAAAACCAGACTCCGTATTCCGCAATCAGTTGTTGAAGCGAGTGGAGGTCCATGCCGGTCCTGCAAGGTTTGGTGCCAAATGGCGGGCGCGGCGGATGGTAACGCCGTTCCACCACACAGCGCAACGTCATTCCGGGAAATCCGGCGGACGGCTGGAAATATTATTGTGGCATCCGCGATCCCCTTGCGATTCTATTGCAGCGCAACCACGGGGATTGGAGCCGGTCAACGGCCAAACTTCCGCTCAGGTGTCGTCGCCCGACAGCTCCCCCACCGTCTGGCGCGCGGCCCGCAGCAGCAGCGGGTTGGGTTCGGCATCCCGTTCCCCGTCCACGCCGCCGTCATCGTCCCAGTCGCCGCCCGGCGTGACGCGCTGTTTCAGTTCCCGCGCCGCTTCGGTCAGCAGGTGGGCCAGCTTGGCGTCGGGCAGTGCCTGCACCAGCGCGCGGATTTCCGCCAGCGACAGGCGGGCGGGGTCGAGCGGGTCCACCGGCGGCGGGGCGGCGGCGAACAGCGGTGGCAGGCTGGGGGCCGTCTGGGCGGCCGGGACCGGTTCATGCACCTGATCGACCGCGACGGCGGCGGCGGCGCTGCGGCGGGGGGATGCGCCGCGCCGCCGCCGGCCCGCGGGTGGAGCGGTTTCCGGCAGGTCGTCGAACAGCAGCGACTGCCCCGCCGGGGGGAGGGGGGCCGGGGACGGGGGGGCCGGAAGGGCTTCGCCGGTTTCGGTGTGCATGACCGCCGCTCGCAGCTTGATCCGTTGAATGTTCTCGTTCCATTCTACGGATTGCGCGGCGGATGTCGAGGGGGAATGATCCCGTTCCGTTCTGGTTTTACAGCAGATCCCGCAGCATGGCGACCAGCGGGACGTCGGCGGGTGGCATGGGGTAGTCGCCCATGCGGTTGGGCGTGACCCAG
Organism: Azospirillum fermentarium; assembly: GCF_025961205.1. Classification (NCBI taxonomy): domain Bacteria; kingdom Pseudomonadati; phylum Pseudomonadota; class Alphaproteobacteria; order Rhodospirillales; family Azospirillaceae; genus Azospirillum; species Azospirillum fermentarium. The sequence goes on from NZ_JAOQNH010000001.1 coordinate 1,549,483, forward strand.
GCCAGTGTCTGCCCCTCCAGCGGGCGGATCTCCCCGTTCCACACGCGGCAGACATAGAGCGGCATGAACAGGTGGAATGTCTCATAGGAATGGGACGCGAAGGTGAAGGGGGCGAGGCAACTGGCCGCCGTGTCGATGTCCAGTTCTTCCTTCAACTCGCGCACCAGGGCCGCTTCGGGCGTTTCGCCCTCGTCCACCTTGCCGCCGGGGAATTCCCACAGGCCGGCCAGTTCCTTGCCCGGCGGCCGCTGGGCCAGCAGCACCCGCCCGTCCACATCCACCAGTGCCACGGCGACGACGAACAGAACCCGCTTGGAACCGGCGGGCGGGGTGGAGGTGGGGTCGAAGCAGTCCATGAAAGCACCCTTGGTCAGAATGGCGAAAGGGCCGGCGGAGCGCATGCCCCCGCCGGCCCTTTTCCCGTGATCCGTATCCGGCACCGGGGGCCGGCGTCAGCTCCGGTAGCTGCCGTTGATGTCAATATACCCGTGGGTCAGGTCGCAGGTCCACACGGTGGCGCGGCCCTTGCCCAGGCCGATGTCCACCAGGATGTCGATCTCCTGCCCCTTCATGTGGGCGGTCACCGGGGCCTCGTCATAGCCGGGCACTTCCATGCCCTCGGCGCAGATCAGCACGCCGCCGATGGTGATCTTCAGCAGGTCGCGGTTGGCCCGTTCTCCGGCCCGGCCCACGGCGGCGACGATACGGCCCCAGTTGGCGTCCTCGCCCGCCACCGCGGTCTTGACCAGCGGCGAATTGGCAACCGTCAGCGCGATGCGCTTGGCCGCGGCATCGCTCTCGGCCCCGGCGACGGTGACCGACACGAACTTGGTCGCCCCTTCGCCGTCGCGGATGATCTGGTGAGCCAGATCCAGCATCACCGCTTCCAGTGCGGCACGGAAGCCGTCGAGCGCGGGGTCGGCCCCGTGGGTGACCGGCGGGTTGCCGGCCTTGCCGGTGGCGAACAGCAGCAGCGTATCGGAGGTGGAGGTGTCGCCGTCCACCGTGATGCTGTTGAAGGTGCGCTCCGTCAGGTCCGACAGCATGGTCTGCAGCGCCTTGGCCGGGATGGCCGCGTCGGTGAAGATGAAGCCCAGCATGGTCGCCATGTCGGGGGCGATCATGCCCGACCCCTTGGCGAAGCCGGTGATGGTGACGGTGGTCGATCCGATGGTGGCGGTGCGGGTGGACGCCTTGGCGAAGGTGTCGGTGGTCATGATCGCGCGTGCCGCCGGCTCCCAATGGGGGCCGAGGGTATCGGCCATGGGCGGCAGAACCTTGGCGATGGCATCCGCGGCCAGCGGCTGGCCGATCACGCCGGTCGAGGCCACATACACCTCTTCCGGGGCGCAGCCGGCCAGGCCCGCGGCGGCGCGCACGGTGTCGCGCACGGTGGCGTCACCGGCCTTGCCGGTGAAGGCGTTGGCGTTGCCGGCGTTGACCACCAGCGCGCGGGCCAGCCCGTGGGGCAGGGCCATGCGGCACCATTCCACCGGGGCCGAGGCCGCCAGCGACCGCGTGAGCACGCCGGCCACGGTGGTGCCGGGGTCCATCACCGCCAGCAGCAGATCGTCACGCCCCTTGTATCGGATGCCGCTGTTGGCCGTGGCCAGACGCACGCCGTCCAGGGCCGGCAGCTCGGGAAACGCGGAGGGAGCAAGCGGGGAGACGGTCAAAGCCATGGTCGCATTCCGTGTCTGGTGAAAGCCGGCCCCGGCGCGGGGCGGCAGGGCCGTGACGCCCGTGGCCGCCGGAAGGGTTTTCCGGCGGCCACGGGGCATCGTCCTGTCTTGGACGGATAGGGATACCTGCGGCGGCGCCGTTTGTCGATGACCCGCGGGGCCGGGGCAGGGCTGCGGGATTCGTTGGCAAAGCGCCTGATTCTCCCTCGTCCCGCCCTTTCCCCGGTGGGGGGGAGAGGGCGGGAGGCAGGGGCACCCGGATGAAAAACCCTTACTTCTTGGGTTCTTCCTTCTTCGGCTCGTCCTTCTTGGCCGGCGGGGCCGCGTCCTTCTTGGTCTCGTCCTTCTTCGGCTCTTCCTTGGGCGCGGGCGTGCCGTCCATGCGGAAGGTCTCGATGGAGGCGGTGGCCTTCAGGTCGTCGATGACGCCGCTGACGATTTCCTTGGAAAGCTGCTGTTCCAGCTCCGGCTTCACCTCGTCCAGGCTGGGCTGGGGCTGGAGCCGCTTATCCTCGACCTTGATGATGTGATAGCCGAACTGGGTCTTGACCGGGGTCTTGCTGATCTCGCCCGGCTTCATGGCAAAGGCGGCCTCGGCGAACGGCTCCACCATGGTGTCCTTGGTGAAATAGCCCAGATCGCCGCCCTGCTGGGCCGCCACCGTGTCCTTGGACTTTTCCTTGGCGATCTTGGCGAAATCGCCGCCCTTGGCCAGCTCGTCGAGGATGGCCTTGGCCTCCTCTTCCTTCTCCACCAGGATGTGGGACGCCTTGACCTCTTCCTGCGCCGGGTTCTCGGCCAGATACTGCTTGTACTGCTCGGCCAGCGCTTCGGGGGTGATGCGGGCGTGGATCTGCTGCTGGATGTAGGCGCGCTGCACCGCGCGCTCCTCGGCGCGCTTCAACTCCTCCTTCACCTCCGGCGACTGCTCCAGCTTTTCCTTGTAGGCGGCGACCGACACCAGCTTCTGGCTGATGATCTGGTCGAGCAGCGGCTGGAACAGCATCTCCAGCGGCATCTGCTGCACCTGGGGCGGCAACTGGCCGACGGCGCGCATCACCTCGCCCAGCTTGACCTCCTGGCCGTTGACGCGGGCGACCACGGTGTCAGGGTTCGGCGCGGCGGCGGGGGCCGGGGTCTGGGCCGGTGCCGGGGTCTGGGCCGGGGCAGGGGCCGGAGCGGGGGTCTGGGCGTGGGCGGCGAGCGCCAGCCCGGCGGCGGTCAGCGACAGAAGGGCGGCGCGAAACACACGAATCACCTGGAGAACTCCATTTCCTGCGGGATGGCGGAGCATCGTTGGGCACGGGGGCTCTCCGCCGCTGTCCCGTGCCGGTGCTTGGTTTGCGATTAAGCATGGGCAGCCGCCGGGGAGCAAGCCGCACACCATCGGCGGGGGCGCACGGCGGCCTGTTCTCATACCATTGACCCATGAAACCGCGGGAAACCGCGCGGAACATGAGGGAAATATGAAAAGTGTGTCATAAAGGGGATGTTCCCGTCCGCCACCTGTCCCGAATCGGGAGAATCCCCCGGCTCCGCCCCTGCGCGGCTGTGACGGAAAAGGGTCCGGCCGGCCTTTATTCCCGCCGGGGTTTGCTCTATGGTTCCGCCCCATCCGTTGACGCGGGTGCGCCGCCCCCTTATCTGTGAGGCGGCCGTTTCCCCGTCGGTTCCACCCAGGCCGGTTCCGTTACGCTTCGAGGTTTTTCCATGTTCGGTGCGCTCGCCCGCAAGATTTTCGGCACCGCCAATTCGCGCGCCGTCAAGGCGCTGCAAAAGAACGTCCAGAGCATCAACGCGCTGGAGGCGGAGGTGTCGCCCCTGTCCGACGAGCAGTTGCGCGCCCGCACCGACTGGCTGCGCGGCCGCCTGGCCAAGGGCGAGACGCTGGACGACATCCTGTGCGATGCCTTCGCCACCGTGCGCGAAGCGGCCAAGCGCGTGCTGGGCCAGCGCCATTTCGACGTGCAGCTCATGGGCGGCATGGTGCTGCACCAGGGCAAGATCTCCGAAATGCGCACCGGCGAAGGCAAGACGCTGGTCGCCACGCTCGCCACCTACCTGAACGCGCTGGAGGGCAAGGGCGTCCACGTCGTCACCGTGAACGACTATCTGGCCAGCCGCGACAGCGGGTGGATGGGCCGGGTCTACGGCTTCCTGGGCCTGACCACCGGCTGCATCGTCCACGGGCTGACCGACGACGAGCGCCGGGCCGCCTATCAGGCCGACATCACCTATGGCACCAACAACGAATTCGGCTTCGACTACCTGCGCGACAACATGAAGTTCCGCCACGAGGATCTCGTGCAGCGGGCCTTCAACTACGCCATCGTGGACGAGGTGGACTCGATCCTGATCGACGAGGCGCGCACGCCGCTCATCATCTCCGGCCCGTCCACGGACTCGTCGGACATGTACGTGCAGGTGAACCGGCTGATCCCGCGCCTGACGGCGGAGGATTACGAGAAGGACGAGAAGCACCGCGCCGTCTCCTTCTCCGAAGCCGGGCAGGAGCATATGGAACAGCTTCTGGCCGAGGCCGGCCTGCTGAAGTCGGGCGGCCTCTACGACATCCAGAACGTGGCGCTGGTCCATCACGCGCAGCAGGCGCTGCGCGCCCACATGCTGTTCCAGCGCGACAAGGACTACATCGTCAAGGACGACAAGGTCGTCATCATCGACGAATTCACCGGCCGCATGATGGAAGGGCGGCGCTATTCCGAAGGGCTGCACCAGGCGCTGGAAGCCAAGGAAGGCGTCACCATCCAGCGGGAAAACCAGACGCTGGCCTCCATCACTTTCCAGAACTATTTCCGCCTGTACCCCAAGCTGGCCGGCATGACCGGCACCGCCCTGACCGAAGCGGCGGAATTCGCCGAGATCTACGGGCTGGAGGTGGTGGACATCCCCACCAACGTGGGCGTGAAGCGCAAGGACCACGATGACGAGGTCTACCGTACCGCCAACGAGAAGTACAAGGCGATGACCGACCTGATCGAGGAATGCCGCGGGCGGAACCAGCCGGTTCTGGTCGGCACCACCTCCATCGAAAAGTCGGAACTGCTGTCGGACCTGCTGAAGCAGCGCGGCATCCCCCACAACGTGCTGAACGCCCGCCACCACGAGCAGGAAGCCTACATCGTCGCCCAGGCCGGGCGTCCGGGGGCGGTGACGGTGGCCACCAACATGGCGGGCCGCGGCACCGACATCCAGTTGGGCGGCAACCTGGACATGCGGGTTCAGACCGAACTGCACGACATCCCCGACGGGCCGGAACGCGAGGCGCGCGTCAAGCAGATCCGGGCCGAGGTGGAAGAGGCCCGCCGTCTGGTGATGGAGGCCGGCGGCCTGTACGTGGTCGGCACCGAGCGGCACGAAAGCCGCCGCATCGACAACCAGCTCCGCGGCCGGTCGGGCCGCCAGGGCGACCCCGGCGCGTCCAAGTTCTTCCTGTCGCTGGACGACGACCTGATGCGCATCTTCGGGTCGGAGCGCATGGACGGCATGCTCCAGCGCCTGGGGCTCCAGGAGGGTGAGGCCATCATCCACCCCTGGATCAACAAGGCGCTGGAAAAGGCGCAGCAGAAGGTGGAAGCCCATCACTTCGAAACGCGCAAGAACCTGCTGCGCTTCGACAACGTGATGAACGACCAGCGCAAGGTCGTCTATGAGCAGCGCCGCGAGATCATGGACAGCGACGACATTTCCGAAACCGTCACGGAAATGCGCCACCAGATCATCGCGGAAATGGTGTCCAAGGCCATCCCCGCCAACACCTATTCCGAACAGTGGGATCTGTCGGGCCTGCACGAGGATGTGAAGCGCCTGCTGGGCATGGACATCCCCGTCATCGACTGGGCCAAGGAAGAGGGCATCGCCGAGGCCGAGGTCGAGGAACGCATCCGCGAGGCCGCCGACGCCAAATACGCGCAGAAGGTGGCCGACTATGGCCCCGAAATGATGCGCTACGCGGAAAAGACCCTGCTGCTCCAGATCCTGGATCAGGAGTGGAAGGATCACCTGCTGCATCTGGACCATCTGCGCCAGGGCATCAGCCTGCGCGCCTATGCCCAGAAGGATCCGCTGAACGAGTACAAGCGCGAAGCCTTCGACATGTTCGAATCCATGCTGTCGTCGCTGCGCGAACAGACCACCAGCGTGCTGATGCATGTGGAGGTGCGGGTCGCTCCGCCCATGGAAGACATGTACGCCCCCCAGGAGATGCACGAAATCCACGCCGACCCGGCCCTGGCCGATGCGGGCGGGGATCTGCCCGACGGCATGGTCCGCCGCAGCGAGGCTTCCGCCCCGCTGGCGAATCCCTGGCCCGAGACCCCGCGCAACGCCATGTGCCCCTGCGGGTCGGGCAAGAAGTACAAGCACTGTCACGGGCGGATCGCCTGATCCCACCCCGCATTGCGTTTCGGAACGGCGGCGCCCATGGACCCCATGGGCGCCGTTTCCGTTTCGGGGGCCTTGCCGTCCGTTATCCTCGTCCTTTCGTCTAGGATAACGGACGTCCCGTTGACGGCGGGTGGACGGGTAATCCACAGTTGCGCAATGCAGAATTCCGCATCCTCCCCCACCGATACCGCCGCGGCACCGTCGCTGATGCTGGCGCGCGCCGCCGGGCTGACGGCGCTGGCGATGATGGCCTTCGCCGCCAATTCCATCTTGTGCCGGCTGGCGCTCAAGGGCACCGGCATCGACGCCGCCAGTTTCACCACGCTGCGCATCCTGTCCGGTGCCGTGGTGCTGGGGCTGCTGGCGTGGCGGGCCGGCGGTCAGACGCGGGTGGGCGGGTCGTGGGCGTCGGGGCTGGCGCTGTTGGCCTATGCCGCGGCGTTCTCCTTCGCCTACATCACCCTGCCGGCGGGGTCGGGCGCCCTGCTGCTGTTCGGGGCGGTGCAGGTGACCATGATCGTCAGCGGTCTGGTGGGCGGCGAGCGTCCGGGGATGATGCAGGCCGCCGGGCTGGCGCTGGCCGCGGCGGGGCTGGTGGCGCTGGTGTTGCCGGGGGTATCGGCGCCGCCGCTGCTGGGATCGGCGCTGATGATCGCCGCCGGCATCGCGTGGGGCGTCTACTCCTTGCGCGGGCGCAAGAGCCGGGAGCCGGCGCTGATCGCCACCGCCGGCAACTTCATCCGCGCCGTGCCCATGGCGCTGGCGGTGTTGGCGGCGGCACTGCTGGTGGATGCGGGCGGGGTGCGGGTGGACGGGCCGGGGGTGGTCTATGCCCTGCTGTCGGGGGCGGTGGCCTCGGGCATGGGCTATGCCCTGTGGTACGCCACCCTGCCGCTGCTGACCGCCACCCGTGCGGCATCGGTGCAGTTGAGCGTGCCGGTCATCACCGCGCTGGCCGGCGTGCCGCTGCTGGGCGAACCGCTGTCGCTGCGGCTGGTGCTGGCGTCGGTGGCGGTGCTGGGCGGCATCGCGCTGGTGATCACCGGGCCGCGGCGGGCATAAAACGCGACGATCCCCGTTGACAGCGAAACCGTTCCGTGTCTTGCTGGTGGTATGAAAACGATGACGCACACCCTTTCCCGCCGCTGGTGGTGGCCCGACTGACCGGGCCGGCCAAGGCGGGTGCGTGCGCACCCTAAAACAAAACAGGCCGCCCCGGAGGGTTCCGGGCGGCCTTTCTGCTGTGTGGCATCGGGCAAACCAGACTCTCCGCGGGCATCAGCGATACCCTTCCCGGAGATGGTTCCATGGCGCTCGCCGATCCCGCGTTTTTCACCCCCTTCACCCGCACCACCCCGGCGGGGCTGACCATCACCCGCACCGCCGTGGTGCTGGACCCGGCCCGCGCGCTGGACCCGCTGATCGACGCGCTCGACACCCGGCGGGGGCTGCTGATGCGCTGCGGCGTCGATGCGCCGGGCCGCTACCGCCAGGGGGCGGTGGGCTTCACCGATCCGGTCCTGGCCGTCACCGCGCGGGCGCGCACCGTGGTGGTGGAGGCGCTGAACCCCCGTGGCCGGCTGTTGCTGCCGATGGTGCGGGCGCTGCTGGAACAGACCCCGGCGGTGGCGGATCTGGAGGCCGCCGACGGCGCGCTGTCCGCCCGCATTGCGCCCCAGGACGCGGGCTTTGCCGAGGAGGAGCGCAGCCGCCAGCCCTCGGTCTTCTCGGTCCTGCGGGCGATCCGGGACGGGTTCGCGGTGGCGGACGATGCCTATCTCGGCCTTTACGGCGCCTTCGGCTACGACCTCGCGTTCCAGTTCGAGGCGATTCGCCAACGGCTGGAGCGCGCCGACGACCAGCGTGATCTGGTGCTGTACCTGCCCGACACGGTGACCGTCATCGACCCTGACGCCGGGGTGGCGCGGCGGTTCCATTATGCTTTCCACAGCGCCGACGGCACATCCACCGCGGATCTGGCGGGGGGCGGGGAGGTCCATGGCTACCGCGCCGCCACCAACGCCGGGGCCTATGGCGACCACGGGCCGGGGGACTATGCCGCCGTGGTGCGCACCGCACTTGCCGCCTTCGGCCGCGGCGACCTGTTCGAAGCGGTGCCGGGGCAGGTGTTCGGGGAGCCGTGCGCCGATTCCCCCGCCACCGTGTTCCGCCGGCTGATCCGCGCCAACCCCGCCCCCTATGAGGCGCTGATCAACCTGGGCCATGGGGAATTCCTGGTGGCGGCCAGCCCCGAGATGTACGTGCGCGTCACCGGGCGGCGGGTGGAGACTTGCCCGATTTCCGGCACGGTGGCGCGGGGGGCCGACGCGCTGGGCGATGCCCGCCAGATCTTCAGCCTGCTGTCCAACCCCAAGGAGGAGGCGGAACTGACCATGTGCACCGACGTGGACCGCAACGACAAGGCCCGCGTGTGCGACCCCGGTTCGGTGCGGGTGATCGGGCGGCGGCTGATCGAGATGTATTCCCGCCTGATCCACACGGTGGACCATGTGGAGGGGCGGTTGCGCGGCGGATTCGACGCGCTGGACGCCTTTCTCACCCACACCTGGGCGGTGACGGTGACGGGCGCGCCCAAGCGCCACGCCATGCAATTCGTCGAGGACCACGAGCGCACCGCGCGGCGGTGGTACGCCGGGGCCTTCGGGCGGATCGGCTTCGATGGGGGGCTGGAAACCGGGCTGACCCTGCGCACCATCCGCATGAAGGACGGCATGGCCGAGGTGCGGGCCGGCGCCACCCTGCTGTCCGACAGCGACCCCGACGCCGAGGACGCCGAATGCCGGCTGAAGGCATCGGCCCTGCTGGGCGCCATCCGCGGCGATGGGGCGGTGCGGGAACCGGCAGCGGTGGCCCAGGCGGGGGCCGGGCGGCGGGTGCTGCTGGTGGATCACGACGACAGCTTCGTGCTGATGCTGGCCGATTACCTGCGCCAGACGGGGGCGGAGGTGACCACCCTGCGCCACACCCACGCCCGTGGGGCGGTGCTGAGCGGGGCCTATGATCTGGTGGTGCTGTCGCCGGGGCCGGGGCGCCCGGCGGATTTCGACGTGGCCGGCACGGTGGACGCGGCGCTGTCGGCGAATGCCGCGGTGTTCGGCGTGTGTCTGGGGCTGCAGGGCATCGTCGAGCGATTCGGCGGCGCGCTGGATGTGCTGCCCCGGCCCATGCACGGAAAACCGTCGGTGATTCGGGTGGACGGCGACGGGGTGCTGTTCGCCGGGCTGCCGGAGCGGGTGCGGGTCGGCCGCTACCACTCCTTGCACGCCCGCGCCTGCAGCATACCCGCTGCGCTGGCGGTGACCGCCCGGAGCGAGGACGGGGTGGTGATGGCGGTGGAACACCGGACGCTGCCGGTGGCCGCCGTGCAGTTCCACCCCGAATCCCTGATGTCGCTGGACGGCGGCACCGGCATGGCCATCGTCGCCAACGTCCTGTCGCGCCTGCACCCCGCCGGTGCCGTCCGGCAGCCGGCGGCGGCGTGAGGGGGCTTAGGCCCCCTCTTCCCGCCGGGGAGAGGGTTTGTCCAAGAGAAAAGCGGCTTATTCCGTCGCCATGCCCAGGGCCTGGAGGTAAAGCTCCAGAATGGTTTCCTGTTCCTGGCGGTCGGCGTTGTCCATTTTCCGCAGCCGGATGATCTGGCGCATGATCTTCACATCGAAGCCGGTGCCCTTGGCCTCGGCGTAGATTTCCTTGATGTCGTCCTGGATGCCCTTCTTCTCTTCCTCCAGCCGCTCGATGCGTTCGATGAAGGATCTCAGGCGGTCTGCGGCAATGCCACCCACGTCGGACATGGCGGTGGTCCTCTTCTCTAAAGGATAGGATGCGATGAGTGGCCGGGACGATATCGGGGTGCCCGGCGATCCGCAAGGGGGCCTGCGGTGCCTTCCCTAAGAGGCGCTTCGTAACGTATACGTCATGTACTTTTGCCGCAGGGAAAAAGCGACAGCTTCACAAAACCTCGCAAATACGGCAAAACTTCGCGTCCAAGGGCCGGACAGGTAAGACCACTCGCGGTTAAGACAGTGGCGCGCCACAGGCCCGTTCTAGGCAGGGGAGCACCACCATGAAAGTCGCCATACCCAAGGAGCGACGCCCGAACGAGGCGCGGGTTGCCGCCTCGCCCGAGACCGTCAAGAAGCTGAAAGCCCTTGGCCTGGACGTGACGGTGGAAACCGGGGCGGGCCTGGGCGCATCCATCACCGACAAGGCCTTCGCCGACGCCGGCGCCACCATCGCCGCCGATCTTCCGGCGACGCTGGACGGTGCCGACATTGTGCTGAAGGTGCAGCGCCCGCTGCTGCCGGGCGAGGGCGAGGTGGATGAACTGGGGCTGATCAAGCGCGGGGCGGCGCTGTTCGGCATCCTCAACCCCCACACCAGCCGCGAGGCGGTGAAGGCCTACGCCGAGGCCGGCGTCGATGCCTTCGCCATGGAATTCGTGCCGCGCATCACGCGCGCGCAGGTGATGGACGTGCTGTCGTCCCAGGCGAACCTGGCCGGGTACAAGGCCGTGGTCGATGCCGCCAGCGAATTCACCCGCGCGTTCCCGATGATGATGACCGCCGCCGGCACCGTGCCGCCGGCCAAGGCGTTCATCATGGGCGTGGGCGTGGCGGGGCTGCAGGCCATCGCCACCGCCAAGCGTCTGGGCGCCATCGTGTCGGCCACCGACGTGCGCCCGGCGGTGAAGGAACAGGTGCAGTCGCTGGGCGGCAGCTTCGTCGCCGTGGAGAACGACGAGTTCAAACAGGCGGAAACCGCCGGCGGCTACGCCAAGGAGATGTCCGACGATTACAAGCGCCAGCAGGCGGCGCTGGTCGCCGAGCACATCAAGAAGCAGGACATCGTCATCACCACCGCCCTCATTCCGGGCCGCAAGGCCCCGGTGCTGGTGACCGCCGAGCATGTGGCCTCCATGAAGCCCGGTGCGGTCATCATCGATCTGGCGGTGGAGCAGGGCGGCAACGTGGAAGGGTCGGAAGCGGGCAAGACCGTCATCACCGCCAACGGGGTGAAGATCGTCGGCCACACCAACTACCCCAGCCGCATCGCCGTCGATGCCTCGCTGCTGTACGCCAAGAACCTGCTGGCGCTGCTGACCATGCTCCATGACAAGGAGTCGAAGACGGTCGCGGTGAACTGGGACGACGAGATCGTGAAGGCCATCGCGCTGACCCGCGGCGGCCAGGTCGTCCACCCCGCCTTCCAGTCCGCCTGAGGAGACGCCCGTCATGGAACAGACCCAATTGGCCGCCAAGGTCGCCGAGCTTCAGGCGAGCCTGTCCGTGCTGGCGCACAAGGCGGACCTGCTGGCCGCCCAGGTGGCCCAGACCGCCGGCTCGGCCCCCGTGGCCGAGGCCGCGTCCCACGGCAACTTCTTCATCACCGGCCTGACCGTGTTCGTGCTGGCCTGCTTCGTGGGCTATTACGTGGTGTGGCGGGTGACGCCGGCCCTGCACAGCCCGCTGATGGCGGTGACCAACGCGGTGTCGTCGGTGATCATCGTCGGGGCGCTGATCGCCGCCGGCCCCGCCGGATTCGGCTTTTCGAAAGTCATGGGCTTCCTGGCCGTCATTCTCGCCTCCGTCAACATCTTCGGCGGCTTCCTGGTGACGCAGCGGATGCTGGCCATGTTCAAGAAGAAGGGCAAGTAAGACCATGGAAACCCTTTCGGCCCTTCTGTACCTCGTGGCCTCGGTGTGCTTCATCATGGCACTCCGCGGCCTGTCCAGCCCGGAAACCTCCCGCCAGGGCAATTTCTACGGCATGGCCGGCATGGTGATCGCCATCGCCACCACGCTGGCGCTGCCGGTGGTGCAGTCCTATTGGATGATCGTGCTGGGCATCGCCATCGGCGGCGCCGTCGGCTACGTCATCGCCAAGAAGATCGAGATGACGGCGCTGCCCCAGTTGGTGGCCGCGTTCCACTCGCTGGTCGGTCTGGCGGCGGTGTGCGTGGCGCTGGCCGCGTACTATGCCCCCGACGCCTACGGCATCGGCATCCGCGGCGCCATCGCCAAGGGTTCGCTGGTGGAAATGGCGCTGGGCACCGCCATCGGCGCCATCACCTTCACCGGCTCGGTCGTCGCGTTTGCCAAGCTCCAGGGTCTGGTCAGCGGCAAGCCGCTGGTGTTCCCCTTCCAGCACCAGCTCAACGCGGGCCTCGGGCTGCTGACGGCGCTGCTCATCATCTGGCTGGTGCAGTCCAATTCCGATGCCGCCCTGTGGCTGATCATCGTGGTGGCGCTGGCGCTGGGCTTCCTGCTGATCCTGCCCATCGGCGGCGCCGACATGCCGGTCGTCATCTCCATGCTGAACAGCTATTCCGGCTGGGCGGCGGCGGGCATCGGCTTCACGCTGCAGAACAACCTGCTGATCATCACCGGCGCGCTGGTGGGGTCGTCGGGCGCCATCCTGTCGTACATCATGTGCAAGGGGATGAACCGCTCGATCTTCAACGTGATCCTGGGCGGCTTCGGCGGCGAATCGGCGGTGGCGGCGGCCGGCGGCGGCGGCGAGCGCGGCACGGTCAAGGCCGGCTCGGCCGAAGACGCGGCCTACATCATGAAGAACGCCCAGTCGGTCATCATCGTCCCCGGCTACGGCATGGCGGTGGCCCAGGCGCAGCACGCGCTGCGCGAAATGGCCGACCTGCTGAAAAAGGAAGGGGTGGAGGTCAAGTACGCCATCCATCCGGTGGCGGGCCGCATGCCCGGCCACATGAACGTGCTGCTGGCCGAAGCCAACGTGCCGTACGACGAGGTGTTCGAGCTGGAGGACATCAACCGCGATTTTCAGACCGCGGACGTGGCCTTCGTCATCGGCGCCAACGACGTGACCAACCCGGCGGCCAAGACCGACCCGGCCTCGCCCATCTACGGCATGCCGATCCTGGACGTGGAGAAGGCCAAGACCGTGTTCTTCATCAAACGGTCCATGGCGTCCGGCTATGCCGGCGTGGAGAACGAGCTGTTCTTCCGCCCCAACACCATGATGCTGTTCGGCGACGCCAAGAAGGTCACCGAAGAGGTGGTGAAGTCCATGGATCACGCCTGATCCACGGGTGCCGTCCTGGCATGAACGGGGGCGGGAAGGGTAACCTTCCCGCCCTTTTTCGTGGGCGCCCGGACCATCACCCCTCGCCCCGGCGGGGTGAGGGGCGCGCGAAGCGCGGGGGTGAGGGCCGGACGCCGCCGCCCCGCCCGATTCCGTCAATTCAAGACTTTTTGCACGATCCGTGTTAGGGTCGCAGACGGACCGCTGCCCATGACGGCGCAGTCCGGGTGCGCGAACAGGCTGAAAACACCGGAAACCCATGTCCATCAAGGTCATGACCTATAACCCGGCCCCCACCGCGGCGGATCGCCCGCCCGAGGCGGGGCGGGATGCCACGGCGTCGGGTGGGTCCGGTGAATTCCAGGACACCATGAGCCGGGTGCAGACGGCCCGGAACAACGCCGGGCGGCTGCCGTCGGTGCCGCTGCCCATGCGCAAGCCCACGGTGCCGCTGGTGCTGGACAACGGCCAGTCGGCCCCGCCGCCGCCGGACCAGAAACCGCTGCAGCTCGCCAACGGCCAGAGCATGCCGCCGGTGCCGGGGGAAAAGCCGGTGGAACTGGCCAACGGTCGGGCCACCCCGCCGGTGCCGGGGCAGAAGCCGGCGTTTCCCGCTGAGCAGGACGGTTCCGACGCCCAGGCCATCGCCGCGGTGATGCCGGGCCGCAAGCCCGCCGTGCCCCCCATCTCCACCGCCCAGGCCGATGCCGACCGCATCACCCTGGCCAGCCGGCAGGTGGCGGGCCTGTCGGGCCACAGCTTTGCCGCCATCCTGGCCCAGGCGACCCAGGAAAGCGGCCTGAACCCCGGCATGAAGAACAGCGCCAGCACCGCTGCCGGCCCGTTCCAGTTCCTGGAGCGCACGTGGCTGGGCCTGTTCCAGCGCTATGGCGCGGCCTACGGCCAGAGCGAACTGGCGTCCAAGATCTCGGTCAAGAACGGTATCCCGCGGGTGGATGATCCGGCGGTGCGCAAGCAGATCCTGGACCTGCGCCACGACGTGGACCTGTCCGCCGGCATGGCCGCCCGCTACCTGTCCGAGGGGCGCGACCGGCTGTCGCGCAACCTGAAGCGTCCGGTCACCGAAACCGAAAGCCGCATCGCCTATGTGCTGGGGGTGGGCGGGGCGGCGCAGCTTCTGCGCGCGGCCCAGTCGTCGCCCAACGCCGTGGCCGCGGAACTGCTGCCCAAGGCGGCGGAGGCCAACCGCGGCCTGTTCTACGACCGGGCGTCGGGCCGGGCGCTGACGGCGGCGGAAACCGTATCGCGGCTGGCCCGCCGGATGGACAGCGACCACAGCGAAATGTTCTCCGCCATCTCCCGCGCCGACGAGCAGCGGCAGCGACTCGATGGCACGCCGTCGCCCTTCGCCGCGTTCCAGTCGGCCCAGGCGGGGGATGAAACGGGGGCCGGCGGGGGTGATGCCCTCGCATAAAGGGTGCCGAACGCCGCTTGCGGGCCTGTGCCGGCGGTGCATGGCTGCCGTTTGCTCATCTTTCCTGCGAATGCCCTTGACCCGCGCGGCGCGGATGGTCAGTTATTGCGCGACCTCATGGATGGACTTAAGGGCCTATGGCGAAGGAAGATCTGATCGAGTTCTCGGGCACGGTGGTTGAACTGTTGCCGAACGCGATGTTCCGGGTGAAGCTGGACAACGAGCACGAAGTGCTGGCGCACACCTCCGGCAAGATGCGCAAGAACCGCATCCGCGTGCTGGCGGGTGACCGGGTCAACGTGGAAATGACCCCCTATGATCTGACCAAGGGTCGGATCACCTTCCGCTTCAAGTAAGCGGACGGCCCCCCAGGCGGACACCTTTTTGAGCATGTCCGAAGCTGTCCCCGTCAAGCGGTTGATCCTGGCGTCGGCCTCGCCACGCCGGGTCGATTTGCTGCAGCAGATCGGCGTGACGGCGGATGCCGTCGATCCCGCCGACATCGACGAAACCCCGCTGCCCGACGAGTTGCCGCCGCAGCACGCCGCCCGCTTGGCCCGTGCCAAGGCGGACGCGGTGGCGGCGCGTCATCCGGGCGCCCTGATCCTGGCCGCCGACACGGTGGTGGCCTGTGGCCGCCGCATCCTGCCCAAAGCGGAGACGGAGGCGCAGGCGCGTTATTGCCTGGGTCTGCTGACCGGGCGGCGGCACCGGGTGCTGGGCGGCGTGACCCTGGCCGTCACCGACGACACGGGGGCGGTGGTGCGCCGGCTGGAACGGCTGGTGCGCACCGACGTGACCTTCAAGCCGCTGTCCCGGCCCGAGATCGAGTCGTACATCGCCTCGGGCGAATGGCACGGCAAGGCCGGCGGCTACGCCATCCAGGGGCGGGCCGCGGCCTTCGTGCGCTGGATCGGCGGCTCGCACCCCAATGTGGTGGGCCTGCCGCTGTTCGAGGTGTCGAACCTGCTGCAGGGTGTGGGCTGGCTGACGCCGTGAGCGGCAGCCCCCCGGCCTCTCCCCCGGCTCCGATCAACATCCTGGCCGACCGCCGCGGGGCGCTGGTCCGCGTGGCGGTGCTGACCGGCGGGCGGCTGTCCGATCTCTATCTCGACCGTGTGGACCGTCCGGCCTTGGCCGGGGCGGTGGTGGCCGGGCGGGTGGACCGCATCCAGGCCGGGCTGAACGCCGCCTTCGTCGATCTGGGCGGTGGAGCCATGGGCATGCTGCCGGCCCAGGACGTACGCGGTGTTGTGAGCGACGGCCCCCCGCGCATCGGGCGGCTGCTGCGCGCCGGCCAGACGGTGCTGGTGCAGGTCAAGGCCGAAGGGGCGGGCGACAAAGCCGCGCCTCTGACCATGGACGTGTCCCTGCCGGGCCGTTTCCTCATCCATGTTCCCCATTCCGGCGGCCTCAGCGTTTCCAAACGGCTGGGGGACGCGCGCGAGGCGCTGGCCCGCCGCGCCGGAACCCTGATCGGGGCGGCGGGGTGGATCGTCCGCGCCAGCGCCCTGACCGCCGATGATGCCGATCTGGTGCACGAGGCCCAGGCCCTGGCCGCCCTGTGGCGGCGGATGGGGGAGGGCGGGGCGGCCCCCGCCGTGCGCCTGCCGCCCTCCGGCGCCCTGATCCGCGCGCTGGTGGAGCATGGTGCCGGTCCGGTGCGCCGCATCGCGGTGGAGGACCACGGGCTGTTCGCCGCCGCGCACGCCTGGGCCGAGTCCTTCGCCCCCGCCCTGGCCGGGGCGGTGGAGCGGGCGCCGCCGGGGCTGTTCGAAACCGCGGACCTCGATTCCGAACTGGCGGTGCTGGCCGGGCGGCGGGTGCCGCTGCCGGGCGGAGCCTGTCTGGTCATCGACCGGACGGAGGCGCTGACCGTCATCGACGTCAATGCCGGCGAGCGCGGCAACCCCATGGACGTCAACCGCGATGCCGCGGCGGAGGTGGCGCGGCAACTGCGCCTGCGCAACATCGGCGGCATCGTCATCGTCGATTTCCTCAACATGCGCGCCAAGGGGGAGGGCGAGCGGCTGCTGCGCACTCTGTCGCAGGCGGTGGCGGGCGATCCCGTGCAGACGCAGGTGTATGGTGTGTCGAAACTGGGGCTGGTGGAGATGACCCGCGCCCGCCGCGGCGTCACCCTGGCCGACGCGCTGGCCGGCACCGACCCCCTGGACGGTCTGCCCGCCGAGGAGCACGGACCATGAGGCTTATCCGCACAGCCGTTCTTACGATGGTCCTGGCGCTGATGGGGACGGGCGCGGCCCTGGCCGCCCCCGTCTGCACCCTGGTGGCGGAGGCCGAAGGCGGCATGGTGCGGGTGCGGCTGGGCGATGCCTGCGCCACCCGTTTCAGCCCGGCGTCCAGCTTCGCCATCCCCCTGGCGCTGATGGGGTACGATCTGGGGCTGCTGGTGGACGAGCACACCCCGGTCCTGCCCTACAAGGACGAGTACGAGGCGCCGGTGGAGGCGTGGAAGCAGTCCACCGACCCCGCCGGCTGGATGCGTGACGCCGTGGTCTGGTATTCCCAGGCCCTGACCAGCGCCATGGGCATGGACCGCTTCGGCGCCTATGTGGAGGCGTTCGGCTACGGCAACGGCGACCTGTCGGGCGACGAGGGCATGAACAACGGCCTGACCCACGCGTGGCACAGCTCGTCCCTGGCCATCTCCCCCGACGAACAGCTCACCTTCCTGGAAAAATTCTGGCAGCGGCGGCTGCCGGTGGCCGACATGGCCTATGACCGCACCCGTGCCATCGTGCCGTCGTACGCGGCGGCGGACGGCTGGCGGGTGTGGGGCGAAACCGGCACCGGCTATCCGCGCACCCCCGACGGCACCAAGGACCACACCCGCGCCTTCGGCTGGTTCATCGGCTGGGCCGAGCGGGAGGGCGGGACCGTGCTGTTCGTCCGCCTGATCCAGGACGACGGGCCAGAGGACGCGCCCGCCGGCCAGCGGGCGCGCGACGGTTTCCTGACCGACCTGCCGGATTTGTTGAAAGCCCCCTGACTCTTACAGAAACCCTTCCACCAGCCCGGTGAACTCCTCGGGCCGTTCGGCGTGGACCCAGTGGCCGGCGCCGGGGATCATGTCCACCCGCGCCTTGGGGAAATGACGGTGGATGGCGGGTTCGCTGGCGGCGGTGATGTAATCCGACGCGGTGCCGCCGATGAACAGCGCCGGCCCGCCATAGGTGGCGCCGCCGAAATCGGGGAAGCCGATCAGATGGTCCATGTTGGCCCCGATGGCGTCCAGATTGATGCGCCAGCGGAACGCCCCCTGTTCCAGCACCAGATTTTGCAGCAGGAAGGAGCGCAGCGGCGCCTCCGGCACGGCGTCGGCCAACTGCGCCTCCACCTCGCCGCGGCGGGTGAGGCCGTCCAGCCGCGCCGCCTTCATGGCGGCGACGAAGGGGGCGTGGGTGTGGGTGTAGGTGACGGGAGCGATGTCGGC
Organism: Azospirillum fermentarium; assembly: GCF_025961205.1. Lineage (NCBI taxonomy): Bacteria > Pseudomonadati > Pseudomonadota > Alphaproteobacteria > Rhodospirillales > Azospirillaceae > Azospirillum > Azospirillum fermentarium. The sequence continues at coordinate 1,567,538 of NZ_JAOQNH010000001.1, forward strand.
GACGATCAGCCGCTCCACCCGGTCGGGGTGGGCCAGCGCCAGCGCCATGGCGGTCTTGCCGCCCATGGAATGCCCCAGCACCGCGGCGCGGGAGAAGCCGCGGTCGTCGAGGAAGCGCAGCACGTCGGCGGCCATCTCGGGATAGCTCATGCCCGGCGCCCACGGTGCCCCGCCGTGGTTGCGCAGGTCCAGGGCATAGACGTGACGCTGCTCGCCCAGGCGGCGGGCGATGGCCTGCCAGTTGCGGGCCGACCCGAACAGGCCGTGCAGCACCAGCAGGGGCGTGCCGCCGATGGTGTCGCCGGCTTCGAGAAAGGACAGGGGAAGACCCTCGGGCATGGAAACCACCGGATGCGGAACGGGGGGACAAGGACAGGGCCATTACCCTAACCGCGGCGGCGGCGGGCCGTCCAGTCCCCCGGCCCCGTCAAAAGAACAGCCCTCTCCCGCCCCGGGAGAGGGCTGGGTGAGGGCCGATTTTCGCGCGGCAGCCCGAAAATCGAGCCGTCAGGCTCTCCAAACTGAAAGGGCAAGGGGGGAGGGCATGGTCACCGTTGCGCGGACGGCGGTTTCGCGTAATCTGCGCGCCGTCATTCGGGGGGGCGGTGATCGGTGCTTCGTAACATCCTGTCGGTGGGCGGGCTGACGCTGGTCAGCCGGGTTCTGGGGTTCATCCGCGACGTGCTGACGGCGGCCATCCTGGGGGCGGGGCCGGTGGCCGACGCCTTCTTCGTGGCGTTCCGGCTGCCCAACCATTTCCGCTCGCTGTTCGCCGAGGGGGCGTTCAACGCCGCCTTCGTGCCGCTGTTCTCGGCCACGCTGGTGCAGGACGGGCGGGACGGGGCCAAACGCTTCGCCGAACAGGTGATGAGCCTGCTGGTGGTGGTCCAGGTGGTTCTGCTGGGGGTGTTCTGGGCCATCATGCCGTGGTTCATGCTGGTGTTCGCCCCCGGTTTTTCCGACGAACCGGACAAGTTCGCGCTGGCGGTGGAGTTCACCCGCATCACCTTTCCCTATCTGCTGTTCATGTCGCTGGTGTCGCTGCTGGGGGGGGTGCTGAACGGGGTGGGGCGCTTTGCCGCCGCCGCCGCCGCCCCGGTGCTGTTGAACCTGTCGCTGATCGCGGCCTTGCTGCTGGTGGCGCCGCTGACGCCCACGGTGGGGCACGCGCTGGCGTGGGGCGTGCTGGTGTCGGGGCTGCTGCAGTACCTGTACCTGCTGTGGGACGCCCGGCGGGCGGGCATGGGGCTGGCGCTGGTGCGCCCGCGGCTCACCCCCGGCGTGCGGAAATTCCTGGGCGTGCTGGGGCCGGCGGCGCTGGGGTCGGGGCTGACGCAGATCAGCGTGTTCGCCGACACCCTCATCGCCTCGCTGCTGCCCACGGGGGCGGTCTCCTACCTTTATTACGCCGACCGGCTGAACCAGTTGCCGCTGGGGGTGATCGGCATTGCGGTCGGCACCGTGCTGTTGCCGGAAATGGCCCGCCGCATCAAGAGCGGAGACGAGGCCGGGGCGGTGGACAGCCAGAACCGCGCCATCGAGTTGACGCTGCTGCTGACGCTGCCCGCGGCGGCGGCGTTCCTGGTGTCCGCGCTGCCGCTGATCTCGGTGCTGTTCCAGCACGGGCGCTTTTCCGCCGCCGATGCCGCCGCGTCCGCCGCCACCTTGCAGGCCTACGCCCTGGGGCTGCCGGCCATGGTGGTGATCCGGGCACTGGTGTCGGGGTTCTACGCCCGCCACGACACCGCGACACCCGTGCGGGTGGCGCTGGCGGCGGTGGCGGCCAACGTGGTGCTGAAGCTGGCGCTGATGGGGCCGCTGGCCCAGGTGGGGCTGGCCGTGGGCACGGCGGTGGGGGCGTGGGTCAACGCCGGGCTGCTGGCGCTGGTGCTGCACCGCCGCGGCCTGTTCCGGGTGGACGCGCGGCTGCGGCGCCACCTGCCGCGGCTGGCGCTGGCCACGGCGGGGCTGGCGGCGGCGCTGTGGGGGGCGCAAGGGTGGCTCGCCCCGTGGATCTTCGGCGCCACCCTGGGCGAACGGCTGGGCGGGCTGGCGGCGCTGGTGGCGGCGGGCATCGTGGCCTATGCCGCACTGGTGCTGGCGCTGGGCCTGTTCCGCCGCGCCGATCTGGCGGTTTTGCGGCGGCGCAAAGGGGCGAGCCCGCCTCCGAAGACGTAAGCCCGTTGCCGTGGAACAGGGGAGGGGGTACATGACTCCCCACAGGACAGAGACGAGGGAGCCGCCGCATGAGCAGCATCGACGATCTTCTGGGGGCAGCCACCGACGACGGCGATGCCGGCCAGTTCGCCATCGGCGACGCCCCCGTTGAAATCAAGGTGGTGATCGGCACCGCCATGCTCCGCGTCCGCGACCTGCTGAAACTGGGCCGCGGCGCCGTGGTGGAATTGGACCGCCACCTCAAGGATCCCACCGACGTTTATGTGGAGGGCGTGCTGGTGGCCCGCGGCGAGGTGGTGATCATCGACGACAAGATCGGCGTCACCCTGACCGATTTCGTCAAATCCAGCCGCGAGTGGAAGCGGTAGGCCACTACCGTTCCGAGTCATCCTCGTCGCCGGGCACGGCGGCCACCTGCAGGTCGGCGGGGGCCGGGGCCGGCTTGGCCTGGGGCACCGGCGGCACGGTGCTTTCGGGCGGGGCGGACACGGTGATGGCGACCTTGGCCAGCCCGTCGCCCACGAACCCCAGATCGCGCGCCGCCCGGCGCGACAGGTCGATGATCCGTCCGCGCACATAGGGGCCGCGGTCGTTGATGGTCACGGTGACCGATTTGCCGTTGTCCACATTGGTGACCACCACCTCGGTGCCCAGCGGCAGGCTGCGGTGCGCCGCGGTCAGGGCGTGCTGGTTGAAGGGGGTGCCGCTGGCGGTTTCCCTTCCGTGAAAGCCGCCGCCGTACCACGACGCCTTGCCGGTCTGGTGGAAGCTGGCCAGGTTCAGATCCTTGCCGCTGCGGGTGTCCATGGCGTCCGCCACGGGGACCGTGACGGTGGAAAACAGGACGATGCCGGCTGCGGCAAGCCGGAAAGTGGTCCGCGGGAACTCCATCACTCCATCCTTTTTGTTGCCCGGAACTGGGGCCTTCCCCTTAGGTCAGGCTCAAGCGAAACAGGACGCAGACTAATGGGGTTCCTCCCGCAGTGCAAACAAACGAAGGAGAGGCCGGGTACTGCCCCTTTATCCGTATGACACTCCTTATGGACGCCAAGGAAATATCAGAAAAGGGGGTGAACTTGTTATGTCTGCATGAGAGTCGGTTTGGGGATTTTCTCGGTCATGATCGTACGGGAAAAAGACATGATCTGTTCGGTAGACCCACGGTCATACGTTGTCTGGACAGGCGGGCGGAGGCTGGAAAACTGTACTGATGCGCTGTTGCCCGCCGCGGGATTTTATCCGCGGCGTTTTCGCCGGCCTTGGTGTGGCCAGCCCCCTTGACGCCGGGTTCCAAGATTGCTTTCGTTTCAGGGGGCCGCCTGTCCGGCCAGGGAGAACGCTGACATGCCGGAATTGCTGCCGTCCTGCACACCTCGGGTTCTGGTGAATCCCCGTGCCGACCAGGAACGGGCCTATGGCCCGTCGGAACGGGCGATCATCAGCCTTCCGGCGTTCGCGGAGGCGCGGGCGGAAATCTCCGCCTGGCCCGGCTACGCGCCCACCCCGCTGCGCTCGCTCAAGGGGCTGGCCAAGGCCGCGGGCATCGACCGGCTGTGGTACAAGGACGAAAGTTTCCGCTTCGCGCTCGGCAGCTTCAAGGCGCTGGGCGGGGCGTACGCCGTGCTGCGCCTGCTGGAGCGCGAGGTGTCGGCCCGCGCCCCCGGCGTGCCGGTGTCGGCGCTGGATCTGGTGGTGGGCCGCTACGGCAAGATCACCCGCACCGTCACCGTGACCACCGCCACCGACGGCAACCATGGCCGGTCGGTGGCATGGGGGGCGCAGGTGTTCGGGGCCAAGGCGGTGATCTACGTCCCTGCCTGCTGCTCCGCCGGGCGGCGCCACGCCATCGAGGAATACGGCGCGCGGGTGGTGGTGGTTGACGGCAATTACGACGACGCCGTGCGCCGCTGCGCCGGGGATGCGGCGGACAACGGGTGGTTCGTGGTCTCCGACACCTCCTACACCGGCTATATGGACATCCCCCGCGATGTGATGCAGGGCTACACGGTGATGGTGGACGAGGCCATCGCCCAGTTGCCCGCCAGCGAACGCCCGACCCATGTGTTCGTGCAGAGCGGCGTCGGCGCCCTGCCGGCGGCGGTGTGCGGGCATCTGTGGGAAACCTGGGGGCGGCAGCGGCCCCAGTTCATCGTCGTCGAACCCCATGATGCCGATTGCCTGTACCGCAGTGCGGAGGCCGGGCGGCCGGTGACGGTCACGGGCGGCCTGCACACGGTGATGGCCGGTCTGGCCTGCGGCCAGCCGTCGCTGCTGGCGTGGGCGATTCTGGAGCGCGGCGCCGACGCCTTCGTCTCCATCCCCGATGACGCCGCCGTCACCGCCATGAAACTGCTGGCCAGCGGGGAGGCGGGGGACCGCCCGGTGGTCGCGGGGGAATCCGGCGTGGCCGGTCTGGCCGCGGTGCTGTGCGTGGCCGGTGACCCGGAAGCGCGCGCCGCCCTGGGCCTTGCCCCCGACGCCCGCGTCCTGGTCTTCGGCACCGAGGGGGCGACCGACCCGGCGGTGTACGAGGCGCTGACCGGCCTGGCCCCCTCGGCGGTGTGCGGCCCGGCGCGGGTGGGGTGAGGTTCCCTTAAAATTAATTCATCCCGGCGCAAGGCGGCGGAGAGCGTGCCGGGACTACCTATTGGAACAGATCCGATCCTTGCTGTTACGGGAGATCCGTTCCATGACGCCGCAGCCTTCCGTCCGTTCCTCCGGTGCTCCTCTGTCCGGTGCCCGCCGCCTGCGCCGCACCGTCGCCGCCGTTCTGCTGGGCACCACCATGCTGGGTGCCGCCGGCATGTCCGGCGCGGTGCTGGCGGCCAACGATTCCGTGGCCCCCACCGCCCCCATCACCGCCCCGTCCATGGCCGCGTCCCTGCCGGGCAGCTTCGCGCCGCTGGTGGAAAAGGTGGCCCCGGCGGTGGTGACCATCACCGCCCGGCACGACGCCGGCAAGCCGGCCCAGACCGCCGAGGACGATGGCGATGAGGGCGACGGCGACAACCCGTTCCAGAACATGTTCCCGCCGGGATCGCCGTTCGAGGATTTCTTCCGCCGCTTCCAGGACCAGATCGGCCCCCGCGGCCACGGCCCGCGGCCGGAGGCGCCGCGGGGCGGCGGCACCTCGCTCGGTTCGGGCTTCATCATCGACCCCGCCGGCTATGTGGTGACCAACAACCATGTGATCGACGGCGCCAACGCGGTCACCGTCACCCTGAACGACGGCACCGACCTGACGGCCCAGGTGGTGGGCCGCGACGACAAGACCGATCTGGCGCTGCTGAAGGTGTCCAGTTCCGCGCCGCTGCCCCATCTGGCCTTCGGCGACAGCGACAAGGCCAAGGTGGGCGACTGGGTGCTGGCGGTGGGCAATCCCTTCGGGCTGGGCGGCACGGTGACGGCGGGGGTGATCTCGGCCCGCGGGCGCAACATCAACGCCGGCCCCTATGACGACTTCATCCAGACCGACGCCGCCATCAACCGCGGCAATTCGGGCGGCCCGACCTTCGACACCAGCGGGGCGGTGATCGGCATCAACACCGCCATCTTCTCCCCCACCGGCGGGTCGGTGGGCATCGGCTTCGCCATCCCCTCCAATCTGGCCAAGAGCGTGGTGGCCCAGTTGAAGGAAAAGGGGGCGGTCGAACGCGGCTGGCTGGGCGTGCGCATCCAGGCGGTCACGCCGGAACTGGCCGAAGGGCTGAACATCGGCAAGGCCCACGGCGCGCTGGTGGCCGAGGTCACCGCCGACAGCCCCGCCGCCAAGGCCGGCGTGCGTCAGGGCGACCTGATCACCGCCTATGACGGCAAGCCGGTCAACGACCTGCGCGACCTGACCCGCCACGTGGCCGACACCAAGCCCGGCAACAGCGCCGCCCTGACCGTGATCCGCAACGGCAAGGAGGTCACCCTGTCGGCCCGTATCGACAAGATGGCCGCCGCGGAGAAGGTGGCCCAGGCCGACAGCGCCCCCTCCGCCACGCCCATGGCCGCGGCGCTGAAGGGCCTGTCCCTGGCCCCGCTGGACCGCACCACCCGCGGCAAGCTGGGGCTGGACGAGAGCGTGAACGGCGTGGTGGTGACCGCGGTGTCGTCCAAGACGGCGGGGGAAACCCCGGTGCGCCCCGGCGACGTGATCGAACAGGTGGGCGACGTGCCGGTGAAGAGCCCCGCCGACCTGATCGCCCGCGTGACCGAGGCGGAAAAGGCCGGGCAGAAGGCGGTGCTGCTGCTGGTCAACCGCCAGGGCACCGAAAGCTTCGTGGCGCTGAAACTGCCGCGGGCGTGATCCGCCTTGTCACAGAGGGGCCGGCGGCAGCGGCGGCACATTCCGCCGCTTGGCTCCGGCCCCGTGGGACGCTACCATCATGCACATGAAAATCCTGGTGATCGAAGACGACCGGCAGGCGTCCGCCTATCTTGCCAAGGGCCTGAAGGAGGCCGGGCATGTGGTGGACATCGCCAACGACGGGAAAGAGGGGCTGTTCCTGGCGGGCAGCGAGGTCTACGACGTCATGATCGTGGACCGCATGCTGCCGGGCCGCGACGGGCTGTCGCTGGTGGAATTGCTGCGCGCCACCGGCAACGACACGCCGGTGCTGTTCCTGTCGGCGCTGGGCAGCGTCGATGACCGGGTGAAGGGGCTGAAGGCCGGCGGGGACGATTACCTGACCAAGCCGTTCGCCTTTTCCGAGCTTCTGGCCCGCATCGAGGTGCTGGTCCGCCGGCGCGGCGCCGGGCAGCCCCAGACCCGGCTGTCGGTGGGCGATCTGGAAATGGACCTGCTGACCCGCACGGTGAAGCGGGGCGGGCGCGACATCGACCTGCTGCCGCGGGAATTCGCCCTGCTGGAATTCCTGATGCGCAACGCCGGCAGCGTGGTCACCCGCACCATGATGCTGGAAAACGTCTGGGACTATCATTTCGACCCCCAGACCAACGTGATCGACGTCCACATCGCCCGGCTGCGGCAAAAGATCGACAAGGATTTCCCCACCGCCCTGATCCACACCGTGCGCGGTGCGGGGTATTCCCTGCGCGCGGCGGGATAGGCCGCACCCGGTGCCGCTGTTCCATTCTTCCGAGGGGCCCGCCGCACGGGTGGCCGTGCGGCTGCCGCGGCTGTGGCGCACCATGGCGTTCCGGCTGTCGGTTCTGTACGCCGGGCTGTTCGTGGTGTTCACCGGCCTGCTGCTGCTGTTCGTCTACCGCTCCACCGCCGGGTTCATCCAGAACGAGATGTCCGATACCGTCGCCATCGAGGTGGCGGGGCTGGAGGATCAGTACGCCCGCCACGGTCTGGCCGGCCTGCTGGAGGTGGTGCGCCAGCGCAGCAGCCTGCAATACACCAACTCCCTCTATCTGGTGCGGGCACCCAACGGGGTGATCCTGGCCGGCAACCTGTCGGCGTGGCCCGACGTGCCGCCCGACGAGAACGGGTGGGCGCATTTTCAGGTGGCCTCGTCCGCCGGTCCCAGCAACCGCCCGTCCACCGCCAGCGCCATGATGTTCACCCTGCCGGGCAACGCCCAGCTTCTGGTCGGGCGCGACACCAGCGAGATCGACACCCTGCGCCGCCGCATCTGGCAATCGCTGGGCTGGGTGGTGACGGGGGCGGTGGTGCTGGGGCTGATCGGCGGCGGCCTCATCAGCCACGGGGCCATGCGCCAGATCGACGCCATCAACCGCACCACCCGCCGCATCATGGGCGGCGACCTGACCGGGCGGGTCAAGCGCAGCGGCAGCGGTGACGAGATCGACACCCTGGCCGCCAACCTCAACACCATGCTGGACCAGATCGAACGGCTGATGACCGGCATCCGGCAGGTGACCGACAGCATCGCCCACGACCTGCGCACGCCGCTGACCCGCCTGCGCTCCCGCATCGAGCTGGTATTGATCCGCGAGGACGCCGACCCCGAGGTCTATCGCACCGCCCTGCAGGAAACCATCGTCGAGGCCGACCGGCTGCTCGACACCTTCAAGGCGCTGTTGTCCATCGCCGAGGCCGAATCGGGATCGCGCGGGCGCAACTTCCAGCCGGTCAATCTGGCGGAGGTGGCGCGCATGGCCGCCGACCTGTACGAGCCGGTGGCCGACGACAAGGGGCTGGAACTCCACGCCGACATCCGCGGCGAGCCGGTGCTGAGCGGCAACCCGCAACTGCTGTCGCAGGCGCTGGCCAACCTGCTGGACAACGCCATCAAATATACCCCCGCCGGCTCGGTCACCCTGACCGTGGAAGCGGGCACGGGGGGGCGGGGGCCACGGGTGACCGTGGCCGACACCGGCCCCGGCATTCCCCCGGAGATGCGGGACAAGGTGCTGGAACGCTTCGTGCGGCTGGACGACGCCCGTGCTTCCCCCGGCAACGGGCTGGGGCTGAGCCTCGTGGACGCGGTGGCACGGCTGCACGGGGCGGCGCTGGAGTTGGACGGCAACGAGCCGGGGCTGCGCATCACCCTGCAATTCCCCAAGGCGTAAGGGGGAGCGCGGGGCGGCTGCCCCGGCCCCGCCTGGAGGTCGGCTCCTCCAAACGCCGTCGGTTTCATTCATAAAAAAACAGAGGGGTGGGCGGTAGCCCAACCCGTCGCCGACGAAAAAAGGCCCGCCGGTGAGGGCGGGCCTTCGAGTTCGATGACATCAGCGAGAATGACTCCATTGGCGTCAAACGGACATATTGGTGCCTGCATCCGTTTTGAAAACCCGGCGGGAGCCATAGCGGCGCGTCATTTTCGTTCTATGCCGATTGACCGGGGCCGATTGACCGGGGGCCTTACGCCGCCGGTTCGTCGGTGCGCGCCGGGGCGGCCCGCAGCGGCAGTTCCGGCAGAAGCAGCGTCAGCAGGAACGACACCACCGCCAGCCCGGCGGCCATCAGATAGGTGGTCTCGAACCCGCCCTCGAACGCGCGCAGCACACCGGCCTGCACGGGTGCGGGCAGGGTGCCGATGACGGCGTTGCCGCGTTCCATCACCGCCCGCGGGTCCAGGCCGGGCAGGCCGGCTTGCGCCAGCCGCCCCGACACGTCGGCGGACAGGGCCGCGCCGAACAGCGCCACCCCCGCCATGCCGCCCAGCGAGCGGAAGAACCCCACCGAGGCCGTGGCCGCCCCCATGTCGCGGTGATCGACCGCGTTCTGCACCGCCACCGTCATCACCGGCATCACCAGCCCCAGCCCCACACCCAGCGGGATCAGGATCAGCGACGATCCCAGCGCCCCGCTCACCATGTGGCTGGCGAATCCCAGGATGGCGTACATCACCGCCGACAGCGCCAGCCCGGCCAGGGGATAGATCTTGTACCGGCCCGAGCGCGCGATCAGCCGCCCGCCGCCCGCCGCACCGAAGGTCATGCCCAGCACCATGGGCAGCAGCAGCAGCCCCGATTCGGTGGCCCCCGTCTGCTGCACCAACTGCAGATGCAGCGGCAGGAACACGATGCCGCCGAACAGCACCATGGCCGACACCGCCACCACCGTCACCGCCACGGCGAACACCCGCACGCGGAACAGGCTGAGCGGCAGCACCGGTTCCACCGTGCGGCGCTCGTGCCAGATGAACGCGGCGGTCAGCGCCAGCCCCACCGCCGCCAGCCCCAGGATGGGCCACGACGTCCACGCCAGCCGCACGCCGCCGTTGGACACCAGCAGCAGCAGGCACGTCACCGCCGCCATCAGCAGCAGCGCCCCGGCCACGTCCACCCGCGGGCGGGCGCGCCCGCGCGGCAGGCGGCCCAGCGCCCGGCCCGTCATCACCAGCGCCGCCCCGCCGATGGGCAGGTTGATGAGGAAGATCCAGTGCCACGACAGATGCTCGGTGAAAAACCCGCCCAGCAGCGGCCCGGCCACGCTGGCCAGCGCGAAAATGGCGCCGATCAGCCCCTGGTACCGCCCGCGCTCGCGCGGGCTCACCACGTCGGCGATGATGGTGAAGGCCAGGACCATCAGCCCGCCGCCCCCCAGCCCCTGGATGGCGCGGAAGATGACGAGTTGCACCATGGTCTGGGCCAGCGCGCACAGCACCGACCCGGCCAGAAAGAACAGGATGGCCGCCTCCAGCACCCGCTTGCGCCCGAACAGGTCGGACAGCTTGCCGTAGATGGGGGCGGTCGAGGTGGCGGTCAGCAGATAGGCCGACACCACCCACGACGCCAGATCCAGGCTTCCCAACTGTCCGGCCATGGTGGGCAGGGCGGTCGCCACGATGGTCTGGTCGATGGCCGCCATCAGCATGGCGAGCGCCACGCCGCTGAACACGGTCAGGATGTCACGGTGGCTGAAGACGGCGGGAGACGGGGTTCCGGCGGAGGCTTCGGACATGGTGCTTTCCGAACGTTGGCGACGCAAACGGCGGGGTCACCATAACCGCCCGGCGGCGGGGCGCAAGCCCGGTCTGGGGGATGACGGCCCCGCCGTCCTTTTGCGCACCGGCGGCGGGGCACTTTTTCAAGACCGGTTCTGATCAGCCGCCGAAGACATTGCCGGCGTTCAGCAGCGCCAGCACGCCCAGAACGGCGAAGATGGCGGCGGCGATGCCGTGGACCAGTTTCAGCGGCACCTTGGTCGCCGCCTTTTCGCCCAGCAGCACAGCGGGGACGTTGGCCAGCATCATGCCCAGCGTGGTGCCGGCGGTGACCAGCATCAGGTCGTTGAACCGCGCCGACAGGGCCACCGTGGCGATCTGGGTCTTGTCGCCGATTTCCAGAAGGAAGAAGGTGACGATGGTGGCGATCAGCGGCCCGAACCGGCTGTCCCCCCCGGTGTCGTCGTCCACCGCGTCGGGGATCATGATCCACACCGCCATGGCCAGGAACGACACGCCGAGAATCCAGCGCATGACGTCGGCTCCCAGCCACCCGGCCACCAGCGACCCCGCCCAGGCGGCCAGCGCGTGATTCGCCAGCGTGGCGATCAGAATGCCGAGAATGATCGGGATGGGCTTGCGGAACCGCGCCGCCAGGACCAGGGCAAGCAACTGGGTCTTGTCGCCGATCTCGGCAACGGCCACCACACCGGTGGAAATGAGCAGGGCTTCCATCAAAGGCTCGATCGGGGGCTGGGCAGACACGGCCGATGGCTTCCCGCCCTGCCCAGCCCCTGGGACAGCGGTGAAGCCAAAGGTCTTGCCAAGCTGATCGCCGGATGCGCCATGGGCCGGGGCCCAAGTCTGTTGACGCATCCCCCCTTTCGACAGGGCGGCTACTCCCCAATGACAGGCGGACCGTAACCCCTTCGTTTTGGGAAATCAATTGAGAGCGATTCTCAACTTGTTGTTTTCTGGGGATGGTCCTCCGCGGTCTGCCCCTCCTCTTCCGTCACACCCCGCACATGGGCATTGAGCTTGGTGTCGAGGAAGATCACGTGCCGCACCAGTCCGGCGGCGAAATCGTACAGCAGCCCGGTGGTCAGCCGGTTGGGGCACAGAAAGAACAGGCGGCTGAGTTCGTGCAGCGCGCGGGTGGCCTCGTCGTGCTGGGCCTTGTGGTCGGTGATGAAGGGGTAGTCGATCACCTCCATCAGCTTTTCCTCGCGCGGGAAATGATCCTGGGTGTAACGCAGCAGGAACAGCAGGCCCAGGGCGGCGCCCTTGGCATCGAAGGCGGGGGCGGCCAGAATCTCGCCCAAGACGTTGACATGGGCGATCAGCTCCCGGTGGTCGGCGTCCAGCCGCGCCACGCCGGTGCTCATGGTCTCCCGCCATTGGATGCCGGTCATCCCACCCGTCCTGACACGAAAAACCCGGCGGCTGGGGGCCGCCGGGTTCCGTCATGGCAGATAAGTGTTGCGGAACGTCGGGCCTTACACGTTCAGCAGCAGATTTTCACGTTCCCACGAACTGATGACGCGGTTGTACGCCTGATACTCCGCTTCCTTGACGCAGGTGAAGGCTTCGATGAAGCGTTCGCCCAGCACCTCGCGCAGCGGCTTGCAGCCGGTGAACTTCGCCAGCGACTCCGACTGGTGCCGCGGCAGGCTGTAGGCCAGGCGATAGGCCGACCCCTTCACCGGGTCCGACGGCTCCAGACCCATGGACATGCCCAGATAGCCGCAGGCCAGCGACGCGGCCATGGCGAGATAGGGGTTGGCGTCGGCACCCGCCACCCGGTTTTCCACCCGCCGCGCCTCGGGCGTGGACACCGGCACCCGCAGGCCGGTGGTGCGGTTGTCGCGGCCCCAGTGGACGTTGATCGGCGCGTCCGAATTAGGCACCAGCCGGCGGAACGAGTTCACGTTCGGCGCCAGCAGCGGCATGACATAGGGCAGGAACTTCTGCAGACCCGCCAGATGGGCCATGAACAGCTCGCTGTCCGACCCGTCGGGGTTGGCGAACAGGTTGCGCCCGCTGTCCAGGTCCACCACCGACTGGTGCACGTGCATGGCGCTGCCCGGCTCGCCCTGCATCGGTTTGGCCATGAAGGTGGCGTAGACCTGATGGCGCAGGGCGGCTTCACGGGCCGTGCGCTTGAACAGGAACGCCTGATCGGCCAGTTCCAGCGCGTCGCCGTGGTTGAAGTTGATCTCGATCTGCGCGGCACCCGCCTCGTGGGTCAGGGTGTCGATGTCGATGTCCTGGGCTTCGCAGAAATCGTAGATGTCTTCGAAGATGGGATCGAACTCGTTCACCGCGTCGATGCCATAGGCCTGACGCCCGCTTTCGATGCGGCCCGACCGGCCGACCGGCGGCACCAGCGGGTAATCGGGATCCTTGTTGATCTGAACCAGGAAGAATTCCAGCTCGGGCGCGATGATCGGCTTCCACCCGCGCTCTTCGTACAGCTTCAGCACGCGCTTCAGCACATAGCGCGGCGCGAAATCCACCTGTGAGCCGTTGTGGTACACGCAGTCGGTGATGACCTGGGCGGTCGGTTCCTTGTACCAGGGAACGAAACGGATCGTGCGTTCGTCCGGGATCATGTAGACGTCGGAATTCTCGTCCGACGTGACGTCCTCGTCGTCCGGGTAGTCGCCGGTGACGGTCTGGACGAAGATGGCTTCCGGCAGCCGCAGGCCGCGATCGCGCAGGATGCGGAGAAACTTTTCGGCGGGGACGATCTTGCCCCGCGCAATGCCCGACATGTCGGGCACCAGGCATTCAACTTCGGTTATGCGATTCTTTTTGATGAAGTCATCCATAAAGGCCATGAAACAATCGGCCCGCCGCCATGATCGGGGCGGACGCCTCCTTGCCGTTGCGCGTTTCGACAATATGGTGCCGAACGGGGGGGCGCCGCCAGGGGGGTCTTTGTTCTGTCATCATTTAAATATTCCGTCACCAAGGAGCGGTTGACCGGACCAAATGGGCGGGATTATCCCAGGCGGTATGATTCACGCGACCCCCGCCCCCCACGCCCCATCCTGGTACGCCGATTCCGCCACTCCCCATCCCGGCCACCCGGCGCTGGCGGGGGAGGAGGCGTGCGACGTCTGCGTGATCGGCGCCGGCTACACCGGGCTGACCGCGGCCCTGGAACTGGCCGAACGCGGCTACAGCGTCATCGTGCTGGAGGCGGAGCGGGTCGGCTGGGGTGCCTCGGGGCGCAACGGCGGCCAGATCATCACCGGCTACAACAAGCCCTATGCCGCCATGGCCCGCATGGTGGGGGAGGGGGACGCCCGCATCCTGTGGGATCTGGGGGAGGAGGCGAAGGACCGGCTGGAGCGCCGCGTCACCCGCCATGCCATCGCCTGCGACCTGACCTGGGGCTATCTGCTGGCGGGGCTGAAGCCGCGGCACATGGACGAGCTGGCGGAGCTGGACGCGGAACTCCGCGGCCCGTGCGCCTATCCCCACACCCGCCTTCTGGACGCGGCGGAGGCCCGCGCGGTGGTGGACAGCCCGCGGGTGGTGGGCGGCCTCTACGACGGGCGCAGCGGCCATCTGCACCCGCTGAACTACGCGCTGGGGCTGGCCGGCGCTGCGCTCGCCGCCGGGGTGCGCATCTTCGAGGGCAGCCGGGTGCGGCGGCTCGCCACCGGGGCCGCCCCGGTGGCGGAGACGGACGGCGGACGGGTGCGGGCGCGGTATGTGGTGCTGGGCGGCAACGCCTACCTGGGCGGGCTGGTGCCGGCGCTGGCGCGCATGGTGATGCCGGTCGCCACATACATCGTCGCCACCGAACCCCTGGGTGCGGAACGGGCCGCGGCCCTGCTGCCCGGCAACGCCGCGGTGTCGGATATGAATTTCGTGCTGAACTATTTCCGCCGCTCGTCCGACCACCGCCTCTTGTTCGGGGGGGAGGTGAGCTATTCCGGTCTGGACCGTCCGGGGCTGGCGCGGTCGCTGCGGGGCAAGATGCTGCGCATGTTCCCCCAACTGGCCGGCGTGCGGCTGACCCATTGCTGGGGTGGCAAGGTCGCCATCACCGTCAACCGCATGCCCCAGATCGGACGCGTGTCGCCCACCGTCTATTTCGCCCACGGCTATTCCGGCCATGGGGTGGCGCTGAGCGGCATGGCCGGCGCGCTGATCGCCGAGGCGGTCGATGGAACGGCGGGACGGTTTGACGTCATGGCCCGCATACCCCATATGGCCTTTCCGGGTGGCCCCATCGCCCGCACCCCGGCGCTGGTGCTGGCGATGCTCTGGTTCCGGCTGCGTGATTTGCTGTAAGCTGGAATCCGCGGCATACCCCGGCATTCAAGCGCTGCCGGCCGGGAGTGTGACGTTGGGACGCAGACCGCCGTGTGTTGCGGGCTCGCTTCGGGTTGCGCACAGGGAATGGAATCGGGTACGGATCTTCCGCATCCTGGGTTATGGAATGTCGATAACATGGCCTTCGCATGAGTGATTCGAACGCGACCCTGGCCGAACAGGCCCGATCCCCCGTGCCCGAGGGCGGCCCGGCGGGCGCAGGGACGGATTCGGCGGCGCCGGCGGCCCCGCGCGACACGCATTTTGATTTCGAGCACAAGGTGTTCAGCATCTCCGGCGCCTTCTTCGCCACCGACGCCGCCACCAAGCAGCCGGTGCTGAACATCACGCTGGGCGATTTGAAGGCGTCGCTGCCGTTCAAGACGCTGAAGGAATCCTTCGACATCAAGGACGGCACCCACGACGCCAAGCTGTTGGAGATGGTGGAAAAGGGGCTGGCCTATGTGAAGCAGATCCGCCCCGGCGAAAAGATCCCCGGTGAATTGCTGGACGGTTCCGCCTCGTGGTCGGTGGAGCCGCAGCATCTGATGATCGCCAAGGGGCGCATCACGGTGCAGCTCGTGTCGTGGGTGACCGGATCGGAAATGATTATCGTCGATCTCGACGAGCTGGAGCAGGTGGTCGAAGACCCGCAGACCAAGAGCCGGCTGAAAAGCGCCTATGGTCAGATCGCGGAAAAGCTGGGCATCACCGACAACGCCGAACAGTACATCAACGACCGCATCGACGATCTGGCCCAGGAACTGTCGTACATCGAGGCGCTGCGCGACCGGTTCAAGCACATCCGCGCCATTTCCGACAACCTGACCCGCATCGGGCAGCTTTATCGCTCCGACCGTCTGCTGGTCAGCGAGGTTGCGCGCATGCAGGGGATGATCAAGAAGCCCCTGCGCCGGTACGACGCCATCTTCGAGCAGGCCGACGCCCAGACCGGTGAAATCGTCGGCGCGCTGAAGGCGTTCGACACCACCGTCACGTTCATCCGCAAGATCCGCGACGACCTGCGCACCCAGCTCATGGAGTGGGAGGAACTGCTCCAGGCGTGGGACAATGTTCCCGTCGAACGGTCCATGGCCATCGAGCAGTTGCAGAAGGCGACGTACCGTTTCCTGGCGAGCCGCTATCTGGAAACCAAGGTGTGGGAGCGGAAGTAACGCAAAGCGCCGCTTGACGGGTCTGGAACTCAGCCGGCGTTGCCGGCCCCCCCCCGCCCGGTGGGATCCCGGCGGGGGTTTGTGATGCCGTCACGGCCAATGGGCCTTCTCTCGCCTTGCCTCGTCCTATGCGCGTGGCGCTGCCAAGGTGGTGGCCTTGTGAACGATTAGCTCGTGGTCCTGCTGGTCATAAATGGAAAAGCCGCTGACGGGTCTTGAAACCCTGAGCGGTGGATAGCATCTGAATCGACGACAATATGTATGAATTGTCCGGGTTCCACACCGATCCATGGCCAGGAGACGGAGGCTTGGCTGCGTCCGGCTGGATGAACCGGGAAGAGGTGTTCCACCATCGTGTCGATGGAAGCCACGGGGCTTGGTGTCGTTTTTCCTGACAGGCCCTCGGGCACTATCAACGTGATTCTGTCGTCCTCGGCCCCAAAGGGGAGGGCGATCATGTACCGTCATTCCGTGATGGTATTTCCCCGCGTGTTTTTTCCATAGAAAGGTTTCTCGATATGTCTTGTATGGA
The DNA here is from genome assembly GCF_025961205.1 of Azospirillum fermentarium. Classification (NCBI taxonomy): domain Bacteria; kingdom Pseudomonadati; phylum Pseudomonadota; class Alphaproteobacteria; order Rhodospirillales; family Azospirillaceae; genus Azospirillum; species Azospirillum fermentarium. The sequence goes on from NZ_JAOQNH010000001.1 coordinate 1,584,061, forward strand.
GTATTTAATGGATGGAAATAAACCAGAACCCCATATTGTAAAAGGAATTCTGCTTACGTCTTTTTCCGTTCATTGTCATCTGATTGGCAGTGAAAATTTAGATGACATTTGTTTTGGTCATGATGATTTTATGGATGACAATGCCATATTTCATATGGATGCCGGTGATTCTTTAGCGTTCTTGGCAAATGCAGCAACTATCGTAGGGCTTGCTTGGCAAATCATTTCTGCCTGTCTTGCCAAAGGGAAGCCGCAGCCGTCTTCTGACGAGATTGATAAAATCATTATTGCCGTTCACCAGAAAAGTACCTCACTTTCTCAAGCCCAACGGCTTGAGATTTATATTAATATCGACAAGAGACTTAAAGATGAATCCAATTAAATTTTTCTATAATGTAATTTATCATCGTTTATTTTCTTTACCTGTTCTTGAGATGCCTTTCGTCGTGATAGGCATCTCTTATTTTTCCGCGCATCAAAATTTAACGGCAGCGTTTGTATTTATTGCATACTTTATTATTTCTTTTTCTATATTGAGTGGGCTGTTATTTATAGCCTCTTTTTTTGATAAAACTTCCGTTCTTTCTTTTGTAGAAAAATGCCAAGGGACGGAATTTATTCGTGTAAACTCTATGGATTTCATAAAATATTTTGACTTTTATTTTTTGATACCATCTTATTTTCGCCCGAAAAAATTCATTGCCTATTTTGCCAAAAACTATGTTCATGTATTTACGGTGAAGAGAGGGCGTGGCATGCCTAATATATCGCCCTGCGCCTATGTGTCGCCGATCGCTCAAGATGTTTTTATATTCTTGCGTGATAATTTTAAAGAAATGAATCCTGTTCTTAATTTTAAGATTTGCCATGAATTAGGTCATGGGGCTGGGATGTATAGTGTTATTGCAAAGCGAAATTTGCTCGGGCTAAAGATCGTATCTCTGTCAATTATTTGGATACTTATTGTTTCAGAATGGAATTTTTGGCTGCTTTCCTGGACTTTAATTCAAGTTATTGGAATCGTGATTGTAAATCGCACAGTTTATAGTCAATTCCATAAGCGACAGCCACTGATGGGAGAGGTAATCGCTGATTACATAGCGATACGGCATCTCAGTTCTGAAACCATAACGTCGTTGATCGATTCTGGTGCTGCAGAGAGGTTGGTGCAAACAAGTAAGATACTTTCTGAAGAACAAATGAATATAAGGCGAAGAATACTTGCCGAGCAATTTGAGCGCCGGCAACGAGGTGAGGTCATAGACGTTCCGGCCATTGTCATGGCAGATGTATTTAGTCATCCATGGCAGCTAATAATATTTAATATTAGCCATTTTTGCTATCTTTTTTTCTTTGGTTTCCTTGCTTCTCCAACGCTGTGGTTAATATGGGGAGGGGCCTTAATCGGAGCTTTGCTGCTCTCTCTTTTCGCTATGGCGGATGCACAACTTCGTATTGATATCAATAGGGCCGTATCTGCCCCGGCTGATCCCAGTGACGTTGCTCTCACATAAGATGTGGCGCTCGACCGCAATGCACCGCGGGCTACGCCACTTTGGATAAGGGGTGCTTTCCTGTCGGGGCCTGCGCCATTGTTGCCGGGATGGGGCATTGTGATAGTGTCCCATCCCGGTCCAAGAGGGCGCGCGTCAACACGGCCCCCCTCACTCCGCCGGGTGCGGGGCGGCTCCCGGATGGTGGTCATGGTGGGCGTCTTCCGCCCCCAGCTTTTTCCTGGCGATGTAGCTGTAGACCACCGGCACCACGAACAGGGTCAGCAGCGTGCCCAGCATCATGCCGCCGACGATGACGATGCCGATGGCCTGACGGCTTTCGGCGCCCGCTCCCTTGGCCATGGCCAGCGGCACCGCCCCCAGCACCATGGCCCCCGTGGTCATCAGGATGGGGCGCAGGCGCAGCACCGCCGCTTCCTCCACCGCCTTGCGGATCTCGGTGCCGGCGTGCTGGAGCTGGTTGGCGAATTCCACGATCAGGATGCCGTGCTTGGTGATGAGGCCGACCAGCGTCACCAGGCCGATCTGGCTGTAGACGTTCATGGTGCCGCCGGTCAGCTTCAGCCCCAGAAGCGCACCTGTCATGGACAGCGGTACCGTCAGCATGATGACGAAGGGATCGACGAAGCTTTCGAACTGCGCCGCCAGCACCAGATAGATGAAGGCCAGTGCCAGGATGAACGTCACGTACAGCCCGGCGGAGGATTCGCGGAATTCGCGGCTCTGCCCGCCGTAATCGGTCTGGGCCGCCGCCGGCAGCACCCGTTCCGCCGCCCCGTTCAGGAAGGTCAGCGCCTCGCCCAGGGAATAGCCCGGTGCCAGGGTGGCGGTGATGGTCACCGAGCGCAGCTTGTTGAAGTGGTTCAGTTCGCGGGGCGCCACCCGCTCCTCGATCTTCACCAGATTGGCCAGCGAGATCATCTGCCCGCGCCCGCCGCGCACATAGATGGCGGCGATGCTGTCGGGGTTGCGGCGGTCGGCCTCCGACACCTGCACCACCACGTCGTACTGCTTGCCGTCGCGCTTGAACCGGGTCACCTGCCGCCCGCCCAGGAAGGTTTCCAGGGTGCGGCCCACGGTTTCCACCTCCACGCCCAGGTCGGCGGCCTTGTCGCGGTCGATGGAGATGCGCAGTTCCGGCTTGTTCAGCTTCAGATCGGTGTCGATGTTCATCAGGCCGGGGTTTTTGCGCGCCTCGGCCAGCAGGGTATCCAGCATCTTCTGCAGGTCGGCGTAGCCCAGCGAGGTCTGGATGACGAAGTTGATCGGCTTGTCAGTGGCACTCTGCCCCAGCGACGGCGGGTTGACGGCAAAGGCCAGCACGCCTGGAATGCCGAACAGCTTAGGGGCCAGACCGGCCACCACCTGCTGCTGCTTGACGGTGCGCAGATCCCAATCCTTCAGGCGCATGAAGCTGATGGCCTGATTGACCACGGGGAAACCCACCACCATGAAGTACTTCTCCGCCTCCTCCAGCTTGGCGAAGGTGCCCTCCATCATCCGGGCATAGGTGCTGGTGTACTCCAGCGTTGAGCCTTCGGGCGCGATGGCGATGGACACGATGGTGCCGCGGTCCTCGGTGGGGGCCAGTTCGCTGGGCAGGCCCTTGACCAGCACCCAGCTCGCCACCGCCACCCCGGCGCCGATCAGCAGGATCACCGGGCGCGCCCGCAGCGACAGCCGCAGCAGCCCGCGGTACCCCTCGGTCAGCCCCACCAGGAACTTTTCGATCAGGGTGTAGAAGACGCCGTGCTTGGCCTCGTGCCGCAGCAGCTTGGAGCACATCATGGGCGACAGGGTGAGCGCCACGAACCCCGACACCAGCACCGCGCCGGCCAGCGTCAGGGCGAATTCGGTGAACAGCCGCCCGGTGCGCCCGGTCATGAAGCCGATGGGGGCGTACACCGCCGCGAGCGTGATGGTCATGGCGACCACGGCGAAGCCGATTTCCTTCGACCCCTGCAGCGCCGCCCTGAACGGGTGAACCCCTTCCTCGATGTGGCGGTAGATGTTCTCCAGCATGACGATGGCGTCGTCCACCACCAGACCGATGGCCAGCACCATGGCCAGCAGGGTCAGGGTGTTGATGGAGAAGTTGAACAGGTACATCAGCGCGAACGCGCCGATCAGCGACACCGGGATGGTCACCAGCGGCACCAGCGTCGCCCGCAGAGACCGCAGGAAGAAGAAGATGACCAGAACCACCAGCACGATGGCTTCGAAGATGGTGTGGAACACCGCGTCGATGGATTTGTCGATGAAGATGGAGCTGTCATAGCCCACATCCACGCCCATCCCCTCGGGCAGCACCTCGCGGATGCGGGGCAGGTTGGCCTGCACCGCCGCCGACACCTCCAGCGGGTTGGCGGTGGACTGCTTCACCACGCCCAGCGCCACCGCGCTCTTTCCCATGAAGCGGGCGCTGACCCGCTCGTCCCGCGCGCCCAGCTCCGCATGGCCCACGTCGCGCAGGCGCACCAGATAGCCCGATTCGTCGCGCAGGATGATCTGGTCGAATTCGGGCGGCGTGCGCAGGTCGGTTTCCGACACCACGGTGAATTCCCGCGCCACGCTTTCCACGCGGCCCGCCGGGATCTCCACGTTCTGCCGTTTCAGCGCGTTTTCCACGTCCTGGGGCGTGATGTTGTAGGCGGCCATGCGCTGGGGATCGAGCCAGATGCGCATGGAGAACTTGCGCTCGCCGAAGATGCGCACCTCCGCGACACCGGGCAGGTTCTGCAGCCGGTCCTTCACATAGCGGTCGGCGAAGTCGGTCACCTCCAGCGGCGAATGGCGGTCGCTGGAAAAGGCCAGATAGATGATGGGCTGGGCGTCGGCCTCCACCTTGGCGATGATCGGCTCGTCCACGGCGTCGGGCAGCACGCCGCGGGCGCGGCCCACCCGGTCGCGCACGTCGTTGGCCGCCTCGTCCACGTCGCGGGTCAGGCGGAAGCGCAGCGTGATCTGGCTCTTCTCCGCCCGGCTGACCGAGGAGATGACGTCGATGCCCTCGATGCCCGCCAGGGATTCCTCCAGCGGCTGGGTCACCTGGGATTCGATGATCTCGGCCGACGCACCCTGGTAGGTGGTGGTGACGTTGACCACCGGCTCGTCGATCTTGGGGTACTCGCGCACCGACAGCCGCTGGTACGACACGATGCCGATCAGCATCAGCGCCAGACTCATCACGGTTGCCAGCACCGGGCGGCGGACGGAGATGTCGGACAGAACCATGATCTTACGTCCCCGCCGGCTTGTTCTGGGCGCCCGCCACGGCCACCGGGGCGCCGTCGCGGATCTTGATCTGGCCGCCGGTGATGATGGTGTCGTCGGGGCTGATGCCCTCGGTCACCTCCACCTCCCCGTTGCGGCGCACGCCGATCCTTACCTTGGTCAGGGCGGCCTTGCCGTCCACCACGCGGTAGAGAAGCTGCTGGAGCCCCTGTGCGAACAGCGCCTGTTCCGGCACCAGCACCGCGCTGGGGTTCTCGGTCAGGGCCAGCACCACGCGGGCGAACAGGCCGGGGCGCAGTTCCAGCCCGGCGTTGGGCACCCGTGCGCGGATCACCACCGCGCGCCCGTTCACGTCCAAGAGCGGGTTGATGGCATAGACCGTGCCCTGGAAGGTGCGGCCGGGAAAGGCGTCCACCGTCACGTTCAGCGCCTGCCCCACGCGCACGGCGGGCAGGTAGGCCTCGGGCACGCGGAAATCCAGCTTCAACTGGTCGATGGCTTCCAGATTGACGATGGCCGCCCCCGGCTGCACCACGTCGCCCACCGACACGGCCCGCAGCCCCAGCACCCCGTCGAACGGGGCGGCCAGCGTCAGCTTGTCGAGCTGCGCCTGGGCCAGCTGCACCGCCGCCTCGTCGGCCTGGAGCTTGGCCAGCGCCTGTTCGCGCGCCTTGGCGGTGCCGGAGCTCTGGCGGAACAGTTCCGACGCCCGGTTCAGGTCGGCGCGGGAGAACACCAGACTGGCCTGGGCCTGGGCCAGGGTGGCGCGGGCCACCGCGTCGTCCAGGCGGATCAACACCGCCCCCTTCTTCACCGGCTCGCCTTCGCTGAAGGCGATGTTGGTGATGCGCCCGGTCACCTCCGGCCGGATCACCACCGATTCGCTGGACATCAGCGAGCCGACGGCGGTGACCGTGCGGGTGACGGCGCCGACCTTGACCTTCACCGCCTCCACCGGCATCGGGCGGGCGGGGGGTGTCCCCGCCGCAGGGGCCGCCGGTACCGCCGCATCCTTGCCACCCCCCTTCGCCAGGGCCAGCAACTGGCCGACGGTGCCGCTCTGGTCGATGAAATACCAGTAACCGGCCCCGCCCAAGGCCAGGAGCACGAGGAGAAGGGCGATGCGGAGCGGATGGCGCATGGGACGGGTTCCAGCCGGAATCGGCCGCCGGGGATGGGCGGCACTGTACGGTTGCAGACGCCGCCGGCCACCGGGCCGGAAGCGGACTGAACTATATCGTTCAGTTCACCCGCGGCTGTCGAGAGAATTGACGGTCTGGAAAAGGCCGCATCCATCCCCCGCTCACGCCCCCCCTCTCACGCCCCGGGAGAGGGGGGATGAGGGGCGGCGCCCCGGTCAGCGCCGGGCCGGGCCGCAGCGGGGCGGGGTGCAGACGCAGGCCACGGCATAGGGGCCGGCGGCGTCGATGGCCCCGGCCCGCAGCCGCACCCGCCGTCCGGGGCCGCCGTCGATGGTTAGATCGGCGGTGACGCCGGGGCGGATCGGCGCCTCGGGCGACAGGTGGCAGACCCGTGCCCCGTCCAGATCGACGCCGCGGCAGCAGCACGGCGATTCCCCCGCCGCCAGCACCGCCCGCACGGCGCCGCATTCGATGCGCACGTCGCACAGGCAGAAGCCATCCTCGTCAGGGGGGGCGGGCAGGGGCGGGAGAAGGCGCACGGCGGGAATGCGTGCCCGTTTCAGCCAGTACTTGCCCGTGGAGAAGGAGGGGGATGAGAAAGGATCGTCCATCGCCGGCACGCGCCCGCCACCGCCGCTCGGACGGCCGGGCGCACTGTCATGAGTCCGTCATTCGAAGGCGTATCATGCACCCGGATGAGGAATCGCGCAAAGCTTCCCGCACGTGGAGAGGTATTCCTGAAAGGTGGTAACGCGTCCGGCCTGATGGGCGGTGCTGAAGGCGGCGTTCAGGGCCCGCTTGGCCTGGATGGCGTCGGCGGTGCGGCGGCGCAGGTCCCCGTCGGTCAGCCCCAGCCCGTCCCGTTCCAGCCGGTCGAGCATGTGGCGGTAATCGCGGTCGGCCCGTTCGGCGGCGTCGTCGCCCACGGTGATCGAGCCGTCGCGCTGGCGGTATTCGTAGAGCGGGGCCAGGGCCACGGGCAGGCGCCCCGTCCGCTCCAGCACCCGCAGATTGAACACCACGTCGTCGCTGAAGCGCATGTCCTCGGGCCAGGGCGGGCACAGGCGGCGGGCCACCATCAGGAACAGCGGGACCGAGGTGGCGAGGAACCCGTCCGCATCCAGCATCCGCACCCCGGCGGACGGCGCGAACAGGGTGCCCAGCGCTGCCCCGTCGCGGTCGCGCACCACCGCCACGTTGTCGGCGGCGGCCCCATGCTCCAGCGCCAGCGGCACCAGGGTTTCCAGCCGGCGGGGGTGGTACAGGTCGTCGGCGTCCAGGGGGGCGACCAGGGGCAGGGCGGCGGCGGCCAGCCCGGCGTTGCGCGCCGCGGGCGCCCCGGCGGCGATTCGGCCCGTGGTGAGGAAGCGGAAGCGCGAATCGGCGATTCCCGCGCCCGCCAGAACGGCGGCGTAGTCGGCGCCGTCGTCGGCGACGATCAGCGCCTCCCACGCGGGATGGGTCTGGGCCAGCAGGCTGGCGGCGGCCCGCCCGATGGTCGCTTCGGCCCGGTATGCGGGAATGATGACGCTGACACCGCTCATGGCCCGCCGATCTCCGCCGTTTCGTCACGCTGCATGGCGCCACAGCACAGGTTCCGTGTCAACCGGCAGTAGGTTTGTCCGGTGCGCCAGTACACGCGCATTCGGTGGCGGTGCGGAAAAAGTGGCGGCCAAGCCGTTGAACCGGACGCCAATACGGGCTATGTGGAGATTCGCCCCGTGCGTTCCCGCGCACGGCCGCCGGAAACCAGGGAGACGGACGACGATGGCGCACGCCTATACCCGTTTGGACGAAGAAGATCCGAACGAACCGGGCAGCGAACCGGATGAAAAGTCGAAGGACAAGGCCCCGGCCCCCTTCGCAGCGGTGCAGCAGTCGCTCTTCAAGGCGCGCACCGTCCTGATTTTCGGCCAGATCGACATGAAACTGGCCCAGGGCATCACCGCCCAGCTTCTGGCCCTGGCGCACGAAAGCGACGACCCCATCCGCGTGGTGGTCAATTCCCCCGGCGGCCATGTGGAAGCGGGCGACACCATCCACGACATGATCCGGTTCGTGAAGCCCGAGGTGAAGATGCTGGGCACCGGCTGGGTCGCGTCGGCCGGCTGTCACATCTTCCTGGCGGCCAAGCCGGAAAACCGCTTCTGCCTGCCCAACACCCGCTTCCTGATCCATCAGCCGCTGGGCGGTGCCGGCGGCCGTGCCACCGACATCGCCATCGAGGCGAAGGAGATCATCCGCATGCGGGCGCGGCTCAACGCCATCATCGCCCGCGAAACCGGCCAGCCGCTGGAAAAGGTCGAGAAGGACACCGACCGCAACTACTGGATGCTGGCCGACGAGGCGCGTGACTACGGCATCGTCCGCACCATCATCGAGTCCGCCGACCAGCTCGTCTGAGGCTTGGCCGGTACCGGAAACGGGCGACGGGCGGCGGGGTTTCCCGCCGCCCGTCGCGTTTGCGGCGCTGCTTGAGCTTTTTGGCTTCTCAGCCGGCGGCCTCTCGTCATATTTTCGCCCCGTTGCCCCGCCACAGTCCCGCCTCTTCGCCTTCCCCGCCCCGGCGTGGCCGATCCGACATCGAAGCGAGAACGATGAACACCCAATCGTCCCCAGCCCGCCGCCGCTCCGCCGCCATCCTGCGCCGCGCCGTCTCCCGGCATGTCCTGGCCGGTGCGCTGGCCGCCGCCGCGTTCCCGGTCCTGGCCCAGGACGCCGGCCAATGGCAGCGGCTGGAACGGCTGGAGGGGACCGCCGCGGCCATGGGCGGGCCTGTGCAGGTGGCCGAGCTGTCCTCCTCCCTCGCCGCGGATTTCGAGGTGCGGCTCCAGCGGCTGGAACGCATGATCGCCGAGGTCAACGGGCGCAACGAGGAACTGGGCTATCAGGTCACCCAGCTCAAGGACCGGCTGGAGCGCATCAACAGCGACATCGACTTCCGCCTGAACAGCCTGGAGTCGGGCAAGGGCGGCGGCCTGTCGGCGGTGGCGCCCGGGGCCCCGGCGGCCAAGGCCGCGGCGGAGCCGAAGGGCGGCGACCGCGAGCCGCCGGCGGACAAGCCGGCTCCCGCCGCCAAGGCCGACGCCAAGCCCGCCCCCGTGGCGCTGCCGTCCGGCCCGCCGGAAAAGCAGTACGAATACGCCTTCGCCTTCCTGCGCAACCAGGAATACGACAAGGCGGAAAAGGCGCTGCAGGAGTTCGTCGCCAAGAACAAGGGCAACGATCTGGCCGGCAACGCCCAGTTCTGGCTGGGCGAAACCTATTTCGTGCAGAAGAAGTACACCGAGGCCGCCGTCGCCTATGCCGAGGGGATGCAGAAGTATCCCAAGAACGCCAAGGCCGCCGACAATCTGCTGAAGCTGGGCATGTCGCTGGGCCAGCTCAACAAGAAGACCGAGGCCTGCACCGCCTTTGCCCAGCTCAACAAGAAATTCCCCACCGCCGCCGCCAGCGTGAAGCGCCGGGCGGAGGCGGAACAGCGCCGCCTGAACTGCCCGTCGTAAGGTGACCGGCGGGGTGCCGCTGGCGGCGGATGCCTTCGCCGCCCGCATGGACCGGCTGGGCGGCTTCGAACCCGCTCCCCGCGTCGCCGTCGGCGTGTCCGGCGGGGCGGACAGTCTGGCGCTGGTCCTGCTGGCCCACGGCTGGGCCGCGGCCCGCGGTGGGTCGGTGCTGGCCCTGACCGTCGATCACGCCCTGCGCCCCGAATCCGCCGGGGAGGCGGCGCAGGTGGGCCGCTGGCTGGCCGCCCACGGCATCGTCCACCAGATCCTGCGGTGGGACGGGGACAAGCCCGCCGCCGCCATCCAGCATGCCGCGCGCGAGGCGCGGGCCGCTCTGCTGGCCGCCGCCTGCCGGGATGCGGGCATCCTTCATCTGTTGCTGGCCCACCACCGCGACGATCAGGCGGAAACCGTGCTGATGCGGTTGTCGCGCGGCAGCGGTCCCGACGGGCTGGCCGGCATGGCGCCGATACGCTGGGGCGCCGACGTGCGGGTGCTGCGGCCGCTGCTCGACGTCTCCCACGCCGAGCTTGCCGCCACCTGTGCGGCGCTGGGGCAAGGGTGGGTGGAAGACCCCTCCAACCGTTCCCCGGCCTATGCCCGCGGGCGGCTGCGCGCCGCCGGGGAAGCGCTGGCGGCGGAAGGGCTGACGGCGGAGCGGCTGTGCGGCACCGCCCGCCGCGCCGCCCAGGTGCGCAACACGCTCGACACCCTCACCACCGGCCTGCTGGCCGGCACCGCCACCGTGCGGCCCGAGGGCTGGATCCGTCTGGACGCCGCCGCCCTGGCCGCCGCCCCGGAGGAGATGGCGCGCCGTGCCGTGGCCCGTGCCCTGGTCACGGTGGGCGGGGGAGCCTATGCTCCGCGGCTCGACCGGCTGGAGCGGCTGCTGGCCGCCATCCGGCCGGGGGCGGCGGGGAAGGGCGCCACCCTGGCCGGCTGCCGCGTGCTGGTGCGCGGCGGCGGGCTGCTGGTGGTGCGCGAACCGGCGGCAGCCGGAGGGCGGCTTCCCTTGCCGCCCGGCGGGCGGGTGCTGTGGGACGGGCGCTTCACCGTGACGGCGGCGGCGGGACTCGGGCACGGGGTGACGGTGGCGGCTCTGGGGGCCGCCGGCTGGGCGCAGGTGAAGGGGCAGGGCGGGGTGCCGTCCCCTCCGTTGCCGGAGCCGGTGCGGCTGACGCTCCCGGCCCTGTGGCGGGGGGAAAGGGTGGTTGCCGTGCCCCATTTCGGGGGAGGGGAGGCCGGCGGAACGGGGGAGGGCATGGCCGCCGTGCTCTTTACCCCCGCCGTGCCGCTGGCCGGTCCCGCTTTTCCAGTTGTTTCAGGCGGGGGCGGCATTATCTAATCTGGCGGAGAGACCCGTGGGATTGGGGATGATCCACCGGCGTCCACAGTTTGGATGATCCTTCGGATCTGTAAGGCACCGATCAGCGCTGGGTTCGCAGAAAGGCGTGAAACGTGAACAACTTCGGCAAAAATCTCGCGCTCTGGATCATCATCGGGCTGCTGCTGGTGGCTCTGTTCAACCTGTTCCAGAGCTCATCCACCCGCAGCCCGCAAGCCACCATTCCGTTCAGCGAGCTGATCGCCGAGGTCGATCGCGGACAGGTGGCCGATGTCACCATCAAGGGCAATCAGGTCAACGGCCATTTCACCGACGGCCGTTCGTTCAGCACCTACATCCCGTCGGAAGCCAATCTGGTCGAGCGGCTGACGCAGAAGAACGTGCGCATCAGCGCCGTGCCCGACGACAGCAACGTGCCGTCGCTGTTCAGCGTGCTGCTGTCGTGGTTCCCCATGCTGCTGCTGATCGGCGTGTGGATCTTCTTCATGCGCCAGATGCAGTCCGGCGGCGGCAAGGCCATGGGCTTCGGCAAGTCCCGCGCCCGGCTGCTGACGGAAAAGGTGGGCCGCGTCACCTTCGACGACGTGGCCGGCATCGACGAGGCCAAGCAGGAACTGACCGAAATCGTCGAGTTCCTGAAGGACCCGCAGAAATTCCAGCGCCTGGGCGGCAAGATCCCCAAGGGCGTGCTGCTGGTCGGCCCCCCCGGCACGGGTAAGACGCTGACCGCGCGCGCGGTGGCGGGCGAAGCCAACGTGCCGTTCTTCACCATCTCCGGCTCCGACTTCGTGGAAATGTTCGTCGGCGTCGGCGCGTCGCGCGTCCGCGACATGTTCGAGCAGGGCAAGAAGAACGCCCCCTGCATCATCTTCATCGACGAAATCGACGCCGTGGGCCGTCACCGCGGTGCGGGCCTGGGCGGCGGCAACGACGAGCGCGAGCAGACCCTGAACCAGCTCCTGGTCGAGATGGATGGGTTCGAGGCGAACGAGGGCGTGATCCTGATCGCCGCCACCAACCGTCCCGACGTGCTGGATCCGGCGCTGCTGCGCCCCGGCCGCTTCGACCGCCAGGTGGTGGTGCCCAACCCCGACGTGCTGGGCCGCGAGAAGATCCTGAAGGTGCACATGCGCAAGGTGCCGCTGGCCCCCGACGTGGACGCCCGCATCATCGCCCGCGGCACCCCCGGTTTCTCCGGCGCCGATCTGGCCAATCTGGTCAACGAGGCGGCCTTGCTGGCCGCGCGCCTGGGCAAGCGCGTCGTGACCATGAGCGAGTTCGAGAACGCCAAGGACAAGGTGATGATGGGGGCCGAGCGCCGCTCCATGGTCATGTCCGAGGACGAGAAGAAGCTGACCGCCTATCACGAGGCCGGTCACGCCGTCGTCGCCATCCATCAGGCCGACAGCGATCCGGTGCACAAGGCCACCATCATCCCCCGCGGCCGTGCGCTGGGCATGGTGATGCGCCTGCCCGAAGGGGACCGCATCTCGCTGTCCAAGGCCAAGCTGATCGCCGATCTGTGCGTCGCCATGGGCGGCCGCATCGCCGAGGAGCTGATCTTCGGGCGCGAGCGGGTCACCACGGGTGCGTCGGGCGACATCAAGATGGCCACCGAAATGGCCCGCCGCATGGTCACCGAATGGGGCATGAGCGACAAGCTGGGGCCGCTGCTGTACGGCGAGCCGACGCAGGAGGTGTTCCTGGGCCATTCGGTCACCCAGCACAAGAACATGTCCGACCACACCGCCCAGGCGGTGGACGAGGAAATCCGCCGCATCGTCGATGAATGCTACGCGGAGGCCCGCCGCATTCTGACGGAGAACATCGACCAGCTTCACACCCTGGCCAAGGGGCTGTTGGAGTATGAAACCCTGTCGGGCGACGATATCCGCCGCCTGATGGACGGCGAGCCGATCATCCGTGATGACGAAGGCCGCAAGGTGGACAGCTTCGCCCCGCCCAAGCAGCCCACCTCGGGCGGGCGCCGCGCGTCGGTTCCGCCCAGCACCGGCAAGGATGCCGGGCTGGACCCGGAACCCCAGGGAACCTGATATCCGGCGTTCCCTCCCATCGCTGGTTGCCGAAATCCCCCGCCCGATCCGTTGGGCGGGGGATTTTTTCATGGCAAAATAATAAAAGTTTAATAAATTTATCCGAAGAAATGAAGCGGATGCTCTGCTGCAACAAAATAACCCAATAGTCTTTAATCTAAGGAAAACTTGCACTTTTTCTGTTCGTGTGCAAAAAGGGATGGAAAATATTGTTATTTCAACAGACATCGATACGGTGACGTTTGTTTGAAACCTGTGCCGTTTACGTTGTTTGATCAATAGAACAAGGTTTGCCGGAATGACGGGGCAGAAGACGATCCGCACACGATTGGCGTGGCTGGCAATCGCCTGCGCCTTGCCTGCGTGGATCATCGCCGGCATCATGATTCATAACTCTTATCATGATAAGAAAGTTCTTCTCGAACAGCAAATGCTTGAAACGGCCCGCGCCCTATCGCTTGCCGTTGATATAGAATTTGAAGGGGTGAAGGGAATTCTGGCCGCCTTGGCCTCGTCGCCTTATTTGGAGCAGGGGGATATGGCCCGGTTCCACACCCAGGCGCGGCAGGTGGTGGAGCATTTCGGGGAACCGGTCAACATCATCCTGGCCGATGTCAGCGCCCAGCAACTGGTCAACACCTACCGCGAGTTCGGCCAGCCGCTGCCCCGGCGGGGCTCGCCGGAGTCGGTGGAACGGGTGTTCGCCACCGGCAAGGCATCCGTATCCGATCTCTACATCGGCTCCATCAGCAAACGCCCGCTGGTGTCCATCGACCTGCCGGTGATGCGGGACGGGCGGGTGATCTATGTTCTCAGCATGTCGATTCCCGCGGTGCGGCTGGGGGAAATCCTGCTGCGCCAGCGCCTGCCGGACGGGTGGCTGGGGGGGCTTCTCGACACCCGCGGCATCATCGCCGCCCGCACCTTCAAGCCGGAACAGGCGGTGGCCAAACCCACCGACGCCGATTTCTTCGCCCAGATCCAGCGGGAACCGGAGGGTGCGGCGAGCGTCACGTCGGTGGAAGGGATGCCGCTGTTCCTGACCTACAGCCGCAACCCGCGGTCGGGGTGGACGGTGGTGATCGGGGCCCCGGCGGAAATCATCGGCAGCCAGCTCAGCCGCTGGCTGCTGTGGAGTCTGGGCGGTGCTGCGGCGGTGTCGCTGACCAGCGTGGCGCTGGCGGTGCTGCTGGGGGGGCGCATCGCATGGGCCATCCGCGGACTGCTGGAGCCGGCGGCGGCGCTGGGCCGGGGGGATACGGTGGCCTTCCGCCCCCTGGGGCTGCGCGAAGCCGACGAGGTGGCGCAGGAAATGGCCCGCGCTTCCAACCTGCTGCGCCAGCGCGAGGCGGAACGGGACTCGGCGGAACGCTCGCTGCTGGACCGCTCGCGCACGCTTCAGCGCCATACCGAAAACCTGCGGGCGTTGAACGATATCGCCGCCTTGCCCCATCAGGACATCGCGCTGCAGTTGACGATGGCGCTGGATGTGGGCCGGCGGCAACTGGGGCTGGCCGCCGGGGTGCTGGGGCGGGTGGACGGCAACCAGTACACCGTGCGTTTCCATGCCGCCTCGGCGGACCTGGGGCTGTCGAACGGTATGGTGCTGCCGTTGGACCATACCTATTGCGCGCTGGCCCTGGAAAAGGGCGATGTGGTGGCGATTTCCCACATGGGGCAATCCCCGTGGGCCGCTCACCCCGGCTACACGGTGTTCGGGATGGAATCCTACATCGGCGTGCCGGTGATGGCCGGGGGTTCGGTCTATGGGTCCGTCGGCTTCATCTCCCGCGAGCCGTCGGCCCGTGTGTTCGATCACGGCGATCTGGAGTTCATGCGCCTGCTGGGCCGCTGGGTCGGGGGCATGCTGGAACGCGAACAGGCCGATGCCGACCTGCGCGCCGCCAAGAGCGCGGCAGAGCAGGCGAGCCAGGCCAAGTCCGCCTTCCTCGCCAACATGAGCCACGAAATCCGCACGCCGATGAACGGGATCCTGGGGCTGGTCTATCTGCTGGAGCAGACCGACCTGACGCCGGTGCAGCGGGATTACGCCCGCAAGACGCAGATTTCCGCCCAGTCGCTGCTGGGCATCCTGAACGACATCCTGGATTTCTCGAAGGTCGAGGCCGGGCGGGTGGAGCTGGAGGCGGTGCCCTTCCGGCTCGACGAGATGATGAAGACGCTGGCCACCATCACCGCCGCCAACGCCCGCGGCAAGAATGTGGAGGTGCTGTTCCGCATCGCCCCCGACACGCCGCTGTCGCTGATCGGCGACCCGCTGCGGCTGCAGCAGATCCTGTTGAACCTTGCCAGCAACGCCATCAAGTTCACCCACGAGGGGGAGGTGGTGCTGTCCGTCACCCCCACCAGCCAGGACGGCGCGTCGGTGGAGCTGTCCTTCACCGTGCGCGACACCGGCATCGGCATCTCGCCCGAACAGCAGGCCACCATCTTCGACGCCTTCACCCAGGCCGACAGCACCACGACCCGCACCTTCGGCGGCACCGGGCTGGGGCTGGCCATCACCCAGCGTCTGGTGGCGCTGATGGGCGGGCGCATCACGGTCACCAGCGAACCCGGCCACGGCAGCCTGTTTCAGGTCACCGTCCGCTTCGGCCGGGGGAACGAGGACACGGCGCCGCCGGCAGCGGTTCTGCCGGCCATTTCCCGCCGCCTGCGCGTGCTGGTCGCCGACGACAACGCCACCGCCCGCGACGTGCTGTCCACCATGGTCGGGTCGTTCGGGTGGGACGCGGTGACGGCATCCACAGGCTGGGAGGCGATCGGCGCCATTGACCGCCTGGCCCGCGACGGGGAGCGGCTCGACCTGATCCTGCTGGACTGGCTGATGCCGGGGGCCGGGGGGCACGAGGTGCTGAATGTCGTCAAGGAGCGCTGGGCGCCGTCGGAAATGCCGGTGATCCTGGTGGTCACCGCCTTCGAACAGGAACAGGTGCGCGCCGCCGTCGGCAACGATCCGGCCATCGGCATGGTTCTGACCAAGCCGGTGATGCCCTCCGGGCTGATGGACGCGGTGGCGGCGCTGTTCCATTCCGCCGCCGGGCGTCAGCCGTCCCCGGCGGCCGGTGACGCCGGCTCCGTTCCCGGCCATCCGTCCCTGACGGGGCTGTCGATCCTGGTGGTGGAGGACAACGCGATCAACCAGATGGTCGCCCGCCGCATCCTGGAAACCGCCGGAGCCGCCGTGGCAACCGCGTCCAGCGGGATGGAGGCGATGGAAAAGCTCGCCACCTTCCCCGAAGCTTTCGATCTGGTGTTGATGGACATCCAGATGCCGGGCATGGACGGGTACGAGGCGACCCGGATGATCCGCGATGCCCTGGGCCAAACGGCCCTGCCGATCATCGCCATGACCGCCAACGCCATGCCCAGCGACCGGGAGCGCTGCCTGTCCGCCGGCATGAACGAGCATGTCAGCAAGCCGCTTGACCTGGACCGGCTTTTGTCGGTGATCCTGCACTTCACCCGCGGCAAGCCGCGTGCCGTCTGTTCCGTGCCCGCACCCATGCCCGCGCTGCCGCCACCCGCCGAGCTGGCGGGATTCGACGCCGAGATGGCGCTTGAGCGCGCCAGCGGCGACCGGGATTTCCTGAAGCTTCTGATGACCGAATTCGTCAAGAGCTGTGCCGGAACCGGAGATGGCATCGTCCACGCCCTGGCCGACGGCGATCTGTCCAAGGCCGGGCAACTGGCCCACACGCTGAAGGGGGTGGCGGGAAATCTGGGGGCCATGCCCCTGTGCCGGGCGGCGGATGCGCTGCTGACGGCGGCGCGCCAGGGCAACCGGGATCAGGCGGCGGCGGTCAGCGGCGACGTGGTCCGGCTGCACCGGACCGCCATCGCCTCCGCCGCGGCTTACGCCGGCATTCCCATTCCGGCGTGACACGTTCCGTTCGGGATGAAAATCCGGTAATTCCCGTGATGTTTGTTTCCCATCTGAATTTTGGGAATGACCTTACCGAAATAAGGGAGACATGAGCCGTCCCTAGGATGCTCTCCGCCGATAACGGGGGCGTGGGCGGTTATGGACAAGACAGGGACGTGCGGAGGGGGAGCGCTTTACGGGGAGGAAACCGGTGATCCCCCCGTGTGCGGCGTGCTGGAAGAGGCGCTGTCCACCATCACGAAGACCAGCGGCCTGGAACCGGATGTGCGGAAAACGCTGTGCGCCCGGCTGCGGGCGCTCCAAGCCGGCTTCTGCGGCGGGCGGCAGGATTGCAGGGGCTGCGACCGCGGCTTTTCCTGCCGTCAGGTGGTGCGCATGCTGTTCCATGCCAACGGCCTGATCCCGCCGCCCGAGGACGGGATTTAGGGCGCCTCCGGTGCTTGCCGGAGCATCGGAAGCACCCTCAGCTTTTGGTTTTTCCGTGTGATTTACGCTTCAAACGATTCCGTGTGAACCGATCACACCCTAATCAATCAGCTCTTCCAGCGTGGTGCGGACCACCTGCACGATCTCCGGCGCACGGGCGTCGAAATCGCTGCTGCGGGTGCCGAGGATGATCGACAGCTCGTGCCCCGTGGTGGGGGCGAAGCGGGCGATTTCCTGCAGCAGATCGTCGGGCAGCACGGCATCGCGGCTCAAGTCTTCCGTCGTGGCCGTGCGGTCGCGCCACAGGCCCAGCGCGGCGGCGATCGACGCCTCGATCTGCTGGGATTCCTCCTTGCGGCGCAGATCCTGATACAGCACCAGAACCCGCCACGCGCCGGGCGCGTAGGCGGTGTCGATCCGTGACACCTCCACCGTCCGCAGGAACGCGGCCAAGTCCGCCTGCGCCCCGTCGGGCTGGTCGTCGGGAATGGAGAAGGTCTTGATTTCCAGGGTCATGATGGTCGGACCGGATCTCGTGGCAGAAGCGGAAAGGCCACCCCGCCGGGTTGCGCGCAGCGGCCATCGCCCTGAAATGTGACGCTTTGCACCGCGTCCTGCAACTGCCGCTTATGCTGATGGTGCATAAAGAAGGAAACCACTGCGGGAGCCGATCTTTCTATCCTTACCGCAATATTAAAATGTTGGCCGATGATGGTGAAGAAACGGTGAGGCATTGCACGGCTGTCATCAAAACGACACTTTACAGTGAATGACGCGGTGCAGAAGCTCGTGTTAAGTTGTGCGTGATCCTGGGATGGGATTTCTGGGATCGCCGTGCAGCCAATCAGACGAGAGCCATCATGGATTACCGGGTCAGCAAGAACGCCGAGGCACCCGATACCACGGTCGTCTATCTGTCGGGGCGCATGACCTTCGCCGACCACGAGACATTCCGCGGCGTCATCGCCGCCTTCGACGGACCGGCGGGGCAGCGGATGATCTTCGATCTGTCGGAGCTGGCGTTCATCGACTCCTCCGGCCTGGGCATGTTCATCATCGCCCGCGACACCGCGCAGAAGCGCGGCCTGGAGTTTTCCATCCGCGCGGCGCGGGACGAGGTGAAGCGGCTGATCACCGTCGCCAAGTTCCACCGCATGTTCGACATCACCGACTGATGCTGAAGACCGCCCTGCGTGCCCTGCCGCGCCCCATGTGGCGCACCGTCCGTGCCCGTATGCGGCGCCGGCATGCCCCGGATGGCCCGCCCCACCCGTTGACGGCCGGGCAGGGCGACACCCACCACCGCCCCGATTCCCCCCAGCACGGCAGGTCCGTCATGCCCGTTTCCGCGTCCCATTCGCTGTACGGTCTTGATCCCGGCATTCCGCTGCATGGGCAGCGGGTGCTGATCGTGGACGACAACACCTTCAACCGCCGCACGCTGACCCGCTTCCTCACCTGGGCCGGCATCCGCCGCGTCGATGCGGTGACCGAAACCGACGAGATCATGGCAGCATTGGAAACGGTCAACCCCGACATGGTGGTGATCGACTGCGACATGGCGGGGCTGGACGGCATCGCGCTGTGCCGGCGCCTGCGCGACGACCGGCGGTGGCGCGACCTTCCGGTGGTGATGCAGACGGGGCTGCCGTCGGACCAGTTCCGCGCCGTGTGCTTCCAGGCCGGGGCCACCGACATCATCGGCAAGCCGGTCAACCCCGGCGAATGCATCGCGCGGGTGCGCTATCACCTGGAGCGCCGGCAGTTGATCCACGAGTTGCGCGGCTTCCGCGAACGGGTGGAGCGCGAACTGATGCAGGCCCGCGACATGCAGCTTGCCCTGGTTCCCGAAACCGCCCATGTGGCGGCGGTGGGCGAACGGCACGCCATGTGGATCGACGCGGCGTTCCGCTCGTCGGACGAGATCGGCGGCGATTTCTGGTCGCTGTTCGAACTGGACGGCGAGCGGCTGGCGGTGTTCGTCGCCGATTTCTCCGGCCACGGCATCACCGCGGCCATCAACGCCTTTCGCCTGCACACGCTGCTGCTGCGCCTGGCCCCCACGGATATGGCCGATCCCGCCGCCCTGCTGACGCTGCTGAACCAGCGGCTGAAGGAGATCCTGCCGGTGGGGCAGTTCGCCACCGCCTTTTACGGCATCATCGACCGGGCCACGGGCCTGCTGACCTATTCCGCCGCCGGGGCGCCCAACCCCATTCTCGGGACCGGCGGCGGTTTCCGGCCGCTGGATGCCAGCGGTTTCCTGCTGGGCGCCTTTTACGAGGCGGCGTTCGAGAATCACGTGGTGCCGTTCAGCCGCGGCGAGAGCCTGTTCCTCTACAGCGACGGCCTGAGCGAGGCGCAGGACATGTTCGGCTGCATGATGGGGGAGGATGGCCTGCTGAACCTTGTGGCCGACGCCGCTCGCCGCAACCACGCCCGCCCCTTGCCCTGTCTGCTGGACACCGTGGCCTCCCGCTACGGCGACCGGCTGCACGACGACCTGACGGCGGTGTGGATCACCCGCCGCTGAGGGATGGGCGGGCAATGGCCGGGCGGGGCGGTCGGGCTTTGGCCTTTTTCGTACTTTTCTGCGCTGATTGATGCATTGCGGAATGGTATCTCTGGCGAACCGTCAGATAACCATATTATATTTCCGGCTATACCGTCCGGCTCCGTGACCCGGTGCGCCGGTCCCGGATGGCGGCCACGGCGATGCGTTGAGCAAGCAGAAGACACGAGGAGAATGGCATGGCTTCGATCATGATTAAGGTTGCCCGCGAGGGTCTGATTTCCAAGGCGCACCGTTCCGCCGACGTCGGCCCCACCACCGGCGATTCCGTGGTCTATGAAATCCTGAACGTTCCCGACGGCGTGTCGGTGGATGACGTGATCGCGGCCTTCAAGGGTTACAAGCCGGCGGACAAGGTGTACGAAATCAGCTACGCCGACCTGTCCAAGTGACCGTGGCCGGCGCACCGGCGCCGGCACCGCACCGAATAAAAACGCCCCGGCCGTCAGGACCGGGGCGTTTTCGTTGGGATGCTCCCCAAGGGGTCAGCCCTGCTTGGCGTAGCGGGCGGCCCAGATCTCAAGCTGCTTCACGTGGTCGGCCTCTTCCGCGGCGAATTCCTCGGCCATCATGCGGACCTCGGGGTCGGCGGTGTCGCGGGCGATGTCGGCGTAGAAAGCCTGGCTGCGCCGTTCCCCCTCCAGCGCCAGTTCCAGGGCGTAGTCGGTGGTCATCAGGTAATGGGACGCTTCCATCGACGCCGCTTCGGGGCTGTCACCCTCGGGCCAGCGGTACTGCTCGGGCGTCAGCACGGGGATGTCGCGGTAGGCGGTGCGGCTGCGCGCTTCGGCCAGATGCATCCGCGAATATTCGGCCATCTTGGAGAAGAAGCCGGCCACGTCGCGGTTGCCGTAGGTCTTCATCGACTCGGCCAGATCGGCGTAACGCTCCGCGGCTTCCTGTTCCAGGGCGACGGCGTGGGCGAGAAACTCGGCGATATCGTTCATGGCGGGGCGCGCTGACTGTTGATGGGATGGATTGGGTGTCCAACCATCTATACGCCTTTCGGCCATGCCGCACCAGCGGTAAAGCCACCGGCTGGAAGGGGTCTTTCCTCAGAAGCTGGCCGGCACCTCGCGTTTGCGGGCCAGCACGATGTCCAGCTTCTGGAACATCTGGGTGCTTTCCTCGAAGCTCAGCCGGTTGCCCCGCGACGGCTTGACGTCGGCGGAGAAGATCGACGCGCTGCTGTTCAGCGCCGACAGGCAGCTTGCCAGCACCCAATAGGTACGCCGCGCCCCTTTGAGGAACTGGATCAGCCGCTTGGGCTTGCCGCCCAGGAACGCGGCATGGGCGCCGTCGTACTCGTGCATGATGGCGCGGGTTTCGTCCACCTGCGCCTTCAGCCGGGCGACGATGCGTTCGCGGAACATGGTGAGCTGGTCCATGTAGGTGCGGTTCATCGACGCGTCGAACGGCACCGCATCCCGTGAGGAGAACCAGCGGATCATCTCCGCCACCTTGGGCGCGATGCCGCGCAACTGCACCTGATAGAAGGTGATGCCCTTCCACGCGGCGAACACCACCGGCGCGTCGCCTTCGCCGATGCCGAAGGCGGCGATGAAGTCGCGCGCCTCGGGCAGGGCGGGGTTCCACAGGGCCGACACCACCCGCTCGCGGTCGGTGGCCGGGCGCTTGCCGGCGGCGAACGCCTTGTCGATGATCTCGCCGATCTTGGCGGAGATCATCTGGCGGATCAGCGCCACCTCCTTCTCGTTCAGTTGCAGGTACGACGGGTCATAGGCCACCTGCTGGCTGTCCAGGTAATCCTTGACCAGGAACGGGTCCAGCGACGGCACATGGTCCAGCATCAGCAGCAGGTCCATGTCGCGCCGCAGCCGTTCGTTGCCGCTTTCGGCCCAGATGCCGAGATAATCCTGCAGCAGCACGTCGCAGTTCTTCTGCCGCAGATAGATGGCCGAGCCGCCCTCCCGCGGGCGGCGGCCGTCATAGGGGATGTAGATGCCGGTTTCGATGGGACGGAAATCATCCATGTCCCCCCCGTCGAACAGGCCGCCGGAGGGCATGCGGTCGGGGAAGTTGGGGTATTTGAACAGCATGGCGCCGTTCAGGGCGTGCGACGTGAACAGCCGGGTTTCCGGCTTCGCCTCCCGCGACAGCAACGCCAGATTCATCGACACGCTGGACCCGCCGTAGAGAATGGAATCCAGCAGCGGAGAAAAGCTTTTGCCAACGACGGCGTTCATTGTACCCACCTGACCCAGCAATGCGGCCATCCATGGCCCGATTCGATCCTAAACCGGTGGGCTTACCTCTTCCTTAAGATATAGGCGTGCAACCGTGAGCCATCTGCCTATTGACAATATACTTCCATCGCTGGCATTCGCCCTGGAGGAGCGCGGAATGGCGGTGCTTCAGGCGCCGCCGGGCGCGGGTAAGACGACAAAGGTGCCGCTGGCGCTTCTGGATGCGCCGTGGCTGGCGGGCCGCAAGATCATCGTGCTGGAACCGCGCCGGCTGGCGGCACGCGCCGCGGCACGCCGCATGGCTGCCATGCTGGGGGAAGAGGTGGGCGGCACCGTCGGCTACCGTGTCCGGCTCGACACCCGTGTGGGGCCGAAGACGAGGATCGAGGTGGTGACCGACGGCCTGTTCCTGCGCCAGCTTCAGGAGGATCCCGAAATCCCCGGCATCGGTGCCGTGCTGTTCGACGAATTCCACGAACGCGGCATCGACAGCGATCTGGCCCTGGCGCTGTGCCTGGAATCCCGCGGGGCGCTGCGCGACGACCTGCGGCTGGTGGTGATGTCGGCGACCCTGGACGGCGCGCCCGTGGCCCGGCTGCTGGGCGATGCGCCGACCGTGACCAGCGAGGGGCGGGCGTATCCCGTGGAAAACCGCCATCTGGACGCCCCGCCGGCGGGCGGGCGCATCGACGATGCGGTGGTGGGCGCCGTCCGGCGCGCGCTGGCCGAGGAAAGCGGCAGCCTGCTGGTGTTCCTGCCCGGTGCCGGGGAGATCCGGCGGGTGCAGACGGCGCTGGACGGCAGCGTCGGGCCGGGGGTGGAGATCGCGCCGCTCTACGGCGACCTGACCGCCGAGGCCCAGGACCGCGCCATTTCCCCGGCCCGGCCCGGCGTGCGCAAGGTGGTGCTGGCGACATCCATCGCCGAAACCAGCCTGACCATCGAGGGCATCCGGGTGGTGGTGGACAGCGGGCTGATGCGGGTGCCGCGCTTCGACCCGCGCAGCGGCATGACCCGGCTGGTGACGGTGAAGGTGTCGCAGGCATCCGCCGAGCAGCGCCGGGGCCGCGCTGGGCGCCTGGAACCCGGCGTGTGCTACCGCCTGTGGCCGGAAGCGGCGCACCGGGCGCTGGCGCCCTTCACCGCACCGGAGATTTTGGACACCGACCTTGCCCCCCTGGCGCTGGAACTGGCGGCGTGGGGGGCCGGCGACCCGGCGGGGCTGGCGTGGCTGGACCCGCCGCCCGCCGCGGCCCTGGCCCAGGCGCGCGAACTGCTGAACGAACTGGGCGCTCTGGACGCCGCCGGGGGCATCACCCCCCACGGGCGGCGCATGGCGGCGTTCGGCGTGCACCCGCGGCTGGCCCACATGATGCTGAAGGCGAAGGAGATGGGGCTGGGCGGTCTGGCCTGTCAGGTGGCGGCCCTGCTGGGCGAGCGCGACATCCTGCGCGCCCAGCCGGGCTTTCAGGACAGCGACCTGCGCCTGCGGGTGGAGGTGCTGCGGGGGCTGGAGCGCGGGCAAAAGGGCGTCGGTGCCGGGCGCGGCCTGTCGGTGGAGCGGGGCGGGGCGCAGCAGGCGTCCAAGCTGGCCCGCCAGTGGCAGCGGCAGTTGCGGGTGCCGGGGGACGAGGGCGCCGTCGGCTCCACCGGACTGGTGGTGGCGCTGGCCTACCCCGACCGCATCGCCCGGCGCCGTGGCGGCGGGGGCGGGGCCGGCGGGCAGGCGGCGCAATACCGCCTGTCCAACGGGCGCGGCGCCTTCTTCGCCGCCCCTGAACCGCTGTCGGCGGAAGACTGGCTGGCGGTGGCCGATCTCGACGGTGCCGCGCGGGAGGCGCGCATCTTCCTGGCCGCCCCCGTCACCCAGGCCGAGATCGAAGACCTGTTCGCCGACGCCGTGCGCACCGAGACTGAGGTGGCGTGGGACGCGCGCGAGCAGCTTGTGCAGGCCCGCCGCCGCCGGATGCTGTTCGCCCTGACGCTGAAGGAGGAACGGCTGCAAACCCCGCCCCCCGGCACCGTGGCCGCCGCCATGGCCGAGGGGGTGCGGCAGATGGGGCTGTCCTGCCTGCCGTGGACCGACGGCCTGCGGGCGTGGCAGGCCCGCGTGTCCTTCCTGCGCCGCATCGAGGGGGAGGAGTGGCCCGACGTGTCCGACGCCGCCCTGCTGGCGACGCTGGACGATTGGCTGCTGCCGTTCCTGGACGGCATCGGCCGCCGGGCGCATCTGGAGCGCATCGACCTGGCATCCGCCCTGCGCGGGCTGCTGCCGTGGGCCATGCAGAAGCGGCTGGACGCGGAGGCGCCGACCCATGTGGAAGTGCCCTCCGGCTCCCGCGTGCCCATCGCCTATGACGGGGAGGAGCCGGTGCTGGCGGTGCGGCTGCAGGAGATGTTCGGACTGGCCGAGACGCCGCGCATCGCCGGGGGGCGGGTGCCGCTGCTGCTGCACCTGCTGTCGCCGGCCCGCCGCCCGGTGCAGGTGACCCGCGACCTTGCCAGCTTCTGGGCCAATGCCTACCGCGCGGTGAAGGCGGACCTGAAGGGGCAGTACCCCAAGCACTATTGGCCCGACAACCCGCTGGAGGCCGAACCCACGGCGCGGGCCAAGCCGCGGCGGTAAGGGGGGAGGAAGAGGTTTGGGGGGCCTCGCAACGGTTTCCAGGCGTCAGCCTGAAAAGCGAGCCGTCAGGCTCCCCACCCATCCGGTACGGACGCTGCTCTCAGAACCGCTTGATCTCGATGTTGTACTTGCGCAGGGCGTAGCTCACCTGACGGGTGGTCATGCCCAGCAGGCGGGCGGCCTTGGCCTGGACCCAGCCGGTGCGGTCCATGGCCCAGATCAGCCGGTCGCGCAGGCTGCCGCCGTCGGGATCGTCCAGGAACGCATCGCCCAGATCGTCGGCGCCGCCGTTCACCGCCACGGCGGCGGAGGCCGGGGCGTGGACGGGCGGGGCCGCAGGGGATGCCAGCACCGGGGCCGCCGGCATCACCACCGGGGCCGGAACCACCGTGGCGCCCACCGCACAGCTTCGGCCCGCCACCGGGGCCGCCGCGCACGAGGCGCACGCCGTGGCCGCCGCCGGCACCGTCATGCCCGGCATTCCGGGGGGCATTCCGTTCGGCATCCCGGCGGACGCCGCCGCCGGCAGGGGGCTGGGCATGGCCGGGGCCGCCACGGCAGGGGCGGGCAGGGGGGCGGAAACCGGCTTGGGCATGGCCGGGGACACGGGCACGCCCTGGCCGGCGATGCCGGTGGCCGCCGGGGCCAGGCCGCCCACCGCCGATCCCATGGTGCGGTACTGGAACAGCACCGACGAATTGCACAGGTTCATGCTGCACGACAGATCGGCGGCACGGATGGTGCCGTCCCGGCTCTGGGTCGCGGCCCGCTCGATGCAGTTCTCAAGCTCGCGCACGTTGCCGGGCCACGTGCAGCGGTCCAGCACGTTCTGGGCGTCGTCGGAGAGCGTCAGCGCCATGCCGTTGTCGCGCCCGAACTTGGCGACGAAATGCCGGGCCAGAGGTGCGATGTCGCCGCGCCGTTCGCGCAAGGGGGGCAGGAAGATGCTGACCACGTTGATGCGGAAATAAAGGTCGGCGCGGAATTTGCCGTGGCCCACCGCCTCTTCCAGATTGACGTTGGTGGCGCAGATCAGGCGCACGTCGGTCTTGATGGTCTTGGACCCGCCGACCCGCTCGAACTCCTGCTCCTGGAGCACGCGCAGCAGCTTGGCCTGGAAGTTGGACGAGATGTCGCCGATTTCGTCCAGGAACAGGGTGCCGCCGCTGGCCAGCTCGAACCGGCCCTTGTGGTCCTTCTGCGCGCCGGTGAAGGCGCCCTTCTCATGGCCGAACAGTTCCGATTCCAGCAGCGATTCCGGCAGTGCCGCGCAGTTCACGCGGATGAAGGGGCCGTCCTTGCGGGGGCTGAGGTTGTGGATGGCGCGCGCGATCAGCTCCTTGCCGGTGCCGCTCTCGCCGCGGATCAGCACGGTGGACTTGAAGGGGGCCACCCGGTGGACCTGGGCCAGCACCTCCATCATGTTGGGGCTGGTGCACACCACCTCGGTGATCGGCTGGGGCGCGCGCACTTCCTTTTGCACGCGGAAGGTTTCCCGCATCATGAAGCGGCGTTCCTCGGCCACCGTGCGGTGCAGCCGCACCATTTGGCCGATCAGGTTCGCCACCATGGTCAGGAACCGCACGTCGGTGCCGAAATGGGTGGTGGGGCCGTCGTCGCTGATGCGGTCGATGGTCAGCACGCCGATGACGGTGCCGGCCACCTTGATCGGCACGCCCACCAGCGACGCCACCTGTTCGTCCAGATCCTCCCGCCCCGTGCGGTTGAGGAACAGCGGCTCCTCGGCCAGGTTGGGCACGACGGCGGGCATCCCGGTCTTCAGGATGCGGCCGATGATGCCCTCGCTCTCGTTCAATTCGATCTGGGCCGCCGCTTCCTGCGACATGCCGTTGGCGGCGACCAGCCGCAGCGCGTTGTCCTCGCCCACCAGGAACACGCGGCCCCGGTGCATCTGAAGCTGGTATGAGAGAAGCCGCAGCACCTCCCGCAAGGTCTGCTGCAGGTCCAGCGACGATCCCAGGATCTTGCTGACTTCATAGATCGCCAGCAACTCCAGATTGGACGTGCCCTGACGCGAGGATGCAGGCATTCCCGAACGCCTCCTAGATCGACCACCATTCAACCGGCCGGCCGCCCCATGGCGCCGCAGCCGCGTTTCGTGTGCGCTCCGCCTGTCCGGCGTTTCCAGTCCCGTTCATGTCCTTGATGACACCTGTGCCGGTGCCTTGCCTTGGCAATGGGGGCCGCAGGGCCCCAGCCAAAGAATCTGTCCGCTTTCCTACCATTTTCAGTAGGGCGGACAGTTGGGAAGTTTCGGGGACATCCGCGCTAAAGGCAAGCCTTTTTGCATAGGGGTTATTGCGGTGCAGCATGATCTTGCGCCGGAAAGGCCCGTGACCTTTGGTGTAGGTTGTGCTTTGATAACTGAACGGTCAGTAACTTAATGGGAAACGCCATGGCCGCAACACCCCCGCCCCGCTGGCGCCGCCGGAAAGAGGCGCGGCCCCAGGAAATCCACGAGGCGGCCCTGGCGGTCTTCGCCGAACGGGGCTTCGCCGCCGCGTCCATGGAGCAGGTCGCCGCCCGCGCCGGCATCAGCAAGGGCACGCTTTATCTGTATTTTTCCAGCAAGGAAGAGCTGTTCAAGGCCGTGGTCCGCACCGCCATCGTGCCCGCCCTGGAAGCGGCGGAGGAGGAGGCGGCCCACGACGTTCCGGCCATGGCGATTCTCGAACGGCTGCTGGCGGGCATTGCCGCCCGTCTCGTCGCCGGGCCGGCGGGGGTGATCCCGAAGCTGATGATCGCGGAAAGCGGCAACTTCCCCGAACTCGCCCGCTTCTACCGGGACGAGGTGATCCGCCGCGCCCTGGCGCTGCTGGCGCGGGTGCTGGAGCAGGGGGTGGCGCGGGGCGAGTTCCGCCCGCTGGACGCCGCGGCCACGGCCCCTTTGCTGGTGGCGCCGCTGC
Source organism: Azospirillum fermentarium (assembly GCF_025961205.1). Taxonomy (NCBI): domain Bacteria; kingdom Pseudomonadati; phylum Pseudomonadota; class Alphaproteobacteria; order Rhodospirillales; family Azospirillaceae; genus Azospirillum; species Azospirillum fermentarium. The sequence continues at coordinate 1,611,521 of NZ_JAOQNH010000001.1, forward strand.
TGATGGCGGCCCTGTGGCGCCATTCCTTCGCGGCGCTGGACGGTGCGGACCACCAGCCGGCGCTGGAGCCGGCGGCGCTGATGCGCACCCACCTGGATCACCTGCGTTACGCCCTGGCTGCTGAAGGGAGGGGAGCATGAGCGGATGGATGGATGCCGCCACCGCCGTCTTTACCGCGGTTCTGGGGGCGCTGGGCCTGTCCGCCGCCCCCGCCCCGCCGGTGGTTCAGGGCTATGTGGAGGGGGAGTACCTGCGCATCGCCGCACCCGTGGCCGGCACGCTGGCGGACCTGCCCGTCGTCCGCGGCCAGACGGTGGCGGCGGGCACGCCGCTGTTCGCGCTGGACCTGACCGCGGCGCGGGCGGAACGGGACCGGCTGGCCGCAGCCTTGGCCCAGGCGGAAGCCCAGGCCGCCGACCTGACCAAGGGCAAGCGCGCCGAGGACATGGCCGTCATCGCCGCCCAGAAGCGGCAGGCGGAAGCGGCCCTGCGCTATTCCGAAACCGACCTTGCCCGCCGCAAGGCCCTGGCCGAACGCCGTGTCGGCGCGCTGGAGGAACAGCAGTCGGCCCAGGCGGCCTATGACCGCGACCGCGCGCGGCTGGCCGAGATGGCGGCGCAGGAGGCGGTGGCGGCGCTGGGCGCTCGCCCCGACCAGATCGCCGCGGCGGAACAGGCGGTGTCCATGGCCCGCGCCGCCCTGGCGCAGCAGGACCGGCGGCTGGCCGAGATGACCCCCGCGGCCCCGGCGGCGGCACGGGTGGAGGATACGCTCTACAACGTCGGCGAATGGGTGCCCGCCGGGTCGCCGGTGGTGTCGCTGCTGCCGCCGGAGCGGGTGAAGCTGGTGCTGTTCGTGTCCGAACCGCTGGTGTCCCGCGTCACCCCCGGCGCGCGGGTGGACGTGCGCTGCGACGGCTGCCCGGTGGGGCTGACGGCGCGGATCCGCTTCGTGGCGTCCCAGGCGGAATACACCCCGCCGGTCATCTACAGCCTGACCACCCGCGCCAAGCTGGTGTTCCGGGTGGAGGCGGTGCCCGACACGCCCACGGCCCTCGCCCCCGGCCTGCCGGTGGACGTGCGGCTGGGGGACGGGCCATGACCGGGGGGGAGGACGGCCCCCTGGCCATCGACGTGGAGGGGCTGGTCAAGCGCTTCAACGGGCGCACGGTGGTGGACGGCTTTTCCATCCGCGTGAAGCGGGGGGAGATCTTCGGCTTCCTCGGCCCCAACGGCAGCGGCAAGACCACCACCATCCGCATGCTCTGCGGCCTGCTGACTCCCGACGCGGGGCAGGGCACGTGCCTGGGCCTGGACATCCGCCGCGACAGCGCCGCCATCAAGCGTCAGGTCGGCTACATGACCCAGAAGTTCAGCTTCTGGGAGGATCTGTCCATCGCCGAGAACCTTGATTTCGTCGCCCGCGTCTATGGCTTGCCCGACCGGCGGCGGCGGGTGGCCGGCGCGCTCGACCGGCTGGGGCTGGCCGGGCGGCGGCAGCAGTTGGCCGGGGAGCTGTCGGGGGGGTGGAAACAGCGGCTGGCGCTGGCCGCCTGCATCCTCCACGAACCGCGCCTGCTGCTGCTGGACGAACCCACCGCCGGGGTGGACCCCCAGGCACGGCGGGAGTTCTGGACCGAGATCCACGCCCTGGCCGCCGACGGGCTGACCGTGCTGGTCAGCACCCATTACATGGACGAGGCGGAGCGCTGCCACCAGATCGCCTATCTCGCCTATGGCCGCCGCATGGCGCAGGGCAGCGTCGAGGCGGTGATCGCCGGCTCCGGCCTCGTCACCTATGCCCTGTCGGGGCCGGGGGTGGACACGGCGGCGGCGGTGCTGGCCGGGCAGGCGGGGGTCGAAATGGTCACCCCCTTCGGCGCCCGGCTGCACGTCAGCGGCACCGATCCCATAGCCCTGAAAGCCGCGGTGGAGGGGCTGGCGCTGCCGGGGCTGCGGGTGGCGGCGGTGGAGCCGACGCTGGAGGATGTGTTCATCCACCTGATGCGTTCGGCCACCGACAATTTCGCACCGTCCTGACAAGGGCCATGAACAGGGGGGCCGTGCCATGAGCACCCGGTTTTCGTTCGCGCGCTTCCTGGCGGTGCTGGTGAAGGAATTCATCCAGATGCGCCGCGACCGGCTGACCTTCGCCATGATGATCGGGATTCCGGTGATCCAGCTGGTGCTGTTCGGCTACGCCATCAATTCCGACCCCAAGCGGCTGCCCACCGCGGTGCTGAGCGCGGACGGCGGCAGCCCGTTTGCCCGCTCGCTGGTGGCGGCCATGGTCAATTCCGCCTATTTCGACGTGCGGGCGGAGGTGAGCGACGCCCGCCATCTGGACGCGCTGCTGACGGAGGGGGAGGTGCAGTTCGCCGTCACCATCCCCGCCGGCTTCGCCCGCGCGCTCCAGCGCGGCGAACGCCCGGTGCTGCTGGTGGAGGCCGACGCCACCGACCCCGCCGCCACCTCCAACGCCCTGTCGGCCATGACGGTGCTGGCGCGCCAGGCGCTGAACCCCGACCTGACCGGCCCGCTGGCCCCCTTGCGCGCCGGGCCGGACCCGGTGGACCTGCGGCTCCAGCGCCGCTACAACCCCGAGGGGCTGACTCAGTACAACGTGGTGCCCGGCCTGATGGGGACCATCCTGACCATGACCATGGTGATGATGACGGCGCTGGCCGTGACCCGCGAGCGGGAACGGGGCACCATGGAAAACCTGCTGTCCATGCCCGTCCGCCCGTTCGAGGTGATGCTGGGCAAGATCGTGCCCTTCATCCTGGTGGGCTATGTGCAGGTGGTCATCATCGTGCTGGCCGCGCGGTTCCTGTTCGGCGTGCCCATCGTGGGGTCGCTGGCGCTTTTGTCGGCGGTGATGGTGCTGTTCATCGCCGCCAATCTGGCGGTGGGCTTCACCTTTTCCACCATCGCCCGGAACCAGCTTCAGGCGCTGCAGATGTCGTTCTTCTTCTTTCTGCCGTCGATGCTGCTGTCGGGCTTCATGTTCCCGTTCCGCGGCATGCCCGGCTGGGCGCAGGCGCTGGGGGAGGTGCTGCCGCTGACCCATTTCCTGCGCATCGTCCGCGGCATCCTGCTCAAGGGTTCCGGCCCCGCCGACATCGTGGGCGAGATGGTGCCGCTGCTGCTGTTCCTGGCCGCGGTGACGATGGTGGCGCTGAAACGCTACCGCCAGACCCTGGATTGAGCGGGGTGTTCCCCTGTTCAATCTTTTCTTAATCACCGTTGCGGTGTAATCCTCCGTTCGCAGGAAATGGCGCTGGGGGATGCGATGCGTCGGGGGCTGGCCGGTCTGGCGGTGATGGCGGTTGCGCTGGCTGTGGCGTCGGGGGGACCGGCGCTGGCCGAAACCAAGAAACCCCCGGCCAAGCCGGCGGCGGCCAAGGTGACCAAGGCCGTGGCCAAGCCCGCGTCCAAGGCCAAGCCGCAGAAGGCCGCCCTGCGCAAGCCGGCGGCGAAGAAGCACACCGCCAAGCCGCTGCCCCCCGGTTCGGTGCGGCTGAACCCCGTGGCGTGGAGTGCGGTGGCCGCGCCCAGCATCGGCCTGGCCCAATCCATCGGCGGCTATGCTTCCGGCTGTGTGGCCGGCGCGGTGGCGCTGACGCCGGAAGGGACGGGGTATCAGGTCATCCGCCTGTCGCGGGCGCGCAATTACGGTCACCCCACGCTGGTGTCGTTCCTGCAGGATTTCGGGCGCCGGGTGGACCAGCAGGGGCTGGGCACCGCCCTGGTGGGCGACATGGGCCAGCCGCGCGGCGGCCCCTTGCCCTATGGCCATGCCAGCCACCAGAGCGGGCTGGACGCCGACATCTGGCTGCGGCTTGACCTGCCGCCCATGAACCGGGGCGCGCGGGAAAGCCTGAGCGAGATCAAGTACGTCGATTACGGCTCCATGACCGTCATCCCGTCGTGGGGCGAACGGCAGGCGGCGCTGATCCGCACCGCCGCCGCCGATCCCCGCGTGGCCCGCATCTTTGTCAACCCGGCCATCAAGCGCGAACTGTGCACCGCCGCCGGGGCCGACCGCGGCTGGCTGCGCAAGGTGCGCCCGTGGAACGGCCACGACGGCCACATGCACGTGCGCCTGTCGTGCCCCGCCGGCAGCCCGGAATGCCAGGATCAGGCCGCACTGCCCGACGGCGACGGCTGCGGCGAGGATCTGGCCGGCTGGCTCGACCGTGCCGTGCCCGCCCGCGAGACCCCGCCGTCGAAGGCGAAGCCTCCGAGTCCCGTGCAGCCGGCATCCTGTGCCGCGGTGTTGCAGGGGCCGGGCAACCGGGTGGCCCAGGCCGGTGCCGTGCCCGCGGGCTATCGCCCCTGAACCTGCGGGGGAGTGTTGCCGCCACAGGTTGATCGGCCTGCGGCCCATTCGCCTCCGTCCAACTTTCCAGTGTGAAGCCCTAGCAAACGTGATAGGTATTCCCGCAGGGTCGGTTCCTTTCCGCGGGGCGGGACGGGCATGAGTGAAAGCACGGACAAGAACCATGGCGACAGCCAGAGCCATGGCGACGGCAAAGCGCCGAAACTCGGCCTGAAGACCCGGCTTGTCGCCTGGTGGGAGGGCTATGACCTGTCCGGCCTGCGCCGGAAGGGGGACGAGGGCGCACACCACGGCGGCGGCGGCGATGCCGGCCCCCGGTCCCGCGATCCGTCGCTCAACCGCTGGGGCAAACCGCTGTGGAGCGCCACCCGGATGGAGGTGGCGGAAACCCTGTGGGGCGCCAATTTCACCACGCCCGGCGGCACCGACTATGTGCCCACGCTGGTGCGTCCGCTGGGGCTGAACCCGGCGATGAGCGTGCTGGAACTGGGCGCCGGCCTGGGCGGCATCAGCCGGTTCATGGCCGCGCAGTCCGGCTGCTGGGTCACCGGGCTGGAAGCCGACCCGACCCTGGCCAGGGAGGGGATGGAGCGGTCCTACAAGGAGGGGCTGGACAAGAAGGCCCCCATCGACCATTTCGACCCCGAGACCTTCACCCATGCCAAACGGGTGGACGCCATCGTGTCGAAGGAACTGCTGTTCACCGTCCGCGACAAGGACCGGCTGTTCGACGCCATGGAAGCGGCGCTGAAGCCCCGCGGCCATCTGCTGCTGACCGATTACGTTCTGGACACCGCGTCGAACGTGAAGGCGATCCGCGACTGGGCCGACCGGGAACCGCTGGAACCCAACCTGTGGACCACCGAGGACATGCGCAACGCCTTTGCCCAGCGCAATCTGGACCTGCGCATCTGCGAGGACATCACCGAGGCGCAGCGCGGCCTGATCCTTCACGCCATCCAGAATTTCGTCACGTACCTGATGAAATACTCGCTGGACAAGGAAACCAAGGTGGCGGTGCTGGACGAGGTGGAACTGTGGGTCCGCCGCACCACCGCCTTCGACGCCGGGCTGAAATGCTGCCGCTTCTACGCGCTGAAGCCGGCGGACTGATCACACAAGGCCCCCCGTGCGTCACGGCTTGTTGGCCACCGTGGTCTGACGGATCATGATGCTCTTCCATTCCGCCAGCGTGACGAAACGGTATCCCGCGGCCTGGGCGCGTTTCAGGATGCCGGGCAGGGCGGTGACGGTGTTGGCGTGGTTGGAATGCATCAGCACCACCGCACCGGGGGCAAGCTGGCCGACCACGCGCTCCTCCAGCACCTCGGGCGGGCGGTCGCGGTAATCCTGGGAATCGACGGTCCACAGCACCATGTCCATCCCGGCGGCCCGGGCCAGCGGCCCGGTCTTTTCGTCGTACGAGCCATAGGGCGGGCGGAACCACTGGGTGGTGATGCCCTGGCGGGCCAGGGTGGTGGCGGTGCGGGACATTTCCCGCGCCTGTTCCGGCCCGGTCTGGGTGATCAGGCGGGTGTGGTCCCAGGTGTGGTTGCCGATCTCGTGCCCGGCGTCGGCGATGGTCTTCAGCATGTCGGGATAGCGCTGCGCGTTGCGCCCGATGACGAAGAAGGTGGCATGCGCCTTGTGCTCGGCCAGGATTGCCAGCAGGGCGGGGTCGTTGTGCGTATCCGGCCCGTCGTCGAAGGTCAGCGCGATCACCGGCTCCATCCGCTCCGGCGGGGCCAGGGTGAAGGAGGCGCCGGGGATCAGGTGCTCCGACCGGTAATCGGCCCGCCCATGGCTGGCGGCGTAGCTCATCTCCCCCGCCCGCACGCCGGGCAGGATGGTCAGCACCGCGGCGGTGGCGGCGGCGATGCGGCAGAAGGAACGGCCAAAGGTGCGGCGATTCATAATGGTCTTCCCAGAAAAAGCAGCGGTCCCCGTTCCACCGCATGAATGAATCCGGCACGGGTGTAGAAAGCGGCGTTGCGGGCCCCCACCCCTGTGACCACGTGCATGCCGGCCAGCCCGTCGCTGATGCAATCGGCGGCAAAGGCATCGATCAGCCGCCGTCCCAGACCCAGCCCGCGGACATCCGGGGCCAGATTGATGTGCAGATGGGCGGGAAAAGCGGCGAACAGGTCGGCGAACACCCCGTATTTCGGGATCACCCGCCCCGGCCCGTCCACCGCGGCGCTGTCGCGGCACCCGGTGAGATAGCCGGCATAGCCCCCGGCGCCATCGGGCTGGAACCACACGTCGTGGGGTGCGTGATCCAGATACCACCCGGTCCAGGTGGTGAAGAAACGGTTCCGCGCCGCTTCGTCCGCAAAGTCCGCCCGGCTGGTGGACTGGAAGAAGATGACGCGCAACGCTGCCCGCGCCGCCGCCGGATCGGGCAGGCCGGTCAGCCGGACAGGGGGCGGCAGCGGCGTCATGGGCGGCCCCGCTTACGGCTTGGCCGCGGTGGCATAGGCGATGGTGCGCGGCACCAGCATGAAATAACGGCCCCGCGCCTTCATCACGCCGGCCCCTTGCTCGGCTCCCGGCCCGTGTCCCCAGAACAGGTCGCCGCGCACCGGCCCGCGGATGGCGCCGCCGGTATCCTGGGCCACCACCAGCCGCTTGATCTGGCCGCCGGCCACCGGCACGTTGGTCGCCTCCAGCCACAGGGGCACGCCCAGCGGCACATGGCTGGGGTCCACGGCCAGGCTGCGGCCCGGCGTCAGCTCCATGTTCCGCGCCCCGCGCGCGCCGCCGTCCTTGCGCAGGGTAAAGAAGACCACCGAGGGGTTGAGATTCATCAGCGCCTGCTGCTGGTCGGGATGCTCGGTCATCCAGGCGCGGATGACCTGCAGCGACATCTGGTCCGGCGTCGCCACCCCCATATCGATCAGCCGGCGGCCGACGGGAAAATAGGAATGGCCGTTCTTGCCGGCATAGCCGACGCCGACCACGCTGCCGTCCTCCATCACCACCCGGCCCGAACCCTGGATTTCCAGGAAGAAGGCGCTGATGGGATCGTCCACCCACAGCAGCTCCAGCCCCTTGCCGGCCAGCGCGCCGCGGGCGATGGCGGCGCGGTCGGGATAGCCGTTCTTGGGCTTGGGCGGCACGCGGTAGAGGGGGGTGTTGTACCGCGCGCTGCGCTTCCAGCTTCCCCGCAGTTCGGGTTCGTAATAGCCGGTGAACAGCCCCTCTTCCCCCGGTGACAGGGCGACGGGCTTGAAGTTGGCCTCGAAGAAGAGACGGGCGCCTTCCACGTCGTTGACGCCGATGCCGCGGGCCTTGTCGCACAGCGGGCGCCAGTCGGCGACACGGCCCGCCACCGGGGTCTTGCCCACCAGCGCGTCGGGGCTCTGGCTGCGCACCCAGACACAGGTGTTCTGCAGGGCGGCCATCGCCTCCCCGTGGTGATCCTCGCCCCATCCGGTCAGGCTGCGGAAATCGGGGGTGATCCGGTCGATCGGCACCGGCCCGCCGGGGCGCCCGGTGGTCAGCGCCCCTTCCCCGGTGGGCACCGGGGGCGTGGACGCACAGGATGCCAGCAGCACCGCCGCTGCAACGCTCACCAGAAAACCACGCATACCGGCCATCGCCCTGATCCCCACCCGTCTGAGCAGACAAATTCCACTGGTTGAGCGGGCGCCGTCCCTGCACCCGGCAAGCGGACCCCGCTCCTTTGATCTTTAGGCATCCCCCACCCGGACGGTCAACGTCATCCTGAAAGAAGGGGGAGGGTGTGGCCTTCCTGCCGCGCGGGGCAGGGCCGCCATGCGGTGGATGACAGACGCGCGCAAACGCGCTATCCAACCCGGTTCAAGGGTCTGTTCCCTGTTCTCCCCCCGCTCTTATCCAAGGTTCGCTCCCATGACACCCGCCGCACGCCTTCAGGCGGTCATCGATCTGTTGACCGAGATCGACGCCACCCCACGCCCCGCGGACGCGGTGATGAGCGCCTATTTCCGCGCGCGCCGCTACATCGGGTCCAAGGACCGCACGGCGGTGGCGGAAACCACCTATGCCATCCTGCGCCGCCACGCGCGGCTGAACTGGTGGCTGGCGAAGGAAGGGCACCCCAACACGCCGCGGGCACGCGTGATCGCCAACGCAACCCTGGGCGAGCAGCGCCCCGGCGGCGCCGTCGCCAAGATGTTCACCGGCGACCGTTTCGATCCCGCCCCGCTGACGCAGGAGGAAAGCGCGCTGCTGGGTGCCCTGGAAAACCACACGCTGGAACACCCCGGCATGCCCGACGCCGTGCGGGTGGAATGCCCGGACTGGGCCGAGGCGCCCATGCGCGCCGCCCTGGGCAACCGTTTCGCGGTGGAGATGACGGCTCTGCTGGACGCCGCCCCCTTGGACCTGCGCGTCAACGCGGTCAAGGCCAACCGCGACAAGGCCCGTGCCGCCCTGGCCAAGGCCGGCATCACCGCCACGCCGACGCAATGGTCGCCGCTGGGCCTGCGCGTCCAGGGCCGCCCGCCGCTGGGGCAGGTGGACGCCTTCAAGAACGGTCTGGTGGAGATCCAGGACGAAGGCTCGCAGCTCGTGGCCTTCGCGGTCGCGCCGAAGCCGGGGGATCAGGTGGTGGATTTCTGCGCCGGGGCGGGGGGCAAGACCCTGGCGCTGGCCGCCCTGATGAACAACAAGGGCCGGGTGGTCGCGTGCGACGTGCTGGCCGGGCGGCTGAAGCGGGCGGCGGAGCGGTTCCGCCGCGCCGGCCTGCACAACATCGAAGCCAAGCCCCTGACCAGCGCCCGCGACCCGTGGGTCAAGCGGCACAAGCGGAAATTCGACCGCGTGCTGGTGGATGCGCCGTGCAGCGGCACCGGCACCTGGCGCCGCAACCCGGATTCCCGCTGGCGCGTGCTTGGCCCCGGCCTGGAACAGCTCGTGCCGTTGCAGGCGGAGATCCTGGACAGTGCGGCGCGTCTGGTGAAGCCGGGCGGGCGGCTGGTCTATGCCACCTGCTCGCTGCTGCCGGAAGAGAACGAGGGGCAGATCGCCGCCTTCCTCGCCACCCACCCCGATTTCACCGTGAAGCCGGTGGCCGAGGTGTGGGCGGAGGAGAGCGTGGGCGCCACGCCCCCCGCCGACGGCCCGTACCTGCGCCTGTCCCCCGGCCGTCACGACACCGACGGCTTCTTCGCCGCCGTGCTGGTGCGGGCGGCGGATGAGGGTGCGGAACCGGTGGGAGGCGAGGGCGAGGCGTGATGCGCCAGGGCTTCGCTCTGCCGCACACCTACCCCGCCATCACCCCCGTCACCATCGGCTGGAACGCCCCCGCCGTCACCAGTTCCTTGACCGCGGCGATGTCGGGGGCCATCAGCCGGTCCTCCTCCCACGCGGGGGCCACGCCGCGGACCAGCGCCTTGGCGTGTTCCAGGGTGGGGGAGGTGGTGAGCGGTGCCCGCAGGTCGATGCCCTGGGCCGCACACAGCAACTCGATGGCGACGATGCCGGCCAGATTGTCGGCCATGTCCGTCAGCCGGCGGGCGGCGTAGGCCGCCATGCTCACGTGATCCTCCTGATTGGCGGAGGTGGGCAGGCTGTCCACGCTGGCCGGGTGGCTCATCTGCTTGTTCTCCGACGCCAGGGCCGCCGCCGTCACCTGCGCGATCATGAAACCGCTGTTCAGCCCGCCGTCGCGCACCAGAAACGGCGGCAGGCCCGACAGGTTGGTGTCCATCAGCAGGGCCGTGCGCCGTTCCGACAGGGCGCCCGTCTCGGCGATGGCGATGGCCAGCACGTCGGCGGCCATGGCCACCGGCTCGGCGTGGAAATTGCCGCCCGACAGGATGGCGCCGGTGTCGGCGAACACCAGCGGGTTGTCGGACACCGCGTTCGCCTCCCGCTCCAGCACCCCGGCGGCGAAACGCAGGTGATCCAGCGCCGCCCCCATCACCTGCGGCTGGCAGCGCAGGCTGTAGGGATCCTGCACCGTGCCGTGGTCGCCGCGGTGGCTGTCGCGGATGCCGCTGCGCTCCAGCAGCGCGCGGGTGACGGTGGCCACCGCCTCCTGCCCCGGCTGGCCGCGCAGGACGTGGATGCGGGCATCGAAGGGGCCGTCGCTGCCCATGGCGGCGTCCACGCTCATGGCCCCGGCCACCAGGGCGGCGGCAAAGGCGTTCTCCGCCGCGAACAGCCCCACCAGGGCCAGGGCGGTTGACGCCTGCGTGCCGTTCAGCAGCGCCAGCCCTTCCTTCGCCGCCAGTTCCAGCGGCTCCAGCCCGGCGCGGGCCAGGGCATCCGCTGCCGGCACCCGTTCCCCGTCCACGTCGGCCTCGCCCACCCCCAGCAGCACGCCCGACAGGTGCGCCAGCGGGGCGAGGTCGCCCGAGGCGCCGACCGAGCCCTTGGCCGGCACCACCGGCAGCACCCCGCGGTTCAGCAGCGTCAGCAGCGCGTCGATCACCACCCCGCGCACCCCGGAAAAGCCGCGGGCCAGCGCGTTCACCTTCAGCACCAGCATCAGCCGCACCACCGCCGGGGGCAGGGCCGGGCCGGTGCCGGCGCTGTGGGACAGCACCAGCCGCCGCTGCAGATCGCGCACCTGTTCGGGCGGAATGCGCTTGCGCGCCAGCAGGCCGAAGCCGGTGTTGACGCCGTACACCGCGCGGTCCCCCGCCGCGGCCTGCGCCACCGTGGCGGCGGAGGCGTCGATGGCCGTCCGGCACGCCCGGCTCAGCCGCACCAGCCCGTCGCCCCGCGCCAGCCGCCGCAGGTCGGCCAGGGTCAGCGTGCCGGGGATCAGGGTAAAGGGTTCGGTGGTCATAACGGGCAGCCTCCGTGCGCCAGACACCATCAGAAGGTGAGAACCGCCGGCAGGCTCTGCCAGTGCCGGGGGCGAAAAGGGGGTGGTTCCTGTGGCATTTGTGGGAATCCGAGTGTGGTTAACGCCTCGTTTACCACGATGACGCCCCATGGGGGTCAGTCCGAAGGCAACCCTTCGCCCCTTTTCCGGCTCATCGGAGGATTTGGATGACCGACAGCCACCGCCTTCCGCCGGCCCCTGCGGGGGAAAAGCAGGCGCCCCCCACCCGCGCTTTCGTCACCCGCATCCTGGCGGCGGCGTTCGTGTTCAGCGCGGCGATCAACCTGCTTCAGCTCAGCCTGCCGCTCTATTCGCTCCAGGTGTTCAGCCGGGCCATCCCGTCCAACAACATCGACACGCTGATCATGCTGTCGGTGGTGGTGGTGATCGCGCTCAGCATGACCGCCTTGCTGGAGGTGGTCCGCACCCGCCTGTTCACCCGCGCCGCCAACGCGCTGGAGGTGGCGTGGCGCCCGCGTCTCAGCGCCGAGGTGCTGGACAGCACCGCCCGCGGCCGCCCCGACGCCCAGGCGCTGAACGACCTGATGGAGGTGCGGGGCGCCATCACCCGTCCGGCCACCGCCGCCGTTCTCGATCTGCCGTGGACGCCGCTGTACGTCATCGGCATCTACCTGATCCATCCGCTGCTGGCGGGGCTGCTGCTGGCGGGGATGGCGCTCATCACCGGCTTCGGCTGGCTGGGGCACGCGGTGATCCGCCGGCTGATGGACGACAGCAAGCAGCCCAGCTCCCGCGCCCAGCGGCTGTTCGACGCCGTGCAGGCCCGTGCCGGCACCGTGCGTGCCCTGCGCATGGCCCCGGCGGCGCTGGACGGCGTGGTGCGCGACAGCATGACCGCCGCCGCCCTGGCCGGGCAGTCCGCCGAACGCTCGGCGGCGGTGGGATCCGTCACCAAGTGGGTGCGGATGGTGCTTCAGATCGCGGTGACCGGTGTCGGCGCGTGGCTGGTGATGGAACAGCACCTGTCGTTCGGCGGCATGATCGCCACGTCGATGCTGGTGGGCCGGGCCATGGCCGCGGTCGAGCAGACCGCCGGTTCGTGGGGACCGCTGGCGAAATCCGCCGATGCCGCCCGCCGGCTGATCCCGCTGCTGACCCGTCTGGACCGCGAGCCGGTGCGTGACGCGGTGCCGGTGACGCCGGGCCGGCTGACCCTGGAAAACGTGCTGTTCGTGTCGCCCCGCGACCAGAAGCCGATCCTGCGCAGCGTGTCCATGAGCATCGAGCCGGGATCCATGGCCTGCGTCCTCGGCCCCAACCGGGCGGGGAAATCGGTGCTGGCCCGTCTGCTGGCGGGGGTCCAGGCCCCGTCCGCCGGCACGGTGCGGCTGAACGGGCTGGCGCTGACCGCGCTGACCCCCGACGATCCCAAGGCAGGCATCGGCTATCTGCCCCAGACACCCGACCTGCTGCCCGGCACCATCGCCGAGAACATCGCCCGCTTCCAGGACGTCCCCATGGCCGAGATCCGTGCCGCCGCCGAACGGGCCGGTGTGCACGACATGATCGAGAGCCTGCCCATGGGGTACGAGACCAACACCGAAGACCCGCTGACCCCGCTCAGCGCGTCCTTCGCCAAGCTGGTGGCGTTGGCCCGTGCCGGCTTCGGCACCCCGGCCCTGGTGGTGATGGACGACCCGGTGTCGGGGCTGGACGAGAACGGTGTCGCCGCCGTGCGGAAATTCGCCGCCGCCCTGAAGGAACAGGGGGCGACGGTCATCGCGCTGTGCCACCAGCCGGCCTTCCTCGACATGGCCGACAAGACCTTCGTCATCCAGAACGGCATGGCCATGGAAGCGCAGCCGCGGCCCCACGACGGGCAGCAAACCGCCACCGCCGCCGGGGCCGCCGCCTGGGGCCGCCGGGCCGCCGCGGTTCCGGCCGCCGTCTCCTAACCCCCGATCCCCCTTTCCCCGGTGGGAGAGGGGGAACCGGCCCCGCTGCCGCCGCCACGATACCTGCCGCCGCCGTCACATCTCAGGAAACGAGTTCAGCCATGAGCAAGACCACCCACACCGTGCTGATGCCCAAGACCGGGGTCCGCAATCTTCTGGCCGGGGGCTGCGCCATCCTGGCGCTGGGGTTCGGCGGCATGACCGCGTGGGCCGCCCTGGCGCCGCTGCACAGCGCGGTGGTGGCCGCGGGGGCGCTGGCCCCCGACACCGGGCGCAAGACCGTCAAGCACAACGAGGGCGGACAGGTGGGCCGCGTTCTGGTGCGCGAGGGCGACAGCGTGCGGGCCGGGCAGGTGCTGGTCCGCCTGGACGCGACCGAGGCGGAAACCCGCCTCCAGATGCTGCGGGCGAGCTGGCTCGACTCCCTGGCGCTGGAGGCGCGGCTGTCGGCGGAACTGTTCGAGAAGGACGCCATCGCGTGGCCGGCGGCGCTGGCGGACCAGCGGGCCGGCGACCCTGCGGTCGCCACCGCCATGGACAACCAGGAAAAGCTGTTCCGCGTCCGCCACGGCCAGTTGGACACCGAGGAACGGCTGATGCGCGAGCGCATCGCCACGCTTGACGAGCACATGGCCGGCGTCCGCGCCCAGCGCACCTATCTGGCCCGCGAACTGGAACTGGTGAAGGAGGACATCGCCATCACCCAGGGGCTGCTCAGCCGCGGCAACTCCACCCGCACCAAGCTGGTGGAGCAGGAAAAGGAACAGGCCAGCCTGATGGGCCGCGACAAGGAGCTGGAGGCCACCATCGCCCAGAGCCGGCAGCAGCAGGTGGAGACCGAAGGCGAAATCGTCCGCCGCCGCAACGATTTCCGCGAAAAGGTGCTGACCGATCTGGAAAAGGCCCGCAGCGACGTGCAGAAGCTGGCCGAACAGATCCGCGACGCCGAGAACCGCCTGACCAACCGCGACATCAAGGCGCCCGACGACGGGGTGGTGGTGATGCACAGCCATCTGGCCCCCGGCGTCAGCGTCACCCCCAACGAACCGGTGCTGGACGTGGTGCCCGCGGGCCGCGAACTTCTGGCCGAGGTGCGCATCCAGCCCAAGGACATCAAGTCGGTCCACGTGGACCTGCCGGTGAAGGTGCAGTTGACCGCCTATGACACCCGCATCGTCGGCACGCTGGACGGCACCGTGACCTATGTGTCCGCCGACCGGCTGAACGACCCGGCCACGCGGCAGGATTACTTCCTGGCCCGCATCCGGCTGAACGGCGAGGACGCCTCGGGCAACAGCATCGGCAAGCTGTCCATCCGCCCCGGCATGCCGGTGGAGGCGCGCATCCTGCTGTCGGAACGCACGCCGCTGGATTACCTCGTCACCCCGCTGAAGCAGTCGTACGTCAAGGCGTTCATCCAGGAATAAGGGTCACTTCTCAGGAAGAGGGTCACCTATGGCCGCGCGCCGTTCTTGAGACGGCGCGCGGCCAGTTCCAGCACCGATTTCAGTTGGGCCGAGGAAAACGGCTTGTGAACCACCCCCAGCGGGTAGGTTTCGGTGATCCGCCCCATGGTGGAATGGTCGGCGTAGCCCGACAGATAGATGGAGCGGATGCCCAGCGCGCTGTTCAGCCGCCGGGCCGCGGCGATGCCGTCCCCACCCCTTCCCAGGCGTACATCCATCAACGCCACCTCGGGCCGGTGTTCGGTGGCCAGGGTCAGCGCGTCGGCCTCCGTATGGGCCACGGCGCAGACGGTATGGCCCAGATCCTCCACAACCTCGCGGATGGCGTGGGCCAGGGGTACTTCATCCTCTACGATCAGCAGGCGCAAGGAGCGATGACTCAGCGAAAGGGGGTGGGCGATGCAATCCGTATCGGTATCGGTCCCGTTCATCGCCGCTCCCTCCGATGCGAGACGGTAAACAACATGTTTACCAAGACTGTGCGTGACTACCCCCTTCAAATCAAGCGGGACGTGGCGGAGTACCATACCGTGGTGGGATGATATTTGCCGAAAATGCGGATTACCCAACTCGATCGGGACAATCCGCGCGGCGGCGGCGGAACGGTCCTGCGGGTCAGAAGGTCTTGCCGCGTCCCAGCCAATCGACGTCCTTGGGCGGTTCCGGCCGGCGTGCGCCCCGCGGGGCGGCGGGGGCGGCGGCGGGCAGCACCCACACCGGGGCCGCGACGGTGCCGTTGAGCGGGGCGGGGGTGGTTCCGTGCCGTGCGGGTGGCGGCGGGGCGGAGGTGGCCGACAGCAGCAGCGAATCCACCGGGGTTGCCAGAATCGGCGATGCCGCCGGGGCAGGGGGCGCGGGGGGCGGGGCCACGGGCTGGACCGCCGCGGGCTGGGGCGGCGGTGGCGGGGCCGGGACCGCAGCGGGGCCGGGCGGCACGTCCATTCCACGCAGCCGGGGCGGGGCGGGGCGCTGGTCGTCGGGGATGGCACCGGTGGCCAGCGATGCGCGGCGGGCGGCATCGCGGATTCCGGCCAGGGTGGCGACGGCGTATTCCAGCAGCGGCAGCATGCGCGCGGCGTCGGCCAGATCGCCGGGGGTCAGGGCGGCGAAGCGGCTGCTGACCTGATCCACCTGTTCATCGACGAAGGCCCGCAACGCGCTGGTTTCGTCGATCAGCCGTTCCAGATCCTGGCGCAGAGCGGAGATTTCGCACGCCTGGCGCAGTTCGTGGAAACCGATGGTCTGGGTGGCGTCGCGTCCCCCGCGGGCGTCTGGCGGCATCGTGGCAACCCTTGCGAACCGGTGCTCCGAGGGGTGGACGGCCCTGTTCCGCACCCGTACGGCACGAGCGGAAACGCGGCGGGAAACCGTTTGCGCCCCATGGGGCCTTGTACTATTTTTCGCCGTCCGGGGGAAAGGCTTCCTTTTGTGTCTCCAAGGGTTTCCCGCCCGCCCATCCTCACACTGTCCGGGTGCCACGGTGTCGATCGACCGCACGGAATTGGACCGGCTGATGGCGGAACGCCCCGCCGGGAACCGCAGCGCCATGCAGGCGGTGCGCGATTGTTACGGCGATATCAGCCTGATGCGCGAACGCGGCCTGTCGTGGGCCGACATTTCGGGCATTCTGGCGCGGCTGGGCATCACCACCCGCGACAACAACCCGATTTCGCCGGTGACGCTGCGTTCCGCCTTCTTCCTGGTGGGCAACGAGATCCGTTCCGGCGCTTCGGTGACGGAGGAGGGCGGGGCCACGGCCGAGACCATCGCCGCCGTCCACGCCGCAGCCCTGGCCGCCGGCCTGCCCGTCGATGGGGAAGGGGATGAGCCCCCTCCCACCCCTGAGCCGGACGTGCAGCCGGACAGCCAGCCGGACGAGCCGGCCCCCGAACCCGAACCGCTTCCCGAGCCAGAGCGTGGCGGCGAGTCGCCCGCCCCCGCCGTCCCCTCCCTGCTTTCGCCCGTGACGGATTCGGACGAAGCCCCCACCGTCGCTGACGCCCCGGTGACAAGGGTAGGCGCGGATGACGCAGCGGACGAAGCCGCCGCCCCGGCCCCCGAACCGCCGCTTCCCGCCCCCGTGCCGGAGCCGGTGGCCGAAGCCCCGGCGGCAGAGCCGGCGTCGGAGCCGGTCAAGCCCCTGAAAGATTTCGATCTTCTGGCCCCCGCACCGCGGGATGACCCGCCCCCGCCCCCGGTTGCGGTGCAAGAGGATGAACCGGAACCGGAGCCGGAACCCGAACTGCCACCACCCGAACCGGCCCCGGCCCCGCCGCCGCCCCCGCCGCCGGTGCCCAAGGCCGTGGCAATCGCCCCGGCGGTAGTGATAGAACCTGCATCCGTAGCGGTCTCTCCTTCCGACCGGACAGACAGACTTTGGAAAGGCGATTTCATGCTGGGAACGATTTTCGTCCTCAATGACCGCGGTGGGGTGGGTAAGACTCTGCTCTCGCATCACCTGATGGCGACCGCGATGCTGGAGGGCCTGCAGCTCAAGGTCGTCGAGTACGAGGTCAACGAACGTCTGGCCCGTCTCTTCGGCCCGGAAATCGTCGAGCACCGCCGCATCACCCAGGACTTCATGAACATGATGGGGTCGGGTGACGGTTTTTATGAATTCTGGGACCAGATCGGCCCCGAACTGCAGCGCGGCGGCCGCCTGTTCGACTTCGGCGGCAACATCAGCCAGTGGTTCTTCAACTGGGCCGAGGTGTCGGGCTTCGACTATTACGTGGGTGAAGGCGAACGGCTGACGTTCATGATCCCGGTCACGGTCGATCTGGCGTCGCTGTCCACCGGCATGGCGACCCTGGACCGCATCGCCGCCATAGCACCCAAGGCCAAGCGGGTGATCGTGGAGAACGCCTTCTCCGGCCCCTTCACCCAGCTTGAGGACAGCCAGTACGCCCGCCGCAAGGCCGAGCTGCAGGAACGCGAGGGGGTGGACTTCATCTCCATGCCGCCCTGCACGGCTCCGGCCTGGGCGCGCCTGACCGGCCACCGCCTGGATCAGGTGGCGCAGATGACCCGCGAGGATCTGGTGAAACTGGGCATGACCCCGCCGGTGGCGTCGCGCTCGCTGATCATCATCCACGACTGGCTGCGCACCATGCGCCAGTCGCTGGCCCCGTACCTGATCGACGCCTTCCGCCAGACGCCGGGTGCGGCCAAGCCGGCGCGCTAATACCTGAAGCAAAAAGCCCCCCGTCCCTGACCAGGACGGGGGGCTTTTTATTGATGGGATGCAAGGGCTATCGCCCTTGCCGGGGCGCCGGGGCAGCGCCCCGGCATCCTCTTCAGTTCCGCGCCGCTTCCGCCCGCACGGCTTCTTCCGCCGCGCGGATCAGCGCCTGCGCCTTGTTCACAGTCTCCTGATACTCGGCCTCGGGGTCGCTGTCGGCGACCACGCCGCCGCCGGCCTGCACCACCATGGTGCCGTCCTTGATGACCGCGGTGCGCAGCGCGATGCAGGTGTCCATGGCCCCCGACGCACCGAAATAGCCGATGCAGCCGGCATAGATGCCGCGGCGGGTCTTTTCCAGCTCGTCGATGATCTCCATCGCCCGCACCTTGGGCGCGCCCGACACGGTGCCGGCGGGGAAGCCGGCGGCCAGAGCGTCCAGCGTGTCGTGGGCGGGGTCGAGTTCCCCTTCCACGTTGGAGACGATGTGCATCACGTGGCTGTAGAACTCCACCACCATCTTGTGGGTCACGCGCACGGTGCCGACCTTGGCCACCCGGCCCACGTCGTTGCGGCCCAGGTCCAGCAGCATCAGGTGCTCGGCCAGTTCCTTGGGATCGGCCAGCAGATCGTCCACCATCGCCTGATCCTCTTCCGGCGTGGCGCCGCGCTTGCGGGTGCCGGCGATGGGGCGGATGGTGATCTTCCCGTCGCGCACCCGCACCAGGATTTCCGGCGACGAGCCGACGATGGACAACTCGCCGAAATCCAGATGGAACAGGAACGGCGACGGGTTCAGCCGGCGCAGCGCCCGATAGAGCGCCAGCGGCGACAGGGTGAAGGGAATGCGGATGCGCTGGGACGGCACCACCTGGAAGATGTCGCCGGCGCGGATGTACTCCTTCGCCCGCTCCACGATGGCGTGATACTCCTCGCGCGTGGTGTTGGAGGTCTGGGGTAGGGGCAGCGTGCCGTCCACCCGCGGCTCGCGGCGCAAGGGGAGCGGGCGGCCCAGATCGGCCACGGCGTCGGCCAGCCGTTCCGACGCGCGGGCATAAGCCGCGGTGGCGTCCACCCCGGCCTCGGGCCATACGGGGGTGACCAGCGTCACCGAATCGGTCTGGGAATCGAAGATGGCGACGATGGACGGGCGGGTCAGGATGGCGTCGGGCACGCCCAGTTCATCGGGGTTGCCGTCGGGCAGCCGTTCCATCAGCCGCACCATGTCGTACCCCAGATAGCCGAACAGGCCGGCGGCCATGGGCGGCAACTCCGCCGGCAGGTCGATGCGGCTTTCCGCCAGCAGCGCGCGCAGGGAATCCAGCGGGGGCAGGGGGCACGGCTCGTACCCGGCGGCGTCATAGAGCGCGCGGCGGTTCACCTCCACCTGCGACCGGCGGCAGCGCCAGACCAGATCGGGCTTGAAGCCGATGACGGAATAGCGGTCGCGCCGGGCGCCGGCCCCGCGCTCCGCCGATTCCAGCAGAAAGCCGAACGGACGCCCGTCCGCCAGCTTCAGATAGGCCGAAACCGGCGTTTCCAGATCGCTGACCAGCGTGGTCCAGACCACCTGCGGGCGGCCTTCGGCATAGGCGGCGGCGAAGGCGGAAAAATCGGGCAGAACCTTCACGGGACGAACTCCGGCCGGATGCGGCGGTGGGTGGTGGGAACGGGGCGGATCAGGGCGGTATCAGGGGGCCGCGAACATCTGGGCGATGCGCTGGCGCTCGATGGTGACGGGGTAGCGCTGGCGCAGGGCCTCGGCGAACTGGGCGGCCAGATCGCTTTCCACGCCGCGGCTGACCTGGGTGGCCAGCGTGGCGGTGTCGGCGCCCGGGGCGGCGGGGTCGGCGGGCACGATCTCCTTCAGCCGGGCCACCACCTGGGCGCCGTCGGCAGCACCGGTCACCACGTCGTTGGGGGCCGCGGCGAACAGCTTGGCGACCAGATCGGCGGGCACGCCCTCCACGCTGGTGGCGTCGCGGGTGAAGGGGGCGGTCAGGGCGACGGTGCCGCCCGCGGCCTGGGCCAGGGCGCCGGCCTCACCCCCGGCCTTCAGCTTGTCGGCCAGGGCCGCCGCCGCCGCCGCGGTCTTCTTGGCCTGCTCGTCGGCGGTCCAGGCGGCCACCACGTCGGCGCGCACGCTGTCCAGCGGGCGGGGGGTGGCGGGGGTGACGCCGGTCACGTGCACGACGATGAAGGCACCTTCCTTCGTCTCGATCACATGGCTGGTCTTGCCGCCTTCCAGCGAAAAGGCGGTGCGGGCCACTTCGGCCACGGCGGGCACGCCGGTGATGGGGGCGCCGTCGGGGGTCTTGCCGTCGGCGGTGAGGGCGGGGATGGTGACCAGGGCCACATCCTGCCCCTTCGCCACCTCTTCCAGCGACGCACCGCTGGCGAGCGCGTCGTCCACCTGCGTCTCGATCTTATAGAGGCGGTCGGCACCCTTTTCCCGGCGGATGTCGGCGGCCAAGCGGGCGCGCACGTCCTCCAGCGGCTTGACCGAACCGGGGATCACGTCGGTGACCTGCATCACGTACCAGCCGAAGGCGGTCTTGACCGGGGCGCCGGCCTTGCCCTTTTCCTGGGCGAAGGCGGCATCGCCGAGGTCCAGCACCTCCTGCTTGGTCACGTTGTCCAGGGACCGCACCTCCTCGCCCGCCGCCTTGGCGGCGTCGTCGAGGGAGCCGGCGGCTGTGGCGTCGGAAATGCTCTTGGCCTTGGCCTCGTCGTCCACCAGCACGAAGCGGATGGTGCGGCGTTCGGGCTGGCCGAATTCCGACGAGCGCTCGTCGTAGGCCGCGCGGATCTCCTCGTCGGAGACCTGAACGTCGCGGCCCGCGGCCTCCACGGTCAGGGGCAGAACGGTGACGGAGCGGAACTCCGGCGCGGTGTAGCGGGCGACGTTGGCGTCGTAATAGGCCTTCACCGCCGCATCGTCGGGGGTGCCGACGTCGCCGGCGGTGCTGTTGGGCAGGGTCACCACCTCCGCCACCCGCTTTTCCTCGTGATGGCGGTAGAGGGCATCGACCAGCGGCTTGGGCGCCGCCGCCCCGGCCACCACGGCCCCGGCCACCAGGCCGCGGCCGATCTCCTGCCGCAGGGCCGCGATGTAACCGTCTTCGGTCAGGCCGTTGTTGCGCAGAACGGCGCGGAAGCGGGTGGGGTCGAACTGCCCCGCCTCGTTGCGGAAGGCCGGTTCCTCGGCGATGCGCTGGCGCACGGTGTCCACGCCGACGCTAAGGCCCGCGTCCTTGGCGGCCAGATCGTAGAGCGCGCGCTGGACCAGCACGTTCACCGCCTGATCCACCAGACCGAACTGGCGGGCCTGCTCGGCGGTCAGGCTGGTGCCGAACAGGGGGCGCAGCCGTTCCATCTGGCGGCGGAATTCCTGATCCAGTTCGGTGCGGCCGATCTCCATCGGGCCGACCTTGGCGACGGTGGAGGACTGGCCGCCGCTGCGGATCACGTCACCGATGCCCCAGACACCGAAGCTGAGGATCAGAACCACGAACAGGATCTTGACGATCCACGAGCCGGCGTAGGTACGGATGAACTGAAGCATGGTATCCGGTCAGGCAAGGAAAAGGGCCGCGCCAGGGGCTGACGGTCGGGCGGCATCATAAAAGCGCCGCCGGGGGGCGGCAACCGTCCGTTTTGTCCATGTGCGCGGGGGCGCGCCCGTTTGCCACACCGTCTCCATGCTCCACCGTCTCCATGCTCCCTCTCCCGCAGCCTCTCCTCTCCCCGGCGGGGCGGGGGGCGCCGCGGGGCGCCCGTCCGGGCGGGTGGAAATTGCCGTGGCGGGCTGATACACACGGGACACCGCCGGGCCGATGGCCCGCCGCAGGTGTGATTCTCGATCTGGGAGGGAACGGAAACCATGGCCGAACGCCGCAAGCTGATCGCCGGCAATTGGAAGATGAACGGGCTGAAGGCCGACGGGCTGGAACTGGCCTCCGATCTGGCCGGACGGCTGAAGGGGGCCGGTGCGGTCGCCTTCGACATGCTGGTGTGCCCGCCGTTCCCGCTGCTGTTCCCCGTGGGCGAGGCCATCACCGATTCCCCCCTGGCGCTGGGCGGGCAGGACTGCGCGCCCAAGCTGAGCGGCGCCCACACCGGCGACGTCAGCCCGCAGATGCTGAAGGATGCCGGCTGCTCCTTCGTGATTCTCGGCCATTCCGAACGGCGCCAGGACCACGGTGAAACCGACGCGGCGGTGAAGGCCAAGGCCGAAGCCGCCATCGGCCAGGGCCTCGTCGCCATCATCTGCGTCGGCGAGACCGAGGCCCAGCGTGAAGCCGGCCAGGCCGAAGCGGTGGTGGGGGCCCAGGTGGCCGGATCGCTGCCGGCCGGCGCCAACGCCGCCACCGTGGTCATCGCGTACGAGCCGGTGTGGGCCATCGGCACCGGCAAGACCGCCACCCCGGCGGATGTGGCGGCCATGCACGGCTTCATCCGTGCCGAACTGGCCAAGGCGCTGGGCGACGCGGACGCGGTGCGCATCCTCTACGGCGGTTCGGTGAAGCCCGGCAACGCGGCGGAACTGATGTCCACCGCCGACGTGGACGGGGCGCTGGTGGGCGGCGCTTCGCTCAAGGCTGACGATTTCTGGGCCATCGGCACCAGTTGCCGCTAGCATCCGCGTGAGCCGCGCTTTATAACATGGCGGCTCAAGCGCGCCGGGGCCGTGACGGTCCCCGGCGCGCTCTCGGTTTTTGATGGGCCGGTTTCAAAATGAATAAGGCCGGATCCGGCCTGCGAGGGAAGGGTACAGGTCTATGCACGCGGTGGTTCTCGTCATTCACCTGCTGATCGCGCTGGCCCTGGTCGGCGTCATCCTGATCCAGAAGTCGGAAGGCGGCGGCCTGGGCATCGGCGGCGGCACCATGGGCGGCATGATGTCGGCCCGCGGCACGGCCAACCTGCTGACCCGCACCACCGCCATCCTGGCGGCGTGCTTCATGGCGACCAGCATCGTCCTGGCGGTCATGGCGGGCAACACCGGGGCCCAGCGCCCGGCGTCGATCATCGATAGCATTCCGGCCCAGCCCGTGGCCCCGGCGGCTCCCGCCGCCCCGGCCCAGCCGGCGCCGCCCGTCGCGCAGTAACGGGCGTTCAAGGGACGTGGCCAGCCGCCCGGCAGCGATGGGGCGGACGTCCGGTTGATGAAACCGGCAAAAAGAACAAGAAAGAGGCGGCCGTATCCGAAGCCGCCTCTTTCCTTTTGATGGGGGCCGGACGATCGGCGCCCATCAGCGGAATTCGGGATCGGTTCCCGGCCCCCATGCGTGGTGCCGGGTCTTCGGACGGAACATAGGGTCTTCGGACGAACATGACGCGGTACATCTTCATCACCGGAGGCGTCGTCTCCTCGCTCGGCAAGGGTCTGGCTTCGGCGGCGCTGGGTGCCTGCCTTCAGGCGCGCGGCTACAAGGTCCGCCTGCGCAAGCTCGACCCCTACCTGAACGTCGATCCGGGGACCATGAGCCCCTATCAGCACGGCGAGGTGTACGTCACCGACGACGGGGCGGAAACCGACCTCGACCTCGGCCATTACGAGCGCTTCACGGGCGTGGCAGCCCGCCGCAGCGACAACGTGACCACGGGCCGCATCTATTCCACCGTCATCGCCAAGGAACGCCGCGGCGACTATCTGGGTGGAACGGTGCAGGTGATCCCCCACGTCACCGACCAGATCAAGGACTTCATCCGCGCCGACGTGACGGACGAGGACTTCATCCTGTGCGAGATCGGCGGTACGGTGGGCGACATCGAATCGCTGCCCTTCCTGGAGGCCATCCGCCAGTTCGGCAACGAGGTGGGGCCGGAACGGGCGCTGTTCGTCCATCTGACGCTGCTGCCCTACATCCCCTCGGCGGGCGAGCTGAAGACCAAGCCGACCCAGCATTCCGTCAAGGAACTGCTGGGGGTGGGGATTCAGGCCAACATCCTGCTGTGCCGCGCCGACCGCCCGATCCCGGAGAACGAACGGCGCAAGATCGCGCTGTTCTGCAACATCCGGCCCGAGCGCGTCATCGCCGCCCTCGACGTGGACAGCATCTATCAGGTGCCGATCAGCTACCATGAAGAGGGTTTCGACACCCAGGTGCTGAGCTATTTCGGCCTGCCCACCGACAAGGAACCCGACCTGTCGCGCTGGCAGACCATCGTGGACCGCGTGCGCAAGCCCCAGGGCGAGGTGACCATCGCCGTGGTCGGCAAGTACACCAGCCTGCTGGACAGCTACAAGTCGCTGGCCGAGGCGCTGACCCACGGCGGCATCGCCAACAACGTGCGGGTCAAGCTCGACTGGATCGACTCGGAGATCTTCGAGGACGACGGCGAGGCGGTGCAGCGGCTGGAGCATGTGAACGGCATCCTGGTGCCGGGCGGCTTCGGGTCGCGCGGGACCGAGGGCAAGATCCTGGCCGCCAAGTTCGCCCGCGAACGCAAGATCCCCTATTTCGGCATCTGCTTCGGCATGCAGATGGCGGTGATCGAATCGGCGCGCAACATGGCCGGCATCGTTGACGCCGGTTCCACCGAACTTGGCCGTCCGGGCAACCCGGTGGTCGGCCTGATGACCGAGTGGGTGCGCGGCAACGCCCTGGAAACCCGCAACCAGGCGGGCGATCTGGGCGGCACCATGCGTCTGGGCGCCTATCCCGCCCGGCTGCTGGAAGGCTCCAAGGTGGCGGAGATCTACGGCTCGACCGAGATTTCCGAGCGTCACCGCCACCGTTATGAAGTGAACGTGTATTACAAGGAGCGTCTGGAGTCGGTGGGCATGTGCTTCTCCGGCCTGTCGCCCGACGGCGAACTGCCGGAAATCGTCGAGATCCCGACGCATCCGTGGTTCATCGGCGTGCAGTTCCACCCGGAACTGAAGTCCAAGCCGTTCGACCCCCACCCCCTGTTCACGTCCTTCATCCGCGCGGCGATGGACCAGAGCCGTTTGGTCTAAAATGACGGGATGCAAGGGCCTTCCGGCCCTTGCCGGGTGAGTGCGAGAGGGCGGCGCCCTCTCGCGTGTCTCTTTTCAGGAGCGTTCCTCCATGCCCCACAGCGTCCAGATCGGTTCCCTGACCATCGCCAACGACCGCCCGTTCGTCCTGCTGGCCGGGCCTTGCGCCATGGAAAGCCGCGACCACGCGATGGAGATGGCCGCGGCCCTGCACGAGATGTGCAGCGCGCTGGGCATGGGCCTGATCTACAAGTCGTCGTTCGACAAGGCCAACCGCACGTCGATCGCGTCGGCCCGGGGCATCGGCCTGGAAAAGGCGCTGTCGGTGTTCGCCGAGGTGAAGGACCGCTTCGGCTGCCCGGTGGTGACCGACGTGCACGAGCCGCACCAGTGCGCGGCGGTGGCGGAGGTGGTGGACGTGCTCCAGATCCCCGCCTTCCTGTGCCGCCAGACCGACCTGCTGGTGGCCGCCGCCGAGACGGGCCGGGCGGTGAACGTGAAGAAGGGGCAGTTCCTGGCCCCGTGGGACATGAAGCAGGTGCTGGCCAAGCTGCTGGCCGCCGGCAACGACCGGGTGATGCTGTGCGAGCGCGGCGCCAGCTTCGGGTACAACACGCTGGTGTCGGACATGCGGTCGCTGGCGATCATGGCCGAGACGGGGCACCCGGTGGTGTACGACGCCACCCATTCGGTGCAGCAGCCGGGCGGGCAGGGCGCCACCTCGGGCGGGCAGCGGGAATTCGTGCCGGTGCTGGCGCGGGCGGCGGTTGCCGTGGGCGTGGCGGCGGTGTTCATGGAAACCCACCAGGATCCCGATTGCGCCCCGTCGGACGGGCCGAACATGATTCCGCTGCGGGAGATGCCGGCCCTGCTGGCGCGCCTGCAGGCGTTCGACCGGCTGGCGAAGGGACTGTAAGGGGAAAGCATTGAGGCCGGGATCGGTTCGCAAGCGCCGTTCCCGGTCTTTCCGTCTTGTTCCGCGACCGGCAAGGGGGCGGGTGAGGCGATGCCGCCCCCGGTTACGCCGGCTGTTCCTTCTCCGCCCCGTCCTCGGCGTTCTCGTCGCCGTCCCCGTCTTCGAAGGCGTCGCCAGCAACCTCCGGTCCCCATTGCTGGACCAGTTCCGATTTCTTCATGCGCAGCTCTTCCACCCGCTTTTCCGCGCTGCGGATCTCGGCGTTGGCCACCGCGGGCGGGATCCCGTAATAGAAGGCCCAGCCGAGGGCGGCGGCACCGTACATCACCAGCCATGTGACCGGGTTGGCCAGCATCTTCATGGCGATGCCCATGCTGTGGCCCTGCTGCCAGAGCATGATCGCAAACGGCATGCAGCCGCAGAAATTCAGCCCCCCCACGATGATCGGCGCCGGCTTTTCCGGGTCGCGGTCGATCAGATAGGCGACGATGGTGGGAATCATGCCGACGCTGAAGATCATGGTTGTGGGCAGGACCACCAGGGCCGCCGGCAGCATCAGCAGCAGCAGGGTCAGCATCCGGCTGCGGCCCTTTTTCTTGGCCTTGCCCCCTTTCTTGTCCTTGGTCTTGGGCTTTGCCATGATGGTCCGTCTGGTCGGCGTCCGTTTGGTCGGGCGGCGGGTTAAAGGGCGAAGTAGAGGATGATGCCGGCCACCAGAATGGTGGAAACCAGGCTGGAGGCGATGGCCGCCACCTGACGGCCCGAGGATTCGATGATGCCGTCACGGTCGGCGATCATCTGGCGCAGTTTGTCGATCTCCGCATCGGCTTCGCGGTAGCTGATCTGGGCGGCTTCGAATTCCGCCTTGTCGCGGCGCAGCGCCTCGGGGTCGTCCACGATCTTCAGGATGGCGGCCAGCTTGCCGGCGTGGGCGGCGCTCTCGGCGGCCTTGCGCACCTCCACCTGCTGCGCCCGGCTGTGGAACCGGCGGAAGGCGGGGTCGAGCAGGTTGACGATCCACGAACACAGATTGGGCAGCCCCTCCGCCCCCGTGCGGGTCTGCACATCGGACAGGATGGTCAGCATGGCGATGACCCGGCGCAGGGGATCGTTGCTGGGGGCGAGCTGGGCGTACAGCACCTCCTCCGTCCGTTTGTGGCGGGCGGCGAGGAAGGATGCCACGTGGCGGTCGATGGGTTCGCGCTTGCGGTCGGTCAGGCTGGTGGCCGCCCAATCCAGCGCGCGCAGCAGGTCGATGGGGGTCAGCGGGTAATAGCCGAACACCAGCGGGCTGACGCAGGGCATGGTGGCGTTGGCCTCGTACACCACCCGCTCCAGCCCCAGCCCGTGGGCGGAACGGTCGAGAAAGGTGCGGAGCTGGTCGAAGGCATGGACCAGCGGCACGTATTCGGGGCGGAAATCGCTCTGCACGCTGACCCAGAAGCCGGGAAGCTGGTTGGCGATCACCTCGGCCACCGCCTGGGGCGATTCGTTGCGCAGGAACGCCTCGGCCAGCAGCACCGCCACCCCGTCGGGCATCATCGACTTGCCGCGGTAGCGGATGGGGGCGGTGGGGTCCAGCGCCATGCACACCCGCGACACCAGCCGGTCGGTGACGCTGCCGCCCTTGGTGGAGGAGGCGGACTGCACCGCGTTCGCCACCGCTTCGGCGCGGGCGTCGTCGGACATGCTGCGGCGCAGCCATTTGTCCAGCTCGCCGGTTTCGATCAGCGGCATGGCGGCGGCGGGGGCGCGGGCGAAGGCGCGGGCCACGGTGCGGCAGTGCCAGTATTCCTGCCCCTGGAACTCCAGCGGACGCGACCCGCGGCGGGGGATTTGCGGCTGCTTCGGCGACAGCCGCCGGCCCGACAGCCACAGGTCCAGGTCGTTCAGGGTCCAGCGCTGCTTGGGATCGTCCACCAGCAGGCCGCGGATCACTTCGCCGATGCCCAGCGGCAGACGCATCTGGCCGACCAGGGCGGGGTACGACCCCCGCTCGATCTTGGCCTGCATCAGCGTGTCCTCGTCCAGGTGCGCCACCGGGTTGCGGCCCAGCAGCAGCACCAGGAGCGTCACCCCCAGCGCATAGAGATCGTCGGCGATGGTGCCCTGGCCGCGGCCCGCGGGGTTGGCCATGCCGCGCTCGACGGTTTCGAACAGCGCCGGCTGGCCATAGCCGATGGGCACCGACATGCCTTCCCCCAGCATCAGCGAGCCGGAGGTGAGGTCGCGGTAATAGATATTGGTGGGCCGGATGGCGCCATGGACCACGCCGCGGCCGGACAATTCGCGCAGCGCCCCCACCAGCGGCTGGATCAGCAGGCGCGTCAACTGGTCTTCCGGCATCGGCTCGACGCTGTCGGTCAGCGCGTTCATCAGCCGGCGGCCGCTGGGCTTTTCGAACAGGAAGCAATACCGGCGCGCCTTGTCCGGCGGCCAGTCGATGACGCCCCAGTCCAGGAGGCGCATCATGGTGGTGTTGTCCATGTTGGCGAACGTGGACACCACCTCGCTGCGGGGCAGGGTGGCGCCGCTGCAGATGATGGCGAAGGGTTCGACCCGCTTGTCGCGCAGCGCGCGGGCGGCATAGGCGTTGCCGCCGGGGGATGTCAGCAGCGGCAGCGGGGTGGACGGCATGATCTCATACCGCTCGCCCAGCTTGACCGGCTCGGCGTTGATGACGGCGGCGCGCTCGCCGGCGGGGGTGGTCTGGGCGTCCGCTGCCATCGGGCTTGTGCCGTCCTTCGCGCTTACATCCGGGGCCGCGCTTACATCCGGGGCGGGGGAAGGGCGCCGCCGGAAAAAAGGGCTGTGTCGCGCCGCAACCTTACCCGCTTCCGCCCGTCAGGTCGAGAGGGGGGCTTTACCCCCTCTCGCGTCCCGCGGGTATCAGTCGGCGAAGGGGTCGTGCATCAGGATGGTGTCGTCGCGCTCGGGGCTGGTGGACAAGAGCGCGACGGGAGCCTGGATCAGTTCCTCGATGTGGCGGACGTACTTGACCGCCTGGGCGGGCAGTTCGGCCCAGGTGCGGGCACCCTGGGTGCTTTCGCCCCAGCCCTCGAAGGTCTCGTAGATCGGCTCCACGCGCGCCTGCTCGGCGGCGTTGGCCGGCAGGTGGTCGATCTCCTTGCCGTCCAGGCGGTAGCCGATGCACACCTTGATCGCGTCCAGGCCATCCAGCACGTCCAGCTTGGTCAGCGCGATGCCGTCGATGCCGCCGGTCTTGATGGCCTGGCGCACCAGCACGGCGTCGAACCAGCCGCAGCGGCGCTTGCGGCCCGTCACGGTGCCGAATTCACGGCCGCGCTGGCCGATCAGCTCGCCCACCTCGGTCAGATCCTCGGTGGGGAAGGGGCCGGAGCCGACGCGGGTGGTGTAGGCCTTGCAGATGCCCAGCACATAGCCCACGGCGCGCGGCCCCATGCCCGACCCGGTGGCGGCGTTGCCGGCCACCGTGTTGGACGAGGTGACGTAGGGATATGTCCCGTGGTCCACGTCGAGCATGGCGCCCTGGGCGCCTTCGAACAGGATGCGCTTGCCGGCGCGGCGCATCTCGTCCAGCGTCTTCCACACCACGCCCGCAAACGGCAGGATCTTGGGCGCGATTTCCTTCAGCGGCTCCAGCAGTTCCGCGGCGGTGACCTCGGGGCTGCCCAGGCCGCGCAGGACGGCGTTGTGGTGGAACAGGAGCTGCTCGACCTTGTCCGCCAGTGCCGCCTCGTCGGTCAGGTCGCACAGGCGGATGGCGCGGCGGGCCACCTTGTCCTCGTACGCCGGGCCGATGCCGCGGCCGGTGGTGCCGATCTTCGACGCGCCGCGCGCCTCTTCCCGCGCCTTGTCCACCGCGCTGTGGATGGGCAGGATCAGGGCGACGTTCTCGGCGACGATCAGGTTTTCCGGGGTGACGGTCACGCCCTTGGCGCGGATGGCCTCCACCTCGCGCAGGAAGGCCCACGGGTCGAACACCACGCCGTTGCCGATGACCGACAGCTTGCTGGCCCGCACCACGCCCGAGGGCAGCAGGCTGAGCTTGTATTCCACGCCGTTGATGACCAGCGTGTGGCCGGCGTTGTGGCCGCCCTGGAAGCGCACGACGACATCGGCGCGGCTGGACAGCCAGTCAACGATCTTGCCCTTGCCTTCGTCGCCCCACTGGGCGCCGACCACCGCCACGTTGGCCATTGTCAGTCTCCGTCTCTGGACCCCTTAGTCCGGGGTCCGCAGGTACCAAAGATGCCGCCGTCCGGCGGGCGTGATAAGGGGCCGGCGGAGTGTCCGCCGGTCCCGCGAAAACCATGCCTGAACCCGATGGGATCAGGCCAGCGGCACCAGGGCACCGCCGTGGAAAAGATGGGTGCAGCCCAGCCGGCGCGCTTCCGCCTCCGGCTCGGCCACGGGTTCCAGGCCCGCCAGCGTCACCCAGCCGGCGGTGCGCAGGGCCGCCGCGTCGGCATGGGGGGTGGCGTGGGGCACATACACCCGCCGCACCTCGGGCAGCGGGGGAACGGCGCGCAGCACCGAATCCAGGTACAGCGTGAAGCCGGTGGCGGGTTCGCCCTCGGCATCCTTGTGCTGGTGATCCTTGTGCTGGGCACCGTGGGTGCCGGCGCGGTAGCGGCCGCCGCTGCCCATCTCCCCGCGCTGGCCGCGGGCGAACAGGGTGAAGCTGAGGCCGGTCTGATATTCGAAGCCGCGGTGTTCCACCAGATCGATGGTCAGCGTCAGCGACGGGGCGGCGGCGCGGATCAGGGCCACCACCTCGGTCATGCGGCGCCGGTCCTTTTCCGCCGCTTCCGGCAGATCGAAGGAGGCCAGCGCCGCCATGGCCCGTTCGGCGGGGCCGGAGGCGTCCATCATGCGGCCCAGCAGGGCGGCGGCGGGGCCGCCCTCGGCGGCCACGGCGGCGGCGTCCTTGCGGTCCAGCGCGGCGCGCAGGCGGGCCGCACTCTCCCCGTCCAGGCCCAGGCCCTGGCACACCAGCGGCACCATGGTGGGCACGCACAGATCGACCGACACGTGGCGCACGCCCACCACGTCCAGCGCGCGGGCGGCCAGCAGCACCGCCTCGGCGTCCGCCGCGGGCTGGAGCGAGCCGATCAGCTCCACGCCCGCCTGCATGAGCTGGCGTTCGGGGCGGAGCTGCGAGCCCTTCACCCGCAGCACCGGCCCGGCGTAGCACAGGCGCAGGGGCCGCGGGGCGGTGTGGAGGCGGGAGGCGGCGATGCGGGCCATCTGCGGCGTGATGTCGGCGCGCAGCGCCATCATCCGCTGCGACAGCGGGTCCATCAGCCGGAAGGTCTGGGCGGCCATGGAGGCGCCGGGACCGGACAGCAGATTGCCTTCGAATTCCATCAGCGGGGGGCTGACGCGCTGATAGCCGTGGCTGGCGAATTCGCCCATCAGGCGCTCGACGGCCGCCGCTTCCAGGGCGGCATCGTTGGGCAGCACGTCGTGCAGGCCGGCGGGCAGCAGCGCGGTGCTCTGAGTATTGGGCATGGCCTGATTTCGAACTGGTCACAGGGTCGGGGTGCGCGGCGCGCACACACGACGCCGGTCAATAGCCGACCTTCCCCCCTCAGGGCAAACGGAAAAGCCGCCCGCCGGGGGCAAACCGGCCCGGCGTTGCGCGCGGGGCCGGTTGCTGCGGCGCACCATCATGCGATGGAACGGGCTATACGATCGACAGGGTTGCCGTGGCAGGGGTGGACAGCACATCGGCCAGCAGGTGCAGGCCGCGGGCCGCCTCGTCGCGGGAATTGGGCTGGCACAGGCCGATGCGCACGCCATGGGGGGCCGGGTTGCGGCCCACGGCGAACACGTCGGCGCCGGTGACGATCACCCCGCGGCGGCGGGATTCGGCCAGGAAATCCTCGCGCCGCCAAGGTTCCGGCAACGTCATCCACAGGTGCTGTGCCGCCGGATGGCCGCTCACCACCGCGGGGGGCAGGATGGCGCGGGCGATGGCCTGACGGGCAATCCCCTCCGACCGCTGGGCGTCGGCCAGCCGGTCGGCGGTGCCGTCCTGAATCCAGCGCGCCGCCACCTCCCCCACCAGGGGCGGGGCGGAATACATCAGGGCGCGGATCACCGCTTCGATCCGGGTGGTCAGCGCTGGGGGTGCGACGACATACCCCACCCTGAGGCCCGCCGACATGCTCTTGGACAGGCTGGTCATATAGACGGTGATGTCGGGGGCGATGCGGTGGATGGGCAGCGGGTCGCGCACCAGGAATCCGAACACGTCGTCTTCGATGATCGTCACCCCGTGGCGGCGGCAGATGGCGGCGATCTCCATCCGCCGCTCCTGCGGCATGATGGTGGCGGTGGGATTCTGGAGCGTCGGCACGATGTAGAGCGCCTTGGGCGCCAGCCGGCGGCAGGCGGCGTCCAGCGCATCCGGCACCAGCCCGTGGGCGTCCAGCGCCACCCCCTCCAGATGCAGGTCGAGGGAGGCGGCCAGCGCCTTCATCCCGTAATTGGTCATGCGCTCGGCCAGGATCACGTCGCCGGCCCGCGCAAGGGCGGAGATGGCCACGGCCATGCCGTTCTGCGCCCCGGTGGTGAGCAGCACCGATTCGGGCGTGGTTTCCACCCGGTGCTGCCGGGCCATCCACTGCACCGCCGCCGTCCGGTGGGCCGGCAGCCCGGCATGGGGCGCGTAGGAGATGAGGTGTTCGGCGCTGCCCGAGGCGGCGATGGCCGCCAGCGTCGCCGCGATGGCCTTTTCCGCCCCGCTCTGCTTGGGCGTGATGACCGTCATGTTGATGGCCGACGCCTCGGGCGGGCGGTGCCACGCCAGCGGGTCGGGGTGGGGCAGGGGTTGGCTGCCCAGGACGAAGGTGCCGCGCCCCACCTCGCCCCCGATCAGTCCGCGCCGCTCGGCCTCCGCATAGGCCCGCGTGACCGTGCCCACCGTCACGCCCAGGCGGTAGGCGAGGTCGCGGTGGGTGGGCAGCCGCGTGCCCGCCGACAGCCGGCCCCCCGCAATATCATTGGCCAGCGCATCGGCGATGGCACGGTAGCGGGGGCCGGGGTGGGCGGCGAGATCA
This sequence comes from Azospirillum fermentarium, assembly GCF_025961205.1. NCBI lineage: Bacteria > Pseudomonadati > Pseudomonadota > Alphaproteobacteria > Rhodospirillales > Azospirillaceae > Azospirillum > Azospirillum fermentarium. The sequence continues at coordinate 1,644,178 of NZ_JAOQNH010000001.1, forward strand.
GGGGTCCAGACGGTCATGAGCGGTGCCGGGCGGTTGTGCGGACGGGAATGTGACTATTGTCCCGATGACAATGTACACAATGTGGTCTGACCATCACAACAGGCAAGCGGATTGTCACCCCCGGCTCGCCATCGCCTCGGCGAAGCGCCCCGGCCGGAGGTTGAGCCCGTCCAGCAGGGTGCTGAAGGCGGGGCTGCGCAGATATTCGTATTCCACCGCCCGCGGCCCCACCAGCGGGTCGGCCCGGCGCAGTTCCTCGTCGGGGATTCCGGGGTGAACCATCACCAGGGTTCCCGGCGGCATCCGGTCGAGAAAGCGGCCCATCATCTCGGGGAACGGCTGGCTGGTGGCGAAATCGTACACGCCGCGGAAGCTGGCGTTCACCGGCACCCCGTGGCGGTGGGCCAGAGCGGCGAAGCGCTGGCCCAGCCCGCTGATGAGCAGCGTCTTGGGCACCGCGATGCCGCGCCGCGCGATGGCCTCTGCCGGGTCGCGGCACAGGCGGGCATAGGCCCCCGGCAGCGTCTTCAGCGCCGCGATCACCGCATCGCGGATGATGGGCAACTGGTGAACGTGCTGGTGTCCGTCGATGAAGGCGGGCGCCGTGCCGAACGCGGCGGTGAAGGCGTCCACCTGCCGCCGCACCTCGGCATCGATTTCCGCCCGGTTCAGGCGGCGGGTCAGCGCCAGCGGCATCAGCCGGCCCAGGGGCGGCAGCCGGCCGGCGGGGGCGAGCCGGGGCATGGAACCCAGCGGCGCCTGATCGGTCAGGGTCAGGTGAAGCCCGATGTCGGCCCGCGCCCCCAACGGCTTCAGCTTCGCCGCCTCATCGGCCCAGCCCGGACAGACGGTCATGCACGACGTGGCCGACAGCCGCCCCTGTTCGATCAGGTCGCGGATGGCCGTGCCGACACCGGGCGACAGCCCGTAATCATCGGCGCACAGCACGAAGCGGCGGGGTGGGGGAGACGCGGACATTCGGATCGGAACCACATGCGCAAAAGAACCCATCCGCGAGAAAGCATGACCTCATATGATTATGCAAGAGCGGCGGTCCGGCAGAGGTGGGGCCGCCGGACGGAAAAGAAAAGGGACCGGACGGGATGGAGTGGGACAGCTTGTGGCATAACGGCCATGCCTTCACGGCCGGCGATGCGGGCATCATCACCGATGCCGCCCTGGGGGTGCGGAACGGGCGCATCGCCTGGATCGGCCGGGCCGCCGACCTTCCCGCCGGCGTGCGTGCGGGCGGCGAGCACGACCTGGGCGGCGCCTGGATCACGCCGGGCCTGATCGATTGCCACACCCATCTGGTTTTCGGCGGGGACCGCGCCGCGGAATTCGAAATGCGGCTGGAAGGCGTGCCGTACGAGGAGATTTCCCGCCGCGGCGGCGGCATCGCCTCCACCGTCGCCGCCACCCGTGGGGCCGGGGCCGAGGGGCTGGTGGCGGCCAGCCGCCCGCGGCTCGCCCGGCTGCTGGCGGAAGGGGTGACGGCGGTGGAGATCAAATCCGGCTATGGTCTGGATCTCGGCACCGAACGCGCCATGCTGCGGGCCGCCCGCGCGCTGGGGGCGGATGGGCGGGTGACCGTCGCCGCCACCTGCCTTGCCGCCCATGCCCTGCCGCCGGAATACGCCGGGCGCGCGGACGATTACATCGCCCACGTCTGCGGGACGATGCTGCCCGCCCTGGCGGCGGAGGGGCTGGTCGATGCGGTGGATGCCTTTTGCGAGCGCATCGCCTTCACGCCGGAACAGACGGCGCGGGTGTTCGAGACGGCCCGCCGGCTGGGGCTGCCGGTCAAGCTGCACGCCGACCAATTGTCCGACGGCGGCGGGGCGGCGCTGGCCGCCCGTTACGGCGCCCTGTCCGCCGACCATGTGGAGCACACGGGCGAGGATGGAGTGCGGGCCATGGCGGCGGCGGGCACGGTGGCGGTGCTGCTGCCCGGCGCCTTCTACACGCTGCGGGAAACGGTGGTGCCGCCGGTGGACCTGTTCCGCCGCCACGGGGTGGCGATGGCGCTCAGCACCGACTGCAACCCCGGCACCTCCCCCGTCACGTCGCTTTTGCTGATGCTGAACATGGGCTGCACCCTGTTCCGCCTGACCCCGGCGGAGGCGCTGGCGGGCGTGACCCGCCACGCCGCCCGCGCGCTGGGCATGGAGGGCGAGCGCGGCACGCTGGCGGTGGGCAAGGCGGCGGATTTCGTGGTGTGGGACATCAACCGCCCGGCGGACCTGTGCTACTGGCTGGGCGCCAACCCGTGCCGGACGGTGGTGAAGGATGGGCGGGTGCGGGCGGCGTCAGACGCCGCCGGCCAGCATTGAGGCCACGCGGGCCAGCAGGGCGTCGGTGGTGACCGGCTTGCCCAGAAGCTGGGTGTCCGGCCCCAGCGTCTCGTCCTGGATGCCCTGCTTGTGGGCGTAGCCGGTCAGGAACAGCACCTTCAGGCCGGGGCGCAGGCGGCGCCCGGCCTCCGCCACCTGCCGCCCGTTCATCCCCGGCAGGCCGACGTCGGTCACCAGCAGGTCGATGGCGGTGTCCGACGTCAGAAGGTCCAGGGCCGACGGCCCGTCCCCGGCCTCCAGCACGGTGTAGCCCTGATCGCCCAGGGCCGTGGCGAAGACCAGACGGACGAGCGCCTCGTCCTCCACCAGCAGCAGCGTGGCCGCCGCCGCGGCTTCGGCGGTGGCGGCGTCCGGGGCGTGAGGGGCGGCGCCTTCCTCCCGCCGGGCGCAGGGCAGGGTGATCGTCACCGTGGTGCCCATCCCCTCGGTGCTGCCGATGTGCAGGCGCCCGCCGGACTGGTGCACGAAGCCGTAGATCTGGCTCAGCCCCAGCCCGGTTCCCTGGCCGATGGGCTTGGTGGTGAAGAAGGGTTCGACCGCGCGGGCCAGCACGTCGGGGTTCATGCCCATACCGGTGTCGGACACCGACAGCATCACCCCCGGCCCGCAATCCCCGTCCTCCTCCGCCGGCGGGGCGGCGGCTGTGGCGATGGTGAGAACACCGCCGTCCGGCATGGCGTCGCGGGCGTTGATGGCAAGGTTGAGCAGGGCGCTTTCGATCTGGTTGGCATCCCCCCAGACGCATGGCAGGCCGTGGTCGAGCCACAGATCCACCCGCACCGCTCCCCCCACCGACCGGCGGAGCAGGTCGGCCATGCCGGTCACCAGCCCATTCAGATCGACGCTGCGCGGCTGGAGCGGCTGGCGCCGGGCAAAGGCGAGCAGGCGCTGGGTCATCGCCGCGGCCCGGTCCACCGACTGGCGCACGGCGCGCACGTAGGGGGACACGTCGGTCCGCCCGGCGGCCAGACGGCGGTCGATCAGCTCCATGCTGCCGCCGATGGCCTGAAGCAGGTTGTTGAAATCGTGGGCCACCCCGCCGGTCAACTGGCCCAGCGCTTCCATCTTCTGCGCCTGGCGCAGGGCGTCCAGCGCCTCTTCCCGTTCCCGCGTGCGCTGTTCCACCTGGGCTTCCAGCCGGGTGTTCATGGCCGCAAGGTCGTTCCGGGCGCGCACGGTGGCGGTGGTTTCCACCACCGTGTCGATCATCCCGGCGACGGCCCCGCTCTCATCGCGCACCGGGCTGTAGCAGAAGGTGAAATAGGCGTGTTCCGCATAGCCGTTGCGCTCCACCACCAGGGGGAAATCCTCGATGAAGGTGGCTTCGCCCTGGAACGCGCGTTCGGCGATGGGGCCGATGACGTCCCACGCCTCGCTCCAGATGTCGCGGAACGAGCGGCCCAGGGCCGGCGGCTTGGCCCCGAGGATGGGCGTGAAGGCGTCGTTGTGGATGGTGGTCAGTCCCGGCCCCCAGACCACCGCCGAGGGGAAACGCGAATTCAGCACCATGCCCACCGCCGTCCGCAGCGACGCCGGCCACCCGGACGGATGACCCAGCGGCGTGGCGTTCCAGTCATGGGTCCGCAGCCGCTGTCCCATGACGCCGCCTCCGTGCGCGAACGCGAAGGCGCCGTCGGTCGTCATGGGAAGCCGGTCGTTGTCGTCGGGCATGGGGGTGGTCCGGGCTGGCACAGCGGCTATCATGGTAACATAGGCACCGTGGGGCATCGGGAAAACATACCCGCGCATCGTTTGGGGGAAATGCTCCTTGTGGTGCGGCCTTGATGCCTTCTTTCGTGTGTTCCATCCTCATGGACGAGGGTTCGAATCCAAAATAAGGGAGGCACCATGAATCCGGGAAACGCCGCCAACCGCCGGGTCGTCCGCGCCCCGCGGGGCACCGCGCTCACCGCCCGGTCCTGGGCGACGGAGGCGGCCTTGCGGATGCTCATGAACAACCTTGATCCCGACGTGGCGGAAAAGCCGGAAGAGCTGGTCGTCTATGGCGGGATCGGGCGCGCGGCGCGCAACTGGGCCTGTTTCGACGCCATCGTCGAGACGCTGACCACGCTGGGCGACGACGAAACCCTGCTGGTGCAGTCGGGCAAGCCGGTGGGGGTGTTCCGCACCCACGCCGACGCGCCGCGGGTGCTGATCGCCAATTCCAACCTCGTTCCCGCCTGGGCCACCTGGGACCATTTCCGCGCCCTGGATGCCAAGGGGCTGATGATGTACGGCCAGATGACCGCCGGCTCGTGGATCTACATCGGTTCCCAGGGGATCGTGCAGGGCACCTACGAGACGTTCGTGGAGATGGGGCGGCGCCATTACGGCGGCGTTCTGGCCGGGCGGTGGATTCTGACCGGCGGGCTAGGCGGGATGGGCGGCGCGCAGCCGCTCGCCGCCACCATGGCCGGAGCGTCGATGCTGGCGGTGGAATGCTCCCCCCACCGCATCGACCGGCGGCTGGAGACCCGCTACCTCGACCGTGCCGCCGCGACGCTGGACGAGGCCATGGCGATCCTGTGGGAAGCGCAGGCCGAGGGCCGCGCCGTGTCGGTCGGTCTGCTGGGCAACGCGGCGGAGGTGTTCCCCGAACTGGCCCGCCGGGCGGCGGCGGACCCCCGCTGGCGCCCCGACGGGGTGACCGACCAGACCAGCGCCCACGACCCGCTGAACGGCTATCTGCCCGCCGGCTGGACGCTGGAACAGGCGGAATCCCGCCGGCAGAGCGATCCCGCCGCCGTGGTGGCCGCGGCCAAGGCGTCCATGGCCCGGCAGGTGCGCGCCATGCTGGATTTCCAGGCCCTGGGCATCCCCGTCTTCGACTATGGCAACAACATCCGCCAGATGGCCCAGGACGAGGGGGTGACGGACGCCTTCGCCTTCCCCGGTTTCGTGCCGGCCTACATCCGTCCGCTGTTCTGCCGCGGCATCGGCCCGTTCCGCTGGGCGGCCCTGTCCGGCGACCCCGAGGATATCCACCGCACCGACGCGCGGGTGAAGGAGCTGATCCCCGGCGATCCGCACCTGCACACCTGGCTGGACATGGCGCGGGAACGCATCCGGTTCCAGGGGCTGCCGGCCCGCATCTGCTGGGTGGGGCTGGGGGACCGGGCGCGGCTGGGGCTGGCCTTCAACGAGATGGTGGCGCGGGGCGAGCTGTCGGCCCCCATCGTCATCGGGCGCGACCATCTGGATTCCGGCTCCGTCGCCAGCCCCAACCGCGAGACGGAGGGGATGATGGACGGGTCCGACGCGGTGTCGGACTGGCCGCTGCTGAACGCGCTGCTGAACTGCGCCTCGGGGGCGACGTGGGTGTCGCTGCACCATGGCGGCGGCGTCGGCATGGGCTACAGCCAGCACGCCGGCATGGTCATCGTGGCCGATGGGACCGAAGCCGCGGCCCGGCGGCTGGAACGGGTGCTGACCAACGATCCCGCCACCGGCGTCATGCGCCATGCCGACGCCGGCTACGGCATCGCCAGGGACTGCGCGCGGGAACAGGGCCTGCGCCTGCCCATGATCGAATAGCTATTCCCCCTTCCCGGCGGCATCGGTGCGGTGCCGCCGCATGGTTTCGGCGTGGGCGCGGATGACCTTTTCGGTGCGCGAGAACCCTTGCCGCCGCACCAGCACCAGCAGGACGAAGCCGCTGGCCCCCATGAACGCCCACGGCCCGACCATCCACGCCAGCGCCGCCAGGGCGAAGTAATAGGCGCGCAGGCCCCCGTTCAGCGCCCGCACCGCCAGGGTGATCGCCTCGGCCATCGACGCGGCCAGTTCACGTTTCAGCGGTTCGGCCACCGGCGGCATCGGCGCCGAGCCCAGCAGGGCGCAGCAGTAATTGTATTGCCGCAAGGCCCAGGTGAACTTGAAGAAGGCGAAGGTGAAGATCGCCACCAGCAGCAGCAGCTTGGTTTCGAAAAAGGCCCGCGACACCTGGGCGGTGAAGGACAGGTTGCCCACCAGCTCGTGCGCCCGTTCGATGGCGCCGAACGACCCCACCAGTCCCGCCAGGACCAGCGCCGTGGTGGAAGCGAAGAACGAGCAACTGTTCATGGTATGGCCCACCAGTTGGGCGTCCATGATGCGGTTGTCGCGGCCCAGCATCTGTTCCATCCATTCCACGCGGATGTTGACCAGATGGCGGTTGACGAAGGCGCGGCTGTTCAGCAGGTGGTCCTGGGCGATGGTGAACAGGCCCCAGATGCCGATGAACCAGCAAAGGGCGATGATGTCGAGCGTGGTCAGGTCTTTGGGCACGGGGGGGTATCCGGGGCGGCTGCCGAAAGGGGAGAGGGGGCTTTTCGGAAAACAGCGGCGTGTCTATTCGTGTAGGCTGGGTTCCCGGTGCTGGCAAGCGCTTCCGTCGCCGCTGCCGCCGGCCAGGGGCACGGTGATGGAGAAGACCGACCCGCGCCCCTCCCGCGATTCCACGCCGGTGGGGTGGTGCAGCAGGGCGCCCAGCCGCTGCACGATGGACAGCCCCAGCCCCAGCCCCTTTTCACCCGTGGTGCGGGTGCCGGCCTGATAGAACTCGTCCCAGATGGCGGCGAGGGCGGCGGGCGGGATGCCGGGGCCGGTGTCCCACACCTCGATCCGCACGGCATCGCCGCGGCGGCGGCAGCCCAGCATCACCCCGCCGTGATCGGTGTAGCGCAGCGCGTTGGCCAGCAGGTTGCGCACCATCCGTTCCAGGAGCGACGGGTCCGTGCACACCGTCACGTCCAGCGGGTGATAGAGAAAACGCAGCCCCTTTTCCGTGGCCAGCGGCCCGGTCTGGGTGGCGATGGGGTCGAGAACGGCGCTGAGCGGTACCGGCCCGATGGCCGGCGTCACCGCGCCGGCATCCAGGCGCGAGGCGTCGAGCAGGCTGGACAGCAGCCGCTCGCTGGCCTCCAGCGCGCGGGTGGCGTTCTGGGTGATCTGGACGTGGGCGGGCTTGTCCAGCGTCTCTTCCAGGATGCCCAGGAACAGGCGCAGCGCCTGGATCGGCTGGCGCAGGTCGTGGCTGGCCGCGGCCATGAAGCGGGATTTGGCGGCGTGCGCCTTTTCCGCGGCGGCGCGCATGGTGTCCAGTTCGGCCATGGTGCGTTCCTGGCGGTCGAGCGCGTGGATCAGCGCCCGCCCGGCCAGCACGCCCGCGGCCAGCAGGAGCAGGGCGGTGGGAATCAGCCACGCGGTGCGGGTGCGCCACGGACCCAGCACCGTGTCCATGCGGATGCCGGCCGCCACGAACACGCTGGTTTCCTCGATCCGGCGGTAGGCCATCAGCCGGTCGCCGCCGTCCACCGGTGACACCAGCCGCACCGTGCCCGCCGGGGCCGTGCGGGCCTGGGCCAGCAATCCCGTGTTCTCGATGCCGGGGCCCGTGGGATCGGCCATGGGAAAGCGCACGATGATGGCGCCGTCGGTGCGGTAGATACCCGACACCGCCCCGTCCCCCAGCCCCAGATGCCGGTTGAAGGCGGTGAAATAGGCGGTGTCGATGCCGGCTGTGACCGCGCCGGCGAAGCCCCCGGCCTCGTCCACCCGGCGGCGGGTCAGGGTGAACAGCGGTCCGTCGCCGCCCAGCCGAATCGTACGCCCCACGCTCAGGGGGGCGGGGTCGTCCCGCGCGGTCTGGAAGAATTCCTGTTCCCCCGCGTCCGAGCCGGGGGGTGGGGGAAAGGCGCTGCTGACCTGCACCGCGTGTCCGTCGGCGCCGTACACGGCGATGATGCCGGGCAGGGGCAGCAGGCCGGCGGCGTCCTGCACCATCATCCATGTGGAGCCGCCGCCGATCCGTTCGGGCGGCACCTCGTCCATGTCCCGCCCGATGTGGTGCAGCACCAGATTGATGGCGGTGAAATTGCGTTCGGTGTGTTCGGCCAGCAGGTTGACGGCGGCGGTGACGCGCGTCCGGGCCGCAGCCACCTCGGTGTCGTGGTCGTGCAGGATGAACAGCCCCGTGCTGCCCATCACCAAGGCCCCATAGGCGGCCATCGCCACCATCACCCGGTAGCGCAGGGTTCCTTGGCGAAAGGGCGGGGTTGGCGTCATCGTCGTCCGGGGCACGTCCCAGAAGGGGCAGGGCGTGGAAGGGGGGCCGGGGGCCGCAGTGCCTGCGGCTTCATCCCTCCCTTGTGATCAGCCGTGCCCGCAGACTTGTCAAGACATGCACGCGTATGGCGCTGGACAGGTTGCCCGTACGCCCCACGTCGATTTCACCGATCAGGCTGTTGATGGACATGCCGCGCTCCTCCGCCAGTTCCTTCACGGCTTCCCAGAATTCCGGCTCCAGCGACACGCTGGTCGGGTGGCCGGCGATAAGTACGGAACGTTTTTTCATAACGGCATGATAAATCGTGAATCCTTAAGAAAATCCAAGCGTTCAGATGGCGGACGGATCATCCGGCCCCAGCATTTCCTGCGGGCGGACGCGGGCCTCGAACTCGTCCGCGCTCATGATGTTCAATTCTTGCGCAACGGCTTTCAGGGTTTTACGCTCGGCGTGGGCTTTCTTGGCGATGTGTGCCGCTGCGTCGTACCCGATGTGCGGGGCCAGCGCCGTGACCAGCATCAGGCTTTCCCCCACCAGCCGGGCGATGCGGTCCTCGTCCGCCGCGATGCCGGCCACGCAATGGTCGGTGAAGCTGGCGCAGGCATCGGCCAGCAGCCGGATGGACTGCAGCACGGCAAGGGCGATCACCGGCTTGAACACGTTCAATTCGAAATGGCCGGTGGCCCCGGCGACGGTGACGGTGGTGTGGTTGCCCATCACCTGGGCGGCCACCATGGTCAGCGCCTCGGCCTGAGTCGGGTTGACCTTGCCGGGCATGATGGAGGAGCCAGGCTCGTTTTCCGGCAGGATCAGCTCGCCGATGCCGCACCGCGGCCCCGACCCCAGCAGGCGGATGTCGTTGGCGATCTTCATCAGCGACACCGCCAGCGTGTTCAGCGCCCCGTGCACCTCCACCAGCGCGTCGTGGGTGGCCAGCGCCTCGAACCGGTTGTCGGCGGGGCGGAAGGGCAGGCCGGTCAGCGCCGCCGCGTGGCGGGCGAAGGCGGCGGCGAAGCCCGGCGGCGCGTTCAGCCCCGTGCCCACCGCCGTGCCCCCCTGGGCCAGTTGATGCAGGCGGGGCAGGGTGGCTTCCACCCGCGCGATGCCGTTGCGCACCTGCTGGGCGTAGCCGGAAAACTCCTGTCCCAGCGTCAGCGGCGTGGCGTCCTGAAGATGGGTGCGGCCGATCTTGACGATGGCGGCGAAGGCGTCCCGCTTCTCCTCCAGCGCCCCCAGCAGGTGGGCCAGGGCCGGCAGCAGCGCCCGGTCGATCTGCAGCGCCGCGGCGATGTGCATGGCGGTGGGGATGCTGTCGTTGGACGACTGGCTGCGGTTGACGTGATCGTTGGGATGAACGGGCGTCTTCGATCCCACCGTGCCGCCCAGCCGGGCGATGGCACGGTTGGCGATCACCTCGTTGGCGTTCATGTTGGTCTGGGTGCCGGAACCGGTCTGCCAGACCACCAGGGGGAATTCCTCGTCCAGACGGCCGTCGGTGACCTCCTGCGCGGCGTCGGCGATGGCCGCACCCAGGGTGGGGCCGAGAACGCCCAGCTCCATGTTGGCCAGCGCCGCGGCCTTTTTCTGGATGCCCAGCGCGCGGATCAGCGCCGCGGGCATCCGTTCCTCGCCGATGCGGAAATTCTCCAGCGAGCGTTGCGTCTGGGCCCCCCACCAGTGGCCGGCGGGAACGGCGATGGGGCCGAAGCTGTCGGTTTCGGTGCGGGTGGCGGCCATGAATTCCCCCTTGCCGGATGATGCAAGTCGAACGGCGCATCCCAGACATTTGCCCTGCCTGCGTCCGTAACAAGGGCAGCGGGCGGCCAAGTTCCCGCCGAAGGAGGAAAATGCACCGGCCGCTCTTTTTAGTTCTTGTTCTGTTCGGAAAGATCGTCCATCTTTTGTTCTATCTTCGGACGGTTCGCCGTCCAACCCGACACAGGACAGGAGGCCGCTCATGGGTTTCATGCCGTGGCAGGATGGTCAGGTGGCAACGGATGCCGGCGCGGGGTACGGCACCCCGGCGGTCCCCGATGGGCCGCTGGTGCGCGCCCGCATCGCCAAGGGCCGGGTGACGGAGATGCTGGCCCGCGGCTGGGCGGTTCTGGATTCCGGTCATGAAAGCTGGACGGTGATGGAAGGGCCGGAAACCGACAGCACCCCCGAACCCATCGGGGCGATCGTCCCGCCCATGCTGGCTGAATTCTGGCGCCTTTCACAAATGGACGTCATGGATGAAGAGGAATGGAGTACCTCTTTCGCATAATACTTTCGATTGTCACATGTATTGCGAGGGGTAGTTCTGAAGATGGCGGCGTTTCCATTGTCAAATTAACGTCTCGTTAATTGGAAAAGCCGTTCAATCACTCCATCGAACGCACCGATTACCGATGGAGAGATGAGGATGATCACCGCCGCCACGATCCTTCCGGTCGCCACCCTGTCCGATACCGCCGTCCGTTCGGCATCGCTGCTGCATATGGCGCTGCTGGACGAGTTCATCCGCCTGACCCGGGAGGCGGCGGGGGACGAGAACGACGGTTTCGTCCGCGACAGCCTGGAGGAAACCCTGGCCGCGCTGCGCGTGGAACGGGATGGTTACGCCGTCGTCCTGCACGGCGCCATGATCATGCCGCAGGCGTCGGTGCCCGCCGCCTGATCCGGCCCGATCCACCCGCGACCGTCTTGTCTTTGAGGAGTGCTTTCCGATGATGTCCACCGACCTGCGTCTGTCGTCCCTGCGCCATGTGGAACTGCTGGATTCCTTCATCCGCACGGCGGAGGACGCGCTGAGCCTTCAGGCCGATCCCTTCATGCGCGACAGCCTGGGCGACCTGTTGGGCACCTTGCGGGCGGAGCGGGACTCCTACGCCCGCATGGCCGGCGGCGACGGGCGGGCCGGCACCGCGTGAGGGGCGTGCCCCCGCGCCCTCAGAACAGCCCGTTCAGCAGCGACCCGCGCCCGCTGTAGGACGACGAGGACGACGATGAACCGCCGCCCCCCAGCAGGATGTTGGTCAGGCTGGACGACGTGACGGCGGAGCCGTTCATCAGGCTTTGCAGGGTGCGCACATACGACGGCACGTCGCCCCCCGACGATCCCGCCGCCGGCTGCTTGGCATAGGTGTCGTAGTCGGTGGTGAAGGCGCCCTGGGTCAATTGCAGGGCGTACTGCTTTTCCTTGGTGGCGTCCTCGCCCTTGTCGCGGGTGACGCGGATGGTGTAGTCGCCCTTGTCCAGCGGCAGCTTGCCCTGGGTCCATTTGGTGTAGGCGTCATAGGCAGCGCCGGCATCGGCGTTGCTGTCGGCCATCACCTTGCCCGCCTTGTCCATCAACTGCACGCGCACGCCGGCATCGCCGACCCGGCCCAGGCCGGATTCGCCGGCACTGGTCACCTTGAACTTGTAGAAGTCCACAGGATCGTTGGCACCGAGGATGCTGAAGCCGTTCAGCCGGCTCTTATCCTTGATGAGATAGCCGAGGTTGGTGGCAAAGGCCGCCTGCGTGGACGAGGATTTGGTGGCGTTCTGTTCATAAACCTTGTCGGCGGACTGGGTTTTCGCCGTCTTCGCCTGATCCTGGGTGCGCTTGACCGCCGCCTCGATCGACTGCTGCAGGCTCGACACCATGCCGGAGATGTCGCTGATCCCGCCCATGACCTGTCCCCATCGGTTGCGTGCTCGTGGGATGGGTCAAGCAAGAACGGGGCCAGAGGTGAATTCATTAAAAACAGTATCTTAAATGAAAAGCCCGGCACCTTTGCCCCCTTCGGGTGCAAAAAGTGCCGGGCAAAATCCGTCCACCGCCGTGGGCGTCACCCGGCCAGCGCCGCTTCCAGTTGCGCAACGGCCTCGCCGAGGGTCAGGTCGATGCGGCGGATGCCGTGCTTTTCCAGGAAGCGGATCTCGTTCCGGGACAATTCGCCCGGCAGCACCGCCCAGTGGCTGTCGCTGGACCGCTTGGCGATCTGACGCCCGAAGGTGCGCTGGATCTCCTGGTCGAAACGGCAGCCGAGGAACAGGAAGTGCTTGCCCGCGCGGCGCTTCTGCACCTCCGGCGGGATGGGGGTCTGGATGTCGATCTCGGTCAGGATCTCCACGAAATCGGAATCCGAAATCAGATAATTGCCCGCCGGGGCCACGCTGCCCGACGGCTTGTAGAGCAGGGTTTCCCACGCTTCCGCCGCGTCCGCCGTGGACGGGCTGCCGTCGGGGCCGAAGTAATGCACCCATTCCCCGGTGGACTGCGGGTGGGACAGGCCCTGGACCTCTCCCCAGGTGCGGGTGGCGTCGGCGGCCAGCAGCGCTTCCAGCACCGCGTCGTACCACACGTCCACCACCAGCGCCGGGGCGGGGATGCCGGCCACGAAGCGGTGGACCGGCGTGGGTGGCACGTCGTGCCGGAAGGTTTCGTCCAGGATCTTTTCCAGCGTCTTGCGGTGACGGCGGGATTCGATGAACTGGGCGACGGCGGTCAGTTGCGACCGGATGCGGCCGGGGGCGGCCACCTTGGCGTTCAGCCGTTTCACCAGCTCCGCCGAATTGCGCGGGATGGGGCAGGCGCCGTCCGGCAGCAGGTCGAAGGCGCCGGGGCCGACATAGGGCACGACGGTCCGGGCCTTGAGGGCGGCGGCGATGCCGGCGATGGCCTCGGCGGGATCAACCGTCACGCTGTCGGCGGTAAGGGGGGCGTCGGTCACGGCACGCACTCCATAAAGGATCGTTCGGGGATGAAAGGGGCTTACAGATAGATCGCCGCACCGGCGCCGGTGTTGACCGTGGCGTCCTTCAGCGTATCGACGATGAAGGCGATCTGGTCCTGTGTCACCTTGTGGTGCAGCGGCAGGGCGATGGCGCGGTCGGCGGTCTTCTGGCACACCGGATAGTCGGCACGGTTGTAGCCGCGATCCACGTAGTATTGCTGGGTGTAGAGGGGCTGGCCGTAATCGCTGGTATCGACGGCATGGGTGTCCATGTCCTCGATGATGGCCTTGCGGCCCGACGCGGTGAAGCGGGTGCCCAGATGCACGGCATAGACCATGGGATTGACGGTTTCCGCCCCCGGCCCCTTGTAGGGCGGCTTGATCCCCTCGAACGAGGCCATGGCGGCGTCGTACCAGCGGATCACCTGATCGCGCTTCGCGATGATCTCCGGCAGCCGCTTCACCTGCACCAGACCCAGGGCGGCGTTGACGTTGCTCAGGCTGGCCTGGAGCGGCAGGCGGCGGGTGATGCCGACGGTGTAGCGGTGTTCGGTCTCCCGCTGGCGCAGGTAGCGCAGCTCGTGGGCCAGACCGCGGTCGTCGGTGACGATCATGCCGCCGCCGCCGGCCAGCAGGATGCCCGGCTCGGAGAAGTCGAACAGCGAGCACAGGCCGAACGAGCCGACCACCCGGCCCTTGTAGACCGAGCCGATGGATTCCGTGCTGTCCTCGATCAGCACGAGATTCCTGGCTTCGGCCAGGGACTGAAGCTCGTCCCAATGGGCGGGGTGGCCGTTGACGTTGGCGGCGATGACGGCCTTGGTGGCGGGGGTGATCTTTTCCGCCGCCTTCGCCGGGTTGATGGTGTGCTGCCAATAGTCGATGTCCACCAGCACCGGGGTGGCCCCCGACAGCGCCACCGCCTGCTGCGCCTGGTGCCAGCCATAGGGGGAGCACAGAACCTCGTCCCCCGGCCCGATGCCCAGCGCCCGCAGGATCATCAGCATGCCGATGGTGCCGCTGGGCACCGCCACCCCATGGGCCCGGCCCACGGTGTCGGCGAAGGCTTCCTCGAACGCGTGGGTCATGTGCCCGTTGTTGAGGGAGCCGGCGGTCAGCACGCGGCCCACGACCCCGACTTCGGCGTCCGAGATGTCGGGGTCGCACAGCGGGATGAAATCCAGTTCGGTGTCGTCCCCGTCGGGCGACAGGCCGTCGCCGGTGCCGGGGGAGGGGGTGCGGGCCGCGTCCGTGGTCATCAGATGTCGTCCTCGTCCTTTTGGCCGATCACGATGGCGGTGGCGTTTTCCGGCTTGTCGGTCACCAGCCAGCAATGGTTGGACCCGTCCACCAGATAGAGGCAGAAGTCCTTCTCCTCCCGGTACGGGTCTTCCGCCATGACCGAGGCCATGGCCCCGGTGACGGAGAAACCGGGGCACGCGGCCTTCACCGCGTGGACAATATCGGTCAGGCTGGCGCCGGCGGCGAACCGCCCGCCGATGAACTCGACCAGAATGTCGATCTGCTCCGTCGTCAGGGCCATGATGGGATCACTCCGCCAGTTTCTTGGCTTCCACGGTGATGGGCAGGCGCGTGTCTTCCGGCATCTCCGGCATTTCCAGCGTCCAGCCGTTGGCGATCTTCGCCCAGCCGCCCCACAGGCCCGGCTTTTCCATCGCGACGATGGGCTCCTCCAGATCCTTCTTGGCGACATAGATGGTGTACTGCTCGGCAACCTTGCGGACCATGACCTTCATTGTCGGTGTGCTCCTGTCTTTCTTGTCGTTGCTGTGACCTGTTACGCCGCAAAGCGCGCGAACAGCGGGGGAAGCGCGTCTTCCACCGCCGCGATGTCCGCGGCGGTGGTGAAACGGCTGAGGGAAAAGCGAAGGCACGCGGACGCCGCCGCGCGGGACAGGCCCAGCGCCAGGAGCACGTGGGACGGCTCGTTGCCGCCCGAGGCGCAGGCCGCCCCCATGGACACCTGGATGCCGGCACGGTCCAGGCGCATCAACAGTTCCTCCGCGTCCAGCGGCAGCCCGGCGGGGCCGTTGAAACGGATATTGGCCGTGTTGGGCAGCCGTTCCACCCCTGCCGCGTTGACCACGGCGTGGGGGCAGGCGGCCAGGACCGCCCGCTCCAGCCGGTCCCGCAGGGTGCCGACGCCGGCCATGGCCGGCAGGGCCGCCGCGGCCAGGGATGCCGCCACCCCGAATCCGGCGATGGCGGGCACGTTTTCCGTGCCGCCGCGGCGCTTGCGTTCCTGATGCCCGTGGATGAGCGGGGCGATGGCCTGCCCCTTGCGGACCCACAGGGCGCCGATCCCCTTCGGCCCATGGATCTTGTGGGCGGAGAGGGTCAGCAGGTCGGCGCCGACGGCGGCGGCGTCCACGGCGGTCCGTCCCGCCGCCTGCACTGCGTCGGTGTGGAACACGGCCCCGGCGGCGCGGGCGATGGCCGCGGCTTCGGCCACCGGCTGGACGGTGCCGGTCTCGTTGTTGGCCCACTGGACCGACACGACGGCGGTGGTCCCGTCCACCGCGGCGGCCAGGGCGTCCAGATCCACCCGCCCGCCGCCGTCCACCGGAACGATGGTCACCGGCCAGCCGCGCCGCTCCAGGTCGCGGGCCAGCAGCAGAATGGAGGGATGCTCCACCGCCGTAGTGACCAGCCCGCGGCGGCCGGGGGCTGCATCGGCCAGGATGCCGAGGAGGGCGGTGTGGTTGGCCTCCGATGCGCTGGCGGTGAAGATCACCTCCGCCGTCCGCCCCCCGATCAACGACGCCACCGCCCCGCGGGCGTCCCCCACCGCCGCCTTGGCGGCCATGCCGGCGCCGTGGGGGCTGGACGGGTTGCCGAACTGCCCGGTCAGATAGGGCAGCATGGCGTCCAGCACCCCCGGAGCCAGCGGGGTCGTGGCGTTGTTGTCGAGATAGACCATCACGTCATCTCCGTTCCTGCCGAACCGGTACGGCGTCAGCCCATCACGCCGGGCGCCAGGCGCAGCGGCTTGGAGATGGGGGCCAGCTCGTCCTCGAAGCAGCCGACCATCACGGAACCGGGGAATTCCACCAGATAGACGGGGGTGCTGTCCTCTTCGGACTTGCCGACGCGCACCACCTCGCCCGGCGTGCCCTTGGGCACCAGCAGGGCGCCTTCGGGGGCGTGGGGGTGGCTGCCGTCGTTGAACAGATCCTCCGCCGCCGCGACGCGCATGCCCCAGTCGAAGATGGGTTCACGGGGCGGGATGAAGCCGGCGGGCTTGGCATCGGCAGCGGCGGTCTGGGAGGGGATGGCTTCGGTCATCAGGGGAAATCCTTTTCACGAAGGGGACAAGGATGAGATGGGGGTAGCCGGGGTGCCGCGCTTATTTCGGATCGTTGCAGCGGCTATCGACCAGTTCGAGTTCTTTGGCGCGCATGCCCACGACGATGCGGCGTTCGTAGAAGTCGATGGCATAGATGTAGTACATCTGCAAATAGGTGCCGATCGACTTGACATAGCCCACGTCGCCGGCCTGGATCATTTCCGTTCCGGTGGGAACGCCGGGATAGGTGCCGTCGTTGCGCACGGTGCGCAGCGCCCGGACCTTCTGCCCCTCTTCGAACGCCGGCGGGTGGATCAGTTCCACCACGTCGTCCGACGTGCGGGAGGAGGAGGATTTCAGCTTGGCCGTGGTCATGGTGTGTCACCCTGTACGGTGCCGTCCGCGGTTCCGGCGGCGGTGTCTGTGTCTGTGCGCGTGCCGGCGTGGGCGGCGGCCTTCAGGCGGGCCAGGGCCACGGCGCGCACGTCGTCTTCCGGGTCGTGGGTCAGCGGTTCCAGGTCGTCGGGCGCGATGCGGGTCGCCACCACATAGCGCACGCACCAGTCGGTATCGCGGGCCAGCGGCGCCAGCTTTTCCGGGGCCAGGCGCTGGGCCACCAGCGAGCGCACGCGGGAATTGTCGTCCCAGGCCATGGACATCAGCCATTCCAGGCTGATGCGCCGCGCGATCTCCATCCGCACCTCGGCGTCCTCGTCGTGCATCATGGCCGGCAGCATGCCTTCCGGCGCCCGGCGGGCGACGCGCAGACGGACGGAGTAGTCGCCGTCCCGCATCATCGGCGCCAGATCCGGCCCGTCCAGCCGCATGGCCACCGCGATGCGCACCTCCCGGTGCGGGTCGTCGCGCAGCTTCAGCAGCAGCCGGCGGGGCAGGCGGCGGGCGAGCGAGGCGCGCACCGTCTCGTCGGGGTCGGCCATCAGCCGCGGCACCACGAAGATGGGGGCGAAGCGCACAGCATTCGCCCGCACCTCGAAATAGGGGTGGTCGAGGTATTCCCCGGCCAGATCGTCGTTCCATTCGAAGAAGCGCTGGATGCGCTTGGCGTACCGGTCGTGGACGCAGGCGCGCAGCGGCTGGCAACGGCCCTCGGCCTTGCGGTCCTGATGGTCGCAACGGCCGCAATCGACCGGGCGGCCCAGCCAGTCCAGCGTTTCGACGATGTCGTTGCCGCGGGGGCCATCACCGCCGGGGGGCTGATCGGTGGACCCGGCATCAAGGCCGTCGTGCGTCTCGCTGCCGGTCATGGTCAATCCTCTTCATCCTGGCCGTGGCGGTCGTCGATGGCGAGAAGGCGGGACGCCCCCATGCGCCCGGCGGTGTCGAGATCCTGCACTCGGGTCAGCACCTCCCGTCCCTCATCCCGCCGGCCCAGACGCAGCAGCAGATAGCCGCAGGCGGTCAGCGCGAACAGGAACAGGCGGGGGGCATGGTCCAGCCCGGAGAAATCGGCGGTGTCACGGGTGACGAGGCGCCAGTCGTCGTCGTTGCGGCCCAGCGATGCCAGGGCGTGCCCGACCATCTTCCAGCCGTACCCCAGCGCCGTGTCCAGATTGGCGCGGTAGAAATGGTATTTGTAATGGCCGAGATCGACCAGACGGTGACCGGGGGCGGCCTGCGCCGCCTGGGCGAGCCAGGATTCCGCGGTGGCGGGGTCGCTGTAGCTGGCCGCCGCCAGATGCAGACACCGTTCCGCGTCCGCCGGAAGGTCGCCGCCGTAATAGCGGCGCTCCAGCCAGCTTTCGTCCACCTCGACCAGCATGGCCACCCGTCATGTTGGGGAGAAGGCAAGAAACCGGGGGGAAGCGGGGGCGCCGCACCGGCCGCCCCCAGCGTTCCCAAGGGAGCGTCAGGCCGGGACGCAGCAGTCGGCGGGGCACACCGCCGCGCACTGCGGGCTGTCGAACTGGCCGGCACATTCGGTGCACTTGGCCGGGTCGATGACGTAGGTGCCCTTCTTCATCGAAATGGCCACGTTCGGGCATTCCGCTTCGCAGGCGCCGCAGACGGTGCATTCAGCCGACTTGATCTTGTAAGCCATGGAACTCACTCCTTCGGTGTTGATCGGGCGGACCGTCCAGGGTGACCGCCCGGCCCCCCGCCGGCTGCTCGCGGCGGGGAATGGGGGGATGGTTGATGCCGTCTTACCGGACCGTTCAGGCCCGGAGCACTTCCGCCGGGCGCAGAACCGCGTCGTGGCCCTTGCGGCCGGTGACCGCACCTTGCCTCAGCCGTTCGGCATAGTCCTTGAAGTAGGTCAACGCGGACTCTTCGATGTACTCGAAGGCGAAGCGGTCAACGGGCTCGATGCCGGCGTCGGTCAGGGATTTGCTGGGGCAGCCGCCGATCTTCGCCACCAACACGGCAGTGCAGTCGGCAATCGCCGCGAGAACAGTGGACAGCGCGTCCTCGTCGCCCGAACCGCCCTCGCAATAGGTTTCCACCCGGCGGTGGCCGACGAACGTGGCGCCCTTCAGGCCCACTTCGTAGATCTGGAATTCCCTGGCGTGGCCGAAGTGCTCGTTGATGCGCTCGCCGCCCTTGGTGGCGACGGCGATCAGGATCGGCGCCACGTCGGCGGCGACGGCTTCCGCCACCTCGGCCTTGGCCGCTTCCTTGGCGGCGTGGCGCCCGGCGCGTTCGGCCTCGATGTGCTCGCGGTATTCGCGGCGCACGGTGTCGTCGGTGGAGATCTCCATCGCCTCGATCCGGTCGATGGTGAATTCGTCCCCGCGGTCCTCGCCCAGCAGGCCCACGGCATCGGCGCGGCACTGGCGGCAGTGGCGCATCAGCTTCGCCCCGCCTTCGCACTGGTCCTGCACCACCTTCAGCTCCTGCGCGGTGGGGCCGCGCTGGCCGGTCAGGCCGAAATGGGTGCCGTGGGCCGGGTCGGAGATCAGCGGCATGATGTTGTGCAGGAACGCCCCGCGGGCCTTCACCGCCTTGTTCACCTCCAGGAGGTGGTCATCGTTGATGCCGGGGATCATGACCGAGTTGATCTTCACCAGGATGCCGGCGGAGGTCAGCATCTCCAGCCCTTCCATCTGGCGCTCGTGCAGGATCTTGGCGGCGTCCAGCCCGGTCCAGCGGCGGTGGTTGTGGAAGATCCAGGGGTAGATGTGCTGCCCGACCTCCGGGTCCACCATGTTGATGGTGATGGTCACGTGGTCGATGTTGTAGTCCTTGATCCGGTTCACGTGGTCGGGCAGGGCCAGACCGTTGGTGGACAGGCAGAGCTTCAGGTCCGGGGCCAGCTTCTGCAGCCCCTCGAAGGTGGCGAAGGTGTTCCGGCCGGCGGCGGCCAGGGAGTCGCCGGGACCGGCGATGCCGATCACCGAAAGCTGCGGGATTTCCTGGGCGACGGCCAGAACCTTCTTCACCGCCTGCTCCGGGGTCAGCTTTTCACTGACCACGCCGGGGCGGCTTTCGTTGGAACAGTCGTATTTGCGGTTGCAGTAGTTGCACTGGATGTTGCAGGCCGGCGCCACGGCGACGTGCATCCGTGCGAAGTAATGGTGCGCCTCTTCCGAATAGCAGGGGTGGTTCTTGACCTTCTCCCACACCTCTGGCGGCATGTCGGCGGGGCCGTCCGACGAGCCGCAGGCCGATGACGAACAACCCGACGCCGCCTTCGGGATCTCCGCCGGGGCCTTCAGCTCGCCCAGGCCCAGGATGCCATCCAGCGCGATCACGTTACCCATGGGTCCACTCCTCCGCCAAATCGGCCACTGATCGTATGACCAGTGTTATGCAAGGAGTAGGCCAGTTTTAAAATTGTTGTTTTTCAATAAGTTGATTGAATGCTCCGTGTCCCTTACCTTGTCGCCTAGGCGACAAACCCGCAGCCATGCCGGTGGAATGTCGGGGATGCGACAAGGGGCGGGCGGGCGTGGGGGCGTCAGGCCGTCTCGCAGCAAAAGGCGACGACGTGATCCTCGTCCTCTCCGCCGGGTTCGGCGCCGAACCCCAGCAGGCCGGCGCCCACCAGCCGGGCATGGTCGCGCACCACCGCCACCGGGCGGGCGGCGCCCGCCTGGAGATAGGTGCCGTTGGTGGAGTGGTCGGTGACGATGAAGGCGCCGCGGCTGTATTCGATCACCGCGTGGCGGCGCGACGTGCAGCGGGACAGGATGCGCAGGGTGGAGATGTCGTCCCGCCCGATGGTCAGCCGCGGCTGGCCCGGCAGGAGCAGGATGTTCCGTCCGCGGTAGGACAGGTGCAGCCGCGCTTCCGCCGTCTGGAAGCCGGGGCCGGGGGAGCGTGCCAGACCGATGGTGGGGCCGTTGCCGGTGGTGGGCGGCTCCTCCGCCTCCGGTACGGCGGGGGTGAGGCTGTAGATGTGGATGGGGGCGGTCTTGCCCTTGACCCGCACCGCCTTCAGCGGCACGGCCCGTGCGGCCAGGGTGGGGGACAGGCGGCGCACCAGCGTGTCGGTGGCCAGCGCTTCACCCGGACGGGCCAGCGCTTCGACCCGTGCCGCCACGTTGCAGGCGTCGCCGTACAGATCCCCGTCCCCCTGGATGGCGGTGCCGTAATGAAGCCCGAGCCGCAGGTTGAGCCCCAGCGTTTCCTGGCTGGCGGTCATGGTGCCGGCGGCCCACACCGCATCGTCGGCGCCGGGGAAGGCGGCCAGCAGCCCATCCCCCATGACCTTGATCACCTGCCCGCCGTTGACGTCGATGACCAGCCGCAGGTGGCGCAGCATTTTACGGGTGAGCGCGGCGGCGGCGGCATCGCCCAGCCGTTCGTACAGAGGTGTCGAATCGGCAATATCCACGAACAGCAGTGCGAAAGCGCTGGCGGTGGCGGCGCCGTACGTCCGGGGTGGGACATGATACATGGTCGAAATCATATCATAGGCATCCCAGCTTCAGCCATGGCCGGCAGCCGCGGAAGGAGGGGCCGGGAAACGCCGCAAACGTTTCCCGGCCAGGAAGGAAGGGGAACACCGCAGCCGGTCCCCCTTCCTGGGGGAGGGGAGGTATCAGGCACTGCGCAGATAGGTGATGAACCGGTTCACCTCCGACGTCAGGCTTTCGGCATCGCGGGACAGGGTGCGGGACGCTCCCTCCACCTCTTCCGCCGCGGTGCCGGTGTTGCGGGCCACCTGGGTCACATCGGCGATGGTGGTGGTGATGCTTTCGGTGCCCTGAGCCGCTTCGTTGACATTGCGGGAGATCTCGCGGGTGGCGGCGTCCTGCTCCTCCACCGCGGCGGCGATGGCGGCCGTGGTTTCGCTGATGCGCACGATGGTGCGCGCGATCTCGCTGATGGCGGTCACGGCGCCGCGGGTGGCGGTCTGCATGCCGGTGACCTGGGCGGTGATCTGGTCGGTGGCCCGCGCGGTCTGGGTCGCCAGCGCCTTCACCTCGCCGGCCACGACGGCGAAGCCCTTGCCGGCCTCGCCCGCGCGGGCGGCCTCGATGGTGGCGTTCAGCGCCAGCAGGTTGGTCTGGCTGGCGATGGAGTTGATCAGTTCCACCACCTCGCCGATGCTGCGGGCCTGATCGGACAGGGCCCGGATGTTGGCGTTGGTGGCCTCCGCCCGTTCCACGGCGGCGCGGGCGATTTCCGACGATTGTCCCACCTGGCGCGAGATTTCGCCGATGGAGCTGGTCATCTGCTCCGCCGCCGCCGCCACCGTCTGCACGTTCATGGAGGTCTTCTGCGACGAGACTCCCACCTTCATCGCCCGTTCCCGGCTTTCCTGAGCCATGACGGACAAGTGCTCGGAATGGCTCTGCATCTGATGGGCCGCCGCCGACACCTGGGCCGCCAGACCATGCACCGTGCGTTCGAACTGACCGGCCAGATCCTGCAGCATGCGGCGTTTGTCGGCTTCCTGACGCAGGCGCGTCTCGTTGGCGTCCTGCTCCATGGCGCGGGTGCGGATCAGGTTGTCCTTGAACACCTGCACCGCGCCGGCCATCAACCCCACCTCGTCCCGCCGCCCGACGCCGGGCACGGTGACGGCGGCGTCACCCTCGGCCAGGCGGTGCATGGAATCCACCATGCCGTGAAGCGGCGTCACGATCGACCCGGTGATGGTCCAGGCCAACACCACCGTCAGCAGGATCGCCACCCCGGTCAGGGTGATGGAAAGGGTTTGGGTCAACTGGGCCGCGTCCTTCAGATCGCGGGAGGCCGCCTGTTCCAGTGTCACCACGTTGCGCAGGATCCAGCCCGACAGCTCCTCCACCCGGGTGCCGGTCTTGTGCACGCCGTTTTCCAGTTGCGTGCGGATGCTCCGGCGCAGGGTCACCAACTCGGCGATGCCTTGGGTATAGGCGGTCAGCAGGTCCATGGCCTTTTCCATCCGCGCCTGCCGTTCGGGGGGCAGGACGGAGACCAGGACCGCCCGGATGCTGTCGCCCACCGCGGCCAGTTCCTTTTGAATCCGCGGGTATTCCCTTTCATCGTCGGCGGCCAGCATGCGGGCCACCACCACGCGGGCCAGCAGGAAGCTTTCCCCCGCGGTGTGGGCGATGCGGATATGGGGGATCTCGGCGCTGTCCATGGCGTCCTCGATTTCTTGGGTCAGCAGCTTGCGCAGCTCGGCCCCCAGCCCGTTGACCGCATCGGCGATGATGGACAGGCGCCGGTCGTTCAGCGCCTTGACCCGTTCGAACTCCGCCATCATCGACCGGCTGGCGTCCTGGATCTGGTCGAGACGGGAGCGGTTCTCCTCCATCAGCAAGGTGGGGCGGACCTGTTCGAACAGCGCCATGCTTTCCACCATGCGGGTGCGGAAGGCGGCGGCATCGTCACCGTTGCTGGAACTCTGGAACCGCATGGCGGCGGCCACCCCGTTCAGCACGGCGCGGTCGGCGGCCTCGATGGTCTTGGCGATCTCCGTTTCCTTGTTCAGGAACGTCACCTTTTCCATCTGCGATCTGTTCAGTGTGTAGGCGGTCGCCGACAGCAGCAGAATCAGCAGAGCCATCAGCGTGAAGCCCGACCGGATGCGTGTTCCGATGGACAGGCTGGCGAGAAGGCCATGGCCGGTCCGGGGAGCGGTATGGAATTCCTGCGGTGACATCGGGTGTTGCCTTTCCAGACGGCGACGATGCTTTCCCATCTGTAAAGCAGTTTCCATGCCACGGACCCGTTATATTAACGTATTGATATGAATTACTTTACTTTGGTTGTCCTGGCGCCGCCCGTCGCAAAGTGCACTGCCTGAATCTTATTTTGCAACAAAGGGGCACCCCTGTTGTTGAAAGGGCGGCGGATCTGCCGCCGGATAAGAACAGCCAGGAGGACACCATGAAAACCGTTCTGACCGTCACCATCGAGATGGACGCCGACGGTGCGGACCGCGCCGCGCTGGAACAGGATCTGCGCGGCTGGCTGGAATCCCGTCCGCAGGTGCAGGGCGTCACCCTGTCCGACGAGGGGGCGGGCAATGTGGCGGCGTGGCGCCGCTCGCGCGAAGCGGCCTTCGGTCCGGCGCTGCACAACCCCTTCGCTCCGGCCTCGCGCCCCGGCTGAGCCGCAAGGACACGTATGAAAAGGGGGGGCGGGCGACAGCCCCCCCTGCCGCCGGTATGGGGGGATCCGCTCCAAGACCGTGCTACTACAGCCGAGATCCGTCAGTCGCGGCGGCCGCGCAAGGACGCTTCCCCGCCCAAATCGCCGACCGAGGATGCATAAATGAACTCCGCCGCCGCCGGATCCTGCGATGGGCGGCCGAAGCGGTCCGTCGCCAGGCAAACGAAGCCGGCGGCGCGCAAATGGTTCAGCAGATCGCGGTTGTCACCCCAATCGGGATGGACTTCCATCGCCAGGTTGTCAACCCGGCCGAGCCAATCGGCTCCGGCGGCGAACAGCGGATATTCCGCCCCTTCGATGTCGCATTTCAAAAAATTGATCCGGGCGCCGTCCAGGCTTCTCAGCACATCCGTCATGCTTGTCTTGCCGGGTTCGGTGACGGGAGCGATCGCCGCAACGATGCGGCGGACCGTTTCCGGTGCGATGGCGTTGGCGGCGCACAGCAGGGGGAAAACTTTGTCGTAGCCCACCTCCGGTTCGACGCCGACGGCGAGCCGCGCCTTCAGAACCTTGACGGCGATCACCAGGAACAAGCCACGGTTGGAGCCGAGATCGACCACGACGTCGGCGCGCAGGCCGGGGCGGAACGGCCGCAGGTAAACGTCGTTGGCGAACATTTCCCGCAAATTACCGAACGTGGGGTTGTCGTCCGGCACCGCCATGAGGCGGTCGATATCGCCCAACGGCAAGGCGATGCGGCTGCCGTGATACGTGATGTGGCAATTTCGGCTCATCGCCGCGTCCACCGCCGTCAGCCGGCGGCTGCGCAAGACCGGCCCGGCGCAGCGCAAGGAGGCGGCGGCCAAACGCAGAATCATGCCGGCTGACAAGACCCGGAACAAATTTCCGTATTCATACACAAGGCGGGCAACGGCGTTCATGTCACGCCCTCCGGCGCAGTCATCCGTTTCACGCCCTTCGGCGGGAGAGCGGCGTGGATTTTCAGTAACCGGGGAATGTAAGACACGGTTCTCACACTGCGGGGCGCATGAGGGCCGCCTCTTCTAACTTGGGGAATATACTCTGCTTCCGTGAGACGCCACAAAAAAGCGATCGCATCGGAAAGATGCGGTTGCGCTGAAGGGGGGCGGATGATTCCACCCCCCTTGCGCATGCCCGCGACCTGCCGCCCGTTACGACAGGGCCGCGATTTCCACGGCCCGGCGCGACGTGGCGTCGGCCCGGTGGTCCTTGGCCAGCAGGGTATAGACCGCCGGCAGGACGAACAGCGTGAACATGGTGCCGATCAGCATCCCGGCCACGATCACCAGCCCGATGGAGAAGCGGCTGGCCGCCCCGGCCCCTTGCGCGCTCAGCAGCGGCAGCAGGCCGACCACCATCGCCGCGGTGGTCATCAGGATGGGGCGCAGACGCACGGCGGCTGCGTGTTCGATGGCCGCGCGGCGGTCCAGCCCCTCGTTGATCTGCATCTCGCGGGCGAATTCCGCCATCAGGATGCCGTGCTTGGAAATCAGCCCGATCAGCGTGACCAGCCCCACCTGGGTATAGATGTTCATGGTCGCCAGACCGAAGAACAGCGGCAGCAGCGCGCCGCAGATGGACATGGGCACCGTCACCAGAATCACCAGCGGGTCGCGCAGGGATTCGAACTGGGCCGCCAGCACCAGATAGATGACGATCAGGGCGAAGACGAAGGTGATGATGAGCTGGTTGCCCTCGGTCACGTACTGGCGGGATTCGCCGAGGAAGGAGTGGGTGAAACCGGCGGGAAGCTGTTCGCGCGCCTGGGCCTTCAGGAAATCCACCGCCTGTCCCATGGTGACACCCGGCATCGGCACCGCCTGGAAGGTGGCGGCGGGAAGCTGGTTGTACTTGGTCAGGGCGTTGGGCTCCACCTCGGTGCGGATCGACACCACGGTGGACAGCGGAATCTGGTCGCCGCTGGCCGTCGGCACGTAATAGCGGGTCAGGTCTTCCGGCGTCAGGCGCAGCGAGCGCGGCACCTGCGGGATCACCTCGTACGAACGGCCGTTCAGATTGAAGCGGTTGACGTAGTTGCCGCCCAGCAGCGTGCCCAGCGCGTTGCCGATGCTGGACATGTTGAGGCCCAGGTCCGCGGCCTTGCTGCGGTCGATGTCGAAGCGGATGACCGGGCTGTTGTACTGCAGGTCGCTGTCGGTCACGATGAACATGCCGCTCTTCTGGGCCGCGCTCTTGATGCGTTCCATGGCGTCATAGATGGTGCGGTAGTCGCCGGAGGAGTTGACGACCATCTGCACCGGCAGCCCGCCCGACGAACCGGGCAGGGCCGGCGGCGAGACCAGGAAGATGCTCATCCCGGTGACGCTGGACAGGGCGGCCTGAACCTCGGGCTGAAGCTGCTTGGCCGTCTTGGTGCGCTGGTCCCACGGCTGCAGGATCATGCCGGCGAAGCCCTGGGTCAGCGACATGGCGCCGTTGACCACGAACCGGGTGTCGGTTTCGGGGTATTGGGCGAACACCTGGTCCATCTGGGCGCCATAGGCGTCGATATAGTCCAGGTTGGCGTACTGCGGCGCCTTGGTGATGCCGAACAGCACGCCCTGATCCTCTTCCGGCGCCAGTTCCGACATGACGTTCATGAACAGGAAGCCGACGCTGACCAGCACGCCCACCGCGAACAGCAGCACCGCCGGACGGAAATCCAGCGCCCGCGACAGCCGCCGCCCATACCAGCGGGTCAGCTTTTCAAAGGTGCGGTCAACGAAACGGGCAAACCGGCCCTCGTTCATCTCCGGCGTCAGGATGGCCGAGCACATCATGGGCGACAGCGTGAGCGCCACCACGCCCGAGATGATGACCGACGCGGCCAGGGTAAAGGCGAATTCCTTGAACAGCGCGCCGGTCAGGCCGCTGAGGAAGCCGATGGGGGCATAGACCGCGGCCAGCGTGATGGTCATGGAAATGACCGGGGCCACGATTTCCCGCGCGCCGATCACCGCCGATTCCACCGGACTCTTGCCCTCTTCCAGGTGGCGGTGAACGTTCTCGACCACCACGATGGCGTCGTCCACCACCAGCCCGATGGCCAGCACCATGGCCAGCAACGTCAGCAGGTTGATGGAGAAGCCCATGGCCAGCATGAAGATGCCCGCCCCGATGATGGACAGCGGGATGGTGACGATGGGGATCAGCACCGACCGGAACGAGCCGAGGAACAGGAAGATCACCACGATCACGATGGCCACCGCCTCGGCCAGCGTCTTCTGCACTTCCGAGATGGACGCCTCGATGAAGCGCGTGCTGTCGTAAACGATGTCCATCTTCATGGACGGCGGCAGGTTGCGCTTCAGGTCCGGCACCATGGCCCGGATGTCGGCCACGATGGTCAGCGGGTTGCCGGTGGGGGTGGAATCCACGCCGATGAAGATGGCCTGCTGCCCGTTCATGGTGACCGAGGCGTCGGCGCTCTTGGCCCCCAGCTCGACCGTGCCGATGTCGCGGATGCGCACCAGCGCCCCGTCCTTGGCCTTGACGATCAGGTCGCGGAACTGCTCCACGTCGGTCAGGCCGGTGTTGGCCGTGACGTTGGTGACGGTGAATGTGCCCTTGGCCTGACCGGGAGCCGACTGGAAGTTGTTGGCCTGGATGGCGGAGGTGACGTCGGCGGTGGAGATGTTGCGGGCGGCCATGCGCACCGGGTCCAGCCACAGCCGCATGGCGAACACCTGTCCGCCGAGGATCTTGGCCGACGCGACACCGTTGACGGTGGAAAGCTGCGGCTGGATCACGCGGGTGATGTAGTCGGAGATCGCCGCCCCGGACAGTTCCGTGCTGGAAAAGCCCATATAGAGGAGCGATGTCGTCTCGCCCGTGCTTTTCAGGATGACGGGATCGTTGGCTTCGCGGGGAAGCTGGTACTTGACCTGATTGACCTTCGCCATCACGTCGGTCATGGCGACGTTGGGGTCGAAGTTCAGCCGGATGTTGGCCGTGACCAGGCTGGTCCCCTGGGTGGAGGACGAGGTGAGATAGTCGATGCCCTCCGCGCTCGCCACCGCCTGTTCGATGGGGGTGGTGATGAACCCCTGCATCAGGTCGGGCGAGGCGCCGGGATAGGCGGTGGTGATGGTGATGACGGTGTTCTTCAGTTCCGGGTACTGCCGGATCGGCAGTTCGGTGAAGGCCCGCAGGCCGATCAGGAAGATCAGCAGGCTGACCACCACCGACAGGATCGGCCGGCGGATGAAGATATCGGTAAAGGCCATGTTCTGCGCTCCCCGCCGTCAGTTGAGCGGCAGCTTGGCCGGCGGCACCAGCACGTTCTTGTCGGCGATGGACACGGCGGCCCCTTCCGACAGCTTGAGCTGGCCCGACACCACCACGCGCTCTCCGGGCTTCAGCCCGTCCAGGATTTCCACGATGCCGACGTGGCGGGGGCCGGTCTTGACCGGCACGCGGGCCACGGTCAGCGCCTCCTTGCCGCCGTCGCCGGCCTTGGCGTGGACCACGAACACCGAATCGCCATAGACGGTGTAATCGACCGCGGTGTCGGGCACCACCAGAACGCCGGGCTTGGGCGGCTCCACCACCTCCACATGGGCGAACATGCCGGGGCGGATCAGCCCCTCGGCATTGCCCACCGTCGCCTGCACCTTGATGGCGCGGGTGTCGGTGCTGACCTGCGGTTCGACGGTGGTGATGACCGCATCGAAGGTGCGGCCGGGGAAGGCGTCGGTCAGAACCCGCACCTTCTGCCCGATGGACAGGCGGGGCAGCGCCTGTTCCGGCAGGCTGAAGTTGACGAACAGACGGGACAGGTCGGTCAGGGTGACGATGGGGTTGCCCGGCCCGACGTAGTCGCCCACGTTCACCTGGCGGATGCCCAGATCCCCGCCGAACGGCGCGCGGATCAGCTTTTGCGCGATGGTCGCCTGGGTCTTGCGGATGTTGGCGTTCATCTCGTCGAGCTGGGCCTGGTACTGGTCCACGTTGGTCTGCGGCCCGGCCTGGCGGCTGCGCAGGTCGCGGGCGCGGTCCAGGTTGATGGACGCCAGCTTGGCCTGGGCCTGCAAGGCGCCCAATTCGGCCTGTTCGATGGCGTCGTTGAGCTGGATCAGCTTGGCGCCGGCAGCCACCGACGCCCCCGATTCGAAGGCGATTTCCACCACGCGGCCCGCCACTTCCGGCGCCACCGTCACCTGCCGGATGGCGGTCAGGGTGCCGATGGCCGACATGAAGCGGGGAACGGTTTCGGTGCGCACCTCGGCCACCGCCACCGGGGTGGGGGGCGGCTTGTTGCCGGCGAAGAAATTGGCGATGGCCTGATCGCGCATGTTGCGGAAGGCGTACAGCCCCCCCAGCAGCAGCCCGACGATGACCAGAGCCACCACGACGGCGAACACCCGGGCGCCGCGGCGGACCGGCGGGCGTTCCGGCGCGCCGTGGCCGGAGGACGGGGAAGGGTTGGAGGTCGGCGTGCTCACGGTTGGCCTCTCTGGCTTGGCGTGTCGGGAGATGGAAGGGAGGGTGGAAGCATGCTGAGAAGCCCCTCGGCGGCAGAGGCGGCGATAACGCTGTCCTTCAGCCCCAGGCCGCGCAGGATGAACCATGTGGCCTGCCGCCCGACGTCGGCGTCGGAACAGGCATAAGGCACCAGCTTGCGTCCCGGCAGACAGACGGTGGCAAGAGATGAACTGAACAGATGAGCGAACCACACCGCCTGACTGTGGCAGCCGCAATCCGCCGCTGGCAAGGGGGTCAGGTCGCCGCACGCGGCGGCGGCGGCGATCGACGCCTCCACGCTGGGGTGCACGTGCTGGGCGCTCCAGACCAGCACCTGATGGGCGAATTCGCCGTCTTCCAGGAAGCTGGTGATGACCAGGCGGTGGCGGGCCAGTTCGGCGGGGGTGGCCGGCACCTCGATCACGAAATAGCGCACGATGCCGGCGATGAACTCCACCAGGGTGCGGGTGGACGGCGGCAGCACCATCAGGCGGGCGAATTCCTCGTCCCCTTCCAGGCAGGCGGTGAACATCGCCTCGTAAAGCGCCTGTTTGCTGGGGAAATGCTTGAAGATCAGCGCTTCGGACACGCCGGCGGCCTGGGCGATCTCCCGCGTGGTGGTGGCGGCGAATCCCTTGGCGGCGAACAGCGGCATGGCCGCGTCGAGAATCGCCAGCCGGCGTTCGCTGCTGTCCAGGCGGGAGGGGGGCATGGGCGCTCACGTGCTTTGATTGGTAAGTAAACGCTCACTCACCATGGCGATGCCATATAGGCCGGTATTCCCGTACTGTCCAGCCTGGGCTTGCAGAATTTTTCCGTGCCGGCTCCGGTGTGGTATGGGTGGCGGATCAGCCGTTTTCTTCGAGACGTTTCCGGTGCCGCCCGTCATCACCATCACCGATCCCGCCGATCCCCGCCTTGCCGCCTACCGCGATGTGCGCGAACGCGACCTTGTGGGGCGGGAGGGATGCTTCATCGCGGAAGGGGAGGTGGTGCTGCGCCATCTGGTGGCGCCTGGGCGGCACCGGCCCCTGTCGCTGCTGCTGGCGGCCAAGCGGGTGGCAGCCCTGGAGTATCTGTGGGGTGGGTTGCCGGACGATGTTCCGGTCTATGCCGCCGGGCAGGCGGTGATGGACGCGGTGGCCGGCTTTCCCCTCCACCGCGGCATTCTGGCCCTTGGACGGCGGGGGGAGCCGGTGGCGCCCGGTGATCTGCTGGCCGGTCTGGGGCCGCGGGCGGTGGTGGTGGTGGCCTGCGGCATCGGCAATCACGACAACGTGGGCGGCATCTTCCGCAACGCCGCGGCGTTTGGCGCCGATGGGGTGCTGCTGGATTCCGGCTGCTGCGACCCGCTGTACCGCAAGGCCACGCGGGTGTCGGTGGGGGCCACCCTGCGGGTTCCCACGGCGCGGCTGGACGCCGGCGCCGATCCGGTGGCGGTGCTGGAGCGGCACGGCTTCACCGTCCTGTCGCTCAGCCCGTCGGGGGCCGAAACGCTCAGCCGGCTGCGCCGCCCGGACCGGGTGGCGCTGCTGCTGGGATCGGAAGGGCCGGGCCTGCCGCCCGCGGTCCTGGCCCGCACCCGCACGGTGCGCATTCCCATGGCCGGCGGCTTCGATTCCCTGAACGTGGCCACCACCAGCGGCATCGTGCTGCACCATCTGGTGTGTGGGCTGGTGTGTGGGCTGGTGTGCGGGCCGGCGAGCGGGGAGGAATAAGGGCCGGGGTCAGACCAGCGCCACCTCCGCCCGCACGGCGTCCAGAACGGCCGGCAGGTGGGTGGCGGCGCTGCTGGCCAGGGTCGGGTTGCCGTGGACGAGCGCCTCTTCGATCAGCGAGCACAGGGACGCAAGCTGTTCCGCCCCGGCGATGCGGGCGGCCCCCGCCGCGGCGTGGGCCGCCATGCGCGCCCCCGGCAGGTCGCCATGAGTGAGGCTGGCCTCCAGCCGTCCGCGCAGCTCGTCCTCGTTCTTCAGGAACACGCCGTAGAGCTGGCGCAGAAGCCCGGCGGTGTCGCCCACGTTGCGCCGCATGCCCGTGGTGTCCAGAATCGGCGTGTCCGCCGGCCACAGGCCGTCGGGCGGAAGAAAGTGGCGGGGCAGGGCGGGCACGGTGGTGGCTCCCGGCGTGGATCGGACAGGGTAACGGCAGCGTGCCCCTCCGCCGGGGCGGGGTCAACCGCCCGGCCTTGCGGCGAAACGACGCCATCGCAGATGTTGCAGGGACCGGCAGGGCCGGTTGATGCGGTGTTCCTGACGCAAGACACGCTCGCTGAACTGGACAAGGGGGGCGCGGGTCCACTAGAAGCGGTCAGGCTCGCTTTTTCCGGCGGTTTTTCATGACGTTCCAACGGCAACTCATCCTTCTGGTCACCGGGTTGGTCGTGGCCTCGGTGCTGGCGGTTTCCGGCGTTCTGGCGTGGCACACGCGCAGCGCCATGCTGGCCAAGGCCACCTCCGACGGCGAGATGGTGGTGGGGGTGCTGGCACGCTCCGCCGCCCTGACCACCGGCCTGCCGCGGGAAGCCGAGGCGCTGGTGGCCGAACAGATGCTGGCACAGGCGCTTCTGACCGCCCAGCTCGTGGCCGTGGCCGACGCCGCCAAGATCCCGCCCCGCGTGCTGGCCGACCGGCTGCGCAGCGTCACCGACGCCAGCGCCGTCAAGGACATCGCCGTCAGCGACAACCGTGGCCGCGGCATCATCCACACCAGCCCCGGCGCCGATCCGGTGCTGGGCGCGGAAGAGGACGGGCCGGGCAGCCTGGGCGACCTGCTGCGCCGCAACGGCGCCTCGGTGGAGCAGCCCATGCGCCGCCGCGACGGCGACGGCAAGCCGGTGAAGACGGTGGCGGTGTCGGGCATCGACCGTCCGCGCATCGTGCGGGTGACCGCCGACGCCACCCGGCTGGCCGATCTGGCCGGACGGCTGGGGCTGGAGCGGCTGGTGGATTCCGTGCTGGGGACCGGAGGCATCGAGGCGGTGTGGCTGCTGAACACCGACCTGCGCACCGTCGCCCACGGCGCCCGCCTGCCCAGCGGCGAAAGCGCCCCGCTTCTGGAAACCGCCGAGGTGGAGACCCTGCGTTCCGCGCTTGCGGACCGCGCCGCCCGCAGCGTGCTGCTGCCGCGCAAGGTGGCGGTGGCCGCCCCGGTGATGGACGGGCAGGGCGCGGTGACCGGTGCGGTGCTGGTGCGGCTGGGCACGTCCGCCGCCGGACACGCCGCGCGGGTGCAGGTGATGACCGGCGTGCTGGCCGCCATCCTGCTGGGGGCGCTGGGCTGGTTCACGGCCAAGGCGTTCGCCCGCCGCCAGATGGCCCCCGTCAACCGCCTGCTGGAGGCGGCGGCGGCGGTGGAGGCCGGGCGCTTCATCCCCTTCGTCCTCGACGATGCCGCCGCCCGCACCGATGAGTTGGGTGAGCTGGCCCGTGTCTTCCGCACCATGGCGCGGGAGGCCGAAGCGCGCGAGGAACGGCTGGACGCGGCGCTTCAGGTCACCGGGGCGGAGCTTGAGGACACGCGGGAGCGTCTGCGCGCCGCCCAGGACCGGGTTGAGCACGACGCCCGCATCGCCCAGGAAATGCAGTTGTCCCTGCTCCCCCGCGCCTTCCCGGCGTACGAGGATCATCAGGTGTTCGGCGCCCTGGCCCCGGCGCTGGGCGTGGCCGGCGACTTCTTCGACGTGTTCGACCTGGACGAACGCCGGCTGGCGCTGGTGATGGGCGATGTGGCCGGGCACGGCATCGCGTCCGCCGCCTTCATGACCGTCGCCCGCACCATCTTGCAGGAGGTGGCGCCGTCGTCGCCGTCGCCGGGGGCGGTGCTGACCACGCTGAACGGGCGGCTGTGCGACCAGAACCCGGTGGGCATGGTCATCGCGCTGTTCTACGGCGTCTACGACCGGGTGACCGGCGAACTGCGCTATGCCAACGCCGATCACGTCGCCGCCTGCCGCATCACCGCGGGCGGGATTGTGGACCGGCTGCCGGTGGGCATGGCCCCGCCGCTGGGCAGCGCCGCGGGCCAGTTGTACGGCGAGGACCGCATCCGGCTGGAACCGGAGGACACCCTGGTCCTGCACACCGACGGTCTGGTCAAGGCCCGAAACCCTGCCGGCGAACCGTTCGGGGAGGAGCGGCTGATGGCCTCCCTCACCGCCGGGGCGACGGCGGCGGACGTGCAGGTCAGCCGTATCTTCGACACCGTGGCCGCCTTCACCGGCGGAACCCCGCTGTCCGACGACGTGAGCTGCATGGTGCTGCACCGTCTGCCGGTATCCGAGGTGGTGGAGGGGGCGCCCTTGGAGGATACGGAAGCGTAACCTTCCGTTCAGGCTCGGTTCAGCCGGCGGGGGGCATGTTCCTGACATGGATTGATGATCTTTTCAGGAGCAAAGCCATGTTGCCGGCTGACCAGCGTTACGATGTTCCGGCCCAGATCCTTCATTGGCTGACCGCCATCGCCGTGTTCGGCGCCTTTGTGCTGATCCAGGTGGTGGATGGGATGCCCAAGGGTCCGGAGCGCGCCTTCGTGATGGGGCTGCACAAATCCTTCGGCGTGGTGGTGCTCGCCCTGTTCCTGGCGCGGGCGGTGTGGCGCCAGATCAGCCCGCCGCCGGCCATGCCCGCCGCCACCGCCCCGTGGATGGCGGTGGCCGCCAAGGCCGGGCACGCGGCCCTTTACCTGCTGATGCTGGCGGTGCCGGTGGCGGGGATCGTCATGTCGTGGTCCGCCGGCCGCCCGGTGGACGTGTTCGGCCTGTTCACCTTGCCGACCCTGCTGCCCCCCGATCCGGCCCTGAAGGGGGCGATGGAGGAAACCCACGAGATTGCGGGCAACCTGTTCGTCTTCCTGGCCGGCGCCCACGCCGTGGTGGCCATCGTCCACCAGTACGTGCTGAAGGACGGCACCCTGTCGCGCATGCTGCCCGGCGGCCGGGCGGCGTAAGAAAAGCGCCCCCCTCGCCCCGGCGGGGCGAGGGGGAATGATGCGCGGGCCGTCAGCCGTCCGCCTGCATGCGGGCGACGATGGCGGCCAGGGCGGCTTCGGCCTCGTCGTTGGGAACCTGACAGGTGCCGGCGGCGTGGTGCCCCCCGCCGCCGTATTCCAGCATCAGCGCGCCGATGTTGGTGTTGGACGAGCGGTTGATGATCGACTTGCCGCAGGCCAGCACCGTGTTCTGCTGCTTCAGCCCCCACAGCACATGGATCGACACGTTGCACTGGGGGTGCAGCGCATAGATCATGAAGCGGTTGCCGGCCCAGATGGTGTCTTCGTTGCGCAGGTCCAGCACCGCCACGTTGCCCATCACGCGGGTGCAGCGGTCGAGCTGGTCGATGAAGCGGTGCTGGTGCTGGGTGAACAGGTCCACCCGCTCCTTCACGTCGGGCAGGGCCAGGATCTCGTCGATGCTGTGCTGGCGGCAATAGTCGATCAGGTGCATCATCAACTGATAGTTCGACACCCGGAAATCCCGGAACCGCCCCAGTCCGGTGCGTGCGTCCATCAGGAAATTCAGCAGCGTCCAGCCCTCGGGCGCCAGGATGTCGGCCTTGGAATACTGCGCCGAGTCCGCCTGATCCACGGCGGTCATCATCTCGTCCGATACGCGGGGGAAGCGGTCCTTGCCGCCGTAATGGCGATAGACCACCCGCGCCGCCGACGGGGCGGTGGCGTCGATGATATGGTTATCCTTCTTTCCAACTCGAATGGTTTCGGACAGGTGGTGGTCGAACACCAGATGCGCCCCGTCCACATAGGGCAGGTTGGTGGTGATGTCACGGCTGGTGATTTCGATCTTGCCGTCCTGCATGTCCTTGGGGTGGACGAACAGGATATCGTCCACAAGGTCCAGTTCTTTCAAAAGAACGGCGCAGACCAGACCATCGAAATCGGAACGGGTGACGAGGCGGTATTTTTTGGTGTCGCTGTGCGCGTCGCTCATGGACCTTTATCCCCAGGGCCAACCATTTTTCGGCGTGCGCGGAAGGTAAACGCAAGCCTGTGGCGGGTGCAATCGCTTAGCCGCACCCCCGCCTATTGGTCGCAGTCCCGATCTCGTTAACCGCAAGCGGCGTTTGCCCGGCTGGTTCGGCTGTTTCGCCGCAGCTTGCGATTGATTGCGTTGCGCGGGAGAAACAGATAGCATTTTGCCTATCTGAACCGGTGTTTACCGTCTTCTGTGGGATCGACCCGCGTGCCGTCTTCACTCCTCCCCGCCGAAACCGCCGTTCCGTTGGACGAGGGCACCCTGTGCGCCATCGTCGGATCCTTTCCCGGTGCGGCCATGCGCCTGGACGCCGGCGGGGGGATCGTGGCCGCCAACCCGGCGGCGGAGGAGCTGTCGGGCAGCGATGGGGCGTGGCTGGCCGACGTGCGCCATTGGCTGACCTCCGCCAGCGTGGCGCCGGGTGTCCGCGCCGTGCCGGTGGAGGCCGCCCGCGGCGCCATGGTCATCGAATGGTCGGCGGTGCCGCTGGCCGACGGCGGCGCGCTGCTTCTGGCCCGTGACGCCACCCTGGAACGCCAGCTTCGCCACACGCTGACCGAATCCCGCCAGCGCTATAAGGATCTGGTGGAGGCATCCAGCGATTTCGCCTGGGAAACCGGCGGCGACGGGCGCTTCGTCTTCGTCACGCCCAAGGGGGCGCTTGGCTATGGTGCCGACGCG
Source organism: Azospirillum fermentarium (assembly GCF_025961205.1). NCBI lineage: Bacteria > Pseudomonadati > Pseudomonadota > Alphaproteobacteria > Rhodospirillales > Azospirillaceae > Azospirillum > Azospirillum fermentarium. The sequence continues at coordinate 1,680,272 of NZ_JAOQNH010000001.1, forward strand.
CTGATCGGGCGCCACCCGCGCGAACTGTGCGTGGAGGAATGGGGCGACCTGCCGCTGCCCTTCGACACCCAGCGCCCGGTTGACCAGAGCGAGCTGTGGCTGAAGGGGGCCGACGGGTCCATGTCGTGCGTGGTGGCGTCGGCGGTGCCGCTCTACAGCCCGTCCGGCCGCTGGCTGGGCGCGCGCGGGGTGTGCCGCGACATCACCGAGCAGGTGATGCGCTCGGCGGAACTGGCCCGCGTGCGAAACCGCGAACGGCTGCTGTCCCACATTGTTCATACCCTGCGCAACCAGTTGGACGCGGGGGAGGCGCTGCGAGTCGCCACCGCCGAGACCGCCCGTGCCCTGGGCGCCGACGGCTGCCGCGTCTACCGCGGGGGGGGCTGCGGCGATGGGGTGGCAGCACTGGAGGTCATGGAGGATTTCTGCGCCGCCACGCCGCCGGAACTGGCCGGCGCCGCCCTGATGCCGCTGCTGGAACAGGCGGCGGTCAGCGATGAGCCGGCGGCGGGCGCCATCGGGGCGTACCGCCTGCTGGCCTGCGTCACCGAACACCAGCAGGCGCTGAACGGGGCGCTGGTGGTGTGGCGGGCCGACGACGCCGAACCGTGGGACGACGACGACCGTCACCTGATCGCCGGCGTCGCCGACCACATCGGCATCGCGCACGCCCATCTGGCCTATCAGGACCGGCTGCGGCGTCTGTCGGAGCGGGACGGGCTGACCGGCCTGTTCAACCGCCGCACCTTTTTCGAGCGCATGGGCGAACAGTTGGAGCGGCCCGACACCGGCCCCTCGGCCCTGCTGTACGTGGACCTGGACAATTTCAAGGCGGTCAACGACCTGCACGGCCATCAGCAGGGCGATGCGGTGCTGAAGGCCATCGGCACTCTGCTGACCGGCGGGGTGCGCCCCGGCGACCTGCCGGGCCGTCTGGGCGGCGACGAATTCGTGCTGTGGGTCGGGCGCACCGACGAGGACAGCGCGCGGGTGGTGGCCGAACGGCTGCTGAACGGCATCGCCGGCCTGCGCCACCTGTCGGCCAGCCCGGAAAAACCGCTGGGCCTGTCCATCGGCATCGCCGTGTATCATCCCGGCCTGGGCGAAACGGTGCAGGAGTTGACGGACCGCGCCGACACCGCCATGTACGCCGCCAAGGGCCGCGGCAAGGGCAATTACGCCTTCGCCGGCCCCTATCAGCCCCCATCATCCCCCGTGCCGACGGACGAAGCCGCGGAGAGCACCCCGTGACCAGCCCCGCCCCCCCGACTGCCGCGCTCGATCCCGGCAATTTTGAAAACGCCAAGATGATGGCGCAGTCTGCCGACCCCCTGGTCCGGCAGCAGGTGGCGGCGTACCCCAAGACCCGGCCCGAACTGCTGTTCTATCTGGCCGCCGACGCCGCCCCCGAGGTGCGCCACGCCATCGCCCGCAATGAATCCACCCCGCGGCAGGCCGATCTGATGCTGGCCCGCGACAAGGACGGGGTGGTCCGCCGTGCCCTGGCGGAAAAGGTGGCCGGGCTGGTGCCCGACCTGCCGGCGGAGCGCTATTCGCAGATCGAGCGGATGACGGTGGAGTGTCTGGAAACGCTGGCCCGCGACCAGGCGACGGAAATCCGCGAGATCCTGGCGGAAACCCTGAAGCACCTGCCCACCGCCCCCCACGCGGTCATCAACCGGCTGGCCCGCGACGTGGAACTGTCGGTGTGCGGTCCGGTGCTGCTGCACTCGCCGATCCTGACCGAAGAGGATCTGCTCGACATCATCCTGACCGGGCCGGTGGCCGGTGCGCTGTCGGCGATCGCCGGGCGGTCGGGGGTGTCGGCTTCCGTCGCCGACGCCATCGCGCGCTCGGACGACGAGGCGGCGATCACCTCGCTGCTGGCCAACCCCTCCGCCCAGATCCGGGAGGAGACGCTGGACCGTATCCTGGATCAGGCCCCCCAGCACGAGCCGTGGCACGCTCCCCTGGTCCGCCGGCCCAAGCTGCCGCCGCGGGCGGTGGCGCGGCTGGCGACCTTCGTCGCCGACGAACTCTTGAAGGCGTTGCAGGAGCGCACCGACCTGGAACCCGCCGCCGCCCGCCAGTTGGCCGAGGCGGTGCGCCAGCGCGTTGCCAAGGGCGCCGACGCCAAGCACCGCGGTCTGGTGGATTTCGGCGAGGACGAGTTGCGCCCCGGCGGTGCCGCCGCCGGTGGGGGCGGGGAGGAGAAACAGCCCGCCGAACGCCCCACCGACCGGGCGCACCGGCTGAACAAGGAAGGCAAGCTGACGGAAAAGGTGATCGAGGGCGGCCTGTTCGAAGGCGACCGCGCCTTTGTCATGGCGGCCTTGGCGGAATTGTCCACCATTCCGCTGGGCACGGTGGACCGCATCATCAGCACCCATTCGCCCAAGGCGGTGACGGCGCTGGTGTGGCGCACCGGCCTGTCCATGCGCTTCGCCCGTCAGATTCAGCTACGCCTTGCCCAAATTTCGCCGAAGTCGGCGCTTAACGCTCGTGAAGGCGTCGATTACCCCATGTCCCCGGATGAAATGCGCTGGCAGCTTGAATTCTTCGGGGTGACGGACGGGAAATAGGCGGCGCCGTCCCTTTGTCTCAAGACCGGGTTGGGTGCCATGGGTGTCGTGCGGGCGTGTCTGGTTTGGCTGTGTCTGGCGTGTGCGGTGTCGGTGTCGGCGTGGCCGGCTCTGGCCGCGGCTCCCCGTGCCCCGGAAGAGGCCCCGGTGGTCGCCGCGTTCGAACGCGCCCGCGGCGCGCTGGGCGCCGGGCGGGGGGCCGAGGTGCTGGGGATGCTGACCAAGGGGTCGGTGGCCAGGCTGGACGCGGTGCGCACCGCCGCCCATGCCGGCGACGGTCCCAGCCTGGACCGGTTGGATTCCGCCGGACGCTTCGCGGCCCTGGGCCTGCGCCGTTTCCTGTCCCCGGCGGAACTGCGGCAGATGAAGACCGGTGACATCGCCAACGTGGCGTTGAAGAAGGGCTGGCTCGGCCCCAACATCATTTCCCAGGCGGCCTTGGGGCCGGTGCGGGTGAAGGGCGAGCGCGCCAACGCGGTGGTGCTGGTGGATGGCCGCCCGTCGCTGGTCCAGGCCGATTTCGTGCGCGAAGGCGGGCAGTGGCGCATCGACCTGACCCAGCTTTTCAACACCTCCAGCGCCATGCTCGACAGCTTCGCCGCCATCGCCGGCAAAAGCGAGCGGCAGTTCACCGATGAGTTGTTGGAGAAGCTGGCGAAGAGGGTGGGAAAGTGAGGGTTGTGCGTTGGCCCTGCGGGATGTTCCCGCGGGGGTAGCGTGGTACGGACAGACGCACTAGACTGAATGCTGCATCATCGGAGGAACTGCTCATGACGCCCGAGAAGGAAGCCGAGCTGTTTGCCACGCTCAACCAGATTGCGGCCTCCCTGCAAACCCTCCCCGTTATTCTGGCCCGGTTGGATGGCCTCGAAAAGCGCCTGGACGATCAGGCCCGTATGATTGCCGCCCTCATTCCCACGCGGATTGCTGCGGTTCCACCGCCCGCCGCCTGATGCGGTGGCCCCTCCATGGCCGGGAGCAGGGAAAAAAGAGCATGAAAAAAGCGCCGTCCGAAGACGGCGCTTTTTCTTTTCCCGAACCGGCGCGAAGGATTACTTCGCGTTGAACATGGCGACGGCGGTGTCGCTCATGCGGTTGGAGAAGCCCCATTCGTTGTCATACCAGCTCAGGACGCGCACGAAGTCACCGTCGATGACCTTGGCTTCCTTCAGCGCGAAGACCGACGAGTGCGGGTCGTGGTTGAAGTCCGACGACACCAGCGGCTCGTCATAGGCGCCCAGAATGCCCTTCAGCGGGCCTTCGGCCGCGGCGGCCTTGATGGCGTCGCGGATCTCATCGGCGGTGGTCTTGCGCTTGGCCTTGAACTTCAGGTCGATGACCGACACGTTGGCGGTCGGCACGCGGATGGCGGTGCCGTCCAGCTTGCCCTTCAGTTCCGGCAGAACCAGACCCACGGCCTTGGCGGCACCGGTGGAGGTGGGGATCATGTTCAGGGCGGCGGCGCGGGCGCGGTGCAGATCCTTGTGCGCCGTGTCCACCGTGTTCTGGTCGCCGGTGTAGGAGTGGATGGTGGTCATGAAGCCGTGCTCGATGCCCACCAGATTGTTCAGCACGTACGCCACCGGCGCCAGGCAGTTGGTGGTGCACGAGGCGTTGGAGACGATCTTGTGCTCCGCCGTCAGCTTGTCGTGGTTCACGCCATAGACGACGGTGATGTCTTCATCGGTGGCCGGGGCGGAGATCAGCACCTTGCCCGCACCGGCTTCCAGATGCTTGGCGGCGTCGGCGCGCTTGGTAAAGATGCCCGAGCATTCGAAGGCGATATCGACGCCCAGATCCTTCCACGGCAGCTTGGCCGGATCGCGTTCCTGCACCACGGCCACGGCGTGGCCGTTGACGACCAGCTTGCCGTCCTTGGCTTCGACGGTGCCGGGGAAGCGGCCATGAACGCTGTCGTACTTCAGCAGATGGACGTTGGTTGCCAGGTCGGCCAGATCGTTGATGGCCACCACCTCGACATCCTTACGGCCGCTTTCATAGATGGCGCGCAGGACAAGGCGGCCGATGCGCCCGAACCCATTGATCGCAACCCGAACTGCCATGACTTCCTCCAGTCTGTCGTTGCGGCCGCCGCCGAAAACAGGCGCGGCGGCCGTTTGTGCAAATCCTGACGTTCCGCGCGTCTTTTAAAGGCGCGCTTTGGCCGCGGCAACCACCGCTTCGGTGGTGATGCCGAAGTGCTTGTACAGCTCCTGATACGGGGCCGATTCGCCGAAGCCGGTCATGCCGATGAACGCACCCTTGTCGCCCAGCCAGCGGTCCCAGCCCAGGCGCGCGGCGGCTTCCACCGCCACCCGCACACCCGATCCCAACACCGCGGCGCGGTATTCGTCGCTCTGGGCTTCGAACAGTTCCCAGCAGGGCATGGACACCACGGCGGTGCCGATGCCGTCGGCCTGCAGCGCCGCGCGGGCTTCCAGCGCCAGCGACACTTCCGAGCCGGTGGCCAGCAGCGTCACCGTCCGCTCACCCTCGGCCTCGGCCAGCACATAGGCGCCCTTGGCGGTCAGGTTTTCCGACACGTCGGTGCGGGCGGTGGGCACGTTCTGGCGGGTCAGCGCCAGCAGCGAGGGGGCGGTGGCCGACGCCAGGGCGATTTCCCAGGACTCCGCCGTTTCCACCGCGTCCGCCGGGCGGAACACCAGCAGGTTGGGAATGGCCCGCAGGGCCGCCAGATGCTCCACCGGCTGATGGGTCGGGCCGTCTTCGCCCAGGCCGATGGAGTCGTGGGTCATGATGTAGACCACACGCTGCTTCATCAGCGCCGACAGGCGGATGCTGGGGCGGCAGTAATCGGCGAACTGCATGAAGGTGCCGCCGTAGGGGATCACGCCCCGGTGCAGCGCCATGCCGTTCATGATGGCGGCCATGCCGTGCTCACGCACGCCATAGCGCACGTAGCTGCCGTTGAAGTCGCCCGACCCCTTCACGTCGGCCTGGACCTTGGCCTTGGTGTTGTTGGAGGGCGTCAGGTCGGCGGAACCGCCCACCAGTTCGGCCACCGCCGGCGCCACGGCTTCCAGCACGTTGCCGGACGCCACACGGGTGGCCCACGACGGCTTGTCCGCAACCACCTTCTGCTTGAAGGCGGCGAACACCTCGGTCAGGCCGGCGGGCAGGCCGCCGGTCATGGCGCGGTCGAAATCGGCCTTGGCGGCGGCGTCCAGCGCGCCGTGGCGCGTGCCCCAGGCGGCGTAGGCGTCGGCGCTGCGGGTGCCGGCGGCGCGCCAGGCGGACAGAACCTCGGACGGAACCACGAACGGCTCGTGCGGCCAGCCCAGCGCCACGCGGGTGGCGGCCACCTCGTCCTTGCCCAGCGGCGAGCCGTGGCAGTTGTGGCTGTCGCACTTGTTGGGCGAGCCCTTGCCGATGATGGTGCGGCAGGCGATCAGCGACGGGGTGCCGGTCGCCTGCGCGGCCTTGATGGCCGCGGCAACGGCGTCCATGTCGTGGCCGTCAACGGTCTGCACGTCCCAGCCATAGGCGCGGAAACGGCCCGGCGTGTCGTCGGTGAAGCTGAGGTCGGTCTTGCCGTCGATGGAGATGCGGTTGTCGTCCCACAGCACGATCAGGCGCGACAGCTTCAGATGGCCGGCCAGCGAGCACGCCTCGTGGCTCACCCCTTCCATCAGGTCGCCGTCCGACGCGATGACATAGGTGAAGTGGTCGATCAGGTCGCTGCCGAAGCGGGCGTTGGTGATCCGCTCGGCCAGCGCCATGCCGACGGCGGTGGAGATGCCCTGGCCCAGCGGACCGGTGGTCATTTCGATGCCGAGGGTGGGATCCACCTCGGGGTGGCCGGGGGTCAGGCTGCCGAGCTGGCGGAACCGCTTCAGCTCGTCGATGGTCATGCGCGGATAGCCGGTCAGGTAGCCCAGCGCGTACATCAGCATGGAGCCGTGGCCGGCGGACAGCACGAAGCGGTCGCGGTCGGCCCACACCGGATCCTGCGGATTGAATTTCAGGAACTGGGTGAAGAGCACCGTGGCGACGTCGGCCATGCCCATGGGCATGCCGGGGTGACCGGACTTGGCGGCCTCGACGGCATCCATGGCCAGAACGCGGATGGCGTTGGCCAGGGTGGCCGGGGAAACGGCGGAAGAGGAAGCGGGCATCGACAGGTGTTCCTGATGGCGGACGCGCGGACGGGATACGACGGAGAGGCGGGAAAGCCATGCTTTCCCACCGAATGGCGGCAACATGCAGATACGCCGCCCCTTGGTCAACCGGCGAATGGGCATTGCAGGGTCCGCGCGTGGGCCGGCGTGTTTCCCGCACGCGCGGAACGTGCTTTTTCATTGACCTTGTGCGCGAACCCCCCCAACTGTATAGGCCCATTCGCCCCGTGATGGGGCCGGGTGTCCGTTCGGCTGCCCCGTTTCGATTCTGGTTCAAGGATCTGCCTGCTGCCATGGAGCCGTTGAAAGCCGCGTTGGACCGGCTGGCGCGAGCCGCCGACCGGTTGGCCGTCGCCGCGGAAACCCGCGAGGCCCGTTTCGTCCGCCGCGAACAGGATCTGGCCGTCGCCCTCCAGGAAGCGCGCGGCGAACAGGACCGGCTGTCCGGCACCACCGAGGCCGTGTCCCTGCGTCTGGACGCGGTGATCGCCCGGCTGGAAGCCGTGCTGGCCGACCCCGACTCCGCTGCCGATTTCGAGGCCGATTCCGCCGCGCCCGCCGATGAGCCGGCCGCCGATGCACCGCTTGCCAATGCATCGCCGGCAGGGGCGGAGGCCGGACCGGAGCGGGATGCGGCGCCGGACGCCCCCTCCGTCCCCCCCACCACCGTGTAAGGAGGCGCGCCGATGGCCCGCGTGGATATCGAGATCAACGGCCGCCCCTACCGCTTCGGCTGCGAGGATGGGCAGGAACAGCGGCTGTTCGATCTGGCCGCCTATGTGGACCGGCGGCTGAAGGAGGTGACCGGCGGCGGCAAGCTGGGGTCCGACGCCCAGATGCTGGCCGTCACCTGCGTTGTGCTGGCCGACGAGTTGCAAGAGGCGCTGGCCCAGCGCGACCGGGCGCTGGCCGCCGCCGCCCAGCCGGTGGTGGCACCCCGCACCGACGACGACGGTCTGGCCGCCGCCGTCGATCATGTGGCCCGCCGCATCGAAGAGGTTGCCGCGCGGCTGGAACGCGCCTAGATTAAAGACATGAAAGGGGGCTGCCTGGTTCGTCAGGCCGCATTTATCCCCAGGGCCGATAACCCTAACCTCTTGGGAGCTGTCCCTGCCGGAACCCTGGTTCCGGTACATGGCGCCCACCTGCTCTGGCAGGCCATGGAGGATAGTCACATGCCAACGGCCAAGGCGGCTTCCTTTCATCGCTCTTTTCGGTTCCCCGGACGTCCCCACCCCACCATGACCGATCGCCACCCGGCACCCGCCCCACCCGATGATGACGGGCGGAAGGCTGCGGCCCGTCTGCGCGCCCGCGCGCTCCGCGACGCGCATGGCGGGCCGGAAGACCATGCCGTCGTGGCGGCGGCGGTGCGGCGGCGCATCCTTGACACGGTGGCTCTGCCCGATGGGCCGGTGGGCGGTTATTGGCCGCTGGGATCGGAACTCGACGTGCGGCCCCTGCTGCTCCATCTTGTGGAGCGGGGGCGGGTGGCGGCCCTGCCGGAATCGGGGCCGAAGGGCCAGCCGCTGACCTTCCGCCGCTGGGATGCGGATGCCCCCATGCGCACCGGGCGCTACGGCATCGCCGAACCGGACGGGACGGCGGCGGTGGCGCCGGCGGTGCTGCTGGTGCCGCTGCTGGCCTTCGACCGCACCGGGCACCGGCTGGGCTATGGGGCCGGGTATTACGACCGCACCATCGCGGCGCTGCGGGCGGCGGGGCCGCTGCTGACCATCGGCGTCGGCTTTGCCGCGCAGGAGGTGGAGCGGGTGCCCACCGGCCCGTACGACGAGCCGCTGGACTGGATTGTGACGGAACACGCCGCGCACCGCTGCGGGGCATGAACGGGAAGACGGGTTAAGGACATGAGGCTGCTGTTTCTGGGCGACGTGGTGGGGCGCAGCGGGCGGGATGCGGTGGTGGCCGCTCTGCCCCGGCTGAAGGAGGCGCTGGACCCCGATCTGGTGGCGGTGAACGCCGAGAACGCGGCCGGCGGCTACGGCCTCACCCTGAAGATCGCCGAGGAACTCTTCGCCGCCGGCGTCGATTGCCTGACGCTGGGCAACCACACGTGGGACCAGAAGGAACTGGTCGCCCAGATCGACGGGCAGCCGCGCATCATCCGCCCGCTGAACTACCCCGAGGGCACGCCGGGCCGCGGCTTCGTGCTGCTCCAGACCCGCGGGCAGCGCAAGGTTCTGGTGGCCAACGTCATGGCCCGGCTGTTCATGGACCCGCTGGACGACCCGTTCCAGGCCATGGAGCGGGTGCTGCGCGCCCACCGGCTGGGACCGGGCGGGGTTGACGCCATCCTGGTGGATTTCCACGGCGAGGCCACCAGCGAAAAGATGATCATGGGCCATTACCTGGACGGCCGCGTGTCGCTGGTGGTGGGCACCCACACCCACGTGCCCACCGCCGACCACACCATTCTGCCCGGCGGCACGGCATACATGAGCGATGCCGGCATGTGCGGCGATTACGACAGCGCCATCGGCATGAAGAAAGAGGTCGCCATCGCCAAGATCACCCGCAAGCTGCCCACCGAACGTCTGTCCCCGGCCGAAGGGGAGGCGACGGTGTGCGGCGTCTATGTGGAAACCGACGACCGCACCGGGCTGGCCGTGCGGGTGGAGCCGGTGCGCCTGGGCGGGCGGCTCAGCCAGTCGCTGCCGTCGCGCACCGCGGGGTGACCCGCGGGGCGGAAGGGGCGGTTGGGTTATCAGCAGGGTTGCCGTTCTGCCACAGCCGGGCGGCGGCTTTGCGGGGTAAGCCCCCTGGCCGCAATCTCGCCATATTGACTTTCTAATCCGGTGGGTGTCGTGTCGCGCTCCTAATCGGCGGTGTGGGTGTGCGCACGGGGTGACCCGTGGTGTGCGCCCGCCGGCTGTCGTTTCCAACACCCCTTTGTTGTCCGAGGCTCGTCCGTCGTATGGCCGGTCATTCACAGTTCAAGAACATCATGCACCGCAAAGGCGCGCAGGACGCCAAGCGGTCGAAGATCTTCAACAAGCTGGCGCGCGAAATCACCGTCGCCGCCAAGTCCGGCCTGCCCGACCCGGCGGCCAACCCGCGCCTGCGCGCCGCCATCCAGGCCGCCCGCGCCCAGAACATGCCCCGCGACCGCATCGAGCGGGCGATCAAGAGCGGCTCGCCCGGCGGCGACGACACCAATTACGAAGAGGTGCGGTACGAGGGTTACGGCCCCGGCGGCGTTGCCCTGATCGTGGAGGCGCTGACCGACAACCGCAACCGCACCGCGGCGGAAGTGCGCTCCACCTTCACCAAGTACGGCGGCACCATGGGGGAAACCAACTCGGTGAGCTTCATGTTCAACCGGGTGGGCGCCATCTATTACCCCGCGGCCACAGCCGACACCGACACCATGTTCGAAGCCGCCCTGGAAGCGGGCGCCGACAACGTGGAATCGGACGACGACGGGCATGAGGTGACCTGTTCGGTGGACAGCTTCGCCACCGTGCGCGACGCGCTGGATGCGAAATTCGGTGCGGCGGAAAGCGCGCGGCTGACCTGGAAGCCACTCAACACCGTGGCCCCGTCGGAAGACGCCGCCGCCTCGCTCATCAAGCTGATCGACATTCTCGACGACAACGACGACGTGCAGAGCGTGGTCGGCAACTTCGAGATCGCCGATGAGCTGATGGAGAAGCTCGGCGGCTGAGAATGGCCTTTCCCGTGGGCGGTGACGTGCTGAACGGGCCGGTGCGGCTGCTGGGGATCGACCCCGGCCTGCGGCACACCGGCTGGGGGGTGATCGCGGTGGCCGGCAACCGGCTCTCCCACATCGCCGACGGTGCGGTCCATTCCGATGCCGACAGCCCGCTGGCGGAGCGTCTGTGCCAGATTCACGACGCTCTGACCGAGGTGCTGGACCTCTACCGCCCCGACGAGGCGGCGGTGGAGGAAACGTTCGTCAACATGAACGCCGCCTCGACGCTGAAGCTGGGGCAGGCCCGTGCGGTGTCGCTGCTGGTGCCGGCGCGGGCCGGTCTGGCGGTGGCGGAATACCCCAACAACATGGTGAAAAAGGCCGTGGTCGGAGCGGGACGGGCGGACAAGACCCAGGTGCAGGCGATGGTGCGGCTTCTGCTGCCCGGCTGCACCATCGCCACGCCCGACGCCGCCGACGCGCTGGCCGTCGCCATCTGCCACGCCCACCACCGCGCCACGTGGCGCCTGTGGCGGCGGCAGGGGGTGAGCGGGCAGGGGGCGCGGGGGAATTTGCCATGATCGCCAAGCTGACCGGGGTGGTGGATTCCACCGGGACCGATTGGGTGGTGCTGGACGTGGGCGGGGTGGGGTATCTCGCCACCTGCTCGGCGCGCACGCTGGCGCGCATGGTGGTGGGGGAGCGGGCTTCGCTGGTGGTCGAGACCTTCGTCCGGGACGAGCGCATCGTGCTGTTCGGCTTTGCCGATGCCGGTGAGCGCGACTGGTTCCGCCTGCTGACCACCATCCAGGGGGTGGGCGGGCGCGTGGCGCTGTCGCTGCTGTCGGTGCTGGACCCCGAGCAGATCACCCGCGCCATCGCCACCCAGGACAAGACCGCCCTGGTGCGCGCCGACGGCGTGGGGCCGAAGCTGGCGCTGCGCGTCATCAACGAATTGAAGGACAAGGTCGGCAACCTCTCCCTCGGCACCCCCGCCGCCGCTTCGGCGGGCAAGGGGGCGGCCCCGGCACCCGCCGGCGTCAACCCGGCGCTGGCCGATGCGGTGTCGGCGCTGGTCAACCTGGGCTATGGCCGGTCGGAAGCCTTTGCCGCGGTGATGGCGGCGTCCAAGGGGCTGGGCGACACGGCGCCCGTGGGTGATCTGATCCGTCTGGGCCTGAAGGAACTCAGCCAATGAGCGGCGGCAAGGACGGTGACCGTCTGGTGACCCCCGGCATCCAGCCGGGCGAGGGCGCCGACACCAGCATCCGCCCCCTGACCATGGCCGAGTTCATCGGCCAGAAACAGGCGCGCGAGAACCTGTCCATCTTCATCCAGGCCGCCCGCGCCCGCGGCGAGGCGCTGGACCACGTGCTGCTGTTCGGCCCGCCGGGGCTGGGCAAGACCACGCTGGCGCAGATCATCGCGCGCGAGCTGGGGGTGGGCTTCCGCGCCACCTCCGGCCCGGTCATCGCGCGGGCGGGGGATCTGGCGGCCCTGCTGACCAACCTTCAGCCGCGCGACGTGCTGTTCATCGACGAAATCCACCGGCTGAACCCGGCGGTGGAGGAGATCCTTTATCCCGCCATGGAGGATTTCCAGCTCGACCTCATCATCGGCGAGGGGCCGGCGGCGCGGTCCATCCGCATCGACCTGCCGCCCTTCACCCTGGTGGGGGCGACCACCCGCTCGGGCCTGATCACCCGGCCCCTGCGCGAACGCTTCGGCATCCCCACGCGGCTGCAGTTCTATGAACCGGACGAGCTTCAGTTGATCGTCAGCCGGGCGGCGGGGGTGCTGGGCATGACCATGACCGCCGACGGCGCGGGCGAGGTGGCCCGGCGGTCCCGCGGCACGCCGCGTGTGGCCGGGCGCCTGCTGCGCCGGGTGCGCGACATCGCCGCCGTGGCCGAGGTGGATGTGGTGGACGCCCGCGTGGCCGACGCCGCCCTGACCCGGCTGGAGGTGGACCGGCTGGGCCTCGATTCCATGGACCGCCGCTATCTCGGCTGCATCGCCGCCAATTACGGCGGCGGCCCGGTGGGTGTGGACACCCTGGGGGCGGCGCTGGGCGAACAGCGCGACGTGCTGGAAGAGGTGGTCGAACCCTATCTGATCCAGCAGGGTTTTTTGCAGCGCACACCGCGCGGGCGCATGCTGACCGACACCGGTTTCCGCTATCTGGGCCTGACGCCGCCCGCGGCGGTGGCGCGGCAATTGGACCTGCTGACGCCGCCGGGACCGGCGGGGGAGGGGGACGATGAGTGACGCCCTGTCGGGATTCTTCGCCGCCGACTCCACCCACATCCTGCCCGTGCGGGTCTATTACGAGGACACGGACGCGGGCGGAATTGTCTATCACGCCAATTACCTGCGCTTCATGGAGCGGGGGCGGTCGGCCATGCTTTACCGGCTGGGCTTCCGTCACACCGAGGTGATGAACAGCGCAGGTGTGGCTTTTGCGGTACGGGCCATGGAGATTGATTTCCTGTCCCCCGCCCGGCTTGACGACGTGCTTGAAGTCGAGACGCGAATCACCAAAATCGGTGGCGCCTCCTTCGCAGTTGCACAAGCCGTCCGCCGGGGTGACCGGGTTCTGTCCCGCGCCGGCCTGAAACTGGCAACCATCGACAGAGCCGGACAGGCGGCGCGGATGCCCGCCGCCGTGCGCGAGGCGCTGACCACCCTCTTTCACAAACAACAGCCCTCTTCCCAAGCATAAAGCGAGACTGACAGCGATGGAGCATACAGCCCAATTGGCCGGTGCGGTGGCCAATGCCCACCCGATCACGATCTGGGGCCTGTTCATGCAGGCGGACTTCATCGTGAAGTTCGTCATGCTGCTGCTGCTTTCCGCGTCGATCTGGTCGTGGGCCATCATCATCGAGAAGCTGACCCGCCTGCGCCGCCTGAACGCCCAGGCCGATGCGTTCGAGGACACCTTCTGGTCCGGCGGCTCGCTCGACCAGCTCTATGAGCGCGTGGGCCAGCGGCCCGACGATCCCATGTCGGCCACCTTCGCCGCCGGCATGCGCGAATGGCGCCACGCCGCCGAGCGCGGATTCGCCGCCGGCATGAAGGCGTCGCTGCAGCAGCGGGTCGAGCGGGTGATGTCGGTGACCATCGGGCGCGAAATGGGCCGGGCCGAACGCTACATGACCTTCCTGGCCTCGGTCGGGTCGGTGGCGCCGTTCATCGGGCTGTTCGGCACGGTGTGGGGGATCATGAACTCCTTCACCTCCATCGCCGCGTCCAACAACACCAGCCTGGCCGTGGTGGCCCCCGGCATCGCGGAGGCGCTGTTCGCCACCGCCATGGGCCTGCTGGCCGCCATTCCGGCGGTGGTCGCCTACAACAAGTTCTCCACCGACCTCGGCCGCTACGCCGACCGGCTGGAGGCGTTCTCGGGTGAGTTCACCGCCATCCTGTCCCGTCATCTCGAGGAGCGGGGGGCCGCCTGATGGGCGCACAACTCGCCGGAAAGGGCGGTGGCGGGCGCGGCAAGCGCCGCGGCTACCGCGCCATGGCCGAAATCAACATGACGCCGTTCATCGACGTCATGCTGGTGTTGCTGATCGTGTTCATGGTCGCCGCCCCGCTGCTGACGGTGGGCGTGCCCGTGGACCTGCCCAAGACCAACGCCGCCCCGCTGGAGGCGCAGAAGGATCCGCTGTTCGTCACGGTTCAGGCGGACGGCACCATCTTCGTGCAGGAGCAGCGGGTTGACCGGGCCGGTCTGGTGCCGCTCCTGACCGCCATCACCAATGCCAACGCCGAGGCGCGCATCCTGGTGCGCGGCGACGCCCGCATCGCCTACGGCACCATGCTGGAAGTCATGGGCACCATGAGTGCCGCCGGCTTCAAGAAGGTGGGGCTGGTGGCCGAGCTTCCCAACACCCCGGCGAAACGCTGAGAAGACGGGCGGTACCGAACCGTGATGCGCCAACCCCTGATCGTGTCGTCGGTGTTGCACGGAGCGATCATGATGCTCCTGCTTCTCGGCATGCCGGCAAGCGATCGCAAGCTGGATCTCCCCCCTTCGATCCCCATCGAGGTGGTGGACGTCGGCGAAATCACCGAAGCCGCCCGCATGGACAAGGGCGAACCCAACGCCGCGTCCTCGCCCAAGGCCCCGGTGCCGGAAGCCAAGCCGGCCCCGCCGGCTCCGCCCGTGCCCGATCCCGACGACGCCGAACCCGCGCCGGCCCCGCCGCCGCCGCCCAAGGCCCCGGAACCGCCCAAGGTCGCCCAGGTGCCGCCGCCGCCGCGTGAGCCGGAACCGCCCAAGCGCGAACCGACTCCGGCGCCTCCTCCTCCCCCGGCCCCCCCGCCGCCTCCGGCTCCTCCTCCGCCGCCTCCGCCCCCGCCGGAGCCGACGCCGGCCCCCGTTCCGCCCAAGCCGCCCCAGCCCCCGAAGCCGGAGCCGCCCAAGCCGGAACCACCCAAGCCGGAGCCGCCGAAACCCGAACCTCCGAAGCCGGAACCGCCCAAACCGGAACCGCCGAAGCATGAGCCGCCGAAACCGGAGCCGCCCAAGCCGACTCCGGCAAAGCCCGAGCCTGCCAAACCGGAACCGGCCAAGACCCCGGCCAAGCCCGACGCTCCGGCCAAGCCGGACCCCAAGGCCAAGCCCGATGCGAAGGCGAAGCCCGAGCCGAAGAAGGAAACGGCCAACGCCGACCCGCTGGCCAGCCTGCTCAGCGACGTGTCGAAGCTGAAGCCGAGCGAGGCGGCCAAGGACGGCAAGGGCAAACCGGCGTCGTCCGCGTCGTCGTCGTCCTCCGCGTCGGCCAAGGCGTCGAATCAGCCCAACGGCGGCCCGAAGGCCACCCAGGGGCCGGACCGCGCCTTCAAGCCGTCGGGCAAGGCCATCGACGCCATCCGCAGCCAGGTTGGCAAGAACTGGAACTTCGATCCGGGCCGCAAGGACACCGGCAACATGGCGGTGGAAATCCGCATCGAGGTGGCCCCCGACGGCACGGTGCTGCGCGCCGATCTTGACGATGCCACCCGTGCGCGTGCCATGTCGGACAGCCATTTCCGGGCGGCGGCCGAAAGCGCGCTTCGTGCCATCATGAAGACGCAAAAGCTTGATCTGCTCTCGTCCGAATTCACCCCGGACACCTACGACAA
The DNA here is from genome assembly GCF_025961205.1 of Azospirillum fermentarium. NCBI lineage: Bacteria > Pseudomonadati > Pseudomonadota > Alphaproteobacteria > Rhodospirillales > Azospirillaceae > Azospirillum > Azospirillum fermentarium. The sequence goes on from NZ_JAOQNH010000001.1 coordinate 1,695,799, forward strand.
GTGGCGTACGATCATCTTCAAATTCGACCCGAGGGATATGTTCTGACCATGACGACGACGACCAGGCGTTTCCTGCGGCTTGCCGGGCTTGCCGGCGCTGTGATGCTGGCCCTCGGGGTTGCCGCGCCCCAGACGGCACGGGCCGAACTGCGCATCGACATCACCAAGGGCGTGGTGGAACCGCTGCCCATCGCCATCACCACCTTCCACGGCGGTGCCGGGCGCGACGCCCAGGTGGGCGCTGACATCGCCAAGGTGGTGTCGGCGGACCTGGAACGGTCGGGCCTGTTCAAACCCTTGAATCCGCAATCCTTCCTCCAGACCCCGCAGCAGCTCCAGAGCGGGGAGCCGCGCTACGCCGACTGGCGCACCATCGGCGCGCAGGCGCTGGTGGCCGGCGGTGTGCAGGGGGCCGGCAGCGGCCAGATGAAGGTGGATTTCCGCCTGTGGGACGTGACCGCGGGCCAGTACATGTCGGGCCTTTCCTACTCGGCCTCGCCCGACAGCTGGCGGCGAATCGCCCACATCGTCGCCGACGCCATCTACAAGCGTCTGACCGGCGAGGACGGGTATTTCGACACCCGCATCGTCTATGTCGCCGAATCGGGCCCGGCCACCAACCGCGTCAAGCGGCTGGCGATCATGGACCAGGACGGCGAGAACCATCAGTTCCTGAGCGACGGGAAGACGCTGGTGCTGACGCCGCGCTTCTCGCCGACGGCTCAGGAAATCACCTATATGTCGTACTTCAACAAGAAGCCGCGGGTCTATGTGTTCAACATCGACTCCGGCCGTCAGGAAGTGCTGGGCGATTTCCCCGGCATGACCTTCGCCCCCCGGTTCTCGCCGGACGGGAAGCGGGTGGTCATGAGCATGGCCCAGAACGGCAACACCGACATCTTCACCCTGGATCTCGGCACCCGTCGGCAGACCCAGCTCACGGATTCGCCCGGCATCGACACCGCCCCCAGCTATTCGCCGGACGGCAGCAAGATCGTGTTCGAGTCGGACCGTGGCGGCAGCCAGCAGCTCTATATCATGAACGCCGACGGGTCGGGCGTGCGCCGGCTCAGCTTCGGCAACGGGCGTTACGGCACCCCGGTGTGGTCGCCCCGCGGCGACCTGATCGCCTTCACCCGCCAGCAGGGCAGCGGTTTCGCCGTGGGCGTCATCCGCCCCGACGGCACCGGCGAACGCATCCTGACCGAGGCGTATCACGTGGAAGGCCCGACCTGGGCGCCGAACGGCCGCGTGCTGATGTTCTTCAAGGAGACCCCCACGGGCGGCGGGCGCAGCGCCAAGCTCTATTCCATCGACGTGGGCGGGTTCAATGAACGTCGGGTCAGCACCCCGCTGGACGCATCGGACCCCGCATGGTCGCCCTTGATTCCCTAAAGCAGTAAGCCTATTTTCCGGCTGCGTGTTCGACGTGCCGCAACACCGAAAGAAAGCGAAGTCCACCGGGGTCTGGTGGACTTCAGCCCCATTCCCTGAATGCTTCCGGTGCCACCAAACGTCTCAAATAAAGACATCCCGTTCTCGCACTCAAGGGGTTCACCAATGCGTATGAAGGCTCTCGCCCTGATGGCGGCTCTCGCTCTGCTGGGCGCTTGCGAATCCGCTCCGAAGGATGCCGGCGCCGGCGCCGGCACCGGCACCCAGAACACCATCGTTCCGGGCTCGCAGCAGGATCTGGTCGTCAACGTCGGCGACCGCGTGTTCTTCGGCTTCGACCGCTCCGACCTGTCGGCCGAAGCCCGCGCCACCCTGGACCGTCAGGCCCAGTGGCTGAAGACCTACGGCAACGTCAACGTGACCATCGAAGGTCACGCCGACGAGCGCGGCACCCGCGAATACAACCTGGCGCTGGGCGAACGCCGCGCCAACGCCGTGAAGAAGTACCTGGTCGCCCAGGGCATCAACACCGCCCGCGTGAAGACCATCTCCTACGGCAAGGAGCGTCCGGCCGTTGTGGGTTCGGGTGAAGCCGCTTGGGCCCAGAACCGCCGTGGCGTGACCGTCGTCGATTGATCCCTGGCGGATCATCGGCACGGCGTGCCGCCGCACCCCGGTGCGGCGGCGCCATGACGGACCTGTTCCTGATGCAGGTTTGATGCGAACGCCGTCCCGGTTTCGGCCGGGGCGGCGTTCGTTATTTTGGCCGACGGTTTGCTTCGCAAAAGAATTGTCGGTTTCACAGGTCTTTCCGTTGACAAGCAGCCGCAGCATGGCTGCAATACCGCTCTCACGGGCGCGGCGCCATGGGGGGCCGTCCATCCTTTCCAGGTTGAGGGGACCATGAAGAAACGTTTTGCTCTGAGCCTTATGGGCGCCGTCGCGGCGGTGGCCGTTACCGTGGCCGGTTTTGCCGGCGGTGCTGCGGCTCAGGACAAGAAGCCGGTCAACATCTACATCTGGAACGACTATCTGGGTGAAACCACCCTGGCCGACTTCACCAAGGCCACGGGCTACCCGACCAACGTCGATCTGTACGACAGCCTGGAACTGCTGGAACAGAAGGTTCTGGTGGGCAAGTCCGGCTACGACGTCATCGTCCCCACGGTGGAACCCACCGGCTCGCGCATGATCCAGGCCAAGGTGCTGGCGCCGCTGGACAAGGCGAAGATCCCCAACCTGAAGAACGTCGACCCTTCGGTGCTGAAGCTGCTGGAGACGTCGGACCCCGGCAACAAGTTCCTGATCCCCTATCTGGGCGGCACCGTCGGCATCGGCATCGTGCCGGAAAAGATCAAGGCGATCATGCCCGACGCCCCGCTCGATTCGTGGGATCTGCTGTTCAAGCCCGAGGTGGCGAAGAAGCTGTCGGCCTGCGGCATCACCATCATGGATTCGCCCACCGACGTTCTGCCGTCCGTCCTCCACTATCTCGGCCTCGACCCGAATTCCGAGAAGAAGGAGGATTACGAGAAGGCGGAAAAGGTTCTGATGGCCATCCGCCCCTATGTGAAGCAGTTCGTCACCGGCCAGAACATCAACAATCTGGCGGGCGCCGATGCCTGCGTGGTCATGGCCTATTCCGGCGACGTGCTCCAGGCCCAGTCCCGTGCGGAAGAGGCCGGCAAGGGCGTGAAGGTCGAATACGTCATCCCGAAGGAAGGCGCGCAGGTCTGGTGGGACACCATGGGCATTCCCGCCGACGCCCCCAACAAGGACGGCGCGCACGCGCTGCTGAACTTCGTGCTCGATCCGGCCAACATGACCGGCATCACTGCCAAGGTGCAGTACGGCAACGCCGTGCCCGCCACCCTGGCCGGGCTTGAGGATTCGGTGAAGAACAACCCCGCCGTGTTCCCGACCGAAGCGCAGAAGGCCAAGCTGTTCAGCATCAAGTCGCTGAAGGCCGGCACCGAGCGCCTGCGCACCCGTCTGTGGACCAAGGTGAAGACCGGTAAGTAAGCCTGCGTCTTTTCCGGTACCTGACCACCCCGCGCCCCGGTTTCGCCCGGCTGATGAAGCCCGCCGAAGCCGGGGCGTTCGGCTTTCACCCCCAAGACCACGCTGTCGGGGACGGAGCGGTATGACAACCAGCGGTATGACTTCCCAGGCGATTCGCAAGCCGGTGCGGCTGGAACCCTGGCTCGATGCCAACGAAAAACCCTATGTCCGCATCGAGCGGGTGACCAAGCGCTTCGGCGGCTTCGTGGCGGTGGACGACGTGTCGCTGTCCATCTACCGCGGCGAATTCTTCGCGCTGCTGGGCGGGTCGGGGTCGGGAAAGACCACGCTGCTGCGGATGCTGGCCGGATTCGAAACCCCGTCGGAGGGGAAGATCTTCATCGACGGCGTGGATATGTCGGACATTCCGCCGTACGACCGCCCGGTCAACATGATGTTCCAGTCCTACGCCCTGTTCCCGCACATGACGGTGGAACAGAACGTGGCGTTCGGGCTGAAGCAGGACCGGGTGCCCAAGGACGAGATCCGCGACCGCGTGGCCGCCATGCTGGACATGGTGCAGCTTGCCAAATTCGCCCGCCGCCGCCCGCACCAGCTCTCGGGCGGCCAGCGGCAGCGGGTGGCGCTGGCCCGGTCGCTGGTCAAGCGGCCCAAGCTGCTGCTGCTGGACGAACCCCTGGGCGCGTTGGACAAGCGGCTGCGGGAAAAGACCCAGTTCGAGCTGGTGAACATCCAGGAAAAACTGGGCATCACCTTCGTCGTGGTCACCCACGACCAGGAAGAGGCGATGACCATGTCGTCGCGCATCGCCGTGATGAACCAGGGCTACATCGCCCAGATCGGCACGCCGACCGAGATCTACGAATACCCCAACTCCCGCCTGACCGCCGAGTTCATCGGTTCGGTCAACATCTTCGAAGGCCGGGTGGTGGAGGACGAACCCGATCACGTCCGCATCCGGTCGGAGGAGGCGGGGTGCGACCTCTACATCACCCACGCGGCGTCGGCCCCGGTGGGCACGCAGGTGTGGGTGGCGGTGCGCCCGGAAAAGATCGCCCTGTCCAAGGAGCCGCCACCGGGCGCCCACGAGGACGGGCGCAACATGACGCAAGGGGTGGTGCGTGAAATCGCCTATCTCGGCGACGTGTCGATCTATCTCATCGAACTGGCGGGGGGGAAGATGCTGCGCGCCACCATGCCCAATGTCACCCGCCGCACCGACCTGCCCATCACCTGGGAGGATACGGTTTACCTGACATGGCGGCCCTTTGCCGGCGTGGTGCTGACCCAATGAGCCGCAAGGGCTTCATTCCGCTCGGCAACCGCATGGGCGAAGGCCGTCCGCCGGGGTATGACATCGGCGGGGCGGTGGTGGTGCAATGGGCCGTGGCGTTGCTGCGCCGGGCCGGGCTGTGGGGCCGCGGGCTGGTGCTGGCGGTGCCGTACCTGTGGCTGCTGCTGTTCTTCCTGGTCCCGTTCCTGATCGTCTTCAAGATCAGCTTTTCCGAAGCGGAACTGGCCCAGCCGCCCTATACCGCCCTGTTCGCGTGGCTGACCGACGACAGCGGGGAGGGGGGCAAGCTCCAGATCATCCTCAATCTCGGCAACTACATCCGCCTGTGGGCCGACGACCTGTACGTGCTGGCGTACCTGTCGTCGCTGAAGATGGCGGCCATCTCCACCCTGCTGTGCCTGCTGCTGGGCTATCCCATGGCGTACGCCATAGCCCTTGCCCCGCCGTCGCGGCGAGGCGCGCTGATGATGCTGGTGATCCTGCCGTTCTGGACCTCGTTCCTGATCCGGGTGTACGCCTGGATCGGCATTCTGAAGGCCAACGGCATCCTGACCGGCATCCTGTCGTCGCTGGGGCTGGTGGACGAGCATTTCGAGATTCTGTATTCGGACACCGCGGTCTACATCGGCATCACGTACACCTATCTGCCGTTCATGATCCTGCCGCTGTACGCCACCCTGGAAAAGCTGGACCGGACGCTTCTGGAAGCGGCGGCGGACCTGGGCTGCCGCCCGTGGCAGGCGTTCCTGAAGATCACGCTGCCGCTGTCCATACCGGGCATCATCGCCGGGTCATTGCTGGTGTTCATTCCGGCGGTGGGGGAATTCGTGATCCCGGAACTGCTGGGCGGCCCCGACACGCTGATGATCGGGCGGGTGCTGTGGAACGAGTTCTTTTCCAACCGTGACTGGCCGGTGGCGTCGGCGGTGGCCATCGCGCTGCTGGCCTTCCTGGTGGTGCCGATCATGATCTTCCAGTACGTGCAGGGCAAACAGGACGCGGAGGTTCGGCGATGAAACGGACCGGTTTCCTGTCGTGGGCGCTGTGGTTCGGCTATGCCTTCCTCTATGTTCCCATCGCGCTGCTGATCATCTATTCGTTCAACGAAAACCGTCTGGTGACGGTGTGGAGCGGCTTTTCCACCAAATGGTATGGGGAGCTGCTGGAGAACGACCAGCTTTTGTCGGCGGCCCGGCTGTCGCTGGAGGTGGGGGCGATTTCGGCCACCGTGTCCACCATTCTGGGCACCATTGCCGGCTTGGCGCTGGCCCGGTTCGGGCGGTTCCGCGGACGCACGCTGTTCGGTGGCATGATCACCGCTCCCTTGGTGATGCCCGAGGTGATCACCGGCCTGTCGCTGCTGCTGGTGTTCGTGGCGCTGGAGGGATTGACCGGCTGGCCCGACGGGCGCGGCATGACCACCATCACCATCGCCCACACCACCTTCACCATGGCCTATGTGGCGGTGGTGGTGCAGTCGCGTCTGGTCAGCATGGACGAGAGCCTGGAGGAAGCGGCCATGGATCTGGGCGCCCGCCCGGCCAAGGTGTTCTTCGTCATCACGCTGCCGATCATCTCGCCGGCCATCGTGTCGGGGTGGCTGCTGGCCTTCACCCTGTCGCTGGACGATCTGGTGATCGCCAGCTTCGTGTCGGGACCGGGGTCCACCACGCTGCCCATGGTGATCTTTTCCAGCGTGCGGTTCGGTGTCAGCCCGCAGGTGAACGCGCTGGCGACGATCATCGTGCTGCTGGTGGCGACGGGCATCTTCATCGCCACCATGCTGATGGCCCGCCAGGACCGCCAGCGCCTGCGCGACGAGCAGATGGCGCAGCAGGGGGGGTGACCCCCCTGTTTTTTCCCCTCACCGCCGGGGCTACGCACTGCATGGATCTCTAATTTATTGATATAAAAATTTTTTTTATCGTCATTCCCGCGAAAGCGGGAATCCAGGCGTGAGCCGTGATCAGCGGCGATATGAGTCCCCAAGGTGCTGGCCTTGGAAACACCCTCTGGATCCCAGCTTTCGCTGGGATGACGATGAAAAGTTATTTTATATCAAAATGTTACATGATGCCCCTCTCCCACGGCGGGAGAGGGGGCATGCTTTACCCCACCAGCGCGCACCATTCCTCTTCGCTCAGGATCGTCACGCCCAGGTCGCGGGCCTTGGCGGCTTTTGACCCCGCGTCGGCGCCGCAGATGACGTAATCGGTCTTGGCCGACACCGACCCGGCCACCTTGGCGCCCAGGGACTCGGCGCGGGCCTTGGCCTCGGGGCGGGTCATGGTGGTGAGCGTGCCGGTGAACACCACCGTCTTGCCCGCCACGGGCGAGGACGTGGCCCCCTTGGGCGGCTCATAGGGGATGACGGTCACGCCCGCGGCCAGCAGGTCGCCGATCACCGCGCGGTTGTTCGGCTCCAGGAAGAAGCCGGCCAGTTCCTCCGCCGCCACGGTGCCCACGTCGCTCAGCGACACAAGCTCGCCCCACGCCGGGCCGGGCCGGTGGGCGGCGGCCTCGGCCATCGCCTCCACCCAATCGGGAACGGTGGCGTAGCGTTCGGCCAGCGCCTTGGCCGCCGGGCGCTTCACCGTCTTCGACAGCAGGGTGGCGATGACGGTTTCCACCGACAGCGTGGGCTGGGTGGCGTAGAACCGGGCGTTGGCCACATTGTCCGCGTGGGCGAACCATGCCAGGATGCCCTCCACCGTGGTCGGCCCCACGCCCTTGAGCGTGTGGAGATCCTGCCACGCCTGTCCCGGCATGGCGGCGGCTGCCTCGTTCATGCCGGCGATCCAGGCGTCCACGGTGCGGTAGTGCTTGGCCAGCGTCTTGGCCGTCACCTCGCCCACATGGCGGATGCCCAGCGCGAAGATGAAGCGGTGCAGGTCGATGGCCGCGCGGCGCTGGTTGATGGCGGCGAACAGCTTGTCCTGGGACACCACGTCCCAGCCGAAGCGGTCGCGGATCGGCGGGGTGAAGCCCTCGTTGCGCTGCTCCAGGGTGAAGATATCGACCGGCGAGCGGACCAGCCCGTCGGTCCAGAACTCCACGATGGTCTTTTCCCCCAGCCCTTCGATGTCGAAGGCGTCGCGGGACACGAAATGGCGCAGCCGCTCCACCGCCTGGGCCGGGCACACCAGACCGCCGGTGCAGCGGCGCACCACTTCCCCCTCTTCCCGCACGGCCAGACTGCCGCATTCGGGGCAGTGGGTCGGGTAGGCATAGGGCTCGCTGCCGCTTTCGGGGCGCTGGCTCTCCACCACGGCGACGATCTGGGGGATCACGTCGCCGGCCCGCTGGACGATGACCAGATCGCCCACCCGCACGTCCTTGCGGGCGATCTCATCCTCGTTGTGCAGGGTGGCGCGGCTGACCACCACGCCGCCGACGTTCACCGGCTCCAGTTCCGCCACCGGGGTCAGGGCGCCGGTGCGGCCCACCTGGATGGTGATGGCCTTCAGCCGGGTCTGGGCCTGCTCGGCGGGGTACTTGTGCGCCGTCGCCCACCGCGGGGCGCGGGACACGAAGCCCAGCCGTTCCTGCAGGTCCAGCCGGTCCACCTTGTACACCACCCCGTCGATGTCGAAGGGCAGGGTGGCGCGGCGGCGCTGGATGCCGTCGTAGAAGCGCAGGAGCGACTCGACACCATCGCAATGTTCGGCGGGGCGGTTCAGTTGGAAGCCCCAGCCCTTCAGCCGTTCGCGGACGCCCCATTGGGTGCCGGCGATGGGTTCCGATACCTCCCCCAGCGCATAGCCGAAGAAGCACAGGGGCCGCCCGGCGGTGATGGACGAATCGAGCTGGCGCAACGACCCGGCGGCGGCGTTGCGCGGGTTGGCGAACAGCGGTTCGCCCCGTTCCGCGCGGGCGGTGTTCATGGCCAGGAAATCGCCGCGGTTCATATAGACCTCGCCGCGCACCTCCAGCACCGCCGGGACGGGGGCGGGCAGGGTGTGCGGTACGTCGCGGATGGTGCGGACATTGGCGGTCACGTCCTCCCCCTCCGCCCCGTCGCCGCGGGTGGTGGCCTGTACCAGGTCGCCGTTTTGATAGCGCAGGGAGCAGGACAGCCCGTCGATCTTGGGTTCGGCCACGAAGTCCAGCGCGTCCCCTTCCTTCAGCCCCAGGAAGCGGCGGACGCGGGCAACGAAATCGGTCACGTCCTCGGGCGCGAAGGCGTTGTCCAGCGACAGCATGGGCACCGCGTGCCGCACCTTGCGGAACCCCGACGCCGGGGCGGCCCCCACGGACAGCGACGGCGAATCGGCGCGGCGCAGTTCGGGGAACCGCGCCTCGATGGCGTTGTTGCGGCGGACCAGCGCGTCGAAATCGGCGTCGGAGATTTCCGGCGCGTCCTTCTGGTGATAGAGGGTGTTGTGGTGCGCGATGTCCGCCGCCAGGGCCGCCAGTTCGGCCTGGGCCTGTTCGACGGTCAGCTCATCGGGTGCCAGGGCACGGAGGGAGGCCGGGGACAGGGACGCGTTGCTCATGATCTCTCGCTGATAAAAGCGGCTTCGATAGGGCGGGTCAGCATAGCCGCTTGCGTCCGGCAATGGGACCGTTCAGCGTGCGGCCCGGAGTTGTTAGCAGGAGCAAGCCATGAAGGCGCGTGTGAAGTGGGTCGATGGCATGATGTTCGTCGGCGAATCGGGGAGCGGCCACGCCGTGGTGATGGACGGCGCGCCGGAGGCCGGCGGGCGCAACCTGGGCATCCGGCCCATGGAGATGCTGCTGATCGGCATGGGCGGCTGCTCGTCCATCGACGTGGTGATGATCCTGAAGAAGGGCCGCGAGGCGGTCACCGATTGCGTGGCCGAGATCGAAGCCGAACGGGCCGACACCGAGCCGAAGGTCTTCACCAAGATCCACATCCATTTCATCGTGACCGGCAAGAACCTGAACCCCGTCAAGGTGGAGCGGGCCATCCAGCTTTCGGCGGAAAAATACTGCTCCGCCTCCATCATGCTGGGGGCGACCGCCGCCATCACCCATGATTTCGAGGTGGTGGAGGGGTAAGGCCGGTGATGGACCGCGTTTCCCTTTCCGCCCGCTGGGGCGGGGGAGCGGCTGCGGCTGCGGCTACGGTGAGCCGGTGCCGGCGGCGTCGTACTGCTGTTGGGCGGCCAGCACCGATTCGATATGGGTTTCCGCCCAATCGGCCAAGGCCGCCAGCGGGACCGCCAGGGTGCGGCCCAGCGGCGTCAGTTCGTATTCCACCGTCACCGGCACGGTGGGAAAGGCCCGCCGTTCCACCAGCCCGTCGCGTTCGAGCTTCTTCAGGGTCTGGGACAGCACCTTCTGCGACACGCCCTGAACCTCCCGCCGCAACTGGTTGAAGCGCCGCGGCCCGGAGCCCAGCCGGCCCAGCAGCAGCACGACCCATTTGTCGGCCAGCCGGTCGAGCACGAGACGGGTGGGGCAGCGTTGCTCGTAAACATCGTATTCGAACATGGCATCCGGCGGCATCATGGTTTCCCCAAGGTGACCACGTTACCAGAAGGTGCCTTCTTCACACCAGGGATCATATCCTGTAGCTGGTTTCTATCAGAAACCTAGTGTGATGGAGACACGCGATGGCTGGTGCAATTCTGGTTCTGGGGGCCACGGGCACGGTGGGCACGCCGCTGGTGGAGCGTCTGGTGGCGCTGGGCCAGCGGGTGAAGGCCGCCTCCCGCGCCGCCACCCCGGTTGCGGGGGCGGAGGCCGTGCGTTTCGATTACACCGACCCCAGCGGGTGGGACGCGGCGTTCGACGGGGCGGACCGAGCCTTCGTGGCGGCGCCCACCGGCACCATGGACCCGCTGGGGATGCTGGCCCCCGTGCTGACGGCCCTGGCCGCACGGCGGGTGAAGGTGGTGCTGCAAACGGCATTGGGCGTGGATGCCGACGACAGCATTCCCTACCGTCAGGCGGAGCGGCTGCTGGAGCGGTCGGGCGCGGCGTTCGTCATCCTGCGGCCCAACTGGTTCTCCGACAATTTCCGCACCTTCTGGCTGGCGGGGATCGGGCAGGGCGTGGTGGCGGTCCCGGCGGGCGAGGGGAAATCCAGCTTCATCGACGTGCGCGACATCGCCGAATCGGCGGCTGCCGCCCTGACCACGAACCGTTTCGACGGGCAGGCGTTCAACCTGACCGGGCCGGAGGCTTTGGGCTATGCCGAGGCTGCGGCGCTGCTGACGGAGATCATCGGGCGGCCCGTGGCCTACAACGCCGTGGACGATCAGACCTTCATCGGCATCCTGAGCGCGGCGGGGGTGCCGAACGGCTATGCCGGGTTCCTGGCGTCGATCTTCCACCCGGTGCGGGAGGGGTGGACCGCTGCGGTGTCCCCGGCGGTGGAAACCCTGACCGGGCATCCGCCGCGGTCCGTGCGGCAGACGCTGGTGGATCATAAGGGCGTTTTCGCCGGGTCTTGAGCATGGGTGGCATCCCCGGCCCCGCTTGGAGGTTGGCACCTCCAAACCTCCGCCTTTCTTACAAAAAGAAGGGGGATTTGGGGGCCACCCCAAACGGGTTTGGGCGGTGGCCCAATGCGATCAGAAGGGGCCACCAGAGACGCCACCGCCGCGTTCAATTCCTGCGGCAGGTCGTCGGCGGTGCCCCCGCATTATCCCCGCCCGGCCATCAGGCTTTCCGCCGCCCGGCGCGCCTCGTCGGTCACGGTGGCGCCCGACAGCATCCGCGCGATCTCCTCGCGCCGCTCATCGCCTTCCAGCACGGCGACTCCGGTGGAGACCCGCTCCCCCTTCACCGTCTTCTGCACCTTCAGGTGGGTGGCCCCCAGGGCCGCCACCTGCGGGCTGTGGGTGACGACCAGCACCTGCAGCCCATGGCCAAGGGCTGCCAGCCGTTCGCCCACCGCGGCGGCGACGGCGCCGCCGATGCCGGTGTCCACCTCGTCGAACACCATGGTGCCGACGGTGGAGGTCTGGGCCAGCACCACCTTCAGGGCCAGCATGAAGCGGGCCAGTTCACCGCCCGAGGCGATCTTGTTGAGCGCGCCCGGCGGGGAGCCGGGGTTGGTCGCCACCAGGAAGGCCACCCGGTCGATGCCCGACGGTCCCCAGTCGCCCTCGTCCAGCGGCTCCACCAGCGTGCGGAAGCGGGCCTTGTCCAGCTTCAGCGGCGGCAGTTCGCCGGCGACCGCCGCGTCCAGCCGCCCGGCGGCGCTCTGGCGCTCCTGGCTCAGCTTTTCGGCGGCGGCGCGGTAGGTCTCGCGGGCGGTTTCCGCCTCCCGCGCCAGCCGGGCCAGCAGGTCGCCCTGATCCTCGATCAGCGACAGGCGGCGGGCGAAATCATCGCGGAGCGCCGCCAGTGAATCGACCTCCACCCCATGCTTGCGGGCGGCGGCGCGCAGTGCGAACAGGCGCTCTTCCAGCTTTTCCAGGGCCGCCGGGTCCATGTCCACGTCGGCGGAGGCGGCGTGCAGCCCGGCAATGGCCTCCGCCGCCTCGTTGGCGGCGCGGTCCAGGGATGCGATGACGGGATCCAGCCGCCCGCCGGCCTTGTCGGCGATGCGCGACAGGGTGCGGATGGCAGACGACAATTGCCGCTCGACCCCCCGGTCGCCGGACAGGTCGGCGAAGGCGGCGTTGAGCGCGTCCACCAGCTTTTCCCGGTGCATCAGCACCGCGCGGGTTTCCGCCAGCTCCTCCTCCTCCCCCGCGCGGGGGGCGAGCGCGTCGAGTTCGGCCACGGCGTGGCGCAGGTATTCCTCTTCGGCGCGGGCGCGGGCGATGTCGGCGGCGGCGTTGGCGCGGGCGTCCTCCACCTGCCGCCACGCGCGGTAACTGGCCGCCACCTGCGCGTGGCGCGCGGCAAGCCCGGCATAGGCGTCGAGCACCCCGCGGTGGGTCTGGGGGTTCAGAAGGCCGTGGGTGTCGAACTGCCCGTGAACCTCCACCAGCTCCTCGCCCAGCCGGCGGAGCAGGGCCACGCCCACCGCCTGATCGTTGACCCAGGCGCGGGACCGGCCGTCGGCGCTGACCGTGCGGCGGATCACCAGCCGGTCGTCGGCGTCCAGCCCCTGTTCCTTGAGGATGGCGAAGGCCGGATGGTCACCCGAAAGGTCGAATTCGGCGGTGACGCTGGCCTGTTCGGCGCCGTGGCGCACCAGACCGGAATCGGCCCGTGCCCCCAGCGCCAGCCCGAGCGAATCGAGCAGGATCGACTTGCCGGCCCCCGTCTCGCCGGTCAGCACGCACAGGCCGGCACGGAAATTCAGGCTGAGCCGCTCGATGAGGACGACATCGCGGATGGTGAGGGAGACGAGCCCCGACCGGCCTAGAACACGGAGTTCCAGACTTTGCTGATCCACGACTTCGGATTCTGCGCCGGACGCACGTTGGCGTCCACCAGCAGAGCGTAGCTGTCCACGTACCATTCGCTGCCCGGAAAATTGTGACCCAGCACGGCGGCGGCGGTCTTCGCCTCGTCCACCACGCCCAGGGCGAGATAGCATTCGACCAGCCGGTGCAGTGCCTCGGGCACGTGCGAGGTGGTCTGATACTGCTCGATGACCGTGCGGAAACGGCCCAGAGCGGCGGTGTATTGGTTCTGCTTCAGATAGAAGCGTCCGACCTCCATCTCCTTGCCGGCCAGATGGTCGTTGGTCAGGTCGATCTTCAGACGCGCGTCGCGGGCGTATTGGGTGTCGGGGAAGCGGCGGACCACCTCGGCCAGGGCGTCCAGCGCCTGGCGCGTCACGCGCTGGTCGCGGCGCACGTCGGTGATCTGCTCGTAATAGCACAGCGCGCGCATGTAATAGGCGTACGCCACATCCGGGCTGCCGGGGTGGAGCTGGATGAAGCGGTCCAGCGCCAGGATGGCGTCGTCGTACTTCAGGTTCTCGTAATGAGCGTAGGCGGCACGGAGCTGCGCCTTGGTCGCCCATTGGGAGTAGGGGTGCTGCCGCTCCACCTCGTCGAACAGCTTGGCGGCGGTCTTGTACTCCTCCGCCTTCATGGCGGCTTCCGCCTCCTGGAAAATCTGTTCGGCCGGACGCTCCACATAGGGAAGCTCATCCTTATCGCCGGAACAGGCGGACACCGTGAGGCCCAGCATCAGGGCCACCAGGGGCAGGCGGAAAGCGCGCAAGAACATTTTCGTCCAACGGACCGTGGAATCGTGGCCCCTATATAGCACGCGGGCAGCCGTGCCCGGCAAGTCCCCCTGTAAGGCCGGGGCACGGTTGGTGTAGGATGGGGCCACGTCTTCATTGAACGGGGGCCGGCGTGGCTGCGCGTTTCGACACCTCCGACCGTCCGTTCCAGCCCAACGCACGGGCCAAGCCGCGCCGCCCGGTGGCGGTGGCGCTGAAGTACGAGCTGGGCGGGCGCGACCTGCCGCGGGTGGTGGCGACGGGCCGCGGCACGGTGGCCGAACAGATCCTGGAAATCGCCTTCGCCAACGGGGTGAAGGTGCGCGAGGACGCCGATCTGGTGGAAATCCTGTCGGCGGTCGATGTGGACAGCGAAATCCCGCTGGAAGCCATCGTTGCGGTGGCGGAGATCCTGTCCCATGTCTATCGTGCCAACGGCACCGTCGTACCCGACCCGGACCCTGTGGAATGACGTCACCGGACACTCACCAGCGCGGCACCGTGCGCGCGGATATGGAAGCCCTGGCCGCCACGCTGGACGACGCCCGCGCGGGCGTGGCCGCGGGCGATGGCCTGGACCTGACCGGCCTGGACCAGCGGGTCGGGGGGCTGTGCGCCGCCGTCGCGGCCCTGCCGCGGGACGAGGCGCGGGCACTGGCCGCCGGGCTGGAACGGCTTCTGGACGTGCTGGGGGCGCTGGCCGACACCATCGGCGAACGGCAGCAGGCCACGGCGGCGGAGCAGGAGCAGAACGCCCGGCGGCGGGCCGCCGCCGCCTATGGCCGCCCCGGGCCGCTGGCGGTTCCGCTCGATACCTCATCCCCCCGGCACCCGTCCGGTGATAGGGTGCCCGACGGCGAGCCTCCTTCCGACACCTGATGTGACCTTATCCATGGATTTCGATCTTTACGCCCGCTTCGTCCTGGCGCTGGCGTTCGTCATCGGCCTGTTCGCGGTGATGGCGCTGGTGATGCGCCGGCTGGGCGTGGGTGTGGGGGCCCGCGGCGGATCGCGGCTGCGCCGGCTGGCGGTGGTGGACATGCTGGCGCTGGATCCCCGCCGCCGGCTGGTGCTGATCCGCCGCGACGGCACCGAACATCTGTTGCTGCTGAGCGCGTCGGGCGACGTGGTGGTCGAGACCGGCATCCGCCCTCCGGAATCGTTCGAGGACACCATGAAGACTCTTCCCCCCGCCGCCGCTCCGGCGGCGGAGGTGGCGCCATGAACCGCGGGCACCTGCGCCGGGCGGTGCTGTGGGGGGCGGTGCTGGCGCTGGGCGCCGGCATTACGGCCGGGCTGTCGGCGGGGCCGGCGCTGGCCCAGAGCCTGACGTTCGACCTGAACGACGCCGGCGGGTCCACCACCGGGCGGGTCATCCAGCTTGTGGCCATGATCACGGTGCTGTCGCTGGCGCCGTCGATCCTGATCATGATGACCGCCTTCACCCGCATCGTCATCGTGCTGTCGTTCCTGCGCCAGGCGCTGGGCGTGCAGCAGGTGCCGCCCAACACCGTGCTGGTGTCGCTGGCGCTGTTCCTGACCTTCTTCGTCATGGCCCCGATCTTCGAACGGTCCTACACCCAGGGGATCGTGCCGCTGATCAACGACGACATCGACGAGATGGAGGCGCTGCGCCGCACCGCCGCCCCGTTCCGCGATTTCATGCTGCGCCACACCAACGAAAAGGATCTGCAGCTTTTCGTGGACATGGGCCGGGTGGGGCCGATCGCATCGCCCGACGCCACCCCGTACCACGTGCTGATTCCCGCCTTCATGATTTCCGAGATCAAGCGGGCCTTCGAGATCGGATTCCTGCTGTTTCTGCCGTTCCTCATCATCGACATGGTGGTGTCGTCGATCCTGATGTCCATGGGCATGATGATGCTGCCACCAACGATGGTGGCAATCCCATTCAAGATCATCTTTTTCGTGCTTGTTGACGGCTGGTACCTCATTGCGGGATCGCTCGCGCGCAGTTTTGGCACGCTGTGAGGAGGGCGCGGCGATCCGGCGCTTGACTTCGCGGGCGTTCACGGGCGTTACAATCACACAAAGATCCGCCGGTTTCCCGGATACCGGGCCCGGCGGCCTTCCGTCCTTGTCCCTGTGAGGCAGCAGGCACCCCCCGATCATGACCGCTCCGTCATCGAAGACCGCTGGCCCCGACCGGGGCCGTCTGGCGGCGTTGCTTTTGGGTGCCATCGGCGTCGTTTACGGCGACATCGGCACCAGCCCGCTTTACACCTTCCGCGAATGCCTGACCGAAGAGCATGGAATCGCGGTCATCCCGGCCAATATCTACGGCGTCGTATCGCTGGTGTTCTGGGCGCTGGTGATCGTGGTGTCGGTCAAATACGTCCTGTTCGTCATGCGGGCGGACAACAAGGGGGAAGGCGGCATCCTGGCGCTGCTGGCGCTGGCGACCCAGAGCCGCCCCGACGCGTCCGGCCGGCTGGGCTTCCTGATGGCGCTGGGCGTGTTCGGCGCCGCCCTGTTCTATGGCGACGGCATCATCACCCCCGCCATCTCGGTTCTGTCGGCGGTGGAGGGGCTGGAGATCGCCGAACCGGCGCTGGAGAGGGTGGTGGTGCCGATGACGCTGGTCATCCTGGTGCTGCTGTTCTCGATCCAGAGCCGGGGCACGTCCAAGGTGGGGGCGCTGTTCGGCCCGATCATGGTGCTGTGGTTCGTGGTGCTGGCCATCCTGGGGCTGGCGCAGGTGGTGCAGGCGCCGGAGATCCTGGCGGCGCTGGACCCGCGCTACGGCCTGTCGTTCCTGGCGGAGAACCGGCTGAAGGCGTTCACCGTGCTGGGGTCCGTCGTGCTGGCGGTGACGGGGGCGGAGGCGCTCTATGTGGACATGGGCCATTTCGGCCGGTTTCCCATCCAGGCGGCGTGGTTCGGGCTGGTGCTGCCGTCGCTGATGCTGAACTATCTGGGGCAGGCAGCGCTGCTGCTGCATGACCCGGAAGCGGTGCGCAACCCCTTCTACCTGCTGGCGCCGGACTGGGCGCTCTATCCGCTGATCGCGCTGGCGACGGCGGCGGCGGTGATCGCCAGCCAGGCGGTGATCTCCGGCGTGTTCTCGCTGACGCGGCAGGCGGTGCAGCTCGGCCTGTGCCCGCGGCTCGACATCCGCCACACCTCCAGCGAGGAGGAGGGGCAGATCTACATCGCGCGGGCCAACTGGGGCCTGCTGTTCGCCATCATCGGGCTGGTGCTGTGGTTCGAATCGTCGGGCAACCTGGCAGCGGCCTACGGCATCGCGGTGACGGGGACCATGCTGATCTCCACCATCCTGGCGCTGGTGGTGGCCCGGCGGCGGTGGCACTGGTCGGTCCTGCTGTGCGTGCTGGTGGGGGGCGTGTTCCTGATCGTGGACGTGGCCTTCTTTGCCGCCAACATCATCAAGGTGCCCCAGGGCGGCTGGGCGCCGCTGGCCATCGGCGTCGTCACCCTGTTCCTGATGTCCACGTGGCGGCGGGGGCGGGCGGTGCTGTCGCGCCGTCTGGCCGAGGATTCGCTGCCGCTTGAGGATTTCGTGAAGCGGCAGGCCAAATCCCCCATCCACCGGGTGAAGGGCACGGCGGTGTTCATGACGTCGGGTGCCGGCACCGTTCCCATCGCCATGCTGCACAACCTGAAGCACAATCAGGTGCTGCACGAGCGGGTGGTGTTCCTGACCGTGCTGGTGGACGACGTGCCCCGCGTGCCGGCCAAGGACCGCGTGACGGTGGAGGGGCTGGCCGAGGGCTTCTACCGCATCGTCGTGCGCTATGGCTTCTCGCAGGAGCCGAACATCCCCAACGCGCTGCGGCTGTGCAAGGCGCTGGGGCTGGAATTCGACATGATGACCACCTCCTTCTTCCTGGGGCGGGAGACGCTGATCCCCAAGATGCAGCCGCCCATGGCCCAATGGCGGGAGAAGCTGTTCGTGGTCATGTCGCGCACGTCGGTCAGCGCTACCGATTTCTTCAAGATCCCGCCCAACCGGGTGGTGGAACTGGGCACCCAGGTTCAGTTGTGATGACGCTCTCGCTGCGTGACCATGCCGTGGCGGTGCTTCTGGCGCCGTCGCCGGCCGACAAGATGGCTCTGACCCTGGAAGCGGCGGCGGCGTGGAAGGCCGGTGGGATGACGGTGGGGGAGGCCGGGCCGCCCGCCCGTCCGGCCCGGCCCGAGCGCCCGCCGCTGATGCTGCCCCGCGACATGCCCCGGCGCAGCGTGGGCGGGCCGCAGGGGCGGGTGGCGCTGCTGCACGCCCTGGCGCACATCGAGCTGAACGCCATCGATCTGGCCTGGGATCTCATCGCCCGCTTCGGCGCGGTGCCGTTCCCCACGGGCTTCTTCGACGACTGGGTGCAGGTGGCGGAGGACGAGGCCATCCATTTCCGCCTGCTGGCGGACCGGCTGGCCGATTTCGGCGCGGCCTATGGCGATCTTCCCGCCCACGATGGGCTGTGGCAGGCGGCGGAGGTCACCGCCGGCGACCCGCTGGCCCGGCTGGCGGTGGTGCCCATGGTGCTGGAGGCGCGCGGGCTGGACGTCACCCCCGCCACCATCGCCCGGTTCGAGGCGCTGGGCGACGGCCACAGCGCAGCGCTGTTGCAGCGAATCTTCGATGACGAGATCACCCATGTGGCCAGTGGACGCCGCTGGTTCCAATGGTTGTGCATCCGGGATGGCCTTGATCCCGAATCCGTGTACCA
This sequence comes from Azospirillum fermentarium, assembly GCF_025961205.1. Classification (NCBI taxonomy): domain Bacteria; kingdom Pseudomonadati; phylum Pseudomonadota; class Alphaproteobacteria; order Rhodospirillales; family Azospirillaceae; genus Azospirillum; species Azospirillum fermentarium. The sequence continues at coordinate 1,714,325 of NZ_JAOQNH010000001.1, forward strand.
GGACCGGGTGCGCCGCTTCTTCCGCGGGGTCTTGAAGGCTCCCTTCAATCAGGAGGCCCGCGGGCGTGCGGGGCTTCCCGCCTCTTATTACCTGCCTTTGGCGGATGACAGTCGCGGCGCGTGATGCGGCACGGCACAGGTTCCGTGACAAACCTGCCGGGAGTTGAGTAGCATCGGGGCCGTTTGCGCGTGCGAGGTCGGCGGGCATGGTCAATGTCGGGGCGAAGGTATCGGGGGGGCCGGGGGCCGCTGCCGGTGACCGCTGGCGGGTGCCCGCCCTGGCGAATCTTGCCGTTGCCGCCATCTATGCCCTGGTGGGCGCGCTGGTGGAGGTGTTCTTCTCCTCCATCGGCCTGTTCCCGGCACCGCTGTGGCCATCCGCCGGAATCGGCGTGGTGGCCGGGGCCATCTATGGCTGGTCCATCGTGCCGGGGCTGTTCCTCGGCTCCCTGATTATCAACGCGCTCAGTTTTTCCGCCCCGTTGGGGATGGCTTTGCCCATTTCGCTGGCCAACGCGCTGGGGCCGGTCGTGGGCATTGTGCTGGCCCGCCGTTTCGCCCGCCGCACCGACGCGCTGTTCGGCGTGCGCGACGTGGCGTCCTTCACCATGTTCGCGGTGGTGCTGCACGCGGCCATCACGGGCGGGGCGGGGGCGCTGACGCTGTCCTTGAACGGGCGGATCCTGTCGGGGGCGCTGGGGCGCACCTTTCTGGAATGGTGGCTGTCGGATGCCTGGGGCACGCTGGCGCTGGCCCCGCCGGTGCTGCTGTGGCTGCTGGACCCGGCCACCCGCGCCGGGCGCAACCGCCAGGGTGAATGGCTGGGGGTGTCGCTGGCGCTGATGGCCGGCAGCGCGGCGCTGTTCCTGTGGCGTGGGCTGGAAGGGCAGGCGGACGCGGCCTTGCCCTTCCTGCTGCTGGTGCCGTGCGCGTGGCTGGCCGTGCGCTTCACCTCGCGGGAGGCGTACACGGTGTTCAGCGCCGTAGTGGTGATTGCGGTGATCATGACCGCCACCGGCTACGGCCCCTTTGCCGGCGCGGGCATCCACCGTCCGCTGTTCTTCGTCGGCATCTTCACGGTCACCGGGGCGGCGCTGATCCTGTCGTGCGGGGCGCTGGCCAACAACCGGCGGCGGGCGGAGCGGGCGCTGCGCTCCATGGTCGCCACGCTCGAGCAGCGGGTGGCCGAACGGACCGCCGCATTGCAGGCCAGCGAGGCGCTGCTGCGGCAGGTGGTGGAGGATCTGCCCCTGCCCATCAGCCTCGTGCGGCCCGAGGACGACCGGCTGCTGTTCGCCAACGGGCAGGCGCGGCGCCTGTTCGGCGTCGATCCGGCCATCGAACCCGACCGGCACGAATCGGCGCTGTGGTGCCGGCTGGAGGACCGGCAGCGGGTCTTCGCCGCCGTCACCGCCGGCGAGGCGGTGCAGGACATGGAAACCGAGCTGTGGAACGCAAAGCGGGAGGTGATCACCGCCCTCGTCTCCGCCTCGCTCACCCGTTTCGGGGACACGCCGGTCGTGCTGCTGGGGACCGCCGACATCACCGACCGCAAACGCAGCGAGCAGGCGGTGCGCGAGAGCGAGCGCAAGCTGCGCCTTCTGACCGACAACATGACCGACGTGGTGTGGGCCGTCGATCCCGGCCTGCGCTATACCTTCGTCAGCCAATCGGTGGAACAGGCCCGCGGCATTCCGCCCGACGCCCTGCTGGGCCGGTCCATCTTCGAATTCCTGTCGCCGGAAAGCGGGGAGCGGGCCGGGCGCGCCATCGCCAGCGCCACCGCCGCCGCCGCCGCCCAGAAGCAGGAGCGTGCCGAAGTCCGCCTGGAGCTGGAGGTGGTGCGCCCCGACGGCATCGTGCTGGAGTGCGAGACCTGCATGACCCTGCTGCTCGATTCCTACGGGCGTCTTCTGGGGCTGCAGGGGGTGACCCGCGACATCCGCGAGCGCAAGATCCTGGAGGCCGAGCTGCACCGGCTGGCCACCACCGATGCCCTGACGGGGCTGCTGAACCGGCGGGCGTTCCTGGACCGGCTGGGGTCCGACATCGCGCGCAGCCTGCGCTATGGCCGCCCCATGACGCTGGCGATGGTGGACCTGGACCATTTCAAGCGCATCAACGACCAGTTCGGCCATGGGGTGGGCGACGAGGTGCTGGTGGCGTTTGCCGGCGTGTGCCGCACCGCGTTGCGCGACGCCGATGTGGTGGGGCGGCTGGGGGGCGAGGAATTCGCCGTGCTGTTGCCGGAAACCGCCATCCGCCGCGCCGCCTCCACCGCGGAGCGCCTGCGCGAGGCGGTGGAGGCGCTGCGCATCTCCGCCGACGGCGGTCCGGTCACCCCCACCGCCAGCATCGGGCTGGCGCCGTTGGGGCCGGGGGATGATGCCTCCCGTCTGATGGCGCGGGCGGATCATGCGCTCTATGCCGCCAAGCAGCAGGGGCGGAACCGGGTGGTGTCTGCGGGTGAATAGGAATATTGACCTTCATTTTTCTGAAAAAGCCTGTTGCACACCCCCCGCCTCCTAACTATAGTCCCGCTCCACCGACGGACGCGCGAAACGAACGGAGCGTAGCGCAGCCTGGTAGCGCATCAGACTGGGGGTCTGGGGGTCGCAGGTTCAAATCCTGTCGCTCCGACCAGCGCGACTGTCGGTCACGATTAAGGCGGCTCAGCGTTTGCTGGCCGCCTTAATTTTTGTCTTCATGCCAAGACGTGCGTCACCGCAATTCCACGCCGTGGTCCGCCGCCGGGGCGGATGGGGGAGCGGTCTTGCGCTTTGCCCGCCGCCGGGGCGTGCGGGTCTCTGCCGGGGGGGCGGGCAAGGGCGTGGCGCCGGTGTCTGCCGGGGCCGCAAGGCGGGTGCGGATGAACGCGTCAACCGCCTCCAGGGCATCGTACAGGGCAGCGCTGTGAGGGGTGGGCTCGCAGGGGGAGCTCATGCGGTGACCTCGCTGTTTTCAAGGGACGGGGGCTGGGGGAATGGGGCTGGCCGGCCGTGCGGGTTATACGTTTTTTGCGTATGTATGTCAACGTGGAAAACGTATTAAAATGCGTGCAACGTCCCTTGCGCCACAAGGAGAGAGCGATGGACGTTACCCAGACCCTCCGCACCATGAGAGAGCGGGCCGGTTATTCCTTGGATTCGTTTGCCAAGGATATGGGGTATCGCGGGGCATCGAGCATTCAGCGTTATGAGGATCCACGGGAATACACCGACTGCCTTCCCTATAAATTCGTCAAGAAGGCACTTCCTCTCCTTGTGAAGCGCGGGATTCCGGAGGCGGAGGTTCTGGCCCTTGCCGGACCGCTGGCCCGCACGGACGTGGACGGCGGCGGAGCGAAGAACCTTGACGACATTCCGGTGGGGCGGATCAGGATCTTCGTCGAGGCGCTTGCCGAATTCTGCAACGACAAGGCGCTGGTCCTGTCACCACGGGACCAGGGTGACATCGTCGCCCGCATCTGCCGGTGGTACGAAGAGGAGGTAGCGGCCGGGCGGGAGGTTCCGTATCCATCCGTGGCTGAGGCGAAGCGCTTCATCCCCCTTTTGCTTGGCCCTCGCCTGTTCTGACGCCACTTTCTCCCCAAGCTCGGCAAGCGCGTCGAGCCGGTCGAGTTGGGTTTCGGAAGCGTCTTCGGAATTTTGCGCCATACCCGTCGCTCTCGGCACACCTTTTTACGTTTGCGTATCGTCTGTCTGCGTAAAGATCGGCGGGGTTTGCGCGGCGGGCAAGGGGCGGAGCGCCTCTTGCCCGCCGCTGCCCGGAATCAGGCGGCCAGACGCATGATCATGCAGATCGCAGCGGTCATAGCACCGTGGGGAGCGCTTTCATCCCGCACCAGATCCAGGCCGAAATGAGACTTGGCGAGATTAACGGTTTCGTTCCAGGCGGCACTGAATTCTGACGTGCCAAAGGCATCGGCATTGTGGTGTAGGAAGGAGCCGAAAGCAGTATTGCAGAATGCCTCATAGTCTACTGTGCGGACGATAAATTCATGCCAAGCATCGTCCATCAAATTCCAAGCAGCCAGAGTCTTGTCAGGGTACATAGCGCACAGTGTCATAAAAGCTTGCAGATGAGTTGTAGCGGCACGAGCTTTTTCTGGCGCTTTTCCACGCTTGAGCAGAGCATTTTCTATTTGCGAAAAATCATAATTCTGAACGAAAATAGTATTCCCCAATTTACTCTCCATTGCGGTTGGTTGATGTTAATCCGCCGACCAATAAAGCAGCTTTTGTAACAAGGGCTGATAGATCATGCTGGCGGGTTACGCCCATTTCTCGTTTGGCTGCTGCTAAATGCGTGCGTATGGTGTGGATGCTGCGACCAGTATTTTCTGCAATATCGTCTGGTGTCTTCCCTTCCGCAATCCGTGCTGCTACAAATGCTTCTGAAGGTGATAAGCAAAATGCGTCACTTAGCAACATTTCTAGCTCTTCGGCATCTTCCTGAGAAACAACTGCTATGATTACTGCTGGATCGGTGGGCCCCGCCCCCATCAAGGCAGCAAGCGTATAGCCTCCTTCAGAGAGAGGGAGAGGTAGAAGTGCCGTATTTCTTTTTCCAAGAGAAATTTCAGAAATCAAAAATCTTAATTTTCTAGTGATATCATTTTTTATCGATTCAATTTTGTCATCATTATCGATCTTTAATATTTGGCCTCGACATAATATTCGCATCATGGATAGAGTGCTGTCTAGAAGTAACCCTGTGTGATCAACGATACATATAGCAATTCCTGCATTATCAAGGAAAGAGGTTAAACGACATATTGCCTGCTCTCTCGCTAAGTATTGGCGAATCTCACTTGGCTTTGTCTCGGGCGTAATCGTGAAGGCTGCTGATCCACTGGCATTTACAGGAAACCAAAGCTGTGCATTCCAATGACAATCGATGCCAACGTGATGACGATCATACGTAATGCCTGTGGAGCCATAATTTCGGCAGAACCTATGGCTTTTGGTGTAAGCGCGATATTCCTTTGCAAATGCGAGAAACCATGCTGGGTCTTTTAAGATTGCAGGGTCTGTGTTTTTCTTTTTACTGATACCATCCCAGTAACAATCATCAAATGTAACAATATTATCCCAATCAACAGAATACAAAGACATACCTTTTTGATTTACCCCAACAATGACATTATCCTTATAAATAAAAGCAGCTCCGGACGCCATATCGGCAATTTCTACTAATTTCCAGAGAGAATCAGGGGTATCAGAGTTTGTGTTTCGCCAAGCATTCTTCATCGTGAGCCTTAAGATTGTGCCTGATAGGAACCTTACACCATTAAAACATGGAGTCATAATTAAATTTGGTGATAGTACAATTAATACATTTGTATTTGTTTAATAGAGGCTATGCATTCATACGAATTCTCTAGCAGTTTTTGCATTTGATATTATTCATTAGCGACATCGTTATTTTCGCTTCGTTTACGCTCTGATTAAGAAGTTAGTGTGCAATGAAACTCATGCGCTAACAGGCTACGGAAAAGGCCAAATTGGCATCTGAGCATCCCATATATTGAGGTAATCGGGGCGCATCAGCCACAACATGCGGAACCTATTTGGCCAAATTCAGAGTTTTTCCGCAGCCTGCTAAAACCGTTTGGCGGTGTGATCGTTTAGGATAGTAATGTTATAATTCTGTGTTTCTTAAGAGATCTCCCCCCTCCCCATGTGACAGCCTCCCTGTTTCCACTATGGTAGCGTCCGATTTGGAACCGAGCGGGGGAGGGCGTGTCATGGGCTGGGCGGACGGGTATGTGATGGATACCCTGTGTTCACCGGGATTCTATCGGGAAACCGCGCCGGCCTATCTTCGCTATGCCGCCCTGCTGGGAGGCTTTGCGGTGGAGGAGCCGCGGCAGGGGCTGGAGCTGGGGTGCGGCATCGGTTTCAACGTCGCGCTGCTGGCCGCGGCCAATCCGGGGTGCGATTGGGTGGGGGTGGATTTCAACCCCGGGCATATCGCCGCCGCCGCCGCCTTCCAGCGCGAGGCCGGGCTGACCAATCTGCGCTACGACGATGCCTCCTTCGCCGCGTGGGCAGGGGAGGAGCGGGGGAGCTTCGGCGCCGTCCTGCTCCATGGGATCTATTCGTGGATCGACGCGGCCACCGCCGCCGATGTGCGGCGTATCCTGGGGCGGTCGCTGGCGGTGGGCGGGGTGGCGTACCTGTCCTACAACACCCCGCCGGGGTGGGCGGCGGTGGCGCCGCTGCGCCGGCTGCTGCTGGAACACGCCCGCCGTCACCCCGGCACGGCGGGGGAGCGGGTGCAGGGTGGCATTGCCTTCGCCCAGACCCTGGCCTCCGCCGCGGCTTCCGGGCCGGCGGGCGGGTACTTCGCCGCCAACCCCGCCGCCGCGGCGCGGCTGGCCGAACTGGCGGAACAGGATCCGCGCTATCTCGCCCATGAATATCTCAACGATTCCTGGCGCCTGCTCGATCATGCGGAGGTGGCGGGGGAGATGGCGGCGGCCCGGCTGACCTATCTGGGGCTGGCCGATCCCACCGACCCGTTCCCCGCCCTGACCGTGCCGGAGGGCGCGCGGGCGCTCTTTGCCGGCAGCCCCGACCGGGTGATGGCGGAAACCGTGCGGGATTACGCGGTGGGGCGCGCCTTCCGCCGCGATCTTTATGGGCGCGGGGCGGTGGCGCTGACCGCGGCGGAGCGGGAGGAGCGGCTGATGGCCGCTCCCCTGGCCACCCTGACCTATCCCGAGGATCTCCAGACCGTCACCCGCACCGGCATGGGCATGGTGGAGGCCGACCCGGCCATCGCCCGCCCCCTGGTGGCCCGGCTGTGGCAGGAGGGGCCGCAACCCCTGTCGGCTCTGGCCCGGCGGGAGTGGCCGATGCCGGACCTGCTGCACACGGTGGCGCTGCTGGTGCTGGGGGGGCAGATCCACCCCGCCGGCCCGGTGGACGCCGCCGCCCGCGCGGTGGCCCGCCGCTTCAACGCCGTGGTGTGTGCCAAGACCCGCCGGGGCGGGACCATGGGGTTCCTGGCCGCCCCCGGCATCGGCAGCGGGATCGCCGCCGGGGTGATGGAACAGGTGCTCTACACCGCCATGCTGGCCGCTCCGGAAGCGGGTGCGGAGGATTTGGCCGCGGCGGTTCTGCCCCATCTGGAGGCGCTGGGCCGTCCGCTTCTGCGTGACGGCCAGCCCATCGCCGGCCCCGCCGCCGCGCGGGAGGAACTGGCGGCCCGGCTGCGGCGCCACCGGGAACGGCGGGTGCCGGTATGGCGCGCGCTGGGGGTTTTGTGACCCCTTTTCGAGAGAACAGCCGCGCCGTCCGGTGGCCTCCTATGACCAACGGGAAGTTGCCGGCCCTCCATCTTTGCGACAGATCTTTCCCGCTCGTCCGGTGCGCGTGCGCACCCTTCCATGCCGCTCAGCGTTCATGCCGCTCAATGGGACATGTGTCATGAAGAACGGGATGCCGGAAAAAGACCTGATCCTCGATGCCTATGCTCAGGCCCTGCTGGCCGCGAAATCCAAGGGGATGGACGGCGACCGGGCCAAGACCGCCGCCCGCAACGCCGCGGCCCGGGCGGTGAGCAAGGCCATCCAACGCCCCATCACCCCCGATTACGTGGCCGAGATCGTCGCCCGGTTCTGACGGGTTTCCAGCCACGCCCGGCACGCCCGATAGGGATCCGGCACGCCGTTCAGGTCCAGCACATCCCCCGGCGGTGCCGTCCACGCGGCGGCCCCGCGGGTGCGGGCCAGCGCGTCCAGGGCCTGGACGGCGGCGGGATGGCCGGTGACGATCACCGCGCGCAGAAGCGGGGCCGTGGCGGCTTCGGCCAGAACCGCCTGGGCGTCTCCGGTCCGGTCGGCGCAATCCACGGCGATGCCGGCAACCGCCCGCGGGGCCGCCGCCGCCGCCGTGGCCGCCATGGCCAGGAACCAGCCGGCCCCCCCATGGGCGGCCGCGGCGGGGGCGCTCAGCAGCAGCACCGCGGTGCCGGCATCCGCCGCGGCGCGCACGGCCGCCGCCGCCTCGTCCGGGCCGTGGACGCGCACGGCGGGGATCACGGCTCCGTCCCCGCGGCCGGCTGGCGCCCCAGCCCGTGGCGGAACGGCTGCTGTGCGTCGTGCAGCACCAGCGTCAATTGGCCGTCCACCACGATGAGCTGCTTTTTCATCTGGCTGGACAGCGGCACCTTCCGCTCCATCAGATAGCGCATGGCCATGGCCGCCAATTCGGCCTCGGCGACGGCAACGCTGGTTTCGGTCCCATGATCGTCGCGGATGACGAACCGGGCTCTGACCGACGTATCGTCCTCGGTCAGGTGGATGCGGGCCACCTGCCCGGCGGGCAGGGGCTGGCGGCGGAAGCGGTAAAACTCCACCAGGGCCTGAAACAGCTCCATATCGTCCAGGACGATGCAGCGGACTTCATGCATGGGGGCGGCTCTCTTCGGAGGGCGAGTCGGCATCGCCGGCCAGGGGCGGGCCGTCCGGTCTGGGCAGGCGGGCGGCGCGGGGCACCGCCGGCCCCGGTTCCATGGGCGATGCCAGCGGCGCCGGGCCGTCGCCGGTGCCGCCGGGCTTGCCGTTGAACAGAGCGCAGGGGAAGGGCTGCCCCACCTCGAACCCATAGGATTTGGGGTAGCGCTGGATCAGGCGGTCCTGCGCCTCCCGCCGGTTGGTGGCGACCACCAGATAGCGGCGGGTGCCGCCCCACACCGGGGCCATGCGGTGGGAATGATTGGCTTCGCCCGCCGTGTGGGTCACCGGCATCTCCCAGATGGTGCCGGGGCGGGGATCCAGGCGGTCGAACACGTAATAGCGCTCCGCCGGGGTGTTCCTGGCGGCGGCGAGCTGGCGTTCGGCGGCGGCCAGCGCCGTCTGCACCTCGCCCAGCCGGGTGTCGAGGCCGTTCAGTTTTTCCTGAGCTTCGTACAGGGTCTGGGTGATGCCCTCCACCTCCGTTCCGATGGTGGAGAGGGCTTTTTCCTCCGCTTCCATGGCGCGGCGGGCGGCGGCGGCCCGGCGCAGCCCCAGCCGGGTCAGGATCGCGCTGAAGACGATCAGCGATACCGCACCGTACAGAAGAAGGGCGATCATGCCACGGCCCGTGCGGCGCCATCCGGTGACGGGGGGGCGGGCATGGCTTCGGCCCGGCGGGGCCGCGCCGGCTCGATCCCCTTGCGCACGTCGAAGGCGCGGGACACGGTGGCAAAGGCCGCGTCGGCGTTGGCCGCCCAGATGTGGGCCATGTTGTTGTGCTGCCAGATGTCACGGGAAAACGGCAGCGCCTGGTTGCCGCGGCGGGCGTCGGCGCGGACCTGCAGCGGGCTGAGGAACAGCCCGGCCCCGGCGTCGGGTTCGCCCAGTTCGTGGACCATTTCGATCCGCTCGCTCAGCAGCGTCTGGGTCAGGGCCAGCACCTTCTGGCGGTCGGCGACGGCGGTGTCGATGGCCGCCTGCCGCTCCCTGGCGTCACGCTGGAGGGAGTCCAGGCGCTGGCGCAGGCGGGTGAGGTTGGCGGCCCGGCTGTCCTTTTCCCGGCTCAGGATATAGCGCTGGCGCGCGACGGAGGCCATGCGCAGGCTTTCCACCACCACGGACAGTCCCAGCGCCGCGGCGCTCAGAACAACCAGAACGGTTGAAAACACTTCCAGGTTGGTCATCGCACCGCTTTCCGCCGCATGCGGGGGTACAGGCATGCTGCCGGTGGATACCCCCCTTGCCTTGATGTTTATCTTCACCGGGTCTATAAATGACGTCAAGCGTGTGTTGCCATATCTTTATCCGCAACGCTGCCCACCACTCCTTCACTCTGCAAGCATAGTTATCGAGCTCAGATAACGCGGGTGCTTTTTCCGAAAGAACCGTCATGGCTGTTGGCGCTGTCCTGGAAGATTATAGGCCGGCAACCTTTTTGGAACGGGGGGTCGCCGTCCCTTTTACCACGCCGCTTCTGGCGTGCGCCCGCGTTCGTCCCAGCCATCGGCAGAAATTGGAATTCGTGATTGCCAACCCATCGGGTGGCATTGGCTTTTACGTCATGGGATGGGATGGGCTGGCGTCGCTGACCCGCATCACGGTCCATGACCGCCTGCTGTACGAGGCGGTCCTGAAGGAGCCGCTGCTGTCGCCGGGCACCATCCGGGCCGCCGGGCGCAAGGTGGCGCTGAGCGGCGTCGCCGGGCGCCCCGCCGCCAAGGCCGCCCACGCCGCCGAGGCGCAGGAGGCGGACGACCGGCTGATCGCCAATTTTCTCTTGATCGTGCGGCTGCTCAATCAGGGCGGGATGGGCCAGATCGACTGGCGCCGCTTCAACCCGTCGGATTCCGACCTGCGCGCCAAGACCCGCAAGCTCATCGAGCGGATGGAGCCGACCCTGGGGGCCGGTGCCGAGACGATCTTTTCCTGGCTGGAGGAGCTGAGCGCCATCGTGGCCCCGGTGGGGTTCCGCACCCGCGATTACCCGTCGCGGATGCAGGTGCTTCAGGCATCGCTGGAAAAGCTTCACGGCGGGCTTCTGGCCTTCGGCAATTCCGAGGTGACGGAGGCGGGGCAGATCGCCCTGTTCGCCGCGGAGGTGGCGAAGCTGACCCTGGATCTCGGTGCCGCCACCCTGCTGAACTGCTACGGCGAGTTGGACAATCTGGTCCGCCTGCTGCAAAGCTGGGGCGGCAACCGCGAACGGCTGCTGATGCTGTTCGGACGGCCCGACTGGCTCTTGGACGGGTGGCAGTCCATCTGCGCCCTGTGGGACAGCGCCCCCAGCCGCGATGCCCAGCGCGAGGTGCTGCACGACATCGGCCGCATGGTGCCGGTGATGCCCAAGGAGGTGTCGGAATGGGTGGACGGCGGGGTTCCCGTCGAACGCACCTGGAACCAGCGGCGCTGGGTGAAGGCCAACGTCGATTGGCGCGGCGGCACCCACCTGCTCGACCGCACCGCCCGGAACGAGGCGTTGAGGGCGGTGGCCGCATGAGCAGCGACGATCACATCCGGCGGGAGGTGGAACGGTCGCTGCGCCAGGCGTCGGACCGGCAACTTGTCCGGGTGATGGGATTCATCGACCGCCTGCCGTCCCGCCGGATCGTGGAGGATATCGTGGAGCGGGTGCGCGGGCGGCTGGCGCAGGTGCGCCCGTCGCGCCCGCTGACCTTTTCGCGGGTGCTGTTCCTGCCGCTTCAGGATCTTCTGGCCGACCCGGCCCAGGCGGCGGGCAATCCATGGCTGGTGCCGCGGCCCATGCTGGGCGTCGTGGCCGCCCTGGTGCGCCGCGGCCTGCCGGAACCGCTGGCAAAATCCCTGACCGCCGTTCCCCCCGACCGCACCATGGACGACGGCGATGCCGTGGCCGGCATGGGGGAGGCGCTGTGGCCCGCCGCCGCCGCCGCCCTGCGCGGCTTCCTTCTCCACGGCGGCGATCCGGTGCCGGGGTGGCAGGAAGGCTACCGCAACAGGCTGGATGGGGTGGTGCAGATCTATGAAAGCGCCCTGGACATCACGGCCCTGCTGGCGCAATTGCCGTCACGGCCCATGGGCATGCTGACGGGGGAGCAGGAGACGGTGGCCCTGGCGCTGCTTTATTCCATGCGCCACGTGTCCGACACCGTATTCCGTTATTGCACCACCATGCTGATGCGGCGGACGACGGAGCCGTCGCAGATCTTCCGCATCATGCTCGACACCGATCTCGATCTGCCGGCGGACCAGCGCGACCGCATGCTGGCCGAAGCGGCGCTGGAATGCCTGAACGAGATCGACGGCATGAACGAGGACGTGGGCGCCCTGGCGGCCCATTCGGTGCAGACCGCCGCCGACACCACGGTGCGGCTGGTGTCGCTGATCGAATCCCTGGAAAACGCTCCGGCCGCGGTGAAGCTTGACACCAAAACCCTGTCGGCCACCAAGGCGCGGGCGTCGAAGACCATCGTGCGCACCTTCGAAAGCACCCTGAGCGGGGAAATGCGGCGGACGGTGAGCGATCTGGCATCGCGCAGCGACACCACCGACGACGAGGTGGCGGCGGCGGAGGCCGTGGCCCGCTCCACCCGCAAGATCGAAATGGCCGGCGAGCGGCTGGGCCTCGCCCGTCATCTGGAAGGGGTGCTGGAGCGGGAGTTCGGCACCTACCGCACCCTGCTGCTGGCGAAGGTGCGGCAGAGCCGCGGCGGAGCGGCCGGCCGGGGCGGGGGCACGGGCGTGTCGGCTGTCATGGACGAGTTGCGCCTGATCGAAATCCTGTTCGGCGCCGACGCCGCCATGACCATCATCCAGGAAGCCGGCGGGCCGGGCTGACAGCCGTTCTCATCCCCGCTTATCCCATCGTGGCCGGTGCTTCCGCCGGGCCGTAGCGCAGCGTGTCGATCAGCGCGCGCAGCGCCGCCGGCATCTGGCGCCGGCTGGGGTAATAAAGGAAAAACCCGGGAAACGGCTGCAACCAATCCTCCAGGACCGGGACCAGCCGCCCGGCGGCAATCAGCGGGGCCACATACTCCGTTCCGGCATAGCACAGCCCCACGCCGCCCACCGCGGCATGCACCGCCGTTTCCAGATCGTTCAGGGTCAGCGGGCCGTTGACCGCCACCTCGATCTCCTTGCCGTCCCGCTCGAACTCCCAGCGGTAGAGGGCGCGGGTGCTGGGCAGGCGGAAGCGGATGCAGGCGTGGTCCTTCAGATCGTACGGGGTGCGGGGCGGCGGATGGCGGGCGAAATACGCCGGCGATCCCACCACGGTCATGCAGGCGGGGCCGCTGACCGGCACGGCGATCATGTCGTTCTGCAGGCTTTCGCCGAAACGGATGCCGGCGTCGAAGCCGTTGGCCACGATGTCGGTGAAGCTGTCGTCCACCGCGATGTCCAGGTGCACGTCGGGATAGGTGGCGAGGAAGCGGGGCAGGGCCGGCGCCAGCACCGCCGACGCCCCCAGCCGCAGCACGGTCAGGCGCACGGTGCCCGCCGGGCGGGCGCGGTCCTCGTTGATCGCCTCCAGCGCGCCGGCGATGTCCTGCAACGCCGGCTCCAGCCGGGCCAGCAGCCGCTGCCCGGCCTGAGTCGGGGCCACGCTGCGGGTCGTGCGGTTGACCAGCCGCACGCCCAGCCGTTCCTCCAGCCCGCGCAGGCTGTGGCTGAGGGCCGAGGGTGAAACCCCCAGTTCCGCCGCCGCCCGGCGAAAGCTGCGGTGGCGTGCCACCGCAGCGAAGGCGGCCAGTTCGTTCAGCGGCGTGCGGTCCATCGTTGAAAATTCCTCAGCAGTCCAGGCGGCATTTTGTAAGCTTGCCCATCAATGGTCCAGCGGGTTGTGCGTGCGGACGGGCGGTGCCGCCCGGCAGCGGTGCGGCGGCGGCGATGCGCACGCGAAGGGATGGGATTGCCGCGCCCCAGCGTTCCGCAAGGCCGGGAACGTTGCGCAAGGGCTTGAAACTAGGGGGGAAAGGGCACACCATTCCTGCCGGTCCAAGAAGGGGTGCCGGGGCTCGCCCCCGTGTCCCCAGGGGCGGAAACCAACGCCACGGTTGGGGGGAAGATGCCATGCTGACGCTGACGGAATCGCACGTCCGTCTGGGCTGTGCCGCTGACGACAAGGCCGATGCCATACGGCAGGCCGGGCAGGTTCTGGTCGATGGGGGCTTCGTCGATCCTCCCTACATCGACAGCATGATGGAGCGGGAGAGCATCGCCGCCACCTACCTCGGCAACGGCATCGCCATTCCCCACGGCGTGCCGTCCGCCCGCGGCCACGTGCGCGCAACCGGCATCGCGGTTGTCCAGTTCCCCGCCGGGGTCGATTGGGGCGGGGGCGAGCGCGCTTATGTGGTGGTGGGCATCGCCGCCACGTCCGACGAGCATTTGCAGGTTCTGGCCAACCTGACCGGCGTTCTGGGGGACGGGGAGGCGGCGCGGCGGCTGGCGTCCACCACCGACCGGGCGGTGATCGCCGCAGCCCTGAACGGTGGAGCCGCGGACAGCGCCCCGGTGGTGGAAACGGCCGAGGATGGGCCGGTGCTGGCGGTGTCCGCCCCCGCGCCCCACGGCATGCACGCCCGCCCGGCCTCCGCCCTGGTGGAGGTGGCGAAGCGCTTCACGTCCGACATCACCGTGCGCTGCGGCGACCGCACCGCCAACGCCAAAAGCCTGATGACCCTGCTGCGGCTGGGGGCTGCCGGGGGGGCACCCCTGCGCATCACCGCCAGCGGGGCGGATGCCGACGCCGCCCTGGACGCCATCGCCGCCGCTTTCGCCGCCGGCCTTGACCCGGCGGTGGATGAGGCCGGCCATGACGGAGGGGCGGAGCCGGCGGCCCCGTCGGCGGCGGTGGATTACGATGGGCGGGTGATCGCCGGCATCTCCGCCGCCCCCGGCATCGCCGCCGGTCCGGTGTGGTTCTTCCAGCGGGAAAGGCTGGAGGTGACGGAGGATGCCCCCGACGCCGCCGCCGAACGGCGCCGGCTGGATCAGGCGCTGGCCGGCGCCGCCGCCGACCTGCGCAATCTCTACGAGGAATACTGGAAGAAGGCCGGTGCCGCGAAGGCCGCCATCTTCAAGGCGCACCTGGACCTGCTGGACGACCCCGATCTGGTGACGGAGGCCCGGTCCCACATCGACGCCGGGCGCAGCGCCGGCTGGGCGTGGCGTGCCGTCTACGAGGACCGGGCCGGCGCGCTGGCGCGGATGAAGGATCCGCTTCTGGCCGGCCGCGCCGCCGACCTGCGCGACGTGGGGCGGCGCGTGCTGCGGCTGCTGGCCGACACGGTGGAGCAAGCGGCGGCACTGCCCGACCAGCCGGTGATCGTGCTGGCCGAGGATCTGTCCCCGTCCGACACCGCCAAGCTCGACCCGGCGCTGGTGCTGGGGCTGTGCACCGCCGGCGGCGGGGCGACATCCCATACCGCCATCATCGCCCGGTCGCTGGACATTCCGTCGGTGGTGGCCGCCGGGCCGGCGCTGTTCGATCTGACCAACGGGCAGGAGGGCATCATCGACGGCGGCGCCGGGGTGCTGGTCTTGGGGCCGTCGGACCGCGACCGCACGCGGGCGGGGGAGATGCGCGACCGCATCCGGGTGATGCGCGACCGGGAAAACCACGACCGCTACCTGCCCGCCATCACCCGCGACGGCCGCCGGGTGGAGGTGGCCGCCAACATCAGCGAAGCCGCCGAGGCGCTGCGCGCCGTGGAGGCGGGCGGCGAAGGCGTGGGGCTGATGCGCACCGAGTTCCTGTTCCTCCAGCGCGACGAGCCGCCGGGGGAGGAGGAGCAGACCGCAGCCTACAGCCAGATGGTGCAGGCGCTGAACGGCCTGCCCATCATCCTGCGCACGCTGGACATCGGCGGGGACAAGAGCGTCCCCTATCTGTCCATGCCGGCGGAGGAGAACCCGTTCCTGGGCGTGCGCGGCATCCGCCTGTGTTTCGAGCGCGAGGATCTGTTCCGCACCCAGTTGCGGGCCATGCTGCGGGCCTCCGGTCTGGGGCCGGTGCGGATCATGTACCCCATGATCGCCTCGCTCGACGAGCTGCTGCGCGCCAAGGCCATCACCGAGGAGGTGCGGCAGGAACTGGGCGTGCCGCCGGTCGAGACCGGTATCATGATCGAGGTGCCGTCGGCGGTGATGATGGCCGACCGGCTGGCGCGGGAGGTGAACTTCTTCTCCATCGGCACCAACGACCTGACCCAGTACGTGCTGGCCATGGACCGGCTTCACCCGGTGCTGGCGCCCCAGGCCGACGGGCTGCACCCGGCGGTCCTGCGCATGATCGCCCGAACGTGCGAGGCGGCGAAGGACGCCGGCATCTGGGTCGGTGCCTGCGGCGGCATCGCCGGCGACCCCGCCGGGTCGGTGCTGCTGTCCGGGCTGGGGGTGGCTGAGCTGTCGGTGGCGATCCCCAGCGTTCCGTCGGTGAAGGCGCGGCTGCGCGGCATCTCCCTGGCACGGGCCGAGGATGTGGCCCGCCGTGCGCTCGACTGTGCCGGCGCCGCCGAGGTGCGTGCCCTGGTCCATGCCGCCTTCGACGTGTCCGGCACCGGGCGGGGAGGGGCGGCATGACCCGGCACCCCCTGCGTCCCGGCATCGTCACCGTCACGCTCAACGCGGCCATCGACCAGACGCTGGACTGCCCCGGCTTCACCCCCGGTGCCGTCAACCGTGTTCTGTCGGAAACCCGCACCGCGGGCGGCAAGGGCGTCAACGTCGCAGCCCTGCTGGCCTCGGCGGGGGACTCGCCGGTCACCGCCGCCGGCTTTCTGGGGCGGGAGAACGACGGCCCCTTCACCGCCCTGTTTCAGGAGCGGGGCATCGCCGACCGCTGCATCCGCCTGTCCGGGGCGGTGCGCACCAACGTGAAGCTGGTGGACCGCACCACCGGGGCCGTCACCGACATCAACCTGCCGGGCCTGACGGTGCCGCCCGACGCCCTGTCGCGGCTGACCGCGGCGGTGGAGGAGCTGGCGGCGGGCGCCGGGTGCGTGGTGATGGCCGGCAGCCTGCCCGCCGGGGTGCCGGCGGACGTCTATGCCGCTCTGGTGCCGCGGGCACGGGCCGCGGGGGCCTTCGTCGCCGTGGACACCAGCGGGCCGCCGCTGGCTCACGCGCTGGGCGCCCGGCCCGATATGGTCAAGCCCAACGTCCACGAGCTGTCCGAGCATCTGCGCCGTCCGCTGCCGGATACCGCGGCGGTGGTGGCCGCCGCCGCCGCTCTGCACCGCACCGGCATCGCGCTGGTGGTGGTATCGCTGGGGGCCGACGGCGCGGTGTTCGTCAGCGCCGAGGGGGCGCTGAAGGCCACGCCCCCGGCGGTGGAGGTGGCGAGCACCGTCGGGGCCGGCGATGCCATGGTGGCCGGTGTCGTGTCGGCATGGTGCCGCGGGGCGGGGCTGGAGGACTGCGCCCGCCGGGGTACGGCCTTTGCCGCCGGTACGCTGGCGGTCCTGGGGCCGTCGCTGCCGCCCCCCGCCCGGCTGGACGAACTGGCCCGCGCCACCGCCGTTCACTGGCTGACAGACGGCTGAGGCCGCCCGCGCCCCACCGGAACTGAGCAAGAATAAGGGCAAGAATAAGGGAGGTTTCCCATGGCCCGTCTGGTCGCCGTCACCGCCTGTCCCACCGGCATCGCCCATACCACCATGGCGGCGGAAGCGCTGCACCGGGTCGCCCGGCTGCGTGGTCATGACATCCGCATCGAAACCCGCGGCGCCGATGGTGTGCGCCACGCGCTGAGCACACAGGAAATCGCCGCCGCCGATGCGGTGATCCTGGCCGCCGACATCGCCGCCGACGAGGGGCGGTTCAGCGGCAAGCCCCTGGTCCGCACCTCCACCGCCCAGGCCATCCGCGACACCGCCGCCATCCTGGTCCAGGCGGAAAAGGCCGCGGGCATCGCGCCCGCGCGCGCCGCCGCCCCCCAGCCCGCCGCCCCCCAGCCCGGCACGGCCAAGACCGCCGCCCCGCCGTTGCTGGTGGCGGTCACCGCCTGCCCCACCGGCATCGCCCACACCTTCATGGCGGCGGAAGCGCTGACCCGCGCGGCCAAGGCCCGCGGGTTCCAGATCCGCGTGGAGACCCAGGGGTCGGTGGGGGCCAAGAACACCCTGGACCCGGCGGACATCGCGCGGGCCGATGCCGTCATCATCGGCGCCGACACCCATGTGGACACCGCCCGTTTCGCGGGCAAGCGCCTGTTGCAGACCGGCGTCGGCGACGCGCTGAAGCACCCCGACCGCGTGATCGACGAGGCGCTGGCCCTGCCGCCGCCCGAAGCCGGCAACCCTCCCGCCGCATCCGCCGATTACGCCGCCGACGTGGCCCGCGCCAAGGCCAAGCAGAAGGAGGCGCAGGCGGGGCCATACAAGCATCTGCTGACCGGTGTGTCCTTCATGCTGCCGCTGGTGGTGGCGGGCGGCCTGATCATCGCGTTGTCCTTCGTCTTCGGGATCGAGGCGTTCAAGCAGCCGGGCACCTTCCCCGCCGCGCTGATGCAGATCGGCGGGGAATCGGCCTTTGCCCTGATGGTGCCGGTGCTGGCCGGCTACATCGCCTTTTCCATCGCCGACCGTCCGGGCCTGGCCCCCGGCCTGATCGGCGGCATGCTGGCGGCCAAG
Source organism: Azospirillum fermentarium (assembly GCF_025961205.1). Taxonomy (NCBI): domain Bacteria; kingdom Pseudomonadati; phylum Pseudomonadota; class Alphaproteobacteria; order Rhodospirillales; family Azospirillaceae; genus Azospirillum; species Azospirillum fermentarium. The sequence goes on from NZ_JAOQNH010000001.1 coordinate 1,732,403, forward strand.
GTGGGGGCGGGCTTCCTGGGCGGCATCGCCGCCGGCTTCCTGGCCGGGTACGCCGCTTTGTGGCTGCGGGAAAACATCAAACTGCCGGCCAATCTGGAGGGGCTCAAGCCCGTGCTGATCATCCCGCTGCTGGCGACGCTGGCGGTGGGGCTGCTGATGATCTATGTGGTCGGCGGGCCGGTGGCGGCGGTGATGGCGGCGCTGACCGAGTTTCTGAAGGGCATGGGAACTACCAACGCCGTGGCGCTGGGCGCGCTGTTGGGTGCCATGATGGCATTCGACATGGGCGGGCCGGTGAACAAGGCGGCCTATACCTTCGGCGTCGGGCTTCTGGCGTCGGACGCGCACACGCCCATGGCGGCGGTGATGGCCGCCGGCATGACGCCGCCGCTGGGGCTGGCGCTGGCCACCGTGCTGGTCCGCAACCGCTTCACCGAGGCGGAACGGGAAGCGGGCAAGGCCGCCGCCGTGCTGGGCCTGGCCTTCATCACCGAAGGCGCCATTCCCTTCGCCGCCAAGGATCCGCTGCGGGTGATCCCGGCCATGATGGTCGGGTCGGCGGTGGCGGGGGCGCTGTCCATGTGGTTCGGTTGCGTGCTGCACGCGCCCCACGGCGGGGTGTTCGTTCTGGCGATCCCCAACGCGGTGGCGCCGCTGGTGCCCTATATGGCGGCGATCCTGGCCGGCACCCTGGTCACCACGCTGGGGCTGGCGGTGCTGAAGAAGCCGCTGGCGGCCGTCGCCGTCTAGCGGTCCGGCGGATAGGCGGGGAGGGTGAGCACGCGCCCATCCTCCAGCGCCGTGCCGACGGTAAAGTGGTAGAGGCTTTGCCATACCATGGTGTTTTGCGTCTCGGCGGTCAGGCCCAGCAGGTCGTGCACCCCGTCGTCGAAGAAACACCCGAGCCCCGTGCCCGACGCCCCGGCGGCGGTGGCCTCCACATACAGAACCTGTCCCACCAGCCCCGCTTCCCAGAACAGGCGGCGGTAGGCCCAATCGCCCTCGTCCCGCAGGGTGCGGTCGAAATCGGCGACCATGCCCAGGCTGAACGCTCCCTTGCCGGCGATGGCCTGCAGGCAGGAAAGCTGGGAGGCGTTGCGCTCCACCGTCTCGGCGCGCAGCAGGAACAGCGGCAGCGGGCATCCCTCCACCGGCTGCCACAGAAACGACGGGTCGCAGGCGGGGCGCAGCCGGTCCAGGCTGGCCGGGTCGCGGATCAGCGCGTAAAGCCCCGGCTCCACCCCCGTTACCCGGTGGACGAACAGGAACAGCGCCAGCCGCGGCGGCCAGGGAAAGCCGCTCCACGGAATCAGGGACCGGTCGGGCAGGGTGGCCGACAGGATGCGGAAGAAGGCGCTGCGGTCCAGCGGCGTGTGCCCGTCCATGCGCACTGCGCTGCGGCGGCGGCGGATCACCGTGGCCGCCGGGGTGTCCGCCGCCGGCAGGTCCGGGGCCGACACCGCCGTGTCGTCGGCGGTCAGCGGCGGGTTGTCGGTCTTGTAGCTGTAGCGGGCGGCCAGATCCACCGCCGGCCACGGATCATGATCCTCGCTCAGCCGGTTGGCGGTGCCGGCCCAGTCGCCGGACAGCCCGCCCAGCGCCACCGCCTCCACCGGTTCGGGCGCCACCACGGCCAGCAGGTCGGGGTGTTCCTGTTCGTGGCGGTGCCACGCATCCGCGCGGTCCAGCCCCAGAACGCGCCCGACGGCGGCATCGCCGGGCCGCGGCTGCACCGTCACCCGCCAGCCCAGGCAGGCGGCGGCATAGGACAGCGCTCCCACCGCGTGGCCCACGTCGTGCTGGCAATAGCGGAAGGCCCGCTCGCCGTACTTCCACGCCTCCCGCCACGCGACGGAGGACAGGCCGACGACGAAGCCGCCCGCCGGCAGGGTGGGGAAGCGGTCGAGCCGGCAGCGCTCCTCCAGCGCGTGATCGGCGGGGGCATAGTGATAGAGGGCGGGGCCGTCGCCGATGCCGTCCAGGGGCGGCAGGATCACATACCCCTCGGTGGGGTGGAGGTTGCCGCTGGAGGGGTTGTTGCGCACCGCCCACTGGGCGCCGTCCACCGACTTCCACGCCGAAATGCCCAGCGCCAGTTCCAGGAACAGGCCGACGGCGGCCGCGCTCAGCGGCTCCGCCGCCACACCGTCCAGCCGGGCAAGATCCCGGAACGGTGGGGTGGGATGGCCGGGGGACAGGGGAAGAGGGACGGTCCGCGCCCCGTCGAACCGGCGGAAGGGGTTCGGCTGGGACGTCCAGTCGAGAAAGGCCGGGCCCAAGGCATAGCGGTGCGCCGCGTGCTTGGTGCGCCGATGATACGCGCGGATGTCGCGCGGCATTCCCTCGTCCGGCCACCCCATGTTCCGCCCATCTCCCCTGTCGTCAGCGGGTCAGCACCATGATGAGCCGCTCCACCGGCTCGCCGCCGATGAAATGGGACTGGACGATTTCGTCAATATCCTCCGGCGTTTGCGGACGGTACCAGATGCCTTCGGGATAGACCACCATCAGCGGCCCGGCGGAACAAAACCCCAAACACCCGGTCCAGGCCATGCCCACGTGCAGCAACTGCTGCGTCTGGATCTTCTGCCCCAGCCGTTCCCACAGCGGATGCGCCCCCTGGGCGGCGCAGGAGCCGCGGGGATGCCCGGGCGGGCGCTGCTGGGCGCAGCAGAACACATGATACTTGTAGACTTGGGGGAGGTCGTAGGTCACGGCCACATCTCCACAAAGATGGTATGGTCTTTGGGGGAAGGCTAGCGCGGACCGGGGGCTTGCGCCAGTAATTTATAACTATTCTAAATTATGTTGCGTTGCGCAAACAATCTTGCTATTTTGGCCAACTGCTTGGCAAGCGAATTAAATATGTCCGTGGGATCCATGACCGACTCCATCGCCGTTACTGCCGCGCAGCACCGTTTTTTGGGCGCGATGGTGCGTCTGTCGCTGCCCGGCGGGATGTCGGCGCTGCTGACGCGGGAGGAGGCGGCGACCATCGCCCGCGCGCTGTCGGCGGTGCGCGACGGGCGCAGCCGCGAACGCACCATCTACCTCAGCCCGATTGCCAGCGACCACGCGGTGACCGCCACCGTGTGGTTCGACGGCGTGACTCTGTCCGTTGGCCCGGCGGAACACCCGCTGGACTGGGGCGGTGTGGACGACGTGGCGGCGGCGCTGCTGGGGGACGGCCCGAAGGCCCAAACGAAAAGCCCCTGAAAGGCGTGACCTTTCAGGGGCTTAATTCGTGTTCGCTGTTGGTGAGCGCGCTGGGATTCGAACCCAGGGCCTACTGATTAAAAGTCAGTTGCTCTACCGGCTGAGCTACGCGCTCACCGTGGCGAAGTGCGCGGAACATAGGGCCGTCCGGCGGCGGGGTCAACCGTTGTGATGAGCTTTTTCGCACCTCACCCGCCATACGCCACGAACGACGGATTCTTGAACCCCGGCTTGCCGTATCCCAGTGCGCTGGCCCCATCCCCCACGCACACCCGGCCCCCCGCGGCCAGCAGCACCGCGTGGCCCGCCGCCGTGTCCCATTCGCACGTCGGCCCGAAGCGGGGGTAGAGGTCCGCCTGTCCCGCCGCCACCGTGCAGAACTTCAGCGACGAGCCGCAGGCCACGTGCTCCTTCACCGTGTAGCGGGACAGGAACTGTTCCGTCTCGCCTGCGTCGCCGTGCGACCGGCTGGCGGCCACCGTCACGCCATCCTTCGGTGCACGGCGCACGGTGATGGCACGGTCGTGGCGCCCCTCCTGCCACACGATGGCGGAACCGGGGCCGGCCCCGGCGTACAGCAGGCCGGTGGCCGGCGCGTACACCACGCCCAAAATCGGCTGGCCCGCCACGATCAGCGCGATGTTCACCGTGAATTCGCCGTTGCGGCTGATGAACTCCTTGGTGCCGTCCAGCGGGTCCACCAGCCAGAAACGCCCGCCCGTGATGTCGGGAATGCGGCCGGCGGCGCATTCCTCCTCCGCCACCACCGGGATGGCGGGGGTCAGGTGGTGAAGGGCCGGCAGGATCACGTGCTCGGCGGCCTGGTCGGCCTGGGTCACCGGGCTGCCGTCGGCTTTGGTGGAGACTTCCGCCCCGCTGTTGTAAAAGCGCAGGATCACCTGGCCGGCTTCGTGCGCGATGGTGCGGACGGTGGGCAGCAGCCTCGCGGCGTCGAGATCGGTCATGGCGTTCTTCTCCTGCGGTTGTCATCAAACCATAACCCGGCAATGACCGAGCCGGAAGCCGGCAGCGGTGAAAGACGAAGACGGATTGGACCTATGACCATGGAATGGCGCCCCATGACCCACGCCGACCTGCCGGCGGTGCTGGCGGCGGCGGATGCGATACACACCGATTATCCCGAACGGGTGGAGGTCTTCGCCGACCGCCTGTCCCTGTTTCCCGACGGGTGCCTGATCGCCGGCAACGGGGATGCGCTGGTGGGGTATGGGGTGATGCATCCGGGGATGATCGGGTATCCGCCGGCCCTCGATTCGCTGCTGGAGCGGCTGCCGGCGGGGGCGGACTGCCTCTATCTCCACGACATCGCGCTGCTGCCGGCGGCGCGCGGGCACAGGCTGGGGGAAGCGGTGCTGGGCCACGCCCACCGGGTGGCGCGGAAACACGGGCTGCCGTGGCTGGCGCTGACCTCCACCCCGCCGGCGCGCTCCTATTGGCTGGCCCGCGGCTTCACCCCCAGCGACGCCGGCGGCGCGGCGCTGGCCGCCAAGCTGGCCTCCTACGGCGAGGGCATGATGTACATGACGCAGGCCGTCCGGTAGGGGGTCAGATCTCGATCTGGGTGCCCAGCTCCACCACCCGTCCGGGGGGCAGGTTGAAGAAGCCGGTGGCCGGCTGCATGGATTTCGACAGCGAGATGAACAGCGGCTCCTGCCACCGGGGCAGCCCGGCGTGGGGCGAGGGGATCAGCGTCTCCCGCCCCAGGAAGAACGAGCTTTCCATCAGGTCGATGTGCAGCCCATAGGCGCGGCAGCGGTCCAGCGCCATCGGCACGTCGGGCCGTTCCATGAAGCCGAAGCGCAGCACCACGCGGAAGAAGCCCTTGCCCAGCTTCTCCACCTCCACCCGCCGGTCGGGCAGGACGAACGGCACCTCGGCCAGCGCCACGTGCAGCAGCAGCACCCGTTCGTGCAGAACCTTGTTGTGCTTCATGTTGTGCAGCAGCGCGTGCGGCACCACCGCCGGGTTGCCGGTCAGGAAGATGGCGGTGCCGGCCACCCGCATGGGCGATTCGGGCCGCAGCCGCTCCAGGAACAGGTCGGTGGGCAGGGCGTCGGCGTAGAGCCGGTCATAAAGGATCCTGCGGCCCTGCAGCCACGTCATCATCACCACGAACGCCCCGGCCCCCACCACCAGCGGGAACCACCCGCCCTCGGCGATCTTCAGCGTGTTGGCGGCGAAGAACAGGGTGTCGATCACCAGGAACGGCACGATCACCGCCGCCGTGGCCGCCAGCGGCCAGTGCCACAGGTGCCGCACCACCCACGCCGCCAGCAGCGTGGTGGCGACCATGGTGCCGGTCACCGCGATGCCGTAGGCCGCGGCCAGATTGGACGAGGACCGGAACCCCACCACCAGCGCCAGCACCGCCGCCAGCAGCAGCCAGTTGATGCGCGGGGCATAGATCTGGCCGATCTCCTGCGTCGAGGTGTGGCGGATCTCCAGCCGCGGGATCAGCCCGAGCTGCACCGCCTGCCGGCTGAGCGAGAAGGCGCCGGAGATCACCGCCTGGCTGGCGATGATGGTCGCCGCCGTCGCCAGGATCAGCAGCGGCACCGTCCCCCACGACGGCGCCAGATGGTAGAAGGGGTTCACCAGCGCCTCCGGGTCGCGCAGCAGCAGCGCGCCCTGGCCGAAATAGTTCAGCACCAGCGCCGGCAGGACCACCGCGGCCCAGGCGATGCGGATGGGGCGCCGGCCCAGGTGGCCCATGTCGGCGTACAGCGCCTCGCCCCCCGTCACCGCCAGCACCACCGCCCCCAGAACCACGAAGGTCAGCCACGGCGCCTCCACCGCCAGCGCGGCGGCATAGGTGGGGGAGGCGGCGCGCAGGACACCGGGGTTGTGCAGGATTTCCGCCACCCCCATCACCGCCAGCACCGCGAACCACAGCAGCATCACCGGCCCGAACAGCCGGCCCACCCGTTCCGTGCCCTTGGATTGCACCATGAACAGGCCGATCAGGATCGCCACCGCCGCCGGCACCACCAGCGGCGCGAAGCCCGGCTCCGCCACCTCCAGCCCCTCCAGCGCCGACAGGACCGAGATCGCCGGGGTGATCATGCCGTCGCCGTAGAACAGCGCCGCCCCGGTCATGCCCAGCGCCAGAATCACCCGCCGCCGCCGCGGCGTGCGCCCATCCGCCGCGCCCGCCCGCAACGCCAGCGCCATCAGCGCCAGGATGCCGCCTTCGCCGCGGTTGTCGGCGCGCATGATGAAGACGACGTACTTCACCGTCACCACCAGCACCAGCGCCCACAGGATGAGCGACAGAACCCCCAGAATCGAGGCGGTTGTCATGGGCAGCCCGGCACTGCCGGAAAAGCATTCCCGCAGCGTATAAAGAGGGCTGGTCCCGATATCGCCGTAAACGATGCCCAGAGCGGCCAGCATCAAGGCCGGCAGCCGGCCCCCGTGGCCGCCGCCGGACGATTCGGTGATGTGGGAGGTGTGCGCAGTGTCGTTCATGAAAAAGCCTGCACGGCAAAAGCGGGCGCATGTCCACCACAACGGTACGAGGGCACCGAAGATCCGCACAGGGAAATCCCAACCGCTCCCACCGCAGCCGCTCCCCTGTGTCCGCCGCGACACGGGTGGCCGCCAGCCGCGGGGTGGGGTGGGTGTTGAGAACACAAAGAGAACTTCGCTGTTGATGTTCCGTCTATGTTCTTATACGGTCATCTCCAGGCGCGCCCTTCTCCGTCCCATCCGTCAGACCTCAACGCTTGGAGAGCGTCCATGACCGTGATTCAGTTCCTGCGAGAAGTGGCAACACTCATCACCTTTCTCGCCATTCTCTATGTCTGGACCCTGCTGGGGCCGGGCTTGCTGGTTTAGGGGGCTGTGAGCGCCGCGGGTGCCCCCCTCCCATGGTGGTTCATCCGAAAGCGCCGGCCCCATCCGGCGGCATCACCCTTACATCTGGGTTCAGACGGGGCGGTGGCGGGCCGTGGGCACGCCGCCGCCGTTCTGACCTGCCGGAATGGGGGAACGATGCTGAACTTCTTTCGGAAACGGCGGACGGGCGGTGCGGCTACCGCTCATGAAGGGGCTGCCCCGGCGGCGGGTGCCTTCAGCCAGCCGCCGCGAACGTTCCAGCCGCCGCCCCACCTGCGCCCCGTGAACGCCGCGGGGACGGGGGCCGAGCCGCTGTCACCGGACCTGCCGCGGTTCACCATGCCGGTCAGCGGCGGCCTGCGCCGCCCCGCCTCCGGGCGGGGACCGCAGGCGGAGGCGGCGTTCCTCACCGGCCTGTCGCCGGAGGTGAACGGGCGCCTGCGCGAAGCCTTCACCCCCACCCGCCCGAAACAGCAGGTCAACGGCCTGTTCATCGGGCGCACCGACGCGCTGAAACGCATCATTGCGGCGGTGGAGGAGGAACGGGCGCACGTGATCCTGTTCGGTGACCGCGGGCGGGGCAAGACCTCGGTCGCCAACGCGGTGGAGCAGATCGCGGCCCAGGCGGGGTATCTGGCGCTGAAGCTGACCTGCAGCGGCGAGCTGAGCTTCGAGGATATCTTCCGCCATTTCCTCAAGCGCATCCCGTCCACCTATTACCGCTCGGCGGCGGGGCAGCCGTTCGCGTCCCGCCGGCCCTTCAGCAGCTTCAACGAACTGCTGCCCGAGGGGGCGTTCAGCGTCACCGAACTGAACGAGGTGCTGGGCAGCCTGCACGGCACCCACGTTCTGCTGATCCTGGACGAATACGACCGGGTGACCGACGAGGATTTCCGCAACAAGCTGGCCGAACTGTTCAAGAACCTCACCGACAGCGCCGTCCCGGTGACGCTGCTGGTGGTGGGCGTGGCCGAGAATCTGGATCAGCTTCTGGGCAAGCACCCGTCGATCCAGCGGTCCCTGGTGCCGGTGCATCTGCCGCTGATGACCGATGCGGAGATCGGGCGGCTGTTGCAGGCGGGGGCGGACACGGCGGGCATCTGCTTCGACGCGGATGTGGTGGCGCGGATCACCGGCTTCGTCCGCGGGTTGCCGTATTTTGCCCAGCTTCTGGGGCTGCACGCGGCCCGCAGCGCCGTCAGCCGCGATTCGGCGGTGGTGGAGACGGCCGATCTTGCCTACGCCGTCAACCGCTGCCTGCAGGAGGCGGAGCGGGGAATCGTCGATTCCTACAGCCGTGCGCTGGCCGGGCGCCGCCGCGCGGCGCTGGAGGAGGTGCTCTACGCCGCCGCCTGCTGCCCCGCCGACGCCTATGGCGTGTTCGACCCCGCGGATATGGAGCCGTCGGCCGCAGCGCCCCCCAGGGCGGAGCAGGCCGAGGCGCTGGCGCGGCTGTGCGATCCCGATTACGGCAGCGCGCTGGTGCCGGTGGCCGAGGCCGGGCGCACCCGCTACCGCTTCGCCAACCAGATGATGCGGCAATACATCCTGATGCGCATCGCCCTGGAACGGGATGCCCTGGAACAGGACGTGGCGTAACCCGTCCCCCGGACTGGACGGTGCCCCCGTCAGCGGGCGCCGTCCAGAGCCGCGGCCAGAGCCACGGCCCCGGCGATCACACCGATGATCACCGCGACGATGGCCAGGCTGCGCAGGAACTGCGGAAACTCCCCCTGTTTCCACGCGCTGCGGGCCAGCAGGGCGAGATAGGCCGCCATGGCCGCTCCGATCAGATGCCAGGGGCCGACCAATTCCAAACTCATCGCACGCATTTCCCGATGGGGCAGGGGATCCTCCCTTTGCGCCGCCGTACCCGGATCAGGCAACCCTCTTTTTGCGGGCTGCTACGATTGATGGCGAACCCCCCTTTACGGGTGACCGATCCACCCCACCTTTGTAAGCAACAGTCATCGCGGGGATAATCTTAGTCTTCAGGGTTCTCCATCAAAAGTATGGTGACTACCCTTAATTACAAAAAAGAAAAAATTTCTCCGTTTTTGAAATGATGACATGACCTTCTTTGTTCTTTGAGCATATGCACAAAGCGACCCGTGTGTAACTCCAGAGAACGATATTATTCGTGTGATTGTAAGGGTAATTTCATCCAAAATATTGCACTGCCACTTAAGAAACAAGCGAGCGAGCAGAGGTGCCTGTTTCACCGTCCGGGAAATCTCAGGAGCGAACCCATGGACTCAGTGCGTGTCTTTCTCATCGATTCCAACAAGCTGTTTCGTGAGGGGTTGAAGCGGCTGCTGGATGAATCGCCGTTCTCCATCGTCGCCGAGGCCAGCGGCCCGCGTGAGGCGGTGCAGATCGTCGAAAGCGGCACCCGCCCGCAATTGGTCCTTCTGGATCTTGCCAACGGCGGCGACGAGGAGGCGGAAGCGATGCGCCATCTGCGGGCCCTGCTGCCGGATGCCCGCATGGTGGTGCTGACCAGCGAGTTGTGCACCAAGCGGCTGGCCAACGCGCTGGAGGCGGGGGCCGACGGCTATCTGATGAAGGATCTGTCGTCGGACGCGCTGGCGCAGTCGCTGCGGCTGGTGATGATGGGGGAAAAGGTGTTTCCCACCCATCTTGCCGCCCTGCTCATCAGCGGGCGGGTCAACGGCAACAGCACCGAAGTGCCGGTGTCGCGCAAGGGCCTGTCCCAGCGGGAAATCCAGATCCTGCGCTGCCTGCTGAACGGCGACAGCAACAAGATGATCGCCAATCACCTGAACATCACCGAAGCGACGGTGAAGGTTCACTTGAAGAGTCTGCTGCGCAAGATCAACGCCTCCAACCGCACGCAGGCGGCCATCTGGGCGCTGAACAACGGCATCGGCGGCGAATTGGCGGGGGCCGGCGGGGTGGCCGGCGCGGCGGCGGCGGGGCAGTGACCCACCGCCGGTCCTTGTTCCCTCTGGTGCGCCGTCCCTCTTCCTGACGCGGCCCTTCTTCGGCCGGGATAGCCCCGCCTCGGATCATGTCCGGGGCGGGGTTCGCCGTGCCCGGTGGGCGTCATGCCCCGGCGGCACGGGCGGCCGGGGTCTGGTGATACCCGCCACGCCCGCCCCCATGGTCCGTGTTGAGAGAGCCGGCGTTGCGGGTCTGGATCAGGGCGGCGGCCTGGCGGGCGGCGAACACCCCGGCTTCGGTCCGGTTGCGGAAATGCAGCTTGGACAGGACGCTGCGCACCATGGATTTGATCACCGCCTCGGTCAGCGACAGGTGGTTGGCGATGGTGCGGTTGTTCAGCCCCTGGCCCAGCAGCAGCAGGGTTTCGAATTCCGCGTCCGACAGCCGGGGCAGCAGCGTCAGGCGGATTTCGTCCACCCCCAGCCGCGACAGGAACTGCGTCGGCATCAGGCAGTGCCCTTCCAGCCCCAGTTCCAGCAGCTCGTTGATCCGCTCCACATTGATGTCCTCGAACACCCAGGCGTCGGCAAAGGCCAGGATGTTCGCCGCGTCCAGAAGCTCGCGGCTGGACAGGACCACGACGATGCGCGACCGCCGCGACAGCCGCAGATAGACCATCGGCTCGTTTTCCCGCAGGGCGGCGAACTGCTGCAACCCGATCAGGATCGCATCGGGGGTCAGGGTGCTTTGCGCCAACTCGCCGATCCCGTGGTACACGGTGATGCGATGCCGGCCAGCCTGTTCCAGGGCCTGCACAACCCGATCCGTAACGGTTGAGTGGTCGAGTACAAGGCAGACGTGCATTGAAATCACCGCGTCTCAGTGGTGTCCAGGGGCAAGGGGGCGAGGGAAAGCGGGGATGTCACCGGTCCTCCGTCTGCATGCCGAACCTCCCTTCTCTTACTGGTTGCTGATTTTTGTGTTGTTTTTGCCGCATTCCAGCGGAATGTCGGATGTGGGTCCGGTTGTTCGTTGGTGAAAAACACGGAACGCGCTATCCTTAAAAAGGAAATCACACTCGTATGCCTGGCATGAACCAGAAATATCGTTACACAGAAACAATAGTTCATCTTGGATTTCGGTCAATCCATTCATTTTGAATGGGTGAAGTTACATCGTGATAGCTCAGTTGGTGTGTATGATATCAATAGGAAGGTGATTTTTATCTGGCGATGGGGGAGGAGTTCCCTCTTCCAGAGAGGTGCTCCGTTCCTGCTCTGGTTACCCGGACTCTCCGAAATTGTGCCGGGACACCGGGGTCGCGGCGATATTCGGGATATGCCTTTCAGGATTATGTCTTACGTCAGGAAATATGACTTTTGCCGGGGACGAATGGGGATTGGGGCGATTTTGCGGTGCCGAAGGTCAATCACCTGCACGCAAAAGGGCTATAGCGCTTGTGGGGATATGGAGCGACTTTCGAATGTGGTACCTGATGAACCATCAACCGCCGAAACATGGGAATGATCCGGTCCAGATGCGGGTACCACAGCTGGGATGGGGGCGGCAGACCGGCGCTCAACGAGAAAAGGCGACTGCTCCATGAAGATATTGATCGGTGATGACCATCTCCTCTTCCGTGAAGGTTTGTGCCGTCTGCTTGAGCAGATGCATCACGATACACAGTTCACCGAGGCCGGATCTTTCGCCGAGGTGGTGGCGGCCTGCCAGCGCGACGATCACTTCGACATCATTCTTCTCGACCTCAACATGCATGGCTGGCCGGGATTCGGCGGCATCCGGGACATTCAGGCGTTGCAGCCGGGCGCTCCCGTCGTCGTTATTTCGGCTTCGGAAAGCCTCAACGATATACGCGGGGCTTTGGATCACGGCGCAACCGGATATATCCCGAAGTCCAGCAGCGTGAAGGTGATGATCGGCGCGCTCAACCTTGTGATGTCCGACGGGATCTATGTGCCGCCCATGGCCATCACCTTTGCCGCCGACATGGCCCAGCAGCGCCGCCGCCCGGCCGACGCGCCGGCATCCACGGCGGAACGGGCCGGTCTGTCCGGCCTGACCCAGCGGCAGAAAGAGGTTCTGGATTGCCTGCGCGCCGGCAAATCCAACAAGCAGATCGCCTATGAACTGGGCCTGTCGGAAGGAACGGTCAAGATCCACGTCACCGCCATCTTCAAATCCCTCGGTGTCAAGAATCGCACCCAGGCCGTCATTGCGACCGCCAGCATGGCCTGAGCACCCGGGTGAAACGTGGCGGGGGGTGGCCCCCCGCTTCGGCAGCGGCATTCCCAACATCCATCCGCGCGGAATGCACCCTTGCACCCCGGACCCTGCCATAGGGTCCGGGGTGTTTTTTTGCTGCACGCGCGGTTGCGGGCGCGCCCATTTCCCGTAGCTTCTGTTACGGTCGCCGACGACAACGAACGGGAGGGATTCCGATGGCTGCCGAAACCCCGGTGTGCGATGTGGGCTGCACTGCCCCCGATTTCCGCCTGCGCGGCGTGGACGGGCGCATCCTGACCCTGGCCGACGTGCGTGGTCCGCGGGGAACGCTGGTGATGTTCCTGTGCAACCATTGTCCCTATGTGCAGGCGGTGATCGGGCGGATCGTGCGCGACGTGGCCGAACTGGCGTCCCACGGCGTGTCCGCCGTCGCCATCATGTCCAACGACACCGATGCCTATCCCGAGGACGGCTTCGACAACATGGCGGCGTTTGCCGCCGCCCACGGTTTCTCCTTTCCCTATCTGATCGACGAGACGCAGGCGGTGGCGCGGGCCTATGGTGCGGTGTGCACCCCGGATTTCTTCGGTTACAACGCCGATCTGGAACTGCAATACCGTGGCCGGCTGGATGCATCGCGCAAGGAGGCGTGCCCCGACGCCCCGCGCGAGCTGTTCCACGCCATGGTGCGCATCGCCCAGACCGGAACCGGCCCGGCGGACCAGATCCCCAGCATGGGCTGTTCCATCAAATGGCGGGCGTGACCGTCCCGTCCGCCGTTTTCCCCTTTGGCTGTTCTTCCGCCGGGGGGGCCGCGGGGGCGGCTTCCTCCTGATCCCGCTGCAGCACGGCGGCGATCTCGGCGAAAAGCTGGGCGGGGCGCAGCGGCTTGGCGGCGAACCCGTCCATTCCCGCCGCCAGGCATTCGGGGCGTGAACTGCCCGATGCGTGGGCGGTCAGGGCCACCACCGGCACCCGGTTGGCCGGGGCCGGCAGCGCGCGGATCAGCCGCGTTGCGGTCAGGCCGTCCATGGTCGGCATCTGCACGTCCATCAGCACCACGTCGAACCGGGTCGTGCGGGTCATTTCCACCGCCTGCTGCCCGTCCTCGGCGGTATCCACCGTGTGGCCGGCCCGCTCCAGGATCTTGCGCAGGATCTCGCGGTTGATAATGTTGTCGTCCACCGCCAGCATCCGCAGCGGCGGCAGGCCGGGCAGGGCCTGGACGGCGGTGCCCGCATGTCCGTCCAGCATCGCCGCATCGCCGCGGGCGCACAGGATGGAGAAGCGGAACACGCTGCCGTTGCCGGGTGTGCTGTCCACGCCGATGGATCCCCCCAGCAGCGTGACCAGCTCGCGGCAGATGGCCAGCCCCAGCCCGGTGCCGCCGAACCGCCGGGTGACGGAGGTGTCGGCCTGGGTGAAGCGTTCGAACAGGGTGGGCAGCACGTGGGCGCTGATGCCGATGCCGGTGTCCTCCACGGTGAAATCCAGCCGCAGCCGCCCGTCGGCCAGTTCGGCACCCAGCCGGGCGTGCACGGTCACATGGCCGGCGGGGGTGAACTTGATGGCGTTGCCCACCAGATTGAACAGGATCTGGCGCAGGCGGGCGGGGTCGCTGACGATGGCGTCGGGCAGCGAGGAATGGGGCAGGAACAGCAGCCCCAGCCCCTTTTCCCGCGCCCGTGGCCGCAGAACGTTGATGACGTCGCCCACCAGGGCGGCGGGGGCGCAGTCCACCTCCTCCAGCGAGATCTTGCCCGCCTCCAGCTTGGAGAAGTCCAGGATGTCGTCGAGCAGGCGCAACAGGCCCTCCGCCGACTGGCGCGCCACCTCCACCAGCCGCTTGTCGTCGTCCCCCAGCGGCGAACCGGACAGGAGGGTCAGGGAGCCCAGCACCGCGTTCATGGGCGTGCGGATCTCATGGCTGATGGTGGCCAGGAACTGGCTCTTCATCCGGCTGGCGTTCTCGGCGCTGTCGCGGGCGGCGCGCAGATCGGCCTCGATCCTCTTGGATTGGGAGATATCCCAGATGATGGCGGTGAAGTGCCGCCGCCCGCTGCTGTGCCACACCGACCATGCCCATTCCACGGGCACGGTGGTGCCATCGCTGCGGCGGATCTCCCGCTCGCGGGTGCCGGGGGACAGATCGGCGGGGCCGTCGGCCAGCAGCACCGCCACGTCATGGCCGATCACCGCACCGGCCCCGTGGCCGAACAGATGCTCCGCCGCCGGGTTGAAGCCGGTGATGACGCCTTCGGAATCGGTGACGATGATGGGTTGGCGCACCGATTCCACCATGCTGCGGTAGCGCTGCTCGCTGGCGGTCAGCGCGCGCTCGGCCCGCCGCACGTCGGTCACGTCGTACCCCGACCCGCGGTAGCCGGCAAACCGGCCCTCGTCGTCGAAGATGGGCTTGCCGCTGACCGACCAGATGCGCTGGTCCCCGTCGGGTGTGGTGATGGCGTATTCGAAATGGCGGAAGGGGCGGTGGTCGGCCAGCGTCTTCAGATGCTCGCTCCACGCGTCCTCCTCGCCGGACGGACGGGCGGCGATTTCGTCGCGGCGGCGGCCGATCAGGTGCTCCTGGTCGATCTTGAACGCGCGGAACGAGCCGGAAAAGCCGGTGAAGCGCAACGCCTCGTCCATCTCCCAGAACCAGTCGGACGCGGTTTCCAGAATGTCGCTCATTTGCTGTTCGCGGGCGCGGAGCTGGGCGGCGGTGGTGGCCAGGGCACCGTGAGCGCGGCTCTGGGCGCGGATCTGCAGCGTTCCCAGCACCGCCACCGCCAGCAGGACCAGGGACACCACGGACGCGGCGATGACGGAAACCCAGCGGTGGCTGAGGTTGTCGGCGAAGAACGCCGCCTTGTCGAAGCCCACCGCCACGAACAGGGGATAGCCGGCGACCGCGCGGTAGCCGATCAGCCGGTGGATGCCGTCCACGATGCTGGTGGATTGGATGAAGCCCGTTTCCCGCGCCTTGGCGGCCTGGATCAGCCGGCCCTGGCTGATGTCGGTGCCGACGATCTTTTCGTCCATCACCGAGCGGGCGCGCAGGATCCCGTCGTACCCGGCCATCATCACGATCCCCTGCGGGCCGACGTCGAGGGTGTTGAAGATGCGGGTGAAATAGAACGGGTCGATGGAGGCCACGATGATGCCGCCGAAGCTGCCGTCGGGGGCGTTGACGCGGCGGCTGAGCTGGATGGACCATTTGCCCGATGCCCGCCCGAAGACGGGGCGGCTGATGAACAGGCCCTCGGCCCGCCCCTCCTTGTGGACGCGGAAATGCTCGCGGTCGGACAGGTTGACCCGTGCGGGGGCGTCGTCCACGCTGGTCTGGATCAGGTTGCCGTCGGCGGTGGTCACCGAAAGCTGAAGCAGCAGATCGGAATTGTTCACCGCGTTGCGGAACACGTCGCGCAGGCTGCCCGATGCCGGCCCCAGCCGGTACAGGTCATAGGCGGCGAAGTTCAGCAGCTCGTCCGCGCCGCCGATGGCGCGTGCGGTCTGTTCGGCGATGATCTGGGTCAGGTTGGCGGTGTCCCGCTCGGCCCGGCTCATGGTCTGCTGGTAATCCCGTTCCGACAGAACCAGCGCGGTGGCCCACGCCAGCGCCGTCAGTGCCAGCGCCATCGCCCACAGCGCGGCAATCAGGCGGCGCGAGCGGCGTGCGAACAGCCCGCCGCCCAGCCCGGCGGTCACAGGGGCGGGGCTGGCCGAAGCGGGGGGAAGGGTTGGGATCATCGGCGGCTCGCGTGACGGAAAACCGGCGGCCCTCCGCACGGGGAAGGACCGGGAGACAGGCCGCATAAGGTGGGCCCCGGTGCAGGGCTTTATTCCCTTGGGCAGCAGGTTAGTGCAGCCGCCGTATGGCCTGCAAGAGTGAAGTCAGGAATATGCATCACTGCCTGGACCATGGAATGTTCTGAATTTTATTCGGACTGTTGTTTGCTTTCGATAACATCGCGTGTAATTTTAATCGCTGTGGTGGGATCGAAATCGTTTTCTGGCACTGCGCTTTATTTTCAATTCCAAAACGTCTTTATCTGAAAGAAAATCCCTCATGCGAAAGGATCTTCACGAGGCGAACCGCCTCTCCTGGAACGCCGCGACCGTGGCGCACAACAGTCACAAGGGAGATCAGGCGGCGTTCTTCCGCGGGGGCGGTTCGACCTTGTTCCCGGAAGAACGCCGCCTTTTGGGCGATATTGCCGGCCTGAGCCTGGTTCACCTGCAATGCAACGCCGGCCAGGACAGTCTGAGCCTGGCGCGACTCGGTGCCGACGTGACGGGTGTCGATATCTCGGACGAGGCGATCTCGTTTGCCCGCCGGCTGTCGGACGGGAGCGGTATCCCCGCCCGCTTCGAGCGCGAGGATGTGTTCACCTGGTTTGAGCAGGCTGTGAGCGCAGGGCGGCTGTTCGACCGGGTTTTCTCGTCTTACGGAACGATCTGCTGGCTTTCGGACCTGGATGCCTGGGCGCGCGGGATTGCCGCGGTCCTGAAGCCGGGCGGCCGGTTCGTGTTCCTGGAATTCCACCCCTTCGCCATGGTCTTCGACGAAAAATGGAAACCGCACCACGACTATTTCAACGAGGCGCCGGTCGAGGAGAGCGGTGTCGGCGATTATGTGGCTGAATCGGGTCACGGCCTGACGCCGGGGGGTGCGGTGGCGGGGGTGGCGGATTTCCGCAATCCGCACCCCTCGTTCGAGTTCGCGTGGGGCGTGGGCGAGGTGGTGTCCGCGCTCATCCGGGCAGGGCTGGCGCTTGAGCAGATGGCCGAATTCCCGTACGCCAACGGCTGGCGCGGCTTCGACGGGATGCGCGACATCGGTGGGCGGCGCATGGTTCCACCGGTGGGCATGCCGCGCATTCCGCTGATGTACGGCCTTGCCGCGCAGAAACGGTGACGGCCGTCAGTCGTGAAACCCCGGCCCCCGGCGGCCCTGCTTGACCTCCGCCCGCTTGGCCTTCCCCTCCAGCCGGCGCTGTTTCGATCCCAGCGTCGGCTTCGTGGGACGGCGGGCTTTCGGCACCACCGTCGCATCGCGGATCAGGTCGATCAGCCGCTCGCGGACATCCTCGCGGTTGCGCATCTGCGAGCGGTAGCGGTCCCCGATCAGGATCAGCACCCCGCCCAGCGTCATGCGCGACCCGGCCAGCTTGATCAGACGGGCCTTCACGTCGGGTGGCAGATTGGGGGATTCCGCAACGTTGAAGCGGAGCTGGACACAACTGTCCGTCTTGTTCACATGCTGCCCGCCGGGGCCCGAGGCCCGGACGAACTCCTCATGCAGCTCCGCTTCGTCCAGCGCGATCCGGTGGGTCACGCGGATCATGGGGCCGGGGTTTCGTCGGGGGTGGTGCTGCCGAACACGAAGTTCTCGAACATCGGCTCGATCACCCCCTGACCCACGTCGCGGGTGATGAACACCATGCGGGTGCGGTGGTCGGCGCTGGGCCACTCGTTGAGCTGCACCGGCGGGTGGAACATGTGCTGCACCCCGTGGACCACGATGGGCCGGTCGGGGCTTTCCATCACGTTGAGGATGCCCTTGACCCGCAGGATGTCGGACCCGCGCAGCGCTATCAGCGCCTCCATGAAGTCCACCAGGCTGTTCCACGAAATCGCCCGTTCGGTCACGATGCAGAACGCGCGGATGCGGTCGTCGTGGCGGTTGGCGTCGTGGTGGTGATGCTCGTGGGTGCAGCCGGGGCCGCATTCATGATCGTGGTCATGGTCATGATGCCCATGGTCATGATGATGATCGTGATGATGATCCCCATGGCCGTGATGCCCGTGGTCATGATCGTGATCGTGATCGTGATCGTGATCGTGGGCGTGCTCGTCCCGGTACGCCTCTTCCTTCAGCCAGCGGATGACGTCGGGGGTCTTGGTTTCCGGGTTGAACAGGCCGGCGTTGAACAGGGTGGCCGGGTCCACCTGACCGAAGGCGGCGGGGATCACCGGGGCCGCCGGGTTGATGGTGTTCAGCCGGCGGCACAGCGCCAGCGTGGCGGCGGGCAGGGCGGCGTCGGTCTTGGTCAGCACGATGCGGTCGGCCACCGCCGCCTGCTTCACGCTTTCCGGGTGATCGTCCAACTGCCCCATGCCGTGGACCGCATCCACCGTGGCGACCACCCCGTCCAGGCGGAAGCGGGCGGCCAGCAGCGGTTCGGTCATCAGCGTGTGGATGATGGGGGCGGGGTCGGCCAGCCCGGTGGTTTCGACGATCACGCGCTCGAATTCCGGGATCTCGCCGCGCACGCGCTTCAGGAACAGGTCGCGCAGCGTGTCCACCAGATCCCCGCGGATGGAGCAGCACACGCAGCCGGAATCCATCAGCACCATGTTTTCCGACGCCTTGGATACCAGCAGGTGATCCAGCCCCACCTCGCCGAATTCGTTGATGACGACGGCGGTGCGGGCCATGTCGGGGTGGTGCAGCAGATGCTGGAGCAGCGTCGTCTTGCCGCTGCCGAGGAAGCCGGTCAGGACCGATACGGGCAGGCGGGTGCTGGACTGGGCATCGCTCACGGGGACGTCTCCTGAGATGCGGAAGCCGTGCCGGTGGTCCGGCAGCGGGAACAGACCCCCCGCACCTCGACCATCGGGCGCAGGGGGTGGAAACCATGATCGGCGGCGGCGGCGCGGATGGCCCCGGTGATGCGGGGATCATCGATCTCCCACGCCGTGCCGCAGCGTTCGCACACCAGGAACTGGCCGGGGTGCCCGTCGCCGGGGCACGCGCAGCCGACATAGGCGTTCAGGCTCTCCAGCCGGTGGACCAGCCCGTGTTCGACCAGGAATTCCAGCGCGCGGTACACGGTCAGGGGCGCCACCGGCTTGCCGCCCTCCTGGCTCAGATCCTCCAGGATGGCATAGGCGCCGCGGGGCTTGTGGCTGGTCCACACCAACTCCAGCACCCGGCGGCGCAACGCAGTCAGCCGGGCACCGCGGGCCGCGCACACCGCATCGGCACGGGCCAGGGCATCGCCGATGCAGGCGCTGTGGTTGTGGTCGGCCGGATGCAGGGCCTGGGCGGACGGCGCGGTCATGCACGCAGATATAGCACCCTTATGCCCTATGACAAATGCACGAACCGGCGGGGGTTTCTTTTGCAGTGCGGAAACCCTATGGTGGGTCACGCCAATGGAGGAGCCGGTTATGGACGAGACCAAGCTGACCGCCGCGTTGCCGAACCTTGACGTGCAGATCCTTCACCGCACCCTGCCGGACCAGGGCGGGGAGGCGATTTCCATCACCCTGACCGCCACCCCGTCGTTCGACGCCGCGGCGGCGGCGTTTCTGCCGGGGCTGGCCGCCGGTGCCTTCCTGCCGGGGGCGCGGGGGCCGCTGGCCCTGCCGTTTCCCCCCCACGCCTTCTTCCCCCAGGCCGCTGCGGGCGGGGAGGGGGCCGGCTCGGCGGCGGAGCTGTGGCTGGCGCCCCTGCGCCTGTGGATGGAACTGACCCAGCGGGCCTGGGCGCCGTGGCTGGCGATGACCGCGCTGCGCCGGGTGTCCGACGAGCCGTGACCTTCCGGTGACATTGCCCGCCGGTTAGCCATTCCTTAGGCTGTGCCGCCGCACCCTTTGCGTCCCTGTCATGAGGAACGGAGGGGGCGGTGACGGAATCGGCGTGGCTGCGGGGGGCGGCCCTGTACCAGCTTTACCCGCTCAGCTTCCGCAGCGGCGGGGGGCAGGGGTGGGGTGACTTGCCCGGCGCCATCGCCGGGCTGGACCATGTGGCGGCGCTGGGCGTGGACGGCGTGTGGCTGTGCCCCGTCTACCCCTCGCCCTGGGCCGATTTCGGCTATGACGTCGCCGATCACCGGGCGGTGGACCCCCGCATGGGGACGCTGGCGGATTTCGACCGCTTTCTGGCCGCCGCCCACGCGCGCGGGCTGAAGGTGCTGGTCGATCTGGTCTGCGGCCACACCTCCGACCGGCACCCGTGGTTCGACGCGTCACGCCGCAGCCGTTCGGGGCCGTACGCCGATTTCTACGTCTGGGCCGACGCCGCCCCCGACGGCACGCCGCCCAACAACTGGCTGTCGGTGTTCGGCGGGGCGGCGTGGACGTGGGAGCCGCGGCGGCGGCAATACTACCTGCACCATTTCCTCTCCTCCCAACCGGCGCTGAACCTGCTTGATGACGCCTGTTTCCAGGCGGTTCTGGACAACGCCCGTTTCTGGCTGAACCGCGGGGTGGACGGGTTCCGCATCGACGCGGTGGATTTCTTCGCCCACGACCCCGCCCTGCGCCCCAACCCCGCCGCCCCGCCTGCCGACGAGCCGCCGCTGAAGCCGTTCGGGCGGCAGATCCACGTTCACGACATGCTCCACCCCTCCATCCGTCCGCTGCTGGAGCGGCTGCGGGCGGAGGTTGACCGCTTTCCGGGCCGGGTGCTGCTGGGCGAGCTGTCCAGCCAGCCGGGGGCCGCCGCACGCATTGCCGCCTACACCGCCCCCGGCGGACTGGACGCGGCCTATACCCTGTCGCTGGCCAAGGGCGCCTTCACCGCCGAGGCTTTCGCCGCCGCCCTGACCGGGGTGGACGATCCCGGCGCCATCGCCTGGAGCTTTTCCAACCACGACGTGGAGCGGGCGGTCAGCCGCTGGTGCCCGCCCGGTGCCGATCCGGCGGCGTTCAACCGGCTGCTGGCCGCGCTGTTCTGCGCCCTGCCGGGCACGCTGTGCCTGTATCAGGGGGAGGAACTGGCGCTGCCCCAGGCGGTGCTGGGGCGGGAGCATCTGCGCGATCCCTTCGGCATCACCTATTGGCCGGAGTTTCCGGGGCGCGACGGCAGCCGCACCCCGATCCCGTGGGTGGCCGGTGCCGCCAACGCCGGCTTCTGCGCCGCGGGGGCCGAGCCCTGGCTGCCGCTCGATCCCGCCCACGGTCCCCTGGCGGTGGACCGGCAGGCGGCGGACCCCGGCAGCCCGCTGGCGGTGTGGCGCGCCGCCCTGGCCCGCCGCAACACCACCCCGGCGCTGCGCCACGGCGCCCTGCGCGGGGTGGAGGCGGCGGGGGCGGTGCTGGCCTTTGAGCGCGTGACCGAGGGTACGGGAGTGCGGGTGTGCTTCAACCTGTCCAACGCTCCGGCCCGCTACCAGGGGCGCACGCTGGCCCCCCTGGAGGCGGTGGTGGCGTGACCGGTCAGTCCCAGTCCGCCGCCGGGCGGTCCTCGGTCGGCATCAGGGTGTACTGGGTGGCGCAGCCGGGCTGGGCCAGCATCCGCCGGTACCAGTCCTGCACCGCCGGATAGGCCGCGATGTCGATGTTCCCCTCGTTGGCGAGGTCGATCCAGGGAAACGCGAAGATGTCGGCGATGGTCACCGCGCCGCCGTCGATGAACGGGCGCCCGCTCAGGAGTGCCTCCATCTGGTTCAGGCCGGTGGCGGCGTTCTTGTCCATATAGGGGATGGCCTGCGGGTCGCCGCCGAAGCGGCGCAGCGCGCGGGTGCGCTGCAACGGCATCAGCACGTCGGCCAGCCACGACAGCCATTCGCCCAGCCGGTAGCGGCCCAGCGTCTCGTCCGACCCGAAACGCCCGGTGGTCTTGGCCAGATAGGTCAGGATGACCCCCGATTCCGACAGGTGGGCGCCGCCGTGGACCAGGGCCGGCACACGCCCGAACCGGCTGATCGCCAGGTAGTCCGGCGTCTTCTGCGCCCCGCTCTTCAGGTCCACGTGGCGGTAATCGAACGGGATGCCGGCCATGCGCAGGAACAGCACCACGCGGGCCGCGGGCTGGGAGGCGAAGTGGCCATAGACGGTAAAGTCGGCGCTCATGACGGCGTGTTTCCCCCTTGGCGTGTGGACGGAGCGGTCAGGTGGTGACGGCACCATAGGCGTTTCCGCCGCGCCGGCGCCACCGGATTTGCAACAGCCCCGATCCGGCTGGGGAGGACGATGAAATCGGCGTTACCCCACAAGACATCGCGGTGGAACCATCAAATCCTTTCCCGGAATTCCGGGCGCTTCATGGTGGTA
Source organism: Azospirillum fermentarium (assembly GCF_025961205.1). Lineage (NCBI taxonomy): Bacteria > Pseudomonadati > Pseudomonadota > Alphaproteobacteria > Rhodospirillales > Azospirillaceae > Azospirillum > Azospirillum fermentarium. The sequence goes on from NZ_JAOQNH010000001.1 coordinate 1,754,630, forward strand.
TCCGTCCCGTTCGGACGTCATGAGAACGGGTAATTTCCCAGATATTCCATAATCACCATGTGTTCAACCAGAGCGTGGATCGGGATTGTTCTGGGGAGACTGTGGGGATGGCGCGTTATCTTGTGACGGGGGGATGCGGTTTCATCGGTTCCCATCTGGTGGAACGCCTGCTGGCGCGGGGCCACACGGTCCATGTGCTGGACGACCTGTCCACCGGGCGGCGGGACAATCTGCCGCCGGGGGTGCCGGTCATCGTCGCCGACGTGGCCGACGCCGGTGCCGTGCGCGCGGCCATGGCCGGGATGGACGGGTGTTTCCATCTGGCCGCCGTCGCCTCGGTCGAGCGCTCGCGGGAGGCGTGGCTGGAAACCCACGCCGCCAATCTGGCCGGCACCATCGCCGTGTTCGACGCCGCCCGCACCGCCCGCCGGGGCGGGCCGGTGCCGGTGGTCTATGCCTCGTCCGCCGCGGTGTACGGCGACAACCCGGCGGTGCCGCTGGCCGAGGATGCGGCGACGGCGCCGCTGTCGGCCTATGGCGCCGACAAGCTGGGGTGCGAGCTGCACGCCCGCGTGGCCGCCGGGGTGCACGGGGTGCCGGTGACCGGATTCCGCTTCTTCAACGTCTATGGTCCGCGGCAGGACCCGAAATCGCCGTATTCCGGCGTTATCTCCATCTTCGCCGGGCGTATTTCCCGTGGGCAGACCATCACCATCAACGGCGACGGCGAGCAGGTGCGGGATTTCGTCTATGTCAAGGATCTGGTGCGCTATCTGACCGCGGCCATGGACCGCCCGCGGGCGGGGGCACCGGTGTACAACGTGTGCACCGGGCGGCCGGCCACGGTGAACCGGCTGGCCGAGGTGTTGGCCGATCTGGCCGGACAGCCGCTGGACCGCCGTTATGGCCCGCCGCGCCCCGGCGACATCCGGGTGTCGATCGGTGACCCGCGGCGGCTGGTGGAGGCGTTCGGCATGGCGTGCGAGACGGCCTTGCGCGACGGCCTGCGCGATACGCTGATGTGGATGGGGACGGATGGGGTGCGTGTGGACAAGGATCGGGTGGTTCCTGCCGCTGGCCGCGGCGCTGTTGCTGCTGCCGGTGCCGGCGCCGGCCGGCCCCGGACAGCCGCAGGGGCCGACGGTGACCGCGCCGGTGCCCGACCCTAACCAGCCCTTGCCCCACCGCCCCCGCATCGTCCGCGGTCAGGTGCTCTACCGCCTGCCCATGCCGCTGCGGGAGGTGGCCTATGCCGACAGCACCCTGTCGCACCTGTGCCGCCGCGGGGCCTTCGTGCAGAAGATGAACGGCTTCTATTGGGCGCGCACGCCTGAGCGCGCCTATGGCGTGGGGTTTCCCGCCGGCACCAGCCTGAACGACCCCCAGGGGCGCGCCCGTCCGGGGCAGGTGTATTTCTTCCAGAACCCGGATGCCTTCTGCATCGTGTGGGTGGGCGAGCAGCGGCTGCTGATGCCCCACTACGTCGGCCCGCCGCTGCCGGACCATTGACGCTCTTTTAGTGGCTGTCCGGAGCCCTCACACCGGCAGCCGGATCAGCACCCTCAGCCCCCCCTGGGGGCTGTCGTTCAGGATGATGTCGCCGCCGTGGCTGCGGGCCACGTCGCGGGCGATGGTCAGTCCCAGTCCCACCCCCCCGGTGGAGGAATTGCGCGAGGTGTCCAGGCGGAAGAACGGGCGGAACACATCCTCCCGCGCGCTGGCCGGGATGCCGGGGCCGTCGTCGTCCACCGTGATGTCCAGCAGGTTGCCGCGCCGCGCCGCCGTCACCTGGATGGTGTCGGCGTGGCGGCGGGCGTTGACCAGCAGGTTGGTCACGCACCGGCGCATGGCGTTGGGCCGCAGGGGGAAGATCAGCCCCTCGGGCACGGCCAGCGACACCTCCGCCCCGTCGCGCCGCGCGCCGTTGACCACTTCGGTCAGCAGGCGGGTCAGGTCGGTGGGCTGCACCGTCTCCGCCCCTTCGCCGCGGGCGAAGGCCAGATAGCCCTCGATCATGGTTTCCATCTCGGCCACGTCGGCCTTCAGCTCCTCCACCTCCACGCCCACGTCGGCGTCGGGGGGCAGGCTGATGGCCAGCATGTCCAGCGCCAGCTTCATGCGGGTCAAGGGCGTGCGCAGGTCGTGGCTGACGCCGGCCAGCATCTCGGTGCGCTGGGTGATCTGGCGCTGGATGCGGTCGCGCATGACCAGGAAGGCGGCGGCCGCCTGCCGCACCTCCGCCGCCCCTTCAGGCTTGAAGTTGGTGACGTCGCGGCCCTTGCCCAGGCTGTCGGCGGCGTTGGCCAGCCGGCGGATGGGGCGGATCTGGTTGCGCATGAAGATGATGGCGACCGTGAACAGCACCGCCGCCGACCCCACCATCCACAGGATGAAGATGTAGGAGGTGGGGCTGAACAGCCGGCGTTCCGGCGACATCACCGACAGCACGCCGTCGGGCATCTGCACCCGGATCTCGTACCAGGATTGCGCGATGGCGGTGTTGATGGTGAAGGGGCGGCGCACCCGCGCGTCCAGCGCTTCGCCCAGCGTCACCTCCAGCAGGCCGCGCAGAGGGGGGCGCGGCGGCAGTTCCGCCCCCGGCTCCAGCGTGACGATCAGGTCGGTGGTGCGGGCGGCCAGCTCCAGCGTCCAGCGCCGGGCGGCGGGATCGTCATTGTGGTCGAGCTGCTCGATCACCATGGCGATGTCGCCGGCCACCGCGTTGGCGAGCCGGTTGGTCATGGTGTCCCAGTGGCGGTCGTAGAAGATCCACGTCGCCACCGCCTGCGCCAGGATCACCGGCGTCACGATGATCAGCAGCGAGCGGGCGAACAGCGTGCGCGGCAGGAACCGCTTGATGCGCGACGGCGCCCGCCCGGCCCGCACCATGAGGGGGGACGAGGGCAGGGGAGACGGCGCGGGCGTGGACGGCGGGATGGCGTTCATCCGTCGGGCCTCAGCACATAGCCCTCGCCGCGCACGGTCTGGAGATAGCGGGGTTCGCGCGGGTCGGTTTCGATCTTGCGGCGCAGGCGGGTCACCTGCACGTCGATGGAGCGGGCGTTGCCCACGTCGCGGCTGCGCTCGGCCAGTTCCTCGCGGGTGAAGGTCACGCCGGGAGACGCGGCGAGGATGCGCATCAGGCTGGCCTCCGCCGTGGTCAGGCGGATCACCTCCTCGCCCGAGCGCAGCTCGTCCCGTTCGGGAATGTAGAGCAGGGGGCCGAGGCGCAGGGCCGTGGGGGCTGCCGGCGGCGGCGGCGGTTCCGCCGGGCGCGCCTGGCGCCGCAGGATGGAGTTGATGCGCAGCAGCAGCTCGCGCGGCTGGAACGGCTTGGACAGATAGTCGTCGGCCCCGGCCTCCAGCCCGGCGATGCGGTCGTCCGCCTCCCCCCGCGCGGTCAGCAGCAGGATGGGCACATCGCTGGTGCGGCGCAGCGAGGCCGTCAGGTCCAGCCCGTTTTCCCCCGGCATCATGATGTCCAGGACGATCAGGTCGAATTCCAGCCCCTCCAGCCGGGCGCGGGCGTCGGCGGCGTCCTTGGCGGCGGTGACGAGGAAGCCGTTGCTGCTGAGATACCGCCGCAGCAGTTCGCGCAGCCGGGTGTCGTCATCGACGACGAGGATGTGGGGCTGTTCGTCGGTCATGCCCCCTCTATACCGCGCCAGGCCCCCCGCTGTCACCGGAGGCGAGCCGGTTGACACGTGCGGCACCTTGGGCGGAGAAGGGGGCATCGACCGTTTCAGGAGTGTTTCCCATGCCGCCGTCCGCTCTGCCCGGTGCCGTCACCCCGCTCATTCCCGCCGATGCCCTGGCCGAACGGGTGACGGCCATGGGGCGCGAGATCGCCGCCGCCATGCCCGGCGACGTCACCATGGTGGTCCTGCTGAAGGGCGGGTTCGTCTTCGCCGCCGACCTGCTGCGCGCGCTGGGCGTGGCCGGGGTGGATGCGCGGGTGGAGTTCATCCGCCTGTCCAGCTACGGCAGCGGCAAGGAAAGCTCCGGCACCGTGGTGCTGATCGGCCCCATGCCCGAGGGGCTGGAGGGGCGCCGGGTGCTGATCGTGGACGACATCGCCGACAGCGGCCGCACCCTGTCCTATGTCCGCCAGCTCATGCTCGACGCCGGGGCGGCGGAGGTGCGCATCGCGGCGTTGCTGGACAAGCCCTCGCGCCGGGTGATTCCGGTGCCGGTGGATTTCATCGGCTTCTCGGTCGAGGACCGTTTCGTGGTCGGCTACGGCATCGATTACGCCGAGGGATACCGCTACCTGCCGTTTATCGGCGTGGTGGAATGATCGCGCCGCATGGGGTGGCGGAATGACGCATGGCGGAGGCCGCGGAAGGGGTATAGGCTTCTTTTTCAAGAACATACGACAACGCCGACGGGCATCGGACCCCACGGGAACGCCGGCCCAGAGACACGAAGGAGGTGTCCATGTCGGCAGTGATCCGTTCGGCTGAAACCGTTGTGGTGGATACCGCTGCGATGGGCACTCTGTCCACCCCGTCCGGGGTGGCGGGGCAGGGTGGTGGCGCGGATGGTGTCGAACCGTCCGTCAGCACGCGCTGCCCCGAATGCGGGGCGCTTCATCATCAGGGCCGGTGGCGCTGGGGCCTTCCGTACATCAGCGCCGAACAGCGGGTATGCCCCGCGTGCGTCCGAATGGCCGATGGAACCCCCGCCGGAATGCTGGTCGTTCCGTCCGACGCGGTGGGTGGTGACGGGGACAGCATCCTGTTCCTGATTCGCCACGCCGCCGGGGCCGAACGCCGGGACGATCCGATGCGCCGCATCATCGGCGTGACGGAAGACGCGGGGCAGGGCATCATGGTCACGGCCACCGATGCCGGCCTGCCCGCAGAACTGGGCCGCCGTCTGGCAGCGGCCCTGGGGGGTGTTGTCACCTCAGACGCGCCGGACCCTCTGGGGTTCGTCCGGGTTTTCTGGCACCGTCCCCTCTGATCCGGTGGCTCATGCGCGGGCGCCGGGTCCGTCAAGAACGATAAGGGAGAGCGCACTATGACCTTTCCTCTCCAGATTGCCTTCCGCAACATGGACTTTACCGAATCGCTGGACACCAAGGTCCGCGAGAAAGCGGCCCATCTCGACCGTATATTCGGTCCGCTCACCCGTTGCGACGTGGTGATCGAGGCGCCGCACCATCATCACGAGGCCCAGCATGGCCGCCGCTATCACGTGCGCATCGCGCTGAACACCGCCGTCGGCGAGATCGTCGTCCGCGGCGATGACGCCCACGCCAACGAAGATCCGCGCACCGCCGTGCGCAAGGCGTTCGAAGCCGCCCATGGACAGCTCGAACAGCTTATCAAACGCCGCCCCACCCGCGAGGCCGCGGCGCACTGAGGAGGGCTTGAGAGAGGCCGCACCGGCCCGGCGCCATCCCGCCGGGCCGGTGCTGTTTTTGCGTTGCCGCAATTCCGCAGCTTTTTTCGCTGTCGAAGCGATTGACGGCACGGTTGATTGACCGCACGGTGTCTTGGGCTGATAGGGTCTCATCGGCTGCCGCAGAGGGAGACGACCGACCGTGCGCATCCTGGTCATCGACGAGGATAACGACCGCTCCCACGTGCTGGGGGCGGCGCTGGCCGATGCCGGCCACACCATCGTCGCGGCCATCAGCCGGAACGACGACGTGCGCGGCAGCGTCACCCGGCACCAGCCCGACATGATCATCGTCGATCTGGAAAGCCCGTACCGCGATTTCGTCGAGGATCTGATGCGGATCCACGAGGAAAACCCGCGCCCGGTGGCGATGTTCGTGTCCCGCGACGACCCCGCCGTGGTCGCCCGCGCCATCGAGGCGGGCGTGTCCATCTATGTGGCCGAGGGGCTGGACGGGGCGCTGGTGCGGTCGGTCCTGCGCATCGCCATGCAGCATTACCGCGCGTACGCCCGCCTGAACGACGAACTGGAGCGCACCCGCACCGCGCTGAAGGAGCGCAAGCTGCTGGAGCGGGCCAAGGGCGTGCTGATGGCCAACAAGGGGCTGAGCGAGGATGAGGCGTACAAGCTGTTGCGCCGCATGGCCATGGACCAGAACCGCAAGATCGCCGACGTGGCCCAGACCATCCTGTCGGTGGCGGATCTGTTGAAGTAACCGTTTCGCCGTACGCCGGATGAAACTGTTTCGGTTACATTTTGATAAAATTGCTGTAAAAATTCCTCTTTATGCTGCTTTGCGTCATAGCGATGAGGGGGGATCCGATGATGGACAGCACCACTCCGTTCACGGTTTCGGTCACACAGGATGCCGTGCGCACGCTGTGCGCCTTGGGTGGGCGGATGACGCACGCCAGCTACGAACTGTTCCGTCCGGTTCTGGACGCGGCGGACACGGCGGACGGCGGCCCGGTGGTCCTGGATCTGGAGCGTCTTTCGTTTCTCGATTCCAGCGGCCTGGGGATGCTGCTGATCCTCAGCGACACCGTGCGGCGGCGGGGCCGCCCGCTGCATCTGGTCAACATCCCCCCGCGGGTCCAGCGGGTGCTGGTGCAGACCAACACCCATCGGCTGCTGGCGGGTTGAGCGGCCGCTACCGCCGCCCGAACAGCCGTTCGATGTCCGGCAGCTTCAGTTCCACATAGGTCGGGCGCCCGTGGTTGCACTGGCCGGAATGGGGGGTGGCCTCCATCTGGCGCAGGAGCGCGTTCATCTCGTCGATGGACAGCGGACGGCCCGCGCGCACCGACCCGTGACAGGCCATGGTGGCGCACACCTCCTCCAGCCGCTCCTTCAGGGACGCGGCGTTGCCCAGTTCCGCCAGTTCGTCGGCCAGGTCGCGGATCAGCCCCTTGACGTCGGTCTTGCCCAGCAGGGCCGGCACCTCGCGCACCAGCAGCGAGCCGGGGCCGAAGCCTTCCACCACCAGACCCAGGTCGGCCAGTTCCTCCGCGCGGGCCAGCACGCGGGCAGCCGACGGTTCGTCCAGTTCCACCACATCAGGGATCAGCAGCCCCTGGCGCTTCACGCCGCCCTCGACCAGGGCGGCCTTCATGCGTTCATAGACCAGCCGTTCGTGGGCGGCGTGCTGGTCCACGATGATGATGCCGGTGGCGGTCTGGGCCACGATGTAGGTGTTGTGAAGCTGCGCCCGCGCCGCCCCCAGCGGGAAATCGACGCTTCCGCCGGCGGCCATGGAGGGGGCCATGGGTTCGGTGACCCGCGCCGCCGGAGGGGCGGATTCCAGCCCGGCCAGGGGGGCCTGGAAACCCACCGTGCGCTCCGCCAGCCCGCGGGGCAGGGTGGATGAGCCGCCGCCGTACGATCCGCCGCCGCCGGTCCAGCGGTTGCCCCACAGGGGGCCGGGCACCGGCTGGGACGTGTCGGACGGGCCGGCACCCTCGGCGCGCAGGGCCCCCAGCGTCGCCACGCCCACGGTGGTGGAGGCGCGGTGCCCGGCTTCCGCCAGCGCGTGTTTGAGCGCGCCGACGATCAGGCCGCGCACCAGCCCGGAATCGCGGAACCGCACCTCGGCCTTGGCGGGGTGGACGTTCACGTCCACCTCCATGGGGTCGATGGTCAGGAACAGCGCCAGCAGCGGGTGGCGGTCGCGGGGCAGGAAATCGGCGTAGGCCGCGCGCACCGCCCCCACCATCAGCTTGTCGCGCACCGGCCGCCCGTTGACGAACAGGTGCTGGTGCCGGGCGGTGGGGCGGTGCAGCGTGGGCAGGCCGATCCAGCCGGCCAGCGCCACCCCCGCGCGCGCGGCGTCCACCGGCACGGCGTTGTCCTGGAAATCCCGGCCCATCAGCGCCCCCAGCCGGACCAGCCGCGCCTGCGCCTCGTCGCCCGAAGCCGCCGCCAGCCGCACGACGGAACGCTGGTCGTCGGCCAGGGAGAAGGCCACGGTGGGATGGGCCATGGCCAGCCGCTCCACCGTTTCCTGGATGTGGTCCAGTTCGGTGCGGGCGGTTTTCAGGAACTTCAGCCGGGCGGGCACGGCGGCGAACAGGTCGCGCACCTCCACCCGCGTGCCCAGCGCCAGGGCCGCCGGCTGCGGCGCGCCCTTGCGCCCGGCGTCCACGGTCAGGCTCCAGGCGGAATCGGCGCCGCGCGGGCGGCTGGTCAGCGTCAGCCGGCTGACGGCGCCGATGGACGGCAGCGCCTCCCCCCGGAAGCCCAGGTGGCGGATGTCCAGCAGGTCGTCGGAGGGCAGCTTGGAGGTGGCGTGCCGTTCCACCGCCAGCGCCAGCTCGTCCGGCCCCATGCCGCACCCGTCGTCGGTGATGGACAGCAACGTCCGGCCGCCGTCGCGCACAACCACGTCGATGCGCCCGGCCCCGGCGTCGAGCGCGTTTTCCACCAGCTCCTTGACCGCGGCGGCGGGGCGTTCGACCACCTCCCCCGCGGCGATGCGGTTGACCAGCGTTTCCGGCAGCAGGCGGATGGGCATGATGTGAGTCGTGACTGCGTTACGAACGATGCGACCGGACCCAGCGGATCAGGCCGTTGGTGGAGCTGTCGTGCCGCCCGGCGGGGATCGGCCCGTCGTGCAGTTCGGGCAGGATGGTGTTGGCAAGCTGCTTGCCCAACTCGACGCCCCACTGGTCGAAGGAGTTGATGTTCCACACGATGCCCTGGACGAACACCTTGTGCTCGTACAGTGCCACCAGCGCCCCCAGCGTGGCGGGGTCCAGTTGGGAGAAGGCGATGCTGTTGGTCGGGCGGTTGCCGGTGAACACCCGGTGCGCCTCCACCGCCGCGATCACCTCGGGCGTCTTGCCGGCGCGGGTCATCTCGTCGCGCACCTCGTCCAGCGTCTTGCCGCGCATCAGCGCTTCCGGCTGGGCCAGGAAATTGGACAGCAGGATGCGGTGATGGTCGCCCAGCGGCGTGGCGGGCAGTGGGTTGTGGGTGCGGGCCGGGGCGATGAAATCGCACGGGATCAGGTGCGTGCCCTGGTGGATCAACTGGTAGAAGGCGTGCTGGCCGTTGGTGCCCGGTTCGCCGAACACGATGGGGCCGGTGGCGTAATCCACCGGGTTGCCGTCGCGGTCCACGCTCTTGCCGTTGGATTCCATGTCCAACTGCTGGAGATAGGCGGGGAAGCGGTGCAGGTACTGGTCATAGGGCAGCACCGCGTGCGCCGTGGCCCCCCAGAAATTGCCGTACCACACCCCCAGCAGGCCGAGGAGCACGGGCATGTTGGCGTTCAGCGGGGCGGTGCGGAAATGCTGGTCCATGGCATGGGCGCCGGCCAGCATCTCCTCGAACCGTTCCATGCCGATGGCCAGGGCGATGGGCAGGCCGATGGCCGACCACAGGCTGTAGCGGCCCCCCACCCAGTCCCAGAAGCCGAACATGTTGTCGGGGTCGATGCCGAACGCCGTCACCTCCGCCGTGTTGGTGGAGACGGCGACGAAATGACGGGCGATGTGGCGGTCGTCCCCCGCCGCGTCCATGAACCAGCGGCGCGCCGTATGGGCATTGGCCAGGGTTTCCTGGGTGGTGAAGGTCTTGGACGCGATGACGAACAGGGTGGTTTCCGGGTCCATCCACTCCAGCGTCTCGGCCATGTGGGTGCCGTCCACGTTGGAGACGAAATGCACGCCGATCTGCGGGTGGAGATAGGGGCGCAACGCCTCCGTCGCCATCACCGGCCCCAGGTCGGACCCGCCGATGCCGATGTTCACCACGTCGGTGATCGGCTGGCCGGTGTAGCCGGTCCACGCCCCCTCGCGCACCGCCTTGGTGAAGCGGCCCATGCGCTTGAGCACGGCGCGCACGTCGGGCATCACGTCGTGGCCGCCCACGGTCACCGACGCCCCCGCGGGTGCCCGCAATGCGGTGTGCAGCACGGCGCGGTTCTCGGTGGTGTTGATGGGCTCGCCCGTGAACATGCGGTCGCGCCACTCCTCCACCCCCTGCTGCCGGGCGAGCGCGCACAGCAGGTCCAGGGTTTCATCGGTGATGCGGTTCTTGGAATAGTCGAGCGTCAGCCCGGCGGCGGTGAGCGAGAAGCGGCTGAAACGGTCGTGGTCGGCGGCGAACAGGTCGCGCAGGGAGGTGCCGGCCAGGGCCTCGCGGTGACGGGACAGGGATTGCCAGGCGGCGGATTGGGTCAGCATGGACATGACAGGATCACCGGATGTGGCAGGTTCACCGAAAGGCGGAACGGGTGCCCGGACGGGCGCGGAGGGCAAAGGTAACACCAGTGGCTGTGGGGTGCATACCCGGCGGTTGGCCGCAGGGTATGCACCCCCACCGTAGGGCCGGCTTTACCGCATGGCCGGCTTTCCCTGGTGTCAGCTTCCGCCTGCGATGGTGCGGGTGGCGGTCACCCCGTCGGGGCGCCCCACCAGCACGGTCAGCAGCGTGTCGGGGTTCAGCAGCCGCTTGGCCACCCGTGCCACGTCGGCGCGGGTGACGCCGTTGATGAAGCCGTTGCGCCGGTCGAGATAGTCGATGCCCAGCCCATCCTTCTTCACCTGCAGCAGGATGCGCGCGATGGCGGAGGTGGAGGAGAACTGCAACGGGAACGAGCCGGTCAGATAGGTCTTGGCGTCGGCCAGTTCCTCGTCGGTCACGCCGCCCTCGGCCATGCGGCGCCATTCGGCGCGCATGATGTCCAGCGCCTGGCCCGCGGTGGCGTTGCGGGTGGACCCCGACGCGGTGACGAGCGCCGCGTGGTCCAGCGGGTACAGCCCGCTGTAGACGCCGTAGCTCAGGCCGCGCTTCTCCCGCACCTCCTCCATCAGCCGCGAGGAGAAGCTGCCGCCGCCCAGCACGTAGTTCATCACCGTGGCGGCGTACCAGTCGGGATCGCTGCGCTTGACCCCCGGCTGGCCCATGATGATGACGGTCTGGGCGGTGGGGCGCGGGGCGACCAGGGTCTGGCCGGCCCCTTGGGCGGTGACGTCGGGCAGCGGCGGCGTGGCGGCCTTGGCCGGCAGGGTGCCGAACAGGGCGTCCAGCGCCTTGGCCAGCTCGTCGGGGGTGATGGCCCCGGCGGCGGCCACCACCAGCCGGTCGCGGGTCAGCTCGCTGTGGACGAAGGCGCGCACGTCGTCGGGGGTGATGGCGGCGAGCGTGGCGGGGGTGCCGCGGATCTCCTCGCCATAGGGATGGCCGGGGAAGGCGGTGGAGAAGAAGATCCGCCGGGCCACATAGTTCGGGTCGGATTCGTCGCGCTTCAGCCCCGACAGGATGGCGCTGCGCATCCGCTCCAGCGCCTCTACGGTCAGGTGCGGGTCGGCCATGGACAGGCGCACCAGATCGAAGGCGGCGGGGGCGTTGTCTTTGAGCGTGCGCAGGCTGCCGGTGAAGCCGTCGCGGGTGGCGTCATAGTCCAGGCTGGTGGCGAGATCCTGCAGCCGGCCCTGGAACGCCTGGGAATCGTACGGTCCGGCCCCTTCGTCCAGCAGGGTGGAGGCCAGATTGGCCAGCCCGCCCTTGCCGGCGGGATCGCGGCCCCCGGCCCCGGCGAACACCCATTCCAGCGCCACCACGGGGATCTTCTGATCCTCGATCAGCCACGCCTCGATGCCGCCGGGGCTGATCACCCGCTTGATCTCCACGGCGTCCGCCGGACGGGCCAGCAGGGTCAGGGCCATCAGGACCAGCGCGCACAGCGCGCCGGCGAAACGGTGCGACAGGAAAAACGGCGTCATCACGGGATCAGCTTTCCTTGCCGGGAACGGAGGCCGGCGCGGCGGCCGGGGCGGCGGAATCGGGGGCCGGGGCGGGCAGCAGCACGCCGGTCACATGGTCGCGCCGGCCCAGGACGGCGCGGGCGGCGGCGGTCACCTGTCCGGCGGTCACGGCGTCGATGCGCACCGGCCAGCTTTCCACATCGTCGATGCTCTGCCCGGTGGCGAGCGAGGCGCCCAGCGTCTGGGCCGGGCCGCTCAGGCTGTCGCGGGCGTAGGCCGCCTCGGCCAGCATGCGGCGCTTGGCGGTCTCCACCTCCTCCTCGGTCACGCCCTGGTCCAGCAGGATGCGGACCTGTTCCAGCAGGGCGGCCTCGGCGGTGTCCGGGGCGACGCCGGGGGCAGGGGAGATGCCGGCGATGAAGGATGTCCCGTCCCACGACACCGGGCTGTAGCCCATCCAGGCGGAGGTGGCGATCTTCTGGTCAACCACCAGCGCGCGGTACAGCCGTCCGGTGGCGCCGCCGCTCATCACCTCGGTCAGCACCTGGAGCGCGTACGCCTGTTTGTCCGCATCGGTGCGGTAGGAGGGGGCGTGCCACATCCGGTAGACCGACGGCTGGCGCACCTCCTCGTCCTGCAGAACCACCCGGCGGGCGGCGGTCAACGGCGGGTCGGACACGCGCGACCGGGCGGGCAGGGGGCGGGCGGGGATGGCGCCGTAGTATTTTTCCGCCAGCGGCTTCAGGTCGGCGGCGGTGACGTCGCCCGACACCACCAGGATGGCGTTGTTGGGGGCGTACCACGTCCTATAGAAGGCTTCGGCGTCCTCCCGCGTCAGGGCGGCCATTTCCTGCGGCCAGCCGATCACCGGGGTGCCGTAGGGGTGATGCACGTGGAAGGTGGCATCCACCTGTTCGCGCATGCGGTCGGCGGGGTCGTTCTCCACCCGCTGGCGGCGTTCCTCGATGATGACGTCGCGTTCGGGATAGACCACCTCGTCGGTGAGCTGCAGGCCGGTCATGCGCCCGGCCTCCATCCTCATCACCATCTCCAGCCGGTCGCGGGCCACGCTCTGATAGAACGCGGTGTAATCCCACGAGGTGAAGGCGTTGTCCTGCCCGCCGTTCTTGGCGACGATGCGGCTGAAGGCGCCGGGGGCCAGATCCTTGGTTCCCTTGAACATCAGATGTTCCAGGAAATGGGCGATGCCCGAGGTGCCGCGCGGCTCGTCGGCGGCCCCCACCCGGTACCACACCATGTGCGTCACCACCGGCACGCGGGTGTTGGTGATCACCACCACCTGCATGCCGTTGGGCAGCGTAAAGCTTTCGGGAAAGAACACGCCCTTTTCCACCGTGGTCTTGGCGGCGGCGGCGGCGGGCGGCGGGGCGGTGGCGCTGTCCTGCGCGGACGCGGGGGCGGCGGACAGCGCCAGCACGGCGGCGGCGGCGAGCAGGGAACGACGAACGAGAGCCGGCATGGGAATGCGGATCTTTCCTCGAAGATGGAAAACCGAGGGACCATGAAAAAGGGGGCGTCCCCGGAAAGGGCGCCCCCCTGCAACTGGGTGCGGGACCGGCTTAGAACAAGCCTTCCAGCGGCGCCTTTTTCTTGCGCTCGATGGTCGGGACGTTGCCCTGGTTGATGGGCGCGCCCTGGGCCTGGGCCTGACGCACGCGCTGGGCCTCCTTGGCGGGATCGACCACCTGATAGGGGGCCTCGTACTTCTGCCAGAACAGCAGCGAATCGACCCAGCTCCGGTCGGCCACGATCATCGACGTGGTTTCCTGGTCCACCTTGGCGCGGATGGACGGATCGGCCTTGTCCGCACCGGCGCGGTTCAGGAACGCCTGCTCGCTGGCCGAGCCGCCGCCGCTGCCGCGGGTGGTGTTGATGCGCACCCCCGACACCTGGGCGCCGGGGCCGAAGATCGACGCCGCGGCCACCTGGGACGGGGCGGCTTCCTGCGGGCGGGCCGCACCGGGGGACGGGGCGGGCAACTGGCGCATGTCGGGCGGCAGGGTCAGCGGCGCACGGGACACCACCGCGAACTCGTCCGGGCTGGTGCGGTCGAGACCCATGGAGCGGCGGACGTCGGAGCATCCGGTCAGCGCCAACGCCGCCACGGCCAGCCCCAGAAGCGGAGAGAAGGAAGTTTTGCTGAGCACCATCAGATTCCGTCGCGTGAGGGATGTCCCAATCATCAGCCGTTCCGGCCCGCCCGATGTTCTACGCCTTTTCATCGCCGGGGAACAGCCCGTCGATGAGCAGCAGCATCACGCCGACGCTGATGCCGCTGTCGGCCACGTTGAAGGCCCAGAAATGCCAGCCGAAGGCGTGGAAATCGAGAAAATCGACCACCGCCCCCAGCCGCACCCGGTCAACCACGTTGCCGACGGCCCCGCCGATGACCATGCCCAGCGCCAGCGCCACGAACCAGCGCTCCGCCCGCCACAGCCACGTGAGCAGCACCCCGGCGATGGCCAGCGCCACCGCCGTCAGGGCATAGGGCATCCACGACCCGCCGCCGGAAAAGGTGCCGAAGCTGACCCCCCGGTTCCATGCCAGAACCAGATTGAAGAAGGGGGTCACCTCCACCACCTGCGGCGCGGGCTGCATCAGGACGTTCAGAATCCACCATTTGGTGGCCTGGTCCACGGCGGCGACCACGGCCGCCGCCAGCAGGCCCAGCATCAGGAAACGTCCCTTGCGGCTTTCCACGGCGGTCATGGATCACGCCCCGACCGCATCGGCGCAGCGCGGGCAGGCACCCGGATGCGCCGTCACCGCGCCCACGTCGGGCAGGATCTTCCAGCAGCGCTCGCACTTCTCCCCCGCCGCCAGACCGGAGACCACCGCCACCCCGGCCACGTCGGGCAGGGTGAAGGCCCCCTCCGGCGCCGGGCTGTCCACCACGGTGATGGCGGACGTGATGCACACGTCCTCGAACGGCACGGTGTCGAGCAGCGCGTGGGTGTCGGCGTCCACGTGCACGGTGGGGCTGGCCTGCAACGACGAGCCGATGGTCTTGTTGGCCCGTTCCAGCTCCAGCGCACCGGTGACCACGCGGCGGACGTCGCGGACCTTGGCCCACTTGGCGGCCAGGGCCTCGTCGCGCCACGCGGATGGTATCTCGGGGAACTGGCGCAGGTGCACGCTGTCGGCGTCCCAGCCGGCCCCGGTCTTCAAGCCCTCGGGACGGGCCGACCACGCCTCTTCGGCGGTGAAGCACAGCACCGGCGCCATCCACGCGGTCAGCGCCGACAGCAGGTGCGCCATCACCGTGCGCACGGCGCGGCGGCGGTCCGACATCACCGCGTCGCAGTACAGGCTGTCCTTGCGGACGTCGAAATAGAAGGCCGACAGGTCCACGGCGCAGAAGTTGTGCACCGCCTGGAAATAGGCATGCAGGTCGTACGACTCGATCTTCTCGCGCACCAGCGCGTCCATCTCGGTCAGGCGGTGCAGCACCCAGCGTTCCAGCTCGGGCATCTGCGCCGGCTCGATCCGTTCGGCATCGGTGAAGCCGTCCAGCGCCCCCAGCAGGTAGCGCAGGGTGTTGCGCAGGCGGCGGTAGAGGTCGGCCTGATACTTGATGATCTCCGGCCCGATGCGCTGGTCGTCGCTGTAGTCGGTGCCGACCACCCACAGGCGCAGGATGTCGGCGCCGTACTGGTTGCACACCTCCTGCGGGGCGACCACGTTGCCCAGCGACTTGGACATCTTGCGGCCCTGCTCGTCGAGCGTGAAGCCGTGGGTCAGCACCGCGTCATAGGGTGCCCGCCCGCGGGTGCCGCAGGATTCCAGCAGCGAGGAATGGAACCACCCGCGGTGCTGGTCCGAGCCTTCCAGGTACAGCGACGCCGGCCACATCAGGTCCGGGCGCTGCTCCAGCACGAAGGCGTGGGTGGAGCCGGATTCGAACCACACCTCGATGATGTCGCGGACCTGCTCGAAATCATCAGCCTTGTAGTCGTTGCCGAGGAAATCCTGGGCCGGGCGGGCGAACCACGCATCCGAACCCTCGGCCTGGAAGATGTCGGCGATGCGGGTGTTCACCGTCTCGTCGCGCAGGATGGCGCCGTCGGTCTTGCGCACGAAGATGGCGATGGGCACGCCCCAGGTGCGCTGGCGGCTGACGCACCAGTCCGGGCGGCTTTCGATCATCGAGCGGATGCGGTTCTCACCCTGCGCCGGCACCCACTGGGTGTCGCCGATGGCCTTCAGCGCCTTGTCGCGCAGGCCGTTCGTCTCCATGGAGATGAACCACTGCGGCGTGGTGCGGAAGATCAGCGGCGCCTTTGACCGCCAGGAATGGGGGTAGCTGTGCTTGATCCTGTTGCGGCCCAGAAGCCCGCCGGCCTCCTTGATGGCGTCCAGCACGGCGTTATTGGCCGGGCCGGGCTTGCCCTGGTCGGTGTAGACGGCCAGACCGGCGAACAGCGGCACGGAGTCGTAGTAACGCCCGTCCTCGGCCACCGTGCGCGGCACCTCCACCCCATGGGCGCGGCCCAGCTTGAAGTCGTCCTCGCCGTGGCCGGGGGCGATGTGCACCACGCCGGTGCCGGCGTCGGTGGTCACGAAATCGCCGGGCAGCAGCGGCACGCGGAAATCATAGCCCTTGTCCGACAGCGGGTGGCGGCAATAGGTGCCCTCCAGCCGCGAACCGGGGAAGCGGTGAAGCTGCTTCCACGCCGTGATGCCCACCTCCTTGGCGACGTTCTCAGCCAGTGCCGTGGCCAGCACCAGCCGTTCGCCCACGCGGGCGAGGCTGCCGTCGGCCACCTCGGTCACCTTGAACACGCCGTATTCGATCTCCGCACCATAGGCCATGGCGCGGTTGCCGGGCAGGGTCCAGGGCGTGGTGGTCCAGATCACCACGTTGGCCTCGTCCACCTCCGGCGAGCCGGAACCGACCACGGGGAAGCGGATGAAACAGGTGGTGGAGGTGTGATCGTAGTATTCCACCTCGGCGTCGGCGAGGGCTGTCTTTTCCACCACCGACCACAGCACCGGCTTTTCGCCCTTATACAAGCCGCCGTTCATGACGAACTTGTGGATTTCGCGGGCGATCTGCGCTTCCGCCGGGAAGGTCATGGTGGTGTAGGGCACGGTCCAGTTGCCCTCAACGCCCAGACGCTTGAATTCCTCGGTCTGGACCGACACCCAATGGGCGGCGAAGTCGCGGCATTCGGCGCGGAACTGGACGACGGGCACCTCGTCCTTGTTCTTGCCGGCGGCTCGGTACTTCTCCTCGATCTTCCATTCGATGGGCAGGCCGTGGCAGTCCCAGCCGGGGACGTAGTTGGCGTCGAACCCCTGCATCTGCCGGGTGCGCACGATCACGTCCTTCAGGATCTTGTTCAGCGCGTGGCCGATGTGGATGTTGCCGTTGGCGTACGGGGGGCCGTCGTGCAGCACGAACTTGGGCCGCCCGGCGGCATCATTGCGCAGCCGGCCGAACAGGTTCATCCCGGCCCAGCGCTTCAGCAGCTCCGGCTCCTTGGCCGGCAGGCCGCCGCGCATGGGGAAATCGGTGCGGGGCAGGAAGACGGTGGGCTTGTAATCGCGGGTGGTCATGGATCGTGTCTCGGAAAGCGATGCGGATGGGGCGGGCCGCCGGGAGTGTGTCCCCCGGCGGCCGGGCATGAGGCGTCAGCGGTCCCGGCCCTCCTCAGAGAGCCGGGCCGGTAATTCGCATCGTTCCGAACAGGGGCAGGGCCGTGTCGTGCATGCCGGGGATCATAACGCCGCCGCGATGAGGGTCAAGGATGGGGGAGGGGGAGAAGCCGCCCCACCTCAATCCATGGTGGCCTTGCCGCCGTGGGCGGCGGACCAGTCCACGGGCGCGTGGAGGAACTTTTCCACCTCGTCCAGGGTCTTCACGTCGAAATAGTTGTTGTCGCGCGCCACCTTCAGCACGTCCCACCACGTGCACAGGCTGTGCAGACGCACGCCCACGCCGTCCATGATGGTCTGGGTCTGGGGGAAGATGCCGTAGAAGAAGATGACGAAGGTGTCGGTGCACTCGGCACCCGCGGTGCGCAGCGCGTTGACGAAGTTCACCTTGCTCTTGCCGTCGGTGGCCAGATCCTCCACCAGCAGCACCCGCTGCCCCTCGGTCACCACGCCCTCGATCTGGGCGTTGCGGCCGAAGCCCTTGGGCTTCTTGCGGATGTACTGCATGGGCAGGCCCATGCGCTCGGCGATCCAGGCGGCGAAGGGGATGCCCGCCGTCTCGCCGCCGGCAATGGCGTCGATGCTCTCGTACCCGCATTCGCGCAGGATGGTGGACACGCCCATGTCCATCAGCGCGGCGCGGGCGCGGGGGAAGGAGATGATGCGGCGGCAGTCGGTGTAGACCGGGCTGGCCCAGCCGGACGTGAAGATGAACGGGTTTTCGGCGTTGAAGTGCAGCGCCTTGATCTCAAGCAGCAGCTTGGCGGCAACGGCGGCGATGGCTTCCTTGTCCGCGGGCGCGGGGAGGGCGGTCGATGACATGAAACACTCCAACGGTCCAATAGGGCGTCAGGCCACCGGCACGGCGCCCGTGGTGCAAAACGGTCTTTGTGTAAACACCCCGCCGCCGCTTGGCAACGGCACTCGTGCAGGGATCAGCGGCGCGGCAGGCGCAGGGACACGCAGCGCGCCCGCACCTCCACCCCCGTCATGTCGTTGTAGACATCGGCGATCTGGGGCAGGGCGGCCTGACACTGGGCCATGGTGTCGAAATCGATGGTGGTCGGTCCGCCGCGGCCCAGCAGGAACACCAGCAGGATCACCCGTTCGATACTGTCCATGGCGCTTTCGGTTCCGTGTCGGTGGCGGGGGGGATGGGTCAGGCCAGCCCGTGGCGGTTGGGGGGCAGCATCGTCCGGTCCAGCAAATCGTCCAGGGTGTAGGGACAATGCTCGGGCAGGGTGTCGGGATCGACGCTGTCGTAATCCTGCAACGAACCGGCCGCCTGGAACCGGCCACGGTCCCAGGCGCGTGGCAACAGCTCCGACACCCGGCGGCGCAGGCTGGGACTGTCCTCCAGCGCCGCGGCAACGCGCCCGCGGTGTTCGGCCACGCTGGCACGCCATTTCCGCCGTGGAGCCTCTGCCGGCGAATGTTCCAGCTTCAGCAGATGCTCGATGATGCAGGCAAGGTCGCTTTCCAACGCCCGCCGTTCGCTGGCTCCCATGTCGTCGAGAAGCTCCGCCAGATGGTGCAGGTCAAGCTCGGTGTTGGCCCGCGCTGCCGCCATGCGGCGCAGGGCGGCGGCCTGCTGCTCGGTCCAGGCCAGGAAATCGGTGTCGTAGAGTACGCCGTCGGGCATGGGCCGATCCTCCCTTCCAACCTGCGTTCCAAGATAACGGGTGGTTGTTCCTCTTACAACGTGGTGGTGGGCAACGCGAAGGGGACGGACAGCGCCACCCGCGCGGCCTCGCCGTCGCGTGCGATCTGGGCCTTCAGCGCGTCCAACCCGTCGAACTTCCGTTCGCCGCGCAGGTGCTCCACGAACTGCACCCGCAGGTGACGGCCATAGAGGTCGCCCGCGAAATCGAACAGATGCACCTCCAGCCGCTCCGTCAGCCCGCCGACGGTGGGGCGGCGGCCCAGGTTGGCCACCCCGTCGTGCCAGACGGTGGCGGCCCCGGCGTCCACCCCGGCGCGCACGGCATAGACGCCGAAGGCCGGGCGCAGGTATTCGCCCAGTTCGATGTTGGCGGTGGGAAAGCCGATGGTGCGGCCCAGCTTGTCGCCATGCTCCACCCGCCCCTCGATCTCCCACGGCGTGCCCAGGATGTGGGCGGCATCGCGCGCCCGGCCGGCCAGCAGCGCATCGCGCACGCGGGTGGAGGAATAGACGCCCCCCTCGGGATCGGCCACCGGGCCGACGGCGGTGACGCCGAAGCCCAGCTCATCGCCCAGGCGGGTCAGCAGGGCCACGTCGCCCCCCCGCCGGTGCCCGAACAGGAAATCGCTGCCGCACACCGCGTGGCGGATGGCAAGCCCGCCCATCAGATCCTCGCGCACGAAGGCGTCGGCGGTCTTGTGCTGGAAGCCGCCGTCGAAATGACAGACCACCAGCAGGTCCAGACCCAGCGATTCCAGCTTGCGCGCCTTGACGCGGAAGGGCGACAGGCGGAACGGCGGCTCGTCGGGGCGGAACACCCGGCGGGGGTGCGGTTCGAACGTCACCACCCCGGCGGGCACGCTGAAGGAGCGTGCGATGCGCTGCGCCTCGCCGATCACCGCCTGATGACCGCGATGCACACCGTCGAAATTGCCCAGCGCCATCACGGCGCCACGGGCGTCGGCGGGTAGATCGTCGGTATGTCGGAACAGTCGCACAGCTCGTCTCGCCCCTTGATTGCGCGTCCGTCCCGCCGGCGGAAGGGCCGGCGGTCATACCGCGCGTCCGGGGTTATATAGACCGAAGCCGGCGCGGGGTAAACGCGCCGGCTTCGGGTCGTCAGCGGATTCAACGGATTTGCCGGCGGTTTCACCCGCGGGTGGGCACCATCAGCAGCGCCTCGCCGTCCAGCACCACGGTGTCGCCGACGGTGCAGGTGGTCTGGATGGTCACGCGCCGCTTGGCCGCGTTCACGTCGGTCACGGTCCCGCGGGCGACCACGGTGTCGCCGGCCCGTACCGGCGCCTTGAACTTCAGGTTCTGCGACATGTAGATGCAGCCCGGCCCCGGCAGCTTGGTGCCCAGCAGGGCGGAAATGAAGCCGGCGCTGAGCATGCCGTGGGCGATGCGGCCCTTGAACATGGTGGTGCTGGCGTATTCCTCGTTCAGGTGGACCGGGTTGGTGTCGCCCGAGATGCCGGCGAACAGCACGATGTCCGCCTCGGTGACGGTCTTGGCGAACACCGCGGTCATGCCGACCGACAGATCCTCGATGAAGTAGCCGTTGAATTCCTGCGAAGGCTTACGAACGTCGTCCATACCCGGCTCCTGTGGTGGCGCTGCTGTGGTGGGCGCTGAATGTCCTGGTCGCGCGATAATCGGCCGGTGTTGGACCGCACGGATAAGAATGCGTCCATACGCCGGTGTATAATCGCGCTGCGGCGCGAAAGATGCCGCGTTGCGGTATATGCACCGCGGCGCGATGGTGGCAATAACCATGGCGTGGAGAAACCGGATTCTTGTGAATCGGACAGAATCCATGACCTTTTTATGGCGGTGGGATGGCCGAATCATTAAAATGTGACAAAATGTTTCGCTTGTGCCTTGATAAGATTACCTTTCTATTTTGATGGCCTGTCCTGCAATGCGAAATCTACAGGACCAGCGTACCGCGCCTGCGGGGGCAGTAGGACGACTCGGTGTGGGGTTTTCCCGGCACCCGCTGTTGCCGCCGGGCCGGGGCGCTGCCATGCTTCGGTGATCCTGGGAATGAGAGGGCAGGGGGCGGGGGTGAGCGATCCTTGTTACGGCAGCATCACCGCCGCGGACGGTACGGTCCTGCGCACCGCGGTGTGGGACGGTCCGGCGGGGCCGGTGCGGGCCACGGTGGTGCTGCTGACCGGGCGGGCCGAGTTCATCGAAAAATACCGCGAGACGGCGGGCGAACTGCGGACCCGCGGTTTCCGCGTGGTGCAGATGGACTGGCGGAACCAGGGGCTGTCGGGCCGCCCGCTGCCCAACCGGCAGATCCATCACCTGCGGGATTTCACGGTGCTGCGCGACGATCTGGCCCTGTTCGTGGAGCGGGTGGCGCGCCCGGCGGCGGCGGGCGCGCCGCTGGTGGTGATGGCCCATTCCATGGGCGGGCTCGTGGCGGTGCTGCACATGGCGGCGGAGCCGGATCTCTACGCCGCCGCCGTGCTGTCGGCGCCCATGTGTGCGGTTCATCTGGGGCCGCTGCCCCGGTGCCTGGCGCGCGGGCTGGTTGCCGGGGCCCGCGCGCTGGGCCTGTCCGAACGCTATGGGCCGGGGCAGGGGGATTACGATCCGCGCAAGGGCGTGTTCGACCCCGACAATCCCATCACCGGCGACCCGCGGCGCTACGCCCTGTTCCACGACGCTTTCCGTGACCGGGCGGAGTTGCGGGTGGGCGGGGTCAGCTTCGGTTGGCTCGACGCCGCCTTCCGTGCCGAGCGGGCGGTCTTGCACACGCTGCCGCTGGAGCGGGTGCGAACGCCGGTTCTGTTCCTCAACGCCCCCAACGACCGGGTGGTGATGGCCCCGGCGGTGGAGGCGGTGGCCCGCCGCTTCCCCCACGCCACCGTGCGCCGCTATCCCGACGCCCGGCACGAGGTGCTGATGGAGACCGACGCCATCCGCGCCCGCGTGTGGACCGACATCGGCGCCTTTCTCGATCAGCGGTTTCCGGTGCGGGTGACCGGCTGTGTGGCGGAATAGGACGTTTTGCCACCTGTTCGGGTTCTGATGATCGGCGGTATAAAACCATAATAAAAGTGCGGCTATTGCGGCCGCCGATCAACAAGCCGCACCCGCGGCGAAAGGGTGGAAATGCTGACTCAAACCCGCACCATGAAGGCTGCTGCCGAACCGCGTTGGAACACCGTCGCGTGGGACGATGATTACGGCGTGGGGCACGACGGCATCGACGGCGACCACCGCCGCCTGTTCGAACTGTTCAACGAATTCGTCACCGCGGTGAACGAGAACCGCGGCGACGGCGATATCGAAACGGTTCTCGTCGAACTGCTGAAATACTGCGACACCCATTTCGACCGGGAAGAAAAGCTGATGCGCGAGCACGGCTATCCCGATTACGAACGCCACAAGGCGCTGCACGACACCTTCGTCCGCGAAATCTACGACATCAACAACGCCCTCGACGCCGGGGGCGAGCAGGGCGCCTATGTGCTGGGGATGCTGGGAAGCTGGCTGTCCGGCCACATCCTGGGCGTGGACAAAAAGCTGGGCGCCTTCCTGCGCGACCGCGGGGCGGCGGCGTAACGGGGATGGTCCGGGGAAGGGTGCCGCCCGCGGGCGGCACCCTTGTCTTATGCCGGCGTCACAGCTTGGAGCGTTCGGCCTTGCTGTAGTTGCTGAAGTGTCCCTCCTTGGCGGCGGCGGCGCGCCCGGCCTGGATGATGGCCTTGGACTTGCCCTCCGGCGCCGGCAGGGACACCAGCTTTTCCAGGGTTTCGCTGCCGCAGGACGGGCAGGCGGGAACGTCGGAGCTGCGCACCAGCGCTTCGAACGTGTTGTCGCAGCCTTGGCAGCGGTAGGAATAGAGCGGCATTCGTCTCACCCGTCGGGGATCATTCGGTCGAGGGAAACATACCATCTTTCCGCACTGCGGAAAATCCTGAAACGGATGATCACTCCGCCGCCAGCGTCTGCGCCGATTCCACACAGGCCGGCCCGGCACCGGGCGTGCCCGGCATGGGCCGCTCGGTCTGGTTCAGCCGGGCCATGCGCTCCACCCCCCAGGCGTAGAGCGCCATCAGCACGGGCCGCAGGCTTTCCCCCTCCGGCGTCAGGGAATACTCCACCTTGGGCGGCACCTGGGGATAGACGGTGCGCAGGATCAGCCCCGCTTCCTCAAGCTCGCGCAACTGCTTTGTCAGCATCCGCTGGGTGACGGCGTTCAGCCGCCGCATCAGCTCGTTGAAGCGCAGGGTGCCGTCCAGCAGGTGGAACAGGATGATGCCCTTCCACTTGCCGTCGATCAGATCCAGCGTGGCCTCCACCGGGCAGCCGGGGGCGCATTCGTAGCGGCGCTTTTTCATAAGCGAACACCGTCCACAGTATCAAAATGGGAACTACCGGCCCAATTATGCCGTATTTACGCAAACGGTGGGAACAGACATCTTTGCCCCATACCGGGTGCATCCGGTTTTTCGAAGGGGAGTGTCCGGCCATGAAAGCCGTCGGTTACCGTTCCTGCCTGCCCATCACCGCCGCGGATT
Source organism: Azospirillum fermentarium (assembly GCF_025961205.1). NCBI lineage: Bacteria > Pseudomonadati > Pseudomonadota > Alphaproteobacteria > Rhodospirillales > Azospirillaceae > Azospirillum > Azospirillum fermentarium. Next base: position 1,778,128 of record NZ_JAOQNH010000001.1, read on the forward strand.
CGCTGGTGGATTTCGAAGCCCCCATGCCCGAACCCGGCGCTCATGACCTGCGCGTGGCGGTCACGGCGGTGTCGGTCAACCCCGTGGATGTGAAGCTGCGCGCCAACGCCGCCCCGGCGGAGGGGGAAACCCGCATCCTGGGCTTCGATGCCGCCGGGGTGGTGGAGGCGGTGGGCGGCGCCGTCACACTGTTCCAGCCGGGAGACGCGGTGTTCTATGCCGGCGTGCTGAACCGCCCCGGCACCAACGCGGAATTCCATCTGGTGGATGAACGCATCGCCGGGCCGAAACCCGCCAGCCTGTCGTTCGCCGAGGCCGCGGCCCTGCCGCTGACCGCCATCACCGCGTGGGAGATGCTGTTCGACCGGCTGGGCGTGGCGCCGGGCAAGCCGGCGGCGGCGGGTTGCCTGCTGGTGGTCGGCGGGGCCGGCGGGGTGGGGTCGATCCTGATTCAGTTGGCCCGGCGGCTGACCGGGCTGACCGTCATCGCCACCGCCTCGCGGCCCGAGACGGCGGAGTGGTGCCATAGCCTGGGCGCCCACCACGTCATCGACCACAGCCGCCCGTTGAACGAGGAACTGGCCCGTATCGGCATTCCCCAGGTGGAGCTGGTGGCCAGCCTGACCGGCACCGCCCAGCATTACCCCGCCATCGTGGAGGCGCTGGCGCCCCAGGGCCGGCTGGCGCTGATCGATGACCCCGGCAGCCTGGACATCGTGCCGCTGAAGCGCAAGAGCGCCTCGGTCCATTGGGAGTTCATGTTCACCCGTCCGCTGTTCCAGACCCCGGACATGATCGCCCAGCACCGGCTGCTGGCGGAGGTATCCCGGCTGGTGGACGACGGTCTGCTGCGCACCACCCTGAACGAGACCTTCGGCTCCATCACCGCCGCCAACCTGAAGCGCGCCCACGCCTTCATCGAAAGCGGGCGGTCGCGCGGCAAAGTGGTGCTGGAAGGTTTCGAGCGGTAAGAACCGGCGCCGCCGGGTGGACAAACGGGGCGCGCGGGCTTATCTTTGGGCCTGAGGAGGACGGGGTTGCCCCCCCGTCCTCCCAGCCCGATCTTAGCGGCTCAGAAGATCAAGGCCCGCCCTGATCACCTTCAGCAGCAAGATCAGGAGAGTGAGGATTTCTCGCATCCTCGTGCCCTCCGTGAATGCAGCGGGGGTGACGGCCAGCCCGTCACCCCGTCTGCGCCCCCATCCAAACGCATTCAATCGTGTTCGCCCAGTGCCACCAGTGCGCGACCATGGGTCACGGCACTCGTTTTCTCGCTGCACTATGAAGGCGGCTGCTTGGCATGGTGGTGAAAATCGGGCGCTTCATCAACATCACGCCGGCCCGTGCAGATGTCGTCCCCCGTATGACAAAAGCTTCATGCGAAGGTGGATTGGCAGGGAACGGATGGTGGGCTAGACTCCCCGCCGCACCCGTTTATTGCATGACCCTTGCCGAGCGTGACAGCCCATGGCCGGACCCCGCCTTCTCAGCCAGACCGTGCCGCAGGTGGCGGGAAAGGTGCTGGGCAAGCGGGGGCTGGCGTTCGGGGCGCTGATCACTGAATGGCCCAGCATCGTCGGCCAGCAATTGGCCAGCCGCACCCAGCCGGAAAAGCTGATCTTTCCCCGCGGCCAGCGGGAGGATGCGACGCTGCACCTGCGGGCCGCCGGTGCCATCGCGCTGGAGCTGCAGCACCTGGAACCGCAGATCCTGGAACGGATCAACAGCTTCTTCGGCTACCGCGCCGTGGCGCGGCTGCGGCTGGTGGCCGGGGTTCTGGTGCCGCCCACGGGGCCGCGCCCCCCGGTGGTCAAGCCGCTGTCGGCGGAACAGGAGGACCGGCTGTCCGCCACGCTGGCGTCGGTGGACGACCCTGACTTGCGTGAAACCCTTGAACGGTTCGGGCGGGCGGTGATGGGGCGTGTCCGGCGCTGACCGGAACCGCTCTTGCCGCCGTGTGCCGGTCCCCCTATAACCCACCCCCAGATCTTGTAGCCGGAGGCTTTCCCGTGCGTCGATTTATGAAGACTCTTGCCGCCGCCCTGCTGTGCGCCGTCGCCGGTGCGGGTGTGTCCGCCACCGCGCGTGCGCAGGCCATCGACGTGCCCGCCGCCCTGGCCGACCGCGTGCTGGGCAACCCGGACGCGCCGGTGACCATCATCGACTATTCGTCGCTGACCTGCCCCCACTGCGCCGAGTTCCACAACACCACCCTGCCGCAGATCAAGAAAGAGTATCTGGACACCGGCAAGGCCAAGCTGATCTTCCGCGACTTTCCCTTCGACCAGTGGGCGCTGAAGGCGTCGGCCCTGGCCCGCTGCGCGCCGAAGGAGCGCTATTACCCGCTGCTGGACGTGCTGTTCAAGCAGCAGAACGTGTGGAGCCGCGCCGCCGACCCCGCCAAGGCGCTGAAGCAGATCGGTGCGCTGGCCGGCGTGCCCGAAGCGGCGGTTGACGCCTGCTGGGCGTCGAAGGAGCTGACCGACGGCATCCTGCAGATCCAGATCGACGGCTCGGTCAAGGACAAGGTGGAGGCCACCCCGACCTTCGTCATCAACGGCAAGGAAAAGATCAGCGGTGCCCAGCCGTTCGCCGCCTTCGCCAAGGCCATCGACGCCGCCAAATAAGCATTCTGTAGCCTCGTGTTCATGAGCAGCACTGCGGGAGTCCGGCGGTGATCTTCACCCGTCTGAAGCTGTCGGGCTTCAAATCGTTCGTCGATGGCACCGAACTGGTGATCGAGCCGGGCATGACCGGCATCGTCGGTCCCAACGGCTGCGGCAAGTCCAATCTGGTCGAAGCGCTGCGCTGGGTCATGGGGGAAACCTCGGCCAAGCGCATGCGCGGCGGCGACATGGACGACGTGATCTTCGGCGGCACGTCCAACCGCCCGGCCCGCAATCTGGCGGAGGTGTCGCTGGCCGTGGACAACCGCGGCCGCACCGCCCCCGCCGGCTTCAACGAGGCGGACGAGCTGGAGATTTCCCGGCGGATCGAGCGCGGCTCCGGCTCCGACTACCGCATCAACGGCAAGCTGGTGCGCGCCCGCGACGTGCAGTTGCTGTTCGCCGACAACGCATCGGGCGCGTCGTCCCCCGCCCTGGTCAGCCAGGGGAAGGTGGGACAGATCATCAACGCCAAGCCCCAGGAACGCCGGGTGCTGCTGGAAGAGGCGGCGGGCATCACCGGTCTGCATTCCCGCCGGCACGAGGCGGAATTGCGCCTGAAGGCGGCGGAAGCCAACCTCGTCCGTCTGGACGATGTGATCGGCGCCATGGACACCCAGCTCGTCAGCCTGCGCAAGCAGGCCAAACAGGTGGCCCGTTATCACAGCCTGTCCACCCAGATCCGCAAGACCGAAGCGGCGCTGTGGTATCGCCGCTGGCTGGAAGCCCAGGAGGAGGAGGCCCGCGCCCGCCAGGCCTTCGCCCAGACCGAGGGGCAGGTGCGCACCCTGCTGCTGGCCGTCAAACAGCGGGAAACCGAACGGGAAACCGCCGCGGCGGGCCTGCCCCAGCGGCGCCAGGACGAGGCGGCGGCAGCGGCGGCGCTCCAGCGGCTGGTCATCGCCCGCGAACAGTTGGACGCCGAGGAAAAGCGCGTCACCGAACAGCGCCGCGCGCTCCAGCAGCGGCTGCAGCAGATTGCCGGCGACCTGGGCCGCGAACAGGCGCTGGCGGCGGATGCCGATCAGGCGCTGGCCCGGCTGGACGCCGAGATGGACCATCTCCGCGCCGAGCAGGACGACGAGGAGATGCTGGAGGAGGCCGCCGGTGAGGCGCTGGCCCAGGCGCGCGAGGCGGTGGACGAACACGACCGGGCGCTGGCCCGCCTGACCGAGCAGGTGGCCGCCGACGAGGCACGGCGCAACGCCCTGGTCCGGCAGGTGGCCGATCTGGAAAACCGCGTGGCCGTCCTGACCCGGCGCATCGGCGAGCAACAGACCCAGCGCGCCGTGCTGGAACAGGAGATCGCCGCCCGCACCGATCTGGCCGAGGCGGACATGGCGGTGGAACTGGCCGAAGGCCGCCTGGACACCGCGCGCGAAGCGGCGGAGGCGGCGGAACGGGCCAAGGCCGATGCCGATCCCGCCCTGTCGCGGGCGCGCGATGCGGTCCACACGGCGGAGGCTGCCCGCACCAAGCTGAAGGCCGAGGAAAAGGCGCTGGCCGACCTGCTGCGGGCCGGTGGCTCCAGCGACCTGTTCCCGCCCTTGATCGACGCGGTGACGGTGGCGCCGGGGTACGAAGGGGCGCTGGCCGCCGCCTTCGGCGACCCGCTGACCGCCCCGCTGGACGCGGCGGCCCCCATCCATTGGCGGGAATTGCCGCCGCTCGCCGCCGTGGCGCCGCTGCCGGCGGGGGTGGCCCCCTTGTCGGCGGTGGTGCAGGGGCCGGCGGCGCTGGCCCGCGGGTTGGCGCACATCGGTGTGGTGACGGACGCCGCCGCCGGGGCGGCGCTGGCGCCGTCCCTGCTGCCGGGGCAGAGCCTGGTCAGCCGCGACGGCGGGGCGTGGCGTTGGGATGGGCTGACGGTGCAGGCCGGCGCCCCCACCGCCGCCGCCATCCGCCTGCAGCAGCGCAACCGTCTGGCCGAAGTGCGCGAGGAACTGGACGCCGCCGAGGAGGCGGTGGAGGCGGCGCGCGACGCGCTGGATTCCGTGCGTCTGGCGGCGGAAGAGGCCACCGCCCGCGACCGCCGCGCCCGTGATGCGGTGCGCGAGGCCTTCTCCGCGCTCAATCAGGCCCGCGACCGTTACACCCGTTTGGCCCGCGAGGCCGATGCCGCCATTACCCGCCTGAACGCGCTGGTGGAGGGGATCGACTCCCTGGCCGGCGACCGGCGGGAGGTGGAAACCCAGCTTTCCGAAGCACAGGAGATGCTGGAGGCTCTGCCCGACACCCACGGCGGGCGGGACGAGGTGAACGCGCTGCGCGCCACCCTGGCCGAACGGCGGGTGGAGTTGGCGGCCAAGCAGAACGCGCTGGACCGGCTGACCCGTGACGCCGCCAGCCGGCGGCAGCGGCTGACGGCGATTGCCGAGGAAAAGAACTCGTGGCTCAACCGCTCCAACGGCGCCGGGGGCCGGGTGGAGGAGTTGCGCGAGCGCGCCGCCGCGGCGGAAGAGGAGCTGGAAACCCTGGCCGCCCGCCCGCTGGAAATCCACGAGGAGCGGCTGGAGCTTCAGGACCGCATCGCCGACGCCGAGCGCGCCCGTGCCGCCGCCGCGGCGGCGCTGGCGGCGGATGAGGAGGTGCTGGCCACCGCCGACGAGGCGTGGCGCACGGCGGAAGAGGTGCTGGCCGATGCCCGCGAGGCTCGCGCACGGGCCGACGCCGCGGTGCTGGCCGCGCTTCAGGCGATCCGCACCCTGACCGAACGCATCGCCGAACGGCTGGAATGCACGCCCGACCAGACCCGCACCCTGGCGGAACTGGCCGACGGCGACCCGCTGCCGGACGTGGCGGTGATGGAACAGAGGCTGGAAAAGCTGAACCGCGACCGCGATGCGCTGGGGCCGGTCAACCTGCGCGCCGAGATCGAGCTGCAGGAGATGGAAGCGCAGGTGGAGTCCCTGCGCGGCGAGCGCGAGGATCTCATCAGCGCCATCGCCCGCCTGCGCCAGGGCATCGCCAGCCTGAACCGGGAAGCACGGGAGCGGCTGACCGCGGCGTTCGACAATGTGAACCTGCAGTTCCAGGAGATGTTCACCCGCCTGTTCGGCGGCGGCAAGGCGCATCTGGAACTGGTGAACGCCGAAGACCCGCTGAACGCCGGCCTGGAGATCTACGCCAGCCCGCCGGGCAAGAAGCTGCAGATCCTGTCGCTTTTGTCGGGCGGTGAACAGGCGCTGACGGCGCTGTCGCTGCTGTTCGCGGTGTTCCGTTCCAACCCCGCGCCCATCTGCGTGCTGGACGAGGTGGACGCGCCGCTGGACGAGGCGAACGTCAACCGTTTCTGCGACCTTGTGGACGAGATCGCGCGGGAGGGCCGCACGCGGTTCCTCATCATCACCCACCACCGCCTGACCATGGCCCGCGTTGACCGGCTGTTCGGCGTAACCATGGCCGAACGCGGTGTGTCGCAACTGGTCAGCGTGGACCTGGGCCGCGCCGTGGAATTGCGCGGCGCCGCCTGACCGGACGGGTTCCAAGGGCCGCCGGCCCTTGGCCGGGGAAGTCCGAAGGGGGCCGGCGGCCCCCTTCGTCATGACATCGTCACTGGGCCTTGTGCTCCCCGCCGTGCTGGTGCCCCTGGGGCTCCCCGCCGGCCCCGGCGGCCTCCACCTTCACATCCACGGTGATGGTGCCCGCCTGCTTGAAGGTCAGGGTGAGCGGGAAGCTCGATCCCGCGGCCAGCGGCTTTTCCAGACCGAACAGCATGATGTGCAGCCCGCCCGGTTCCAGCTTGGTGGGGGTGCCGGGGACGACGGGGATGTCGTCCACGGGCCGCATCTTCATGACGCCGTTTTCGTGCAGGTGGGTGTGCAACTCCGCCTTCTTCGCCGCGGGGGTGGCGGCGGACACCAGGGTGTCGGCAGGGCCGGTGGTGCTGAGGCTCAGATAGGCGGCGGCGGTGGGGGCCGAGGGGGCGGTGGCCCGCGCCCACGGATGGCCGATGTGGACCGGACCCTGGTTGTATTCGTGGGCGAAGACGGGGGCGGACAGGGTGACCAGGGCGCCCACCAGGGCGGCACCGACGGTGCGGATCATGGGACGATCTCCGTGTGACAAAATCTCGAAGGGGGTATGCGGGGTGCGGCCTGCCATCCTTTCCGCTTGCAGATCCGCGTGGGCGGACTCCCGGCGTGGAGGAGGCTTGGTTTGCCCGGCCGGGCCGCGCAGCCGCGGGAGAGCCGGGATCATGGGGGGAAGACGGACACCCGGCCCCATGACGCAACCCGGACGGTGTTCCGGTCCGGCCGCTCTTCCTCAAAAGCGGCCGGGAACACACGCACCTGTGACGTCGAAGAGAAAAACGCGGATGTCCGTTCAGGCCACCGGTGGTGCCCGCGCCTGGACGCTGGACAGGAACCAGCCGGCTGCGACGAACGCACCGGGCAGAGCCACGGGTGTGTGGCGCCCGATGCCGGCGGGCAGGGGTTCGGCGGGTGGGGCCGGCGGCGGCGCCATGCCGGCGACCAGCGGGCACAGCGGACAGGCCATGGCGGAGACGGTGCCGCCGTCGGGCTTTTTGGCGCCGTTGCCGTCAACCGCGGCCAGGATCAGCCCCTCGGCGGTGCAGATGGGCACCAACCCGGCCTGGGCCGAGGCTGCGGGCATCATCAGGGTCCAGGCCATCACCTGACACAGGAACGCCAGCGCCCCGGCCAGAAGGCCGAAGCGGCGAACGCGCTGGGTCATGGGACGGGAGAACACGGGGGCCGATGCCTTCGCCGGTGTGAAGGACATCAGCCTACCGCAGGTTCGTATGCGCCGCCAAGGGGGTTCACAGTTCCGCGGCGGGGCGGGCCGCCTCTTCGCCCACACGGGCAGGGGCAGGGGCGGGCGCGGGGGCGGACGGGACGGCGGGGGGCGGGGTGACCAGCGGCTCCAGCGCCGGGGCCAGGCTTTTCAGCAACTGGGCGGGCAGGGCGCTGGTGAAATGGAAATTGTCGGCCTCGGCGCCTTGAACGAAGGCGGTCATGGTGCCGAAGAAGCGGTCGCCGATGTAGAAGACGAAGGTTGCGGTGCGGGCCACCGCGCGGGATTCCAGCAGCACCCCGCCGGGGCCGAAGCGGTCGAAGCGCTGGTCGCCGGTGCCGGTCTTGCCGCCCATGGGCAGCGGCTGCCCCTGGGCGTCCTTGAAGCTGCCCCACACCCGGCGCGCGGTGCCGTTCTGCACCACGTCGGTCAGCGCCCGGCGCACGGTGGCGCAGATCTCCGGCGACAGCACCCGGCGGCTGTCCAGCGGCCCCAGCCCGACCACGGTTTCATAAGGCGTGCCGGCGGCGAAATGCAGCGCGCGCACCCGCACCGTCGGCACCCGCAGCCCGTCGTTGAGGATGATGCCCATCAACTCGGCCAGGGCGGCGGGGCGGTCGGCGGAACTGCCGATGGCCGTCGCGTACGACGGGACCAGGGTTTCGAAAGGATAGCCCAGCTTCTGCCACGCCGCGGTGATGCGGCGGAACGCCTCCTGCTCCATCTCGATGCGGATGCGGGTGTTCTGGACGGCGGCCCCCTTCTTGAACAGCCAGCGGTAGCTTTCCTGGCGCGAGTCCGACGACGCGGCCAGCACCTCGGCCCGCGTGGCGGCGGGGTGCTTTTGCAGATAGGCCGCCACCCACAGTTCCAGCGGGTGCAGGCGGGCGATGTAGCCCAGATCGTTCAGATTGAAGCGTCCGGGGCCGTACTTGCTGTACAGGCCGGCAAGGTCGCCGTCGCTCAAGGACGCCGCCGGCAGCCGGCTGCGCATGAAGGCGCTGAATTCCGCCACCCCGGCCTCGGGGCGCACGCTGCGGAAGATGGTGGCCAGCCGGTGCGGCACCGGGCGGGACCGGCTGGCGATGCGGGCCAGCGCATCGTCGGGCGTGCGCTTGCGGTAATCGTTGTAGAAGCGGGTGAGGAACTCCGTCCCCTCCTTGTCGGCGAACCGCTCCAGATAGGCTTGGCGGGCCGGGTGGCTGGGGTTATGCAGGATCTCGGCGGTGTCGTCGCCGCCGTCGGCCATGATGAACTGCACCACGTCGCGCATGAGCCGGATGAAGGGCAGGTTGACGGAGTTCCGCAGCGCCTCCGTCAGCGTCATGATCCGCCCGTTGTCCTGGGGGTTGAAGTTGACGAAGGTGTGCTGCCCGCCGCCGGTGAAGAAGGTTTCCCACGGGCTGGCGGAATAGCGCCGGTCCATGGCCGCCGCCAGCATGGCCGGCAGCCCGCGGTCGGGGGCGGTGGTCAGCCATTGCGCCGCCCAGCGGGTCAGGGGGTCGCTGGCCTCGTCCTCCACCTCGGCCAGCAGGGGGCGGGGCAGGTGGGCGTAGCGCCCATGCAGTTCGCTGACGATCTCCAGATAGGTGATGAGCGTGCGCAGCTTGGCGGTGGAGCCGAGGTCGAGCTTGGCCCCCTCGTTGATATCCAGCGGCTGGTCCAGATTGTCGGCCTGCACCCGCAGCAGGTTGGCGTCGGTGCCGCGCTCGTACAGGGTGAAGCTGTAGATGATCTTCGACAAATCGTCGCCGCGGACGTTCAGCAGCCGCTCGCCGGTCAGGCCCAGTTCCTGCGCCACGGCGGGGTCGTTCAGCTTGCCCAGCACCTCCACCACCCGCTGCTGGGCGCCGTTGTCGAGCGTGGTGTCCACGGTCAGGTCCAGGCGGTCGAGCTGGTAGAGGTTGGTCACCCCCAGCATGGACAGGAGGCGGGCGCGGATGGCGTTGGGCGCCTTCTGCTCGATGAAGCTGGCGGATTCGGTGGCGGGGATTTCCGGCGTCAGGGCCAGGGGCAGCGCCAAGGCGGCGTCGCGCAGGTCCGGCCCGATCACCCCCTCCGCCGCCAGCAGGCGCAGGTGGGAATCGGCCAGCCGGTTCAGCGCCCCCGGATCGGTCATCAGATAGAACGCCGGGCGGCGCTGGGCCAGCAGCAGGCTCAGGATCTGCTTGTAGGCCAGTGCCTTGACCTTCAGCCCATGGTCATCCGTGGGGGTGGAGGAAAGGGCGGCCATGGCGGCGGCGAAATCGGTGCCGAACCACGCCCACAGCCCGTCGCCCAGGCCATTGATCTCCCCGAAGCCGGCGCGGGCGGCCAGCGGGGTGGAATTCAGGTAATCCACCAGGATGCGGCGGCGCGCACCCGTGGTGTCCTCCCCGTCCCGATAGGCGCGGACGCTGGCCGAAATCATCTGGCGCAGCTTTTCCGGCGCGCTGTCGGTCAGCCCGTCGGGGGAATGGCGGTATTTTTCGATCTGGGTCGCCAGGGTGGACCCGCCCGCCGACCGCACGCCGGGCACGATGTGCTTGAGCGGCTGGGTCAGCACGGCGGCGGCGAAACGGTCCCATTCCACCGCCGGGTTGGTGCGCGGCTCGTCCGCGTCCAGCAACTCGCGGTTCTCGATGAACAGCAGCGTGTCGGCCACCAGCGGCGGCACCGAATCGAACCCGTCGAAGGTGCGCGCCGGATAACGGGACGAGAACAGCGCCTCGCCCGTGCGCCCGCGCACCAGCAGCCCGCCGGTGGTCTTTTCCTCGTACGGGGGAAAACCGCCCAGCGCCACATAGGCGTCCAGAACCGGGCTCAGCACCGCCTGACGCTCGACGGTGTAGAGCCGTTCGCCCGCCGGGCCGCTGCGGGTCAGGGCCGTCAGCATCTCGGGCAGGAAGGCATAGCCCAGCCGCTCGTCATAGGGGCCGTGGCCGGGGGTGCGGAAATCGGGGTTGGGGCCGTCGCGCAGCGAAAAGTCCATGTGCGCGGTCAGCAGCGACAGCAGCCGCGCCTGAAGCCGGGACGTGCGCATCTCCGCCTCGCCCGCATAGGCGAGCAGCCCCAGCCCGAACAGGAGCGAGACGACGACGACAACCCGCCGCAACCGGCTGAACGCCATGACCGTTCGCTTCCCCCCTCACGCGCGCTGTGGCTGTCAGACCATAGTTTATGGTTCGTTAACAAGAGGTGTAATCACGGCCCCGCGCCTACCGTCCGGGCGCGAGCCGGGAGGAGGGGAAGCGGTGGACCCGCCCGCGGGCGATCAGATGCACCTCGAACACCGGCCCCAGCACGGCGCGGCACGCGGGATCGAACACGTTCAGCCCGCCGGCATAGGCGCCGAAGGCCGGAAGCAGCATCCGCTCCGCCCCCACCGCAAAGCAGCGCTCCCGCACCGTGCGGCCCGGCAGGCGCAGGGTGGCGGCGGGGTGCAGGTGGCCCGACACCTCCCCCGACGCGCCGTCATGGGACTCGTGGCGGAACACCAGCGGGCCGATGCGCTCCTCCGCCACCGCCCGCCCGCCCAGCCCCGCGGGCGGGTCGGGGTCGTGGTTCCCGGTGATCCACACCCAGTCCACCGCCGCGGTCAGGGCCGCCAGCCGCTGCCGGTCGTCACGGTCCAGCCGGTCCGCCGCGGTGCGGTCGTGGAAGCTGTCGCCCAGGCACAGCACGCGGGCCGGCTGATGCCGCTGGATGGCCTCGGCCAGCCGGTCCAGCGTGGCGCGGGTGTCATAGGGGGGCAGGAAGCGCCCGCGCCCGGCAAAGGCCGATCCCTTTTCCAGGTGCAGGTCGGCCACCGCCAGAACCCCGGCATCGGCCCACACCAGCGCCCCGGCCGGATCGGCCAGAAGAGCGGTGCCGCAAAAGCGCACGGGCGAGGAGTCTGTCGTGGGGGCACTGATTGCTGTCATAACCATACTGATTGTGTGGCAAACAATTCTGTGGCAGTTGAGTTTCCCCATGGCACCGCACCCGCGGCGCCATGACCCCGCGATGACATCCATCCGACGTAAGGAGCGTCCCTCATGGCGAACGTCACTTTCTCCGGTCCCACGCTCAGCAAGGACATCACCGTGTACGCCGTGGCCGGCGATACCGGCACCCTGCTCAGCCTTGCCAAGAAGCACGAGATTGCCATTCCGTTCCAGTGCCAGGACGGGGCCTGCGGCTCGTGTCTGGTGAAGGTCACCAACCTGGATACCAACAAGGCGCCGCTGGCCGTGGACCTGACCGAAAAGGAAAAGGTCACGCTGTCGGTGAACGGCAAGCTGAACAAGGACCGGCTCCAGGCGGCGGAAAACGACCACCGCCCGCCGCCCTACCGTCTGGCGTGCCAGTACATCGTGCGTGACGAAAACATCCTGGTGCAGTTCACCGGCGAACCCGGCGTCGAGATCGACCTGCGCAAGTGATGCACGCCCCTCCCGCCGTACCTGTGCGGGGGGAGGGGCTTTTGTACGGGTTTTGCCCCCTCTCCCCCCGGGGAAAGGGGGAAACCGGGTGTTCTTAGAGTGTGATCGGTTCAAACGGAATCGTTTGAAGCGTGAATCACACGGGAAAGCCAAAAGCTTAGAGTCCTTCAGGTGCTTCAATAAGCACCTGAAGGACTCTAATAAATGAGGTCGTTCTCGCCGCTGCCTTCGGCGATGACGATTTCGCCGCGGGCGGCGAGATCCTTGGCAAGCTGGACCATGTACATCTGCGCCTCGTCCACGTCGCGCACGCGCACCGGCCCCATGGCCGCCATGTCTTCGCGCAGGATCTTGGCCGCGCGTTCGGACATGTTGGAGAAGAACAGATCCTTCAGCGTTTCCGACGCCCCCTTCAGCGCGGTGCCCAGCTTGGTCTTGTCCACCACGCGCATCAGCGCCTGCACGCCCGACGGGTCCAGCTTGGACAGATCCTCGAACGTGAACATCAGCGCCTTGATGCGTTCGGCGCTGTCGCGGTTGCGTTCCTCCAGCGCCGCCATGAAGCGGTGCTCGGTGGTGCGGTCCAGGTTGTTGAAGATTTCCGCCAGCAGTTCGTGGCTGTCGCGCCGGCTGGTGCGGGCCAGGTTGGTCATGAATTCGGTGCGCAGCGTGCGTTCCACGTCGTCCAGCACTTCCTTCTGCACCGCCTCCATGCGCAGCATGCGCATGATGACTTCCATGGCGAAGCTTTCCGGCAGCAGCGACAGCACACGGCCCGCGTGTTCGGAGCGGATCTTGGACAGCACCACCGCCACGGTCTGCGGGTATTCGTTCTTCAGGTAGTTGGCGAGCACCGTTTCGTTCACGTTGCCCAGCTTGTCCCACATGGTGCGGCCGGCGGGACCGCGGATCTCTTCCATTATGGAATCGACCTTGTCCTTGGGCAGCGTCTTCAGCAGCAGCCGTTCGGTGCTGTCGAAGGTACCGACTAAAGAGCCGGTGGCCGACATCTGTTCGGCGAATTCCACGAACAGGCGTTCGATCAGGTTGGCCGACACCGTGCCCAGGTTGGCCATCACCTGGGACAGTTCCTTGATCTCTTCGTCGTCCATCATGGAAAAGAGCTTCGACGAATGCTCTTCGCCCAGTGCCAGCATCATGATCGCCGCTTTCTCAGGCCCCGTAAGGGTGCGGTAATCCTCGCGCACTTTGAGCGCCATGCCCCAACCTCCAACAGAACGACAGCCGGCGGCGGGCCTTGCCCATGACCGCCCGGCGGGCATGGATTATTGCGAAAACGGGTCCGCCCGTCCATGCCCCGCCCGATACCAATGGGAAATATGTGTGGGGCGGGTGGCTAGAGGTCCAGCCGCCTTTGCTGTTCTTTCGGAGATGGAGGGGCCAGTTCCGGCATCGCCTCGGCCACCAGCTCGGCGGCGGCCTGCTCCAGAAGCTCGTCGGTGGCGCTGCCCGCCACCCGTTCCCGCCCGATCTCCAGGATCACCGGCACGGCCAGCGGCGAGATGCGGTCGAGATCCTTGGTCACGATCCGCCCCCGCACGCGGGCCAGGAAATCGCTCAGGCGCCGCACGTCGGTCAGCCCGCCCGCCGCATCGGCCCGCGTGGCCCGCAGCAGCACATGCCCCGGATCGTGCCGCCGCAGCACGTCGTAGATCAGGTCGGAGGAAAAGGTCACCTGCCGCCCGGTCTTCTCCTGCCCCGGATGGCGGCGGTCGATGACGCCCGTGATCAGCGCCACGTTGCGGAAGGTGCGGCGGAGCATGGAGGATTCGTCCATCCATTCCTCCAGATCGTCGCCCAGCATGTCCTGGTCGAACAGCGCGTCCATGTCGGGAGGGGTGCGCAGGCTCCACACCGCCAGCACGTAATCGGTGGCGACGAAGCCCAGCGGCCCGGCGCCCAGGCGCTCCATCCGCCGGGTCAGCAGCATCCCCAGCGTCTGGTGGGCGTTGCGCCCCTCGAAGGCATAGGCCACCAGAAAGCGCTTGCCCCGGTGGGGGAAGGTTTCCACCAGCAGCCCGTCGCGTCCCGGCAGCACCGACCGCCAGCGCTGGAGCCGCAGCCATTCCCGCACCGCCTCGGGCAGCCCGTCCCACGCGGCGGGGTCGGCCAGCAGACCGCGCACCCGCTCCGCCAGATGGGTGGACAGCGGCAGCCGCCCGCCGGCATAGACCGGCACCGCCGGGTCGCCGCTGCCGCCCTTGGACACCACCGCCTCCATCTCCCGCACGCCGACGAAGGTGACGATCTGGCCGGCAAAGGCGAAGGTGTCGCCGGGCGTCAGGCCCTGGATGAAATACTCCTCCACCTCCCCCAGCACCGGGCCGCGGTTCAGGCGCACGCGCAGCATGGGTTCCTGCACGATGGTGCCGGCGTTCAGGCGGTATTGCCGCGTGACCTGCACCGACGCCACCGCCCACCGCCCATCCTCGCGCTGCGCCAGCCGGCGGAACCGGTCGTAGCTGCCCAGGGCGTAGCCGCCGGTCGCCACGAAATCCAGCACGTCGTCGAAATCGTCGCGGGGCAGGCCGGCGTAGGGGGCGGCGCTCACCACCTCCTCATACAGGCCGTCGGCGTCGAAGGGGGTGGCGCAGCCCATGCCCAGAATGTGCTGGGCCAGCACGTCCAGCCCGCCGGGCCGCGGCGGGTCGCCGTCCAGCGTGTGGTCACGCACCGCGTCCGCCGCCGCCCGGCATTCCAGCACCTCGAAGCGGTTGCCGGGAACCAGCAGGGCGCGGCTGGGGTCGTCCAGGCGGTGGTTGGCCCGCCCGATGCGCTGGACCAGCCGGCTCGCCCCCTTCGGCGCCCCCATCTGCACCACCAGATCCACCGACGCCCAGTCGATGCCCATGTCCAGCGAGGATGTGGCGACCACCGCGCGCAGATCGCCCCGCGCCATGGCCGCCTCCACCTTGCGCCGCTGTTCCGGGGCCAGCGAGCCGTGGTGCAGGGCGATGGGCAGGGTGTCGTCGTTGATCCGCCACAGGGCCTGGAAGACCAGTTCGGCCTGGGCGCGGGTGTTGACGAAGACCAGCACCGTGCGGTGGCGGCGGATTTCCTCGTAGACTTCCTTCAGGGCGTGCATGGCCATGTGCCCGGCCCACGGCAGCCGTTCGCGGGTGTCGAGGATGTCCACCCGCGGCTCGGCCCCGGCCCGGCCCTGGATCAGCCGCACATCGCCCCCGTCCGCATGGCCGGTGCGCGACAGCCACGCCAGCAGGTGCGCCGGCTCCGCCACCGTGGCCGACAGCCCCACCCGCCGGGCCGCCGGGGCCAGCCGCCCCAGCCGCGCCAGCCCCAGCGCCAGCAGGTCGCCGCGCTTGGTGCCGGCC
Organism: Azospirillum fermentarium; assembly: GCF_025961205.1. NCBI lineage: Bacteria > Pseudomonadati > Pseudomonadota > Alphaproteobacteria > Rhodospirillales > Azospirillaceae > Azospirillum > Azospirillum fermentarium. Next base: position 1,793,308 of record NZ_JAOQNH010000001.1, read on the forward strand.
AGCGCGTGCAGTTCATCCACGATCACGGCGCGCAAGGGGCGGAAGATGTCGCCCGCGTCGGGGTACGACAGCAGCAGCGCCAGGCTTTCCGGCGTGGTCATCAGGATGTGCGGCGGGTGGGCGCGCTGGCGCCGCCGCTTGGCCTCCGGCGTGTCGCCGGTGCGGGTCTCGGCGCGGATGGGCAGGCGCATTTCCGCCGCCGGGATCTCCAGATTGCGCTGGACGTCCACCGCCAGCGCCTTCAGGGGCGAGATGTAGAGGGTGTGCAGCCCGTCGCGGGGCCGCTCCGACAACTCGATCAGGGTGGCGAGAAATCCCGCCAGCGTCTTGCCGCCGCCGGTGGGGGCGATGAGCAGGCTGCTGGCGCCGTCGGCGGCGGCCTGGACCATGGCGATCTGATGGGCGTGCGGCTCCCACCCGCGGGTGCGGAACCAGCCGAGGATGTTGGGGGGGATCAGCGTCATGATGCTATTCGGAAGGGGTACACCCTCACCTTACGTGTTTCAGAGCTGTTCATGTCACTGATTGTCGCGCTATCGTTGTGGCTGGTCGGGGGTGGCATCCTGAGGAGAGGCAGATGTACTCGAACAAGGAAATCAACGATATCAATGGCGTGAGGCGGCATGGGAGCAATTATACCCCGACCACGTTCGTCGGGCTGGTCGAAATGCAGACCCAGATGGCCCATAGCCGTACCTCCTCTTTCCCCAGCACGAGCGGCGGGGGAGGGCCTATGTTCAACGACGGTGAATTCGGGATCTTCGCCCGGATTTTGCTGTTCCTCAGCCGCCTTGCGACCTTTCCCGCCTCCCTCTACGCGGCATGGCTGTTCTGGTCGTACATGGTGAAACATGTGACGGTCGGGCAGGGGTGGGCGTTCTTCAACCTGTTGCTCCTGCCGGTCCTGTCCGGCATCGTCGGCCTGGGCCTGGTGATGATTCTGGGCGATGCGCTTATCAAAATGGTGATGCGCCGGTTCCCCCGGGTGTTTCTGGCCTGATTGGGGCTGCACCGGGGGCATTGCTGCCGGAAACATTTTCCCGCTCCCCGCCGGACCCTATATCAGGACGGATGCCACTGTTGCGCCGCGGCGCGCACCGGTCCGGCAATTTTCGGGGAGGCGAGGGAGCAGCCCATGGTCTGGGTGGCGGTCGGGGCCGGCAATCCGCTGCGCCATATCCCTGTGGCCTATGTCAACCGCGGGCTGATCATGCTCTGCGTGGTGGCGTTCGTGCTGGGGCCGCTGCCGGACAAGTACGCCTTTCTGCCCGCCTATCTGTTCGGCACGCCCGAGATGCCGGGGCTGATGTCCTTGGGGGATGGGCTGCTGGGGCTGGCGGGCCATGTGTTCATCCACGCCGACCCCATCCACATCGTGACCAACATGGTGGCGCTGTGGATCTTCGGCGACAATGTGGAGGACGCGCTGGGCCATGGGCGCTACCTGCTGTTCTTCTTTCTGTGCGCCGCCGCCGGGGCGCTGGCCGAAGGGGCCATGACGGTGGAGCCGCTGCGCCCGTTGGTGGGGGCCAGCGGCGCCATATCGGGGGTGATGGGGGCCTATCTGCTGCTGCACCCCCACGCGCGTATCCTGGTGTTGCTGTTCCTGCGCATTCCGGTGCTGTTGCCGGCCTCGGTCCTGGTGGGCGGGGATCTGGCGGCCAACGTGGCGATGGTGCTGCTGCGTCCCCACGGCGCCGCGGTGGACGATGTGGCGTGGTGGGCGCATCTGGGCGGATTCGCCGCCGGCATGGCGCTGGTCACGGTGATGCGGCGGGCGGGGGTGCCGCTGTTCCATCCGCCCGGCGCCTATCCCCCGGTGCCGTTCCCGCGGCTCCAGCGGATCGTGCCCGATTTCTTCGGCCCCCACGGCCCCCGGCGGGCGGCGGGAAAGGCGGCGGTCTATCTGGGGATCGTGGCGCTGCTGATCTGGACGCTGTAGCCGCAACCGCTTGCACCCGGACGCCCAAGCTGGAACACTGCGGCCCACGAACGGCGCCCGGCGCCCCCTTTTTCGACGTGAAAGGCAGAGACGATGACGGAACCCGGCACCCCCCCCGTTCTGGGCGTGATCGGCGGCAGCGGCGTGTACGACATCGACGGGCTGACCGACACCGCGTGGGTCACGGTGGACTCACCCTTCGGCGAGCCGTCGGACCAGTTGCTGACCGGCGTGCTGGGCGGGCAGAAGCTGGTGTTCCTGCCCCGCCACGGGCGCGGCCACCGTATCCCCCCGTCGGAGGTCAACTACCGCGCCAACATCGACGCGCTGAAGCGGCTGGGGGTGACCGAGATCCTGTCCGTCTCGGCGGTCGGCTCGCTGAAGGAGCATCTGGCCCCCGGCACCTTCGTCATCGCCGACCAGTTCATCGACCGCACCTTCGCCCGCACGAAGTCGTTCTTCGGCACCGGGCTGGTGGCGCATGTGGCGCTGGGCCGTCCCGTCTGCGCGCGCCTGGGCGACCGGGTGGAAGAGGTGCTGAAGGACCAGGGCATCGCGTACCAGCGCGGCGGCACCTATCTGGTGATGGAGGGGCCGCAGTTCTCCACCCTGGCCGAATCCAACCTCTACCGGTCCTGGGGCTGCGACGTCATCGGCATGACCAACATGCCCGAGGCGAAATTGGCCCGCGAGGCGGAGATGTGCTACGCCACCGTCGCCATGGTCACCGATTACGATTGCTGGCACCCCGACCACGACGACGTGACCGTGGACGCCATCATCACGGTGCTGCTGGGCAACGCGGAAAAGGCCCGCGGCGTGGTCAAGGGGCTGGCGCCCACGATCGGCCGGCGCACCGCGGCATGCGAGAAGGGATGCCACCACGCCCTGGACAACGCCCTCATCACCGCCCCCGACAAGCGCGACCCGGCCATGATCGCCAAGCTGGACGCGGTGGCCGGGCGGGTGCTGGGCTGAAGGGAAACGTTCCGATCCCGAGGGCGTTGGGATAAGCTGGAACCCTCAGGAGGGATGGTGGGTGCTATGAGCAAGGATGGCGAAGTGCTGATGGAGTTTCACCGCATCGGCACCTACATGAAGGCGGTGGCGATCGACCCGGTAACCGGAACCGAGGTGTCGGTTGTCGGCCCCGCCACCGGGGGGCAGGAGATGCTGCGCCGCACCGCCATCAACAAGCTGCGCTATGTGCTCCAGAAACAGGCCGGGGCCAAGCCCCGCTGACCGGCGGACCCTCTCATTTCGGTTCCGGTCAAGGCATCAAGACTGAAATCAAGGAAGAACGCGATGCGTCGAACGGTCTTCGCACTGGTTGTTGTGTCCCTGGCCCAGGTTCTGCCGGCGGCGGCGGGAAGCCTGTCGTCCCCCACCAATCTGGTGGGCGGGGCGGCCCCCGGGGGGGCTGCATCCATGGCTTCACCGGCGTGTGCCAAGCCCGGCATGCCGGCGTGCATGAACGACGCGGCCACCTTCACCAACGCCGACCGCATGACGCAGTGCCAGGGGGAAGTGCGCGACTATGTGGACCGCTCCATGGCCTATCTGCAGTGCCTGTCCAACGAGCATCAGAACGCCGGCCAGGAGCTGAGCCGGAACGTGGACCGTTTCAACTGCCGTCTGTCGGGCAGCCGCACCTGCGGTTGAGGTGCGGGGGCGGCGCCGGACGCCGCCTCCCATATAAGACGCCGCCTCCCATATAATAGGTGTGCGAATCAAAAGGGCCGCCCCGGCAGAGAGGGCGGCCCTTTTTGATGGTGGCGGCTTATGGGACCGTGCTGCTTGTTCCGGTCCCGCCGGCTATCATCTTTCAGTGGCAAATCCGGCGCGATGGACAGCCGGAAACGTAGGCGGTGCCTTAATCGTCACGCCCCGAGCGCCCGGAGCTGCGGCCCAGGCCGATGCGCTTGGCGAATTCCGACCGCTGCGCGGCGTAATTGGGCGCCACCATCGGGTAATCCGCCGGCAGACCCCAGCGGGCACGGTATTCGTCGGGAGACATGTTGTAGGTCGAGCGAAGATGACGCTTGAGCATCTTCAGCTTCTTCCCGTCTTCCAGGCAGACAATATATTCGGGCGTCACCGATTTACGGATCGGAACCGCCGGTTTCAGCGGTTCGGGAGACACTTCACGCGGCGCAGCGCTCAACCCGGTCAACGACGAAAACACCGTGACAATAACCTCGGGAATCTGCTGGGCCGGCAGCACGTTTTTGCTGACATAGGCCGAAACGATATCGGCCGTCATGCGCAGCAGCGCGTTGTCGGCGACATCGGGGCGGAGCTGGTCACTCATTGCCTAGTGTCCTGGGTTTTTCGTTTTGGCAGTCTGAACCAAATTGCATACCGTGATTTTAGTGTCAATAAAATTTCTATGGGGCTCCAGATATATTGATTATTCTGACCAGAACTAAGGCGTCATCGGCAAATCAGACGTTTCTCAATATGGTACGGGGTGTCTCCTCGTAACGGAGGGATAATGCCTCAGTAGTGGCCGGTGACACGGCTTCTGCGGCCTGCACGGCAGCGGTAATTACCGGAAAACGGCTTGAACGGCGAATCGTCGTGATCCTATTTCGTATAACCGGCCCGCTATTTTCACACGCCGCGGGATGGAGGCGGCCGTGGTTTCCCTGATGGGTTTTTCTCGCGGTGCAACACGGTGTTTTGCGGGTGCTTCGGCGGCTTTGCTGCAGCTCTGCGGGGCTGGTCTGCGCCTGCGTGGGGTGCCCGCCGCCGTGGTTCCCGTGTAGGGAATGTGTGTCGAACTGGTGAACGGGGGCGACATCTGGTAGTCTGCGGCCACTTTTCCGGCGTATACGGCCGTTGCGCCGAAGAAACCGGTGCCCCCCGTGCCTGCCTGTGCCCACGAGCCCCGAGCGTCTTTCGTTGTGATGAGTCTGGAGTAAGAGCGAGATGAGCGAGAAGACCGTTGCCCTGGCGTCCGACCACGCCGGCACCGCCCTGAAGGCCGAGCTGAAGGACTGGCTGGCCGCACAGGGCTATGCCGTCGCCGATCTGGGCACCCATGGGCCGGAATCCGTGGATTACCCCGATTACGCCGATGCCGTCGCCGCCGCGATTCGGGATGGCAAGGCCGAACGCGGCGTCTTGATCTGCGGCTCGGGCATCGGTATCAGCATCGCCGCCAACCGGCACCGCCACATCCGCGCGGCGCTGTGCGGCGACGTCACCTCCGCCCGGCTGTCGCGCGAGCACAACGACGCCAACGTTCTGGTGCTGGGCGCGCGGGTGACGGGGCCGGAGGTGGCCCGTGACTGCCTCAGTGTCTTCCTCGCAACCGCCTTTGCCGGCGGCGAGCGCCACGAGCGCCGCGTCGCCAAGCTGGGCTGAGGACCGTTTCGTATCTCCAGGAGCCGCCACCGATGACCGCCCTCAACCCCACCTTCTTCACCGCCTCCCTGGCCGAGACCGATCCCGAACTCGCCCGCGCCATGCGCGACGAGTTGCTGCGCCAGCAGGACCAGATCGAGCTGATCGCCTCGGAAAACATCGTCTCCACCGCCGTGCTGGAGGCTCAGGGCTCGGTCCTGACCAACAAGTACGCCGAGGGCTATCCCGGCAAGCGCTATTACGGCGGCTGCGAATTCGTGGACGTGGCGGAAAAGCTGGCCATCGACCGCGCCTGCGCCCTGTTCGGCGCGTCGTTCGCCAACGTCCAGCCCAATTCCGGGTCGCAGGCCAACCAGGCGGTGCTGCTGGCGCTGCTCCAGCCCGGCGACACCGTGCTGGGCATGTCGCTGGCCGCCGGCGGCCACCTGACCCACGGTGCCGCCCCCAACCTGTCGGGCAAGTGGTTCAAGGCCGTGCAGTACGGCGTGCGCCGCGACGACCACCGGATCGATTTCGAACAGGTCGAGGCGCTGGCCCGCGAGCACAAGCCCAAGCTGATCATCGCCGGCGGTTCGGCCTATCCCCGCGTTCTCGACTATGAACGCTTCCGCGCCATCGCCGACGAGGTGGGGGCGTACTTCATGGTCGATATGGCCCACTATGCCGGGCTGATCGCCGGCGGCGCCTATCCCAACCCGCTGCCCTATGCCGACGTGGTGACCACCACCACCCACAAGACCCTGCGCGGGCCCCGTGGCGGCATGGTGCTGACCAACAGCGAAGAGATCGCCAAGAAGATCAATTCGGCGGTGTTCCCCGGCCTGCAGGGCGGCCCGCTGATGCACGTCATCGCCGCCAAGGCGGTGGCCTTCGCCGAAGCGCTGCGCCCGGACTTCAAGCAGTACGCCCAGGCCACCCTGGACAACGCCCGCGCGCTGGCCCGCGTGCTGATCGACGGCGGCCTGGACATCGTGTCGGGCGGCACCGACAGCCACATCGTGCTGGTGGACCTGCGCCCGAAGAACCTGACCGGCAAGGCGGCGGAAGCCAGCCTGGAGCACGCCGGCATGACCTGCAACAAGAACGGCGTGCCGTTCGACCCGCAGAAGCCGATGGTCACGTCCGGCGTGCGTCTGGGCAGCCCGGCGGCCACCACCCGCGGGTTCGGCGTCGCCGAATTCGAGCAGGTGGGCCGCATGATCGTGGAAACGCTGGACGGTCTGGCCGCCAGCAACTCGGGCGACAACACGGCGGTGGAGCAGGCGGTGCGGGAAAAGGTGCGGGGCCTGTGCCAGCGCTTCCCCATCTATCCGACGCTGTGAGTTGAGGTAAGGACCGGCATCCCGACGCCATCGGGGTGCCGGCCCGATGAAAGTGAGGGGTTGGAATGCGCTGTCCGTTCTGCGGCAACGAAGACACCCAGGTCAAGGACTCCCGCCCGACCGAGGACAGCTCGGCCATCCGGCGGCGGCGCTTCTGCCCCGGCTGCGGGGCGCGCTTCACCACGTTCGAACGGGTGCAGTTGCGTGAACTGACCGTGGTCAAGAGCACCGGTGCGCGCGAGCCGTTCGACCGCGACAAGCTGCTGCGGTCCATGCGGATCGCCCTGCGCAAGCGCCCGGTGGACGCCGACCGGCTGGAGCGGGTCATCAACAGCCTGGTCCGCCAGCTTGAATCGTCGGGGGAAAGCGAAATTCCCTCCAAGCAGATCGGGGAGATGGTGATGATCACCCTCCAGACCCTCGATCCCGTGGCCTACATCCGCTACGCCTCGGTCTACAAGGATTTCCGCGAGGCGGCGGACTTCCACCAGTTCGTGGACCAGCTGGCCCCGGAACCCACCAACGATTGATCCCCATGACCACGCCGCCCTCCGCCTTCTCCGCCCAGGACCGCCGCCACATGCTGGCGGCCCTGGCCCTGGCCGAACGGGGGCTGGGGGCCGTGTGGCCCAACCCGGCGGTGGGGTGTGTTCTGGTCCGTGACGGGCAGGTGGTCGGCCGTGGCTGGACCCAGCCCGGCGGCCGTCCCCATGCCGAGACCGAAGCCTTGCGGCGGGCCGGCGAGGACGCCCGCGGGGCCACCGCCTATGTCACCCTGGAACCCTGCAGCCATCACGGCAAGACGCCGCCGTGCGCCGACGCGCTGGTCGCCGCCGGGGTGGCGCGGGTGGTGGTGGCCTGCGGCGACCCCGACCCGCGGGTGGCCGGCAACGGCCTGCGCCGGCTGGCCGACGCCGGGGTGGTGGTGGAAACCGGCCTGTGCGCGGACGAGGCGTACGAGGTCAACCGCGGCTTCTTCAACCGCATCCTGCACGACCGGCCCCTGTTCACCCTGAAGCTCGCCACCACGCTGGACGGGCGCATCGCCACCCACGGCGGCGAGTCGCAATGGATCACCGGCGAGACGGCGCGCCACTGGGGCCACGGGCTGCGGGCGCGCCACGACGCCATCATGGTCGGCATCGGCACCGCGCTGGCCGACGATCCCGAACTGACCTGCCGCCTGCCGGGGCTGGACCACCGCTCGCCCGTGCGGGTGGTGGTGGACAGCCGGCTGCGGCTGCCGCTGACATCCCGCCTGGTGCGCGGCGCCCGGCGGGTGCCCACCTGGATCGTCACGCGGTCGGATGCGGAATCGGTGCGGCTCAAGGTCTTCCGCGATTGCGGGGTGGAGGTGCTGCCGGTGCCTCCCGACGCCGCCGGCATGCCCGACATGGTGCAGGCCGCTGCCGTCCTGGCCGGTCACGGCATCACGCGGGTGCTGCTGGAAGGGGGGGCACGGCTGGCCGCCTCGGCGTTGCGCGCCGATCTGGTGGACCGTCTGGAGTGGTTCCGCGCCTCGCGCATCATCGGCGGCGACGGGCTGCCGGCGGTGGCGCCCTTCGGTGTGGACCGCTTGGCCGATGCCCGCGGGTTTGCCCGCACCGGCATCCGCCGGGCCGGCGACGACGTGGTGGAAAGCTACACCCGGCAACGGCTGTAGGGATCTCCCGGGGCGGGAAAGGGAGAGAAGGGGAGGGGAGAGTTTTCCCGGCTGGTGCAAGGGAATTCTCCCGAATTCACACGGGGTGCGGGCGGCATGACCGTTGCCGTGCCGGGCATGATCGGTTAATCCTTGTTTTCCCATCGGTTTTGATGGACGTTTTTCGTCCGTTTCAAGAACTGTCAGATTGGCGAACCATGTTCACAGGAATCATCACCGACATCGGCCGCGTCCGTTCCGTCGAGAAGCAGGGCGACACGCGCTTCACCATCGAGACGGCCTTTGACATGGACGCCGTGCCCATCGGCGCGTCCATCGCCAACAACGGCGTCTGCCTGACCGTGGTGGAAAAGGGGCCGGGCTGGTTCGCCGTGCAGGCGTCCGCCGAAACCCTGTCCAAGACCACGCTGGGGGGCTGGGCCGCCGGCACGCGGGTCAATCTGGAACGCTCGCTCAAGCTGGGCGACGAGTTGGGCGGGCATCTGGTCTACGGCCATGTGGACGGTGTGGCCACGGTGGCGGAGGTGCGCCCCGACGGCGAGTCCCTGCGCCTGACGTTCGAGGTCCCGGCGGGGCTGGAGAAATACGTGGCGTCCAAGGGGTCGGTGGCGCTGGACGGCGTGTCGCTGACCGTCAACGAGGTTGACGGCGCGCGCTTCGGCATCAACATCATCCCCCACACCCAGACCGCCACCACCTTCGGCGATCTGAAGCCCGGCGACCGGGTTAACCTGGAAGTCGATATGCTGGCCCGTTATGTGGCCCGTCTTGTGGGGCAGGAATGACCTCGGAACACCACGCCTATCTCGCCTCCACGGAGGAAATCCTGGAGGAGGCCCGCCAGGGCCGCATGTTCATCCTGGTGGATGACGAAGACCGCGAAAACGAGGGCGACCTCGTGATCCCCGCCCAGGCGGCGACGACCGAGGCCGTCAACTTCATGGCGAAGTACGGCCGCGGCCTGATCTGCCTGGCCATGGACCGCGACCGGATCGAGGCGCTGAACCTGCCGCTGATGGCGCAGCAGAACGCGTCGCGCCACCAGACCGCCTTTACCGTGTCCATCGAGGCGCGGGAGGGGGTGACCACCGGCATTTCCGCCGCCGACCGCGCCCGCACCATCGCGGTGGCCATCGACCCCACGGCGGGGCCGCAGGACATCGCGACACCGGGCCACATCTTCCCGCTGCTGGCCCGCGACGGCGGCGTGCTGGTCCGCGCCGGCCACACGGAAGCCTCGGTGGACATCGCCCGGCTGGCCGGCCATTCCCCGGCGGGCGTGATCTGCGAGATCATGAACGACGACGGCACTATGGCCCGGCTGCCGGATCTGGTGACATTCGCCCAGTTCCACGGGCTGAAGGTGGGCACCATCGCCGACCTGATCGCCTACCGCCGCCGCACCGAAACCATCGTCGAACAGCGGCTGGCCGGCACGCTGGACAGCGCCCACGGCGGGCGGTTCCAGATGTACGTCTACACCAACAAGGTGGCGTACGCCGAACACATCGCGCTGGTCCGCGGCGATATCTCGGGCGACGAGCCGGTGCTGGTGCGCATGCACGCGCTGTCGGTGCTCGACGACGTGCTGGGCGACCGCTCCCAGGGGCGCGACGGCGAGCTGCAGGCCAGCATGGAACTGATCGCCCGCGAGGGCCGCGGCGTCATCGTGCTGCTGCGCGAACCCCTGCCCACCAGCCTGTCGGCCCAGGCCAAGGCGCGGTTGGAGGGGGTGAGCGGCGGGGCGCCGGAGCTGCGCGATTACGGTGTCGGCGCGCAGATTCTTCTGGACCTCGGCGTGCGGAAGATGACTCTGCTGTCCAACCGCAAGCGCTCCATCATCAGCCTGGAAGGCTATGGCCTGACCGTCACCGGCCACCGCGCCATCCCGCTGCCGGGCCGGGCCGAGGGCGCCGGGGATTGATGGGACCACATAGATAAGGTGTAAGGCGAGCCTCCATGACCGATGTTCCGCATATCATGGTGGTGGAGGCCCGCTTCCACGACGACCTCGCCGAGGAACTGGCCCGCGGGGCGGTGGGGGAACTGCACCGGTCCGGGGCCACGTACCAGCGGGTGCCGGTGCCGGGAGTTCTGGAAATTCCCGCCGCAATCCTTTACGCCGTGCGTTCGATGGATTATTACACCGCCCGGCGGCGCTTCGACGGCTATGTGGCGCTGGGCTGTGTGATCCGGGGTGAGACGACGCAGTATGACGTGCTGTGCGCCGAGAGCATGCGGGGGGTGCAGGATGTCGCCCTGCGCTACACGCTGGCGCTGGGCAACGGTATCCTGACGGTCGAGAACCGGGAACAGGCCTGGATCCGTGCTGCCGTCGGCAACCGCAACCGGGGCGGCCACGCGGCGCGGGCCTGCCTTGACATGATCGACCTCAAGCGCCAATTCCGCCTGTACCCGCGGTGACAGCCGTGGTTGCGGGCTTTCTTCTTTTCTCTGACCGACAGTGTTGATTGGACCATGAGCAACCACGACGCGCCATCCTCCCCGCCTGCCAAGCGCGGCCCCCGCAAGGGTGCCAACCGGACCGGAGGCGGCTCGGCCAAGGCGCGTCGCAAGGCGGCCCGGCTGGCCGCGGTCCAGGCCCTGTACCAGATCGACCTGTCGGGCGCCGGGGCCGAATCGGTGATCGGCGAATTCGTCGCCCACCGCCTGGGGCATGAGGTTGACGGCGACCGCTATGTGGCCGGCGATCCCCAGCTTTTCGCCGACATCGTGCGCGGCGTCACCTTCCGCGGCACCGAGGTGGACGGGGTGGTCAGCGCCGCGCTGGACGCCCGCTATCCGCTGGACCGGCTGGAGCTGCTGCTGCGCGCCATCCTGCGGGCCGGCGGCTACGAGCTGTTCGCCCACGCCGACCTGCACCCGCGCATCATCATCAGCGAGTATGTGGACGTGGCCCACGCCTTCTTTGCCGGGCGGGAGCCGGGGATGGTGAACGGCGTGCTGGACACCGTGGCCCGCACGCTGCGCGCCGACGAAATGGCGCAGCCGGTGCCGGCCTCGTCCCCGAAGCAGGGTGGCTGACCCGGCCCCCCATGCCGCGGGGGAATTCCGCCGAATCGACCGTTATTTCAAGCCGCTGGCGGCGTCGTTCCCCGGCTCGCTGGGGCTGATCAACGACGCCGCCGTCTTTGCCGTGCCGCCGGGGCAGGAACTGGTGGTGACCAGCGACGGCATGGTGGCCGGCGTCCATTTCTTCCCCGACGACGCCCCCGCCGACATTGCCGCCAAGCTGATGCGGGTCAACCTGTCGGATCTGGCCGCCATGGGGGCCGACCCGCTGGCCTACACCCTGGTGACCGTCCTGCCCAAGACCCTGCCGGAAGCCTGGCTCGCCGCCTTCGCCGCGGCGCTGGGGGAGGAGCAGCGATGGTCCGGCATCGGGCTGGCCGGGGGCGATTCCGTGTCCACACCCGGTCCCGTCACACTCAGCCTGACCGCCATGGGGCTGGTGCCGGCAGGCATGGCCTTGCCCCGCCGTTCACCCCGCCCGGCGGGCGATCCGGTGTTCGTCACCGGCACCATCGGCGATGCCGCCCTGGGGCTGCTGCTGGCCTTCGGCACGCTGACCGGCGTGGCGGCGGCGGATGGGGCCGTGCTGCTGGACCGGCTGCGCCGCCCGTCGCCGCGTCTGGCGGTGGGGCGGGGGCTTCGCGGGCTGGCGGCGTCGTGCCTGGACGTGTCCGACGGGCTGGTGGCCGATCTGGGGCATCTGGCGGAGGAATCGGGCTGTGCCGCGGTGATCGAGGCGGCACGGGTGCCGCTGTCGCCCGCCGCCCGCCGGGTGGTGGAGGCGGATCCGGCGCGCCTGTCCACCGTGCTGACCGGTGGCGACGATTACGAGCTGCTGTTCACCGCGCCTGCGGAATGCCGCGGGGCGCTGGCGGATCTGGCCGCCGCCGCTGGAGTCGCCATCACCGAGATCGGGCGCACCCTGGACGGGCCGGCGGGCATGGTCCATGTTCTGGACGGGCAGGGGTGCCCGATGACGCTCGCCGCGGCGGGCTGGTCGCACTTCTGACCTTTCCATTCCGCCCGGCCGCCGGGGCCGGCAGCGCCACGCCCGGCAGCGTCATACGAGGCACCGCCCATGAAGATCGTCATCCTGCTGATCGTCGGCCTGTTGCTGCTGGCCGGGGCGGCGGCCGGGGGGCTGTGGCTCTATCACCAGTACACGGTGCCCAAGGAAGAGAACGCCGCCCCGAAACCGCCGCCCCCGCCCCCACCGCCGGGGCCGCCGGCCTATATCCGCGTGAGCCCCATCGTGGTGCCCATGATCGGGGCCAACCGGGTGCAGCAATTCATCACCATCGTCGCCACCGTCGAGATCGAAGCGGCCAAGCAGCCGCAGACCATCGGGCGCCAGACCCAATTGATCGACGCCTTCATCACCGCGCTGTACGCCGCGGTGGACGATCGTTCGATCATGATGGGAAATATCGTCAATATCCCGGCGGTGAAAACCAAGCTGACCGAGGCGGCGGCCAAGGTTTTGGGCAAGGATGTTGTCCATGATGTGCTGGTTCAGGTGGTCACCCAACGGAATCTGTAGCAGATAAGTCAGTATCCCAGACCCAAACAGGCCAATTCGCCGCGCCGCTTTCGCCTTTGCGGATATTGCAAAGGAACTGCCGGTTCGGCATCCTTTTTCCTGAAAGGCCGACGGGCAGAAACTGCGGGCCGTAAAATAGGTCAACGGAACTGCCGCGTTGACAATAATTACTTTAGGGGGATGGGATGGCGCTAGGGTTCTTAGTCATCATTGCCTGCGGCTTGCTTGCGCTGGCCTATGGCGCATACGCCGGAAAACAGGTCATGGCCGCGTCCGCGGGATCGCCGCGGATGCAGGAAATCGCCGCCGCCGTGCAGGAGGGGGCGCGCGCCTACCTCAACCGGCAGTACACGACCATCGCGGTGGTCGGTGCCGTCATCCTTGTCATCCTGGGTGCCTTTCTCGGCCTGCACGTGGCGATCGGGTTCCTGATCGGCGCGGTGCTGTCGGGCGTGGCCGGCTATGTCGGCATGAACGTGTCGGTGCGCGCCAACGTCCGCACGGCCCAGGCCGCGACCGAGGGGCTGCACCGGGCGCTGGACATCGCCTTCAAGGCCGGGGCCATCACCGGCATGCTGGTGGTGGGGCTGGGCCTGCTGGGCGTGGGCGGCTATTTCGGCATCCTGTCCATGGTCTACAAGGTCACCGACCCGGCGCAGGTGCGCTCGGTGCTGGAAGCGCTGGTGGCGCTCAGCTTCGGGGCCTCGCTGATCTCCATCTTCGCCCGTCTGGGCGGCGGCATCTTCACCAAGGGTGCGGATGTGGGCGCCGATCTGGTGGGCAAGGTCGAAGCCGGGATCCCCGAGGACGACCCCCGCAACCCGGCGGTCATCGCCGACAACGTGGGCGACAATGTGGGCGACTGCGCCGGCATGGCCGCCGACCTGTTCGAAACCTATGCGGTGACCATCGTCGCCACCATGCTGCTGGCCGCCATCTTCTTCACCGGCGACGTGGTGCGCAGCCTGCTGATGTACCCGCTGGTGATCGGCGCTGTGTGCATCGCGGCGTCGGTGGCCGGCACCTTCTTCGTCAAGCTGGGCTCGTCCAACAACATCATGGCGGCCCTCTACAAGGGGCTGATCGTGGCCGCCGGCCTGTCGCTGGTGCTGGTGCTGATCGTCACGGCGGTCATGTTCGGCTTCAAGACGCCGATCCCCATGGCCGCACCCGGCGGGGCCGCGGTGACGATCACCGGCGGCAACCTGTTCGTCTGCGCCCTGGTGGGGCTGGCGGTCACCGGCCTCCTGGTGTGGATCACCGAGTATTACACCTCCACCGTCTTCCGCCCCGTCCGCAGCGTGGCCAAGGCGTCGGAGACCGGCCACGGCACCAACGTCATCCAGGGGCTGGCGGTGTCGATGGAATCGACGGCCCTGCCGGTGGTGGTGATCTGCGCCGGCATCCTGATCGCCTTCAACCAGGCGGGCGTGTTCGGCATCGGCGTGGCGGCGACGACCATGCTGGCGCTGGCCGGCATGGTGGTGGCGCTCGACGCCTATGGCCCGGTGACCGACAACGCCGGCGGCATCGCCGAAATGTCGGAAATGCCCAAGGACATCCGCGTAACCACCGACGCGCTGGACGCCGTGGGCAACACCACCAAAGCGGTGACCAAGGGCTATGCCATCGGCTCCGCCGGTCTGGCGGCGCTGGTGCTGTTCGCGGCGTATGTCCAGGATCTGAAGCACTACTTCCCCAACGTGCCGGTTGAATTCCGCCTGGACGACCCGTATGTGGTGGTGGGGCTGCTGGTCGGCGGTCTGCTGCCGTACCTGTTCGGGTCCATGGGCATGACCGCGGTGGGCCGTGCGGCCGGCTCGGTGGTGGTGGAGGTGCGCCGCCAGTTCCGTGAAATCGCCGGCATCATGGAAGGCACGGCCAAGCCCGACTATGGCCGGGCGGTCGATCTGCTGACCCGCGCGGCGATCAAGGAAATGGTGATCCCGTCCATGCTGCCGGTCTTCGCCCCGGTGGTGCTGTACGTGGTCATCAGCGCCATCGGCGGGCAATCCGCGGCCTTCTCGGCTCTGGGCGCCATGCTGCTGGGCACCATCGTCACCGGCGTGTTCGTCGCCATCTCCATGACCTCGGGCGGCGGCGCCTGGGACAACGCCAAGAAGTACATCGAAGAGGGCAACCACGGCGGCAAGGGCTCCGACGCCCATAAGGCCGCGGTGACCGGCGATACCGTCGGCGACCCGTACAAGGACACCGCCGGCCCGGCGGTCAACCCGATGATCAAGATCATCAACATCGTGGCGATCCTGCTGCTGGCGATTCTCCACTCGCTGGGCTGAGCCGGGGCGTCTGTGCAAACGAAAACCCCGGCAGGGTGACCTGCCGGGGTTCTTTTTGTCTGCTGCGCGGGGAAAGAAGGGGGAGGGGTGGTCAGCTCCCCGGACCCTTGCCCTTGCTGTCCTTGGCGGAGAAACGGCCCACGTTGCCGATCATCTGCTCCATGAAGGTCATTTCGCGGCCGTGGGTGGGGGTGGAGCGCTCCACGATGTCGATGTCCTGGCCGGCGGATTTGTCGAGTGTCTTCAGGTCCGACACCACGCCCTGCGGGTCGAAGTGGACGACGACCACCTGCCGTTCCACCACCTCGGGCTGGAAGAAGGCGGTCTTTTCCGTCTTCTGCCCGATGTAGTACCACACGGAGCCGTCGAAGGTGCCGACGGCGGTGGGGGTGCCGAGGACGGAGGCGACATCCTCCCGCCGGCTGCTGCCGGCATGGATCTCGGCCAGACGGTCGGCCTCCACCATATGGCCGCGGGTGGCGACCGTGGGGGAGCAGGCAGACGCACCGATCCCCAGCAGGGACAGGGCAAGCAGCTTCGGAAGAGTCGATCTTGTCATGGTGCTCGGCTAGGATGACCGGCAAGGACGGACGGCGCCGCACCCATGGGCGCCCCGGCCTTTGACCGCTGGACGGCTTCAGGGACATTGGCACCCTGCGGTTCGTTCTGTCAACGACTCCTGATATGGGGCACCCGACTCGTGTTCGCTCGTCTGCTCGCCCGCCTGCTGCCGGGGCGTGGCCGGGACCGCCGTCCCGCCTTCGACGCCTTTTCCTGCCTGGTGGTCCAGGCCCGCCACCCGGAATTCTTCCGCGGCTGGGGGGTGCCCGACACCATCGACGGGCGGTTCGACATGGTGGCGCTGCACGTCTTCTTGCTGATGCACCGGCTGAAAGGACAGGGGGTGGCGGCGGAAGCCTTCTCCCAACAGGTGTTCGAGGTGATGGTGGCCGACATGGACCACAGCCTGCGCGAACTGGGGGCCGGCGACACGGGCGTGGGCAAGCGGGTCAAGCGCATGGTCCGCGGCATGGCCGGGCGGCTCCAGGCGTACGACCGGGCGCTGGCCGCCGGCGGCAACGCCGCATTGGAAGCGGCGCTGGACAACAACGTCTATGGCACCGTCGCCGACTCCGATCCCGTTGCGGTGGCGTCCCTGGCCGCCTATGTGCGGGATCAGGCGGCGCATCTGGCGGCCCAGGACGTGGACGCGCTGATGGCCGCCCGCTTTACCCTGGCCCCGCCGCCGGTGCGGGGCTGATGCCCCCGCGGATCGGAGTCGCCGCCGGGGCGAAGCGTGCTATCTCTTTGTGCAACACCGGGAACGAGAACGGCGGAAGGGCCGCAGCATGACACAACACACCGAACCGGCACCGGAATTCCCCCGCCCGGAATTCTCCCGCATGGTCAACGCCGACACCGTTCAGCGGGGGGAGATGGTGCAGACCATCGAACCGACCGAGGCGGAGCGGGTGGCGCTGGCCCGGCGGCTGGAGCTGGAATCCATCGGCTCCCTGACCGCTACCGTGCGGCTGCGCCGGGTGCGCGGCACCATGATTCGCGTGTCGGGCACGCTGGAGGCCGACGTGGTGCAGACCTGCGTCGTCAGTCTGGAGCCCGTCCCCGCCCACGTCAGCGAAACGTTCGAGGCGGTGTTCGCGCCCGAGGACTTGGTGCCGGACGATCTGGACGAGATCGATATCGACCCCGACGCCCTGGACGAAGATATTCCCGAACCGATGCACAACAACCGAATCGATATCGGAGAACTGACGGCGCAATATTTGTCACTGGGGCTTGATCCCTACCCTCACGCGGCGGGGATCGAGTTCGAAACCATTGATGAGCCCGAGGAGGAGGAGGAAGAGGTGCCGGAACAGCGCCCCAACCCCTTTGCGGCATTGCGTCAACTGAAGAAGCCCAACTGAATGGGTTCTTGCTTGCTCTGAACAGGGCATTGGTTTATTGAATGCCGCTCGCATCGGGCGGCCCGGTTTCTGGGCCGCCCTTTCCAATGAAGAGAGTGTAGGGTCATGGCCGTTCCTAAGAAGAAGACCTCCAAGTCCCGCCGCAACATGCGGCGTTCCCACCACGCCCTGTCGTCGGCCTCTTATCATGAGTGCCCGAGCTGCGGCGAGCTGAAGCGCCCGCACCACGTCTGCGGCAGCTGCGGCTCCTACGACAAGCGCGAAGTGGTCAAGAGCACCGCGGCGTGATGACGGTACGGCCGGCTCGCCCGGCCCATCCGGCCTCGGGGGGCCGGCTTGCCCGGCCCGTTCGAACCGAGGGGCCGGGTTCTCGAGTTGAGGGAGCTTGCTTGCGGTGAGCCAGCGCTTGATCATCGCCCTTGATGCCATGGGCGGAGACCACGCACCCGACATGGTGATTGCCGGTGCGGACATCGCACGGGAACGCCATCCTGACGTGCGTTTTCTGCTGGTCGGCGATTCCGCGCGGATCGGGCCGTTGCTTGCCAAGCATCCCGCCCTGGCCGCCGTGACCGAGGTGATCCACACCGAGGACGCCGTGGCCGGCGATGCCAAGCCTTCGGTGGCCTTGCGTGCCGGCCGGCGGTCCAGCATGCGGCTGGCCATCGACGCCGTTGCCGACGGCCGCGCCGCCTGCGTGGTGTCGGCGGGCAACACCGGTGCGCTGATGGCCATGGCCAAGTTCGTGCTCAAGACCCTGCCGGGCATCGACCGCCCGGCCATCGCGTCGTTCTTCCCCACCTTGCGCGGGGAAAGCGTGATGCTGGATCTGGGTGCCAACACCGAATGCTCGCCCGACAATCTGGTCCAGTTCGCGCTGATGGGGGCGGTGTTCGCCCGCACGGTGCTGGGCCTGCCGGAACCGAGCATCGGCATCCTGAACATCGGGTCGGAAGAGGTGAAGGGCAACGACACCGTCCGCAACGCCGCCCAGCGGCTGCGCGAGATGACCTTGCCCGGCCGCTTCCACGGCTTCGTCGAGGGCACCGATATCGGCGCCGGCACCACGGACGTGATCGTCACCGACGGTTTCACCGGCAACGTGGCGCTGAAGACGGCGGAAGGCACCGCCAAGCTGTTCACCGAATTCCTGCGCCGCACCTTCGAATCGTCGCTGATGGCCCGCATCGGCTATCTGCTGGCCCGTTCCGCCTTCAAGAAGCTGAAGGCGCGCACGGACCCCCGGCGCTACAACGGGGCGATGTTCCTCGGTTTGCGCGGGATTTGTGTCAAAAGCCACGGCGGCACCGACGCGCTGGGCTTCGCCAACGCCATCGGCGTGGCCGCCAATCTGGCGATCAACGGTTTCAACGAAACCATCGGGCAAGAGATGTCGCGGCTGTCGGCGGGTGGCCCGGATCTTCCCGACAGCAAAGCGGCGGCGGTTTGACGATGATGATACGCTCTCGAATCGCCGGCTGCGGGTCGTACCTGCCGGAACGGGCGGTGTCCAACGTGGAACTGGCCGAGCGTGTCGAGACCTCGGACGACTGGATCGTCCAGCGTACCGGCATCCGTTCGCGCCATCTGGCCGCCGACGGCGAATTGACCTCCGACCTTGCCGTTCACGCGGCGCGCGCCGCGCTGGAGCATGCCGGGGTCGATGCCGGAAGCATCGATTGCCTGATTCTCGCCACCACCACGCCCGACAACACCTTTCCGTCCACCGCGACCAAGGTGCAGGCCGCGCTGGGCATGACCCGCGGCTTTGCCATGGATGTGCAGGCGGTGTGCGCCGGCTTCATCTATGCCCTGTCGGTGGCCGACAACTTCATCCGCAACGGCCAGGCCCGCCGGGCGCTGGTGATCGGGGCGGAAACCTTCTCCCGCATCCTGGATTGGGAGGACCGCACCACCTGCGTTCTGTTCGGCGACGGTGCCGGGGCGGTGGTGCTGGAAGCGGTGGAGAACGAAGGCACGTCCGCCGATGCCGGCGTGCTGTCCACCCACCTGCATTCCGACGGGCGGTTCTATGACCTGCTCTATGTGAACGGCGGCCCGTCGTCCACCGGCACGGTCGGCCATGTGCGCATGCACGGCCAGGAAATCTTCCGCCACGCCGTCACCAAACTGTCGGAGGTGGTGGACGAGGCGCTGACCGCCAACGGCCTGACCCCGGCCGACATCGACTGGCTGGTGCCGCATCAGGCCAACCGCCGCATCATCGACGGCATCGGGCGCAAGCTGAAGCTGGCGGCGGACAAGGTGGTGCTGACCGTGGACCGCCACGGCAACACGTCGGCGGCGTCCATTCCGCTGGCGCTGGCCGAAGCGGTCGCCGACGGGCGAATCAGGCGCGGCGATCTGGTGCTGATGGAAGCCATCGGCGGCGGCCTGACCTGGGGGGCGGCGCTGATCCGCTGGTAGGCAGCGTGCGGTGACGGACTGTCGCACGCCGCGCGCCGCAACCTTTTGAATTGACGGGCTTATCGGAGCACATTACCGTTCCTCTCATGCTTCTCGGGGGAGGAGTCCGATGGTCGATAACACTGTTACCCGCGCCCAATTGAGCGAAGCCGTCTACCAAGAGGTAGGGCTGTCGCGCAACGAATCCGCGGATCTTGTCGAATCCGTTCTGGATGAAGTGGCCGATGCCCTGGCACGCGGGGAAATGGTCAAGATCTCGTCCTTCGGCAGTTTTCAGGTCCGGCAAAAGGGCGAGCGCGTCGGGCGCAATCCCAAGACGGGGGAGGAGGTTCCGATTCTCCCACGCCGCGTCCTGGTGTTCCGTGCCAGCCATGTGCTGAAGCACCGCATCAACGAAGGGCTGGCCGACGTGGACCCCGAGTCCATCGCCACCGAATCCAAAGCGCCGGTGTAACCCGGTGCCATGGGCACGAGGAGCCGGATCCGGTTCATGCGTTCCAGTCAGGTAAAATCGGCCACGGCTTTCCGCACGATCAGCGAGGTCGCCACCGACCTGGATGTGCCGCAGCACGTGCTGCGGTTCTGGGAAACCCGTTTCCCACAGATCCGCCCGTTGAAACGCGGGGGCGGGCGGCGCTATTACCGCCCCGAGGATGTGGCGCTTTTGCGGGTCATCCAGCGCTTGCTGTATAAGGAAGGCTATACCATCCGCGGTGTTCAGCGGCTGCTGCGCGAACACCGGGCCGGGCTTCTGTCCCTGACCGGCGGGGAGGTGGACAGCGTGGATTCGCAAGAGGATACCGTGGACGCGAACGCTTTGGTGCTTGACGATTTTTCCGCGGAGCTGCCGGTGGAAGCGCCGCCGGACCCCGTGTTCATCGAGCCGGTGCGCTCGGCCCCGCCCCAGCCGGCCATCGCCCCCGACGTGCGGGAGGAGCTGGAGGCGCTGCTGGCCGAGCTGAAGGCCATGAAGCTGCTCATGACGTCGCTGCGCTGACCGTTCCGCGTCACACGGCACTCAGGATCACGGCGTAGCGGGCGGCCTTGCCCGCCGTCACCAGCAGCAGAAACCACGGCAGCGGCACCCGCAGAACGCCGGCCACCAGCGTCAGCGGGTCGCCCACCACGGGCAGCCACGCCAGCAGCAGCGACCACACCCCGAACCGCTGGAACCAGCGGGTCGCCCGTTCCATCTGTGCGGGGCCGACGGGGAACCAGCGCCGGTTCTGGAAATGCAGCAGATACCGGCCCAGCCACCAATTCATCAGAGATCCCAGGACGTTGCCGCCCGTGGCCGCCAGCAGGAGCGGCACCGCCGGATAGCCGCCCGTGTGATGAAGGGTGCCCAAGGCGATTTCCGATTGCGCCGGCAGCAGGGTTGCCGCCACGAAGGATAGAAGGAACAGCCCGGCATAGGCGGCTGCGTCGGCCATGATGATCGGTCCTCATTATCTCATGAGATTTTTTTGAGCCATGCCCACACGAAGCATTGTGGGGTGATGGTGATCTTTCTAACACTGCAATGGTTAAGCACCGCGCCTTTCGGCGCCGGGCGGCAGGGAAAGGAACGAACGCATGGCGTTTGCCGGATTGGCCCGCTTCGATGGCGATGGCTGTCTGGTCTGGGCAAACCCGGATTTCGGGGGGGTGCTGGGGTGCGGCGGGGCCGTGCGCGCCGGCATGCCCCTGGGCGACGTTCTGGGCGCGGTGGACCAGGACCGGGCGCGGGCCATGGCCGCCCCCGATGTGCTGGCGGCGCTGACGGCGGGGGAAACCGCCGTCCTTTACGGTGCGGCCATGGCCACCGGCAGCGCTGCCCTGTCGCTGGCCCGCGGGGAAGGGGGGGAAACGCTGCTGACGGCGGTGCCGCTGCCCGCGGGCGCCCTGTGCACGTCGGCGTTCTGCACCGATCCCAACCACCGGCATGGGCCGGCGCTGGAAACGGCGCAAAGCGCCATCATGGAGGCGATCGCCTTTCCGTTGGTGGTGTCGCGGGTGTCGGATGGGCTGGTCCTGGCCGGCAACCAGCCGGCGGCGGCCATGTTCGGCATCCCCCTGGCCGAGGCGGTGGGGCGGGTGACCACGTGGGAGTTCTATTCCGACCCCGACGAGCGGTCCCGGCTGATCGCCCGGCTGAAGGAAGGGGGCGGGCAGTTCGACGGATTCGAGACCCAGGTGCGCAGCCGCGGCGGGCGCGAGGCGTGGGTGATGCTGTCGGCCCGCCAACTGCTCTATTGCGGCGAAGCGGCGGTGCTGGTCTGCGTCACCGACCTGACCGAACGCCGCCGCATGGAAAAGGATCTGGCCGCCCAGTGGAAATTGTCCCAGGCGGTGCTGGAAGGCTTGAGTCAGGGGGTGCTGGCCTTCGACCGTGACCGCCGGCTGACGGCGTGGAACGGGCGGGCGCTGGACCTGCTGGGTCTGTCGCGGGCGGATGTGGCGTTCCGCATGGCCCTGCCGCGCCTGGCGGAACAGGTGACGGGGGCCGGGCGCTTTGCCGCCCCCGATGTGCTGGGCCTGCTGGGGCAGGGCGGGGGCGATGGGGCGCCGCGGGTGTTCGAACCGGCGGGCGGCGGCGGGCTGGTGATGGAAACCGTGGCCCGCGGTCTTCCCGACGGCGGGTGCGTCATCACCTGCACCGACATCACCAGCCACAAGCGGGCGGAGCGGGAACTGCGCGACAGCCGTGCCCTGTTCGAACAGGCCATCCGCGCCGCCCGCGACGGCATTTCCCAATGGGATCTGAAAAGCGGGGAGGTGTGGTTCTCCCCCCAATGGTGGTCGCTGCTGGGCTATGGCGAGGACGAGGCGGTCAACAGCATCGAACGCTGGGCCGAGCTCATCCTGCCGGAAGACCGCGACGTGTCGTTGCGCGCCGCCGCCGATTTCGCCGCCGGGCTGATCGAGGATTGCCAGCTCATCCAGCGCTACCGCCATCGGGGGGGACACACGGTCTATCTTTATTCCCGCTCGATCAAGGTGGCGGACGACGGTGGACAGACGGTCAAGCTGATCGGTTCCCACACCGACATCACCGAACGCATCCGTGCGGAGGATACCGCCCGCATCGCCAGAGAACAGGCGGAACAGGCGCTGAAAAGCCTGAAGGAAGCGCAGGCCCATCTGATCCAGTCGGAAAAAATGGCGGCGCTGGGGTCGCTGGTGGCCGGGGTGGCGCACGAGATCAACACGCCCATCGGCATCGCATTGACCGGCGCCTCGCTGCTGGCCGAACGCACCGATGCCATCCGCCGCGCCTTTGCCGTCAACCAGCTCCGCCGTCCCGATTTCGCCGAGTATCTTGAAACGGCGGAGGAGGCGACGCAGCTCATGATGCTGAACATCGACCGGGCGGCCCAACTGATCCAAAGCTTCAAGCAGATGGCGGTGGATCAGGCCAGCGAGGAGCGCCGCGTCTTCCATCTGGCCGACTATATCCAGGAGGTGCTGCGCAGCCTCAGCGTCCGGCTGAAGCGGGCCAGCCACGCCATCACCGTGGAGTGCCCGCCCGATCTGGTGCTGGACAGCTATCCCGGCGCGCTCAGCCAGATCCTGACCAATTTCATCATGAATTCGCTGATCCACGGTTACCAGCCGGGGCAGACCGGGCACCTGTCCATCGCCGTCACCGGCAGCGAGGAGGAGGAGGAGGTGACCCTGCGCTACGCCGACGACGGCCGCGGCATCCCGGCGGAGCTGCAGGACAAGGTGTTCGAACCCTTCTTCACCACCAACCGCGGGGCGGGGGGCAGCGGGCTGGGGTTGAATATCATCTACAATATCGCAACCAGAACCCTGCGGGGGCGGATCGCGCTGCACAGCGCGCCGGGGCAGGGCACGGCCTTTACCCTGCGCTTTCCCCGCTGCATTCCGGCGGGGTAATCAGGCGCCGCATGCGCCCCCCGTGCATTGCCGCACTTCGATGACCGGGTGGACGATGGACAGGCTGTGGGGCAGACGGGCCTTGTACGCCTCCGGCGGCTGGGGGGCGTGGGCGACGACCGAGGCCACCAGCGTGTAGACCCCCGGCCCCACCGACCAGATGTGCAGGTCGGCGACCCGCGTGTCGCCATCGGCTTCCAGTGCGGCCCGCACGCTGTCGGCGGTGTCGGGCGGGGCCTGGAAGTCCAGGAGCACCCGCGCCGATCCGCCGATCAGCCCATAGGCCCAGCGCCCCACCAGCACCGCCCCCAGCACGCCCATCACCGGGTCGAGCCAGTTCCACCCCAGATACAGCCCGGCCAGCAGGGCCACGATCGCCAGGACCGAGGTCAGGGCGTCGGCGATGACATGCATCACCGCCGCCTTGAGGTTCGCATCCTCCTCATGCCCGTGATGGTGATGGGCGTGATGGTCGTGCCCATGGTGATCGTGGTGCGCGTGGTGGCCGTGATGGCCATGCTCGTGCCCGCCGGTCAGCAGGAAGGCGCAGACCAGATTGACCGCCAGCCCCAGCACGGCGATGGCGATGGCCGGGCCGAAGTCGATGGGGCGGGGATCGAGCAGCCGCTCCACCGATTCCACCGCCATGAACAGCGCCACCGCCGCCAGCAGCACGGCGTTGGTGAAGCCCGCCAGCGCGTTCACCTTGCCGGTGCCGAAGCTGAACCGCCGGTCGTTGGCACGGGTGCGGGCATAGGCATAGGCAAAGGCGGTCAGCGCCAGCGCGCCCGCGTGGGTCGCCATATGGATGCCGTCGGCCAGCAATGCCATGGAGCCGAAGGCCATCCCGGCCACGATTTCCCCCACCATCATCACGGCGGTGACCACCATGACCAGAAACGCCCGCCGTTCCGCCGGGCGCCGGGCGTCCTGGCCGAAGCTGTGGTCGTGGGTCCAGGGGGCGAGGGACTGGGTGTGCATGGCGATGGCTCCGGCGGTGGAGGCGGGACACCGCTGACAGTGCCCCGGAGCGTCCGGGCCGGCAACCCCCTATCATGCACGCCCAGGGCACGGCGTCCGGTTCATAGGCCCTCTCCCGGGGTGGGCGGGAGAGGGCGGGGGACGCCCTTACTTCAGCAGATAGACGATATCGTAGCCGCTGCGCTTGAACTGGGTCTTGACCAGCCGGCCGTCGGCGGCGAACCACAGGTCGCGCTCCACCTCGCCGCCGATGCGGTGGTGCTGGGTGGGGATGGCCTGTCCGCCGGCGGTGGTCACCGTCTCGCTGCCCACGGAATCGCTGCGCACCTGATAGGGGTGGCCGTCGATGACGCTCAGCAGCACCGGGCGTTTCAGCACCTCGCGCGTCCACAAGGTGAGCGGCAGGGTGGTGGCGGGCAGGGCGCTGGTCTTGCCGTCCACGGTCAGGGTGTAGCCGCCGTCCTTGCCCCGCGCCAGCGCCAGCGTGTGGGGGGTGCCGTCGTCGTCGGTGGTGGCGGTCACCGATTCCAGCGTGCCGCCGCGCCACACCTCGTCGCGCTTGTGGTCGTAGCGGAAATTGACGAACAGCACCTTCACCCGCGTGGTGGTGGTGACCGACACCTTCAGCGTGTCGCCCTGCGGCTCGAACCGGATGTCCTCGGTGCCGATGGGGTCGCCGTCCTTCAGGATGGTGTAACGGTCGGTGCGGGCATCCGCCGCCGACGCTGCCGCCGGGGCGGCCAGCGCCAGCCCCAGCAAAAGCCCACCCATCAGCGCGCGTTGGCCGCGCGCCGTCATGCGCCGTCCGTTCATGGCGGCGTTCCTCCCTTGGTCTCGATGGTGAGTTCTTATGCGGTGTTGTGGCCCGTCCAGCGGGGCCGGGGCGCCGTCAGTCCTCCAGCAGCGAGGCCAGCTTCATCGCCAGCCCCTTGGACCCATCCACCTTCAGCTTGCCCAGCGTGAACGCCAGCACCGGGTCCATCTTGCCGTTCATCAGGCGTTTCAGGTTTTCCGGCGTCAGGCGGATGGCGCAATCGGCGTCGCCGTCCGCGCGTTCCACCGTGACCGGGGTGTTGCGGGCGTCCACCAGAATGGTGTCGCCGGGGCCGCCCAGCACGAATTTCACCCGCGCGTTCAGGCTGCGGAACTGGGGGGCACGCCCGCTCAGCGCCTGAAACAGCTCATCCACCATGGTCCTTGCTCCGAAAGATTTGTGACGATGACGGCTTGACAATAGGTCTGCATTACGTTTACGTCAACGGCATAACGAATGGGTCGGATGCGAAGGCTGCGCAAAAGCGGCCGCGCCCCAAACCGGCCCCGGTCCCTGTGGAGGAGACGCCATGACGATGCCCACGCCCGCATCATGCCTGCCGTCATCGCCCGACACGCCGCGGCCCTGGCTGGCGGCGTACCCGGAGGGCATCGACTGGAATCTGGACATCCGCCCGCGGTCGCTGAACGCGCTGTTCGCCGAGGCGGTGGCACGGTTCGGGCCACGCCCGTGCCTGGAATTTCTCGGCGCCCGCACCAGCTACGCCGAGCTTGGCCGGCAGGTGGACCGGGCGGCCAAGGGCTTCCGCGCGCTGGGCGTGGGGCCGGGGGTCAAGGTGGGCCTGTGCCTGCCCAACACCCCCTATTCGGTCATCTGCTTCTTTGCGGTGCTGAAGGCCGGCGGCACGGTGGTCAATTACAACCCCCTCTATGTGGAGCGGGAGCTTGAGCACCAGATCACCGATTCCGAAACCGACATCATGGTCACCATCGACTTGCAGCTCGTGCTGCCCAAGATGGTGACGGTGCTGGAGCGCACCCGGCTGCGCACGGTGGTGGTGTGCTCGCTGGCCGCAGCCCTGCCGGCGCTCAAGCGCCCGCTGTTCCGCCTGTTCAAGCGCGCCGACATCGCCCAGCCGCCGGCGGGCGACACGCGGTTCCTGTCGTTCGAGGCGCTGATTGCCAACGACGGGGTGATGACCGCCCCGGCGGTGGACCCGCAGAGCACCATCGCCGTGCTGCAATACACCGGCGGCACCACCGGCGTGCCCAAGGGCGCCATGCTGACCCACGCCAACCTGACCGCCAACGTGGCGCAGGTGCGCGCCTGGTTCCCCGGCGTGCGCGAGGGGCAGGAACGGATGCTGGCGGTGCTGCCGTTCTTCCACGTCTTCGCCATGACCATCGCCATGAATCTGGCGCTGGAGGTGGGGTGCGAGCTGATCCTGCTGCCGCGGTTCGACACGGCGCAGGTGCTCCAGACCATCCACAAGCGCCAGCCGACGCTGGTGCCCGGCGTGCCCACCATGTTCAAGGCGCTGCTGAGCGCGCCCGACGTGGGGCGCTATTCCCTGCGCTCCATCCGTTTCTGCATTTCCGGCGGCGCACCGCTGCCGGTGGAGCTGAAGCACGCGTTCGAGGCGGCCACCGGCTGCATCCTGGTCGAAGGCTACGGCCTGACCGAAACCTCGCCCGTGTCCACCGCCAACCCGCTGAAGGGGGAGAACAAGGCCGGGTCCATCGGCCTGCCGCTGCCGGGGGTGACGGTGGAGATCCGCTCGCTCGACGATCCCTCCCGCCTGGCCGCCAAGGGCGAGAAGGGGGAGGTGGTCATCGCCGGCCCCCACGTCATGGCCGGCTACTGGAAACGCCCCGACGACACCGCCGCCACCATCCAGGACGGGTTCCTGCACACCGGCGACGTCGGCATCATGGACGACGACGGGTACATCTTCCTGCTGGACCGGTTGAAGGATCTGATCATCTGCGGCGGCTACAACGTCTATCCCCGCGTGATCGAGGAGGCCATCTACCAGCACCCCGACGTGGTGGCGGTGTGCGCCATCGGCCTGCCCCACGAATACCGCGGCCAGACGCCCAAGGCGTTCGTGCAGGTCAAGCCGGGGTCGAGCCTGACGCCCGACGGCTTGCGCACCTTCCTGTCGGACCGGCTGTCCAAGATCGAGATGCCGACCGAGATCGAGTTCCGTGACGAACTGCCCAAGACCGCGGTCGGCAAGCTGTCGAAGAAGGAGTTGATCGCCGAGGCGCTGGCGCAGGCGGTGCGGGCGAAGGGCGCGCCGGTAGGAGGTTCGTTGACGAATAATCAGTAACACTGACTGATCGACTGTTTAGGATGCCTAGTCGCCGCGCCATCTTCGTGGTACGAAGGGCTGTTCCGCAGGGGTATTCTGTTAACGCAACGGTCAAAGGGGGAGACGTTGCGGCGGAATGGCGGCTGTGGCGATGCTTTCCTAAGGGGCCTGGGGGCTTATGGACGATCTGTATACGGTCAATCAGCTTGCCGAAGAGTTGGACATCACGCCGCGCGCGTTGCGTTTTTACGAGGCCAAGGGCCTGCTGACACCGAACCGGGTCGGCAACAACCGGGTCTACAACAAGCGCGACCGGGCGCGGCTGAAGCTGATTCTGCGCGGCAAGCGGCTGGGGTTCTCGCTGTCGGAGATCAAGGAGTATCTGGATCTCTACAACGTGGACCGCGACAACACGGGTCAGATGAAGCTGCTGCTGGGGCGGGTGCGCAAGCGTCTGGCCGTGCTGCACCAGCAGCGCCAGGATCTGGAGGCCACCGTGGGTGAACTCCAGGGCATCGAGGAACAGGTCAAGACCACCTTGCAGGAAAAGGGCATCGTGGTGGACGCGGGCTGAACCGCTACGGGTTTGCCGGCCATCGCCGTCCACGCTTCCGCCCTGTCCGCCGGTGGCCCGTCTGCGGGCGGAACGACGAGGGACATGGACGGCGATGAATCTTCTCTTCCGGGTTCTGTGGGTCATGCTGGCCGCCCTGTTGGGGCGGCGGCTGGGGGTGATGGACGAATCGCGCGTGCCGTTGCGCGTTCTTCCCACCGACCTCGACCTCAACATCCATATGACCAACGCCCGCTACCTCAGCATGATGGATCTGGGGCGGCTGGACATGCTGATCCGCAGCGGTCTGGGCCGGGCCATGCTGCGCAACCGCTGGCAGACGGTGCTGGGGGCGTCCACCATCCGGTTCCGCCGGCCCCTGCGTCCCTTCCAGCGGTTCGATGTGGTCAGCCGGGTGCTGTGCTGGGACGAGCGGTGGTTCTACATCGAGCACCGCATCGAAAGCGGCGCGGAAACCGCCGCGGTGGCGGTGATGCAGGGTGTCTTCCTCGCCCGCGGCAAGGTGATCCCGCCCGCCGACGTGCTGGGGGCGCTGGGGGCGCCGGCCACCTCGCCGCCGGTGCCCGACCATGTGGCGGCGTGGCGCCCGCAGACACTGCCCGTGGAACGGGCGGCTGCATAAACAACACACAAATCAAAAGGTTAGGGAGGATGGAACGGTCATGAAGATCCTCGTTCCCGTGAAGCGCGTGGTCGATTACAACGTCAAGGTCCGCGTGAAGGCGGACGGGTCGGGCGTTGAAACGGCCAACGTGAAGATGTCGATGAACCCCTTCGACGAAATCGCCGTCGAAGAGGCGGTTCGCCTGAAGGAAGCCGGCACGGCCACCGAGGTGATCGCGGTGTCGGTCGGCCCGGCCCAGGCCCAGGAAACGCTGCGCACGGCGCTGGCCATGGGTGCGGACCGCGCGGTTCTGGTGCAGACCGATGCGGAGACCCAGCCGCTGGCCGTGGCGAAGGTGCTGAAGGCGCTGGTGGACCGGGAAGGTCCGGCGCTGGTGGTTCTGGGCAAGCAGGCGATCGACGACGATTGCAACCAGACGGGCCAGATGCTGGCCGCGCTGCTGGGCTGGCCGCAGGGGACGTTCGCGTCGAAGGTGACGGTGGCGGACGGTGCGGTCACCGTGGTCCGGGAGATCGACGGCGGTCTGGAGACGGTGAACCTGACGCTGCCGGCGGTGGTGACCGCCGACCTGCGCCTGAACGAGCCGCGCTACGCCAGCCTTCCCAACATCATGAAGGCGAAGAAGAAGCCGCTGGAAACCGTCACGCCCGACGCGCTCGGCGTCGATGTGGCGCCGCGGCTGACGACGCTGAAGGTGGCCGAGCCGCCCAAGCGCAAGGCCGGGGTGAAGGTGGCCGACGTGGCCGCCCTGGTGGACAAGCTGAAGAACGACGCCCGCGTTCTGTGATTTGAGGTGATCGGACCATGACCATTCTCGTTGTTGCGGAACACGACGGCGCCTCGCTGAAGCCGGCGACGCTGAACGCGGTGTCCGCCGCCGCCAAGATCGGTGGCGACATCCATGTGCTGGTGGCCGGCCAGGGCGTCGGCCCGGCGGCGGCCGCCGCCGCCACGGTGGCCGGCGTCGCCAAGGTGCTGAAGGCGGACTCCGCCGACCTCGCCCACCAGCTGCCCGAAGCGGTGGCCCCGCTGGTGGTGGCTCTGGCCTCCGGCTATGGCCACATCCTGGCCCCGGCGACCTCGGCGGGCAAGAACCTGCTCCCCCGCGTGGCGGCCCTGCTGGACGTGGCGGCGGTGTCGGACATCACCGCGGTGGTGTCGGACGATACCTTCGAGCGCCCGGTCTACGCCGGCAACGCCATTGCCACCGTGCGCTCGGCGGACGCGGTGAAGGTGATCATCGTGCGCACCACCGCCTTCGACCCCGTGGCCGCCGAGGGCGGTTCGGCGGCGGTCGAGGACGTGGCCTCGCCCGGGGCCGCGGCCACCGCCCGCTTCGTCGGCCAGGAACTCACCAAGTCCGAACGCCCCGAACTGACCCAGGCCCGCATCGTCGTGTCCGGCGGGCGCGGCATGCAGTCGGGCGACAATTTCAAGCTCCTCGAAGCCCTGGCCGACAAGCTCGGCGCCGCCGTCGGCGCCTCCCGCGCCGCGGTGGACGCCGGCTTCGTGCCCAACGATTACCAGGTCGGACAAACCGGCAAGATCGTGGCGCCCGAGCTGTACATCGCCGTCGGCATCTCCGGTGCCATCCAGCACCTCGCCGGCATGAAGGACAGCAAGGTCATCGTCGCGATCAACAAGGACGAGGAAGCGCCCATCTTCCAGGTGGCCGATTACGGTCTCGTCGCCGACCTCTTCAAGGCGGTGCCGGACTTGGCGGAGGCGCTGTAACCCCGCCCGTCACCGGTTTGTCGTCCTCTTGCTTCCGTCCCCCACGGTCTGCCGTCCACCGACGGCGGCAGGCCGTACCTCATGCGCCGGACACGCACCGTGTCCGGCGATTTTTTTGCTCCCCACCGCGGTGGATCATCCCATATTTTTGACGGATGTGGCCGAGACGCGGAGGACGGTACGCCCCATGGATGAGGATGAACGCGCCCATTCCGTTCCCCGTCTCCCCGAGGGGAAAGGGCCTGTTGACCGGGTGTCTTTGCCTTGGCCGATGCGGGGGCTCTATCTGGCGGTCGGGTGGGTGATGGTGATGCTGGCGGTGGCCGGGGCCGTGCTGCCGGTGCTGCCGACCACGCCGTTCCTGCTGGCCGCCGCCTGGGCCTTTGCCAAGGCCAGCCCGGCGCTGGACCGCTGGCTGCACACCCACCCCCGTTTCGGCCCGTTCCTGACCGATTGGCGCAATCACCGGGCGATTCCCCGCCGGGGCAAGGTGGCGGCGGTCATCGGCATGACCGTAAGCTGGCTGGTGGTTCTGCTGGTGTCGGGCAATCCGGTGGCGCTTGCCGCCTCGGGCCTGTGCATGGCCTGCGTGGCGGTTTACGTGGTCACCCGGCCCAGCCCCCCCGACCGGGTTCCGGCGGAATAGGGGCCTATCCGATCTGGCGCTGAAGGGCGCCGCGCACCCGGTCGTTCAGCACCGGCAGGCCGTTGCGGCACTCCACGGTATAGACGGCGGACTCCGACAGCGTGCGGATGGCAAAGCCCGTCACCGCCCGCCGGGGCCCGTCGCGCAGAGGGGTGTCGTCATAGATGGGGGTGACCGTGGCCCCCCCCATCAGGGCGCGCAGCAGCAGGGTTTCGTCGCGGGTGTCGCTGCCGCCCGCCGACACGATGCCGAACAGCAGCGCTTCGGATTCCCGTTCGGCGATCAGGCCGCGTTCGGCGAACACCACCGCCATGGAACCGGAGGCCGACACCGGGTGCGCCTTTCCCTTCCAGAAGAAGCGTCCGTCGTCCCATCCCACATCCAGCGCACGGAAGATGATGTACGGGTCGTTGCCGGTTCCGCCGCCGGCCGTCAGGTAGTTCAGCCGCAACAGCCCGTTCCAGCAGTCGCACGGCACCAGGATGCAGGACACATCCCGGCGGCTGAGCCGCAGATAGGTGTCGTTCACACCGGACGGTTCGAAATCGAACAGCATGACGCTCCATCCCTCATACCCGGCCCGGCTGGGGCCGTCGTTGCAAAGACAGGAACGCATCAGGTCCATCACCGTTCCCACAGGGTGAAGATCGTTCTTTTCTTTCGTGAGATGAGAGGTGTGGTTTAAGATAAGAATGAAGGGAAAACCGTTGCCGCCCGATCCCGGCGCCCGCCCATCAACCACAACGGTGCCGCACCATGACCAACGCCGATCTCAAGCGCGTCCTTTACGTGGACGACGACCCCATGCTGCGGGCGCTGGTGCGCCTGTTGCTGGAAAAAATGGGCGGGCTGGTGGTGGAGGATGGCTGCGACCCCGGACAGGTGGTGGCGCAGGCCCGTGCCTTCGGTCCCGACATGATCCTGCTCGATATGAACCTGCCGGGACGTTCGGGGCTGGAGGTGCTGGAAAGCCTGCGCGCCGAAGCGGATCTGCGGGGTGTGCCGGTGGTCTTCGTCACCGCGGGTGCCACCACGGAGGACGCGGCGCGCTACCGCGCCCTTGGTGCCGCCGGTGTCATCGCCAAGCCCTTCAGCCCCGCCACGTTCCTGACACGGGTGCGCGCCCTGTGGCAGGGCGGCGGGGGTTGAGCCCCGAGAGCGGTCCCTACATCCCCGGATCGAGGGAGGAGGCCCGCGTCACCCGGTTGCGCCCGATGCGCTTGGCGGCGTAGAGCGCGGAATCGGCGTAGCTGAGCAGCGCCGACACCCCGGATTCCCCATCGTCCCCCGCGATGCCTGCGCTGAAGGTCATGGAAAAGGTCAGGCCGGCGGTGTTGAACTCCAGCTTGGCAAAGGCGTCGCGCAGAGTGTCGATCACCCGGTGGGCATCGTGTTCGTTGGTGTCGGGCAGGGCGACCGCGAATTCCTCCCCGCCATAGCGCCCGATGATGTCCGAGCGCCGCAGCCGGTGGGACAGCAGGCGCGACAGGGTGCGGATCACCCGGTCGCCGGCCATGTGGCCATAGGTGTCGTTGACCCGCTTGAAATGGTCGATGTCCAGCAGCGCCACCGCCAGGGAGGTGCCGTTGCGGCGGCTGCGGGCGATCTCCGTCGCCAGCCGCTCCTTGAAATGGGCGTGGTTCAGCAGGCCGGTCAGGCTGTCGGTCTGCATGGCGGCACGCAGGGTGCGGCCCCGCTCCGCCCGCAGCAGCACCGCTTCGGCCAGATGATCCGACCGGATCGGTTTGGTCAGGAAATCGTCCACGCCGGGGCGCATGGCGGCAAGCTGCAGATCCCGGTCTCCCTCCCGCGACAGGAACACGATGGGGGTGCCGAGGAACCGGCGGTGCTGCCGCAGCACCTGCGCCAGTTCCATGCCGTTGCAGCCGGGCATGTACATGTCCAGCAGCACCAGATCGGGCATCACCTCGGCCATGGTGTCCAGGATCCGGGCGGGTTCGCGCAGCACCGCCGCCTCCATCCCCGCTTCGCGCAGCGCCAGGGCGAAGGCGTCGGGCAGCGCCTCGTCGTCGTCCACGATCAGGATGCGGTAGGGATCGGCGTCCTGCCGCCCGGTCAGGTCGTCCAGCACATAGACCAGATCCAGCGCGTCCACCGGTTTGACCAGATACCCGGCACAGCCGGCCCGCACCGCCGCCAGCCGCGCCTGGAAATCCGCCCGCGGGGTCATGAACACCACCGACGCGCGGGCGCCGAAGCAATGGGCGGCATCCGCCCACCGCCCGGAATCGTGCAGCGCAAGGTCCAGCAGCACCACGTCCGGGCGCAGGGGGGCGGCCAGCGCCGATTCCACCGACGCGAAGCTGTGCAGGTGATAGCCGAACGGCTCCACCCGCTCGCCCAGCCAGCGGCACATCCCGTCATCGGCATCGATCAGGAAGATCACGCTGTCCCGCCCGCGCCCGCCCGCGTCGATGGCGGGGGATGCGGGGCGGCAGGGTTCGGCGGTGGCCGTTTCGCGTTCACCGCCCGCGGCCCGCTGCAGGTCGGAAAACAGGGTCGTCAGCGCCTGGGTGGTCATGGCGGGCATCGCCGCGGTTTCCGCCATCACGCAGGTGCGCAGCAGCCGTTCCGCGGAGCCGGCCAGCCGCGACACCTCGCCATAGCCGAAGGTTTCCGCCGATCCGGCCAGGGTGTGGGTCAGCAACAGCAGATCGGCCACCGCCTCGCGCGTGTTCGGGGTGCCGGTCTGCACCCGTTGCCACAGGTCAGCGATGCGCCCGGCCTTGGTCAGCAGCGTGTCACGGTAAAGCTGGGTCAGCTCGGCAAAGTCCTGTTCATACGAAACCGGTGTTCCGCTTGGCATATCCACCCAGTCGCCTTCGTTTTGTTGCGGGCGGGACGGTCCCGGAGGCCCCTTTCAACCACGATAGCACATCCCGCACGGTCATCAGCGTGCGGCAGATCAGGAATCAATAGCCTGCCGGGGTTAAATTTTTCTCTCCGCCGGATCACGCCGCAGGCGAAAATCATAAAAGAAATTAAATTATTGTGACGGGACATAATCCTGCCGCTCCCCGCCTCCATCCTCCTCCGAATAAATCCGGCGGAGCAGGGCCAGGCTTTCCGGCCCCACGACGGCAATGGTTCGGGCGATGCCGGCGGCGGTGGCTCCGTCACCGGCGTCCAGGGCCGCGTTCAGCCGCACCGCCAGATGCTGGAGCCGCGGCAGCCCCATGTTGCCGGCGGACGACAGCAGGTCGTGCGCTTCCCGTTTCAGCCCGGCCATGTCGCCGGCGGCGGCACAGGCCGCGACCCGTTCCAGGCGCTGGGCGCCCTGTTCGATGAAGCCCTGGACCAGGGCCGCGAAATCGGCGGGTTCGGTCATGCCCCGCAGCACACCCAGGACATGGCTGTCCACCAGGGGTTCGCCGCCATGGGACGGTTCGGCCGGGACGGGCGCGGCGGCAGGCGCCCCATCCCCCGTGCCGGCCCCGGGCCCGGTCCAGCGGGCGACGGTGGCCAGGAAATCGGTGCGGACGAAGGGCTTGGAGATGTAATCGTCCATGCCCTTGGTCAGGTACTCCTCGCGCATGCCGTGCATGGCGTTGGCGGTCATGGCGATGATGGGCGGGCAGGGGTGGCACAGGGCGCGGATGTGGTGGGTGGCCTCCAGCCCGTCCATCACCGGCATCTGCACGTCCATCAGCACCAGATCGAAGCCGCCGTTGCGGGCCAGGTCGATGGCCTGCGGCCCATCCCCGGCCACGGTCACATCGTACCCCTCGCGCTTCAGCATCAGTTGCGCCACCCGCTGGTTGATGTGGTTGTCGTCCACCAGCAGCACGCGCTTGCCCAGCCCCGGCTGCGCCACCGCATGGACGGGCGGCAGCGGGGCGGCGGTCACGATTCCCAGCGTCCGGCGGACGGCATCGTCGAGAACGGCGCGGCGCACCGGACGGGTCACCACGCCGTCGAACAGGGGCGGGCCACCGTCCCACCATCCGCCATCCGCCGACAGCCCGGCGGACACGGTGCTGAGCATCAGCCGCGTGCCGTCCAGATCCGGCATCCGGCGGATGGCGGAGGCCAGCAGCGGTCCCGGCATGTCGGGCAGACGCTGATCGATCACGGCCAGAACCGGGGCCGCGTGCCGGCCGGGGTCCAGCAGGCCCAGCGCCTCCACCGCCGACGACGCGGTGACCACGCACAGACCCAGCGCCTCCAGCCCGTCGCGCAGGATCCGGCGGTTGAGGTCCAGCCCGGCC
Organism: Azospirillum fermentarium; assembly: GCF_025961205.1. Taxonomy (NCBI): domain Bacteria; kingdom Pseudomonadati; phylum Pseudomonadota; class Alphaproteobacteria; order Rhodospirillales; family Azospirillaceae; genus Azospirillum; species Azospirillum fermentarium. The sequence goes on from NZ_JAOQNH010000001.1 coordinate 1,828,592, forward strand.
ACCACCAGGGCCGTCCGCCCGGCAAAGGCCGGCGGCAGCGTGTCGGCGGGGGCCGCCGCCGGCCCGGCGGCGCGGGGCAGAACCACGGTGAAGCGGAAACAGCTTCCCCGCCCCGGCGCGCTGGTGACGCCGATGGCGCCGTTCATCAGCGTCACCAGTTCGCGGCAAATGGCCAGCCCCAGCCCGGTACCGCCGAACCGCCGGGTGATCGAGCTGTCGGCCTGGGTGAATTTCTGGAACAGGCGGGCCGCCTGTCCCGCCTCCATGCCGATACCGGTGTCACGCACCTCCACCTGCACCGTGACGGGCGTATCGCCGGGGGGGGCGTCGGCGGTGACCTCCACCGCCACATGGCCGGTTTCGGTGAATTTCACCGCGTTGCCGATCAGGTTGATCAGCACCTGCCGCAGCCGGGTGGGGTCGCCATGGAACCGCCCGCGGGCCGCCGGAGCCACCAGCGCGCCGATGTCCAGGTTCTTTTCCCGCGCCTTGGGCGCCAGGATGGCGACGGCGCCGTCCACCACGTCCTCCAGGGTGAAGTCGATGGCCTCCAGCTCGATCCGCCCGGCCTCCAGCTTGGAGATGTCGAGGATGTCGTTGATGTTGGTCAGCAGCGCTTCCGCGCTTTCGCGGATGGCGTCGGCGTACTGGTGCTGCTCCTCGGTCAGGGTGGTGTCGAGGAGGAGGGAGGTCATGCCGATCACGCCGTTCATGGGCGTGCGGATCTCGTGGCTCATGTTGGCCAGGAATTCCGACTTGGCGGTGTTGGCGACCTCCGCCTCCTCGCGGGCGCGGTCCAGATCCTCGGCCAGGGCGGCCATCTGGGCCGCCTGCTGCTCCAGGCTGTCGTGGGCGGCGCGCAGGGCGGATTCGTAGCGGATGCGCTCGTTCACGTCGCGGCAGGTGGACACGATCTGCGGCCACCCGTCGGGCGGGCATACCAGGGTCGCGGCCATTTCCAGCCAGCTCCATTCCCCGTCGGCCCGGCGGCAGCGGAAGGTGACGGGATCGCATTCCCCCGCCGCCAGCAGCCGGCGGTGGGCGGTGCGCAGGCGCCCGGCGTCGTCGGGGTGGGCCAGATCGAGCAGCACCGTTCCCACCAGCGCCGCCGGCTCGTACCCCAGCACCGCTTGGGCGGAGGGGGAGACGTACTGGAACACGGTCGCCGCGGAGTGCAGGGCGATGACGTCCAGGGAATTGTCGGTGATGACCCGCAGCCGCGCCTCGCTGTCGCGCACGGCCCGTTCGGCGGCCAGGGCGGCGGTGACGTCGCGGGCGACGCCGCGGTAGCCCTGGAACGTCCCGTCGGTGCCGATGACCGGCTGGCCGGAGACGGAGATGAACCGCCGCTCCCCGGATTCGGTCAGGGAGGCGTAGGTGAAGTCGCGGAACGGGCGGTGGGCGTCCAGGTCGGCGCGGTGGCGGCGCCATTTGCGCTCGTCGTCGATGTCGTCGGCCATGTCCCAGCGCCGCTTGCCCTGCACGGCGGACGGGGCCTTGCCCATCTTGTCCACGCCGATGGACAGCAGGGTGAAGCGGTGGTCGCGGTCGCTTTCCCAGTACCAGTCGATGGAGATCTCGGCGATGGTGCGGAACCGGGCCTCCCGCTCCGCCAGTTCGGCGTTGGCGTGGCGCAGGCTGGCGGCCATGGTGTTGACGGCATGGGCCAGCCGGCGGAATTCCCCGGCCCCGGTTTCCGGCTGAGGCACCCGCGCGTTCCAATCGCCGCGCGCCAGCCGGTCCACCGCGGCGCGCACCTGCCGCAGCCCGCGCAGCACCGACCATTCCACCCCCACCCAGCCCAGAACGAAGGTGACCGCCGTCACCAGCGCCAGCAGGGCGATGGCCCGTTCCATCTGGGTATCGCTGAGTTCCATGGCCGCGGCCTGGGGGATGCCCACCGCCAGCGCCCCGCCGGTCTCCTCCAGCGGAACATAGGCGAACAGGCGGCGCACCCCGTCCACGCCGGTGGTGTCGATGGTGCCTTCGTTGCCCCCCAGCATGGCCGCGGCCAGGGGCATGGGCACCGGGGGCCGGTCGGAGGGCAGGGTGCCGTCGGGGTGGTGGAACAGCAGGTTGCCCTGCTGGTCCAGTAGGATGACGGCGGCGCCGTGGCCGCGGGCCATGCGGGAGGCGCTGGCGCCGAACCACGCGATGTCGATCCCCGCCACCACCACGCCGCGGGCCAGCCCCGCGTCCAGGATGGGGGCGGCGGCCACCACCACCGGCTTGTCGGTGAAGCGCCCGATGGTGAAGCTGCTGACCATGGGGCGGCGCTGGGTCAGCACCTCGGCCAGATACTCGCGGTCGCCGATGCTGCCCACGGCGCGGCGGCGCTTGTTGACGAAACAGGTGACGGTGCCGTCGGGCAGGGCGGTGAAGATCACGCTGATCCACGGGCGCCCCAGCGCCACGTCGTCGATGCGGTTCAGGCATTCGGGATCGGCGGGGTCGCCGATGCGGCTGGCCGCCGCCGTGGTCAGCCGCACGGCATCGCGCACCAGCTCTTCGTGCTGGAGGGCCAGGGTATGGGCCATGTCGCGGGCATTGCCGAAGGCGGCTTCCACCGCCTGCGTGCGCTGCTCGGCGATTTGCGCCAGGACCAGCACCGCCATGGGGGCCAGGACCAGCAGCACCAGCAGCAGCAGCCGGACACGCAGGCCGATCCCCCGCACCGGGGGCGGCGCCGTATGGCCGCGGTCGTCGGTCACGCCTGTGGTTCTCCCCTTGCCCGATCCCTTGCGCGTGCATGCGGAACCATCCTTTAAGCCGCTCTGCGCGGCAGGGGTAGTGGTTTCATGGCACGGCGGCGCGGAGAATCGACGCGCGGCCTGCGGGTTGCCCTTGTATCCCCCGCCGGGGTTTGTGGCATTGTCCGGCTTTCCTCCGTTCCCCTCTCCCCTTCGGGCACCCCCAAAGCGATCATGCGCCGCACCACCATCATCCCACGGGCCGACTGGCGTCCCGGACTCCGCAAATATTCCTTCGGCGCCGCGGCGTCACCGGCGGGGGAACGGTGGAGCGAGGAGATCCGCTACGACTTCTCCCCCCATCAGATCGACCTGATCGAAAGCGTGGCGGACGAGGTGCATGTCATGGTGCGCGGCGCCGTGCGCCACGTGATGGAGGAACGGCTGCTGCCCCGGCTGGGGGTGCAGGGGGACATCGCCCGGCTGACGGAAACCACATGGCACGAATACTGGCGCGGCGGGGTGGTCAACGACCGGGCCGGGGGGCTGGTGGGGCGGCTGACCTTCGCCTATGACGGGCGGGATTCGCTGAAGCTGCTGTCGTGCAATTACGACGTTCCCGACGGGCTGTTCATCGCCGCGATCATCCAGCGCAACTGGCTGGAGCTGCAGGGGCCGCGCTATGACCAGTTCAACGGGCTGCACGTGGCGCTGGTGGAGCGGTGGGAGGAGATCAACGACGGGCGTCCGCTGCACCTGACCTGCCTGACCCCCGACCCGGCGCGCGAAGGGGAGCTGTATTATCTCTCCGCCACCGCGGCCGAGGCGGGGCTGTCCACCACCCTGTTGGCGCTGCAGGACATCCGCTGGGACGGCAGCCGGTTCCGCGACCACGAGCGGGCGGTGATTTCCCGGCTGGTCAAGCTCTATCCCTGGAGCGCCATGGCCGAGGATGCCTATGCCCGCTCGCTGCGCCTGGGGGCGATGGGGGTGGTGGAGCCGGCGTGGCGCTGGCTGATGTCCAACCACGGCCTGCTGCCGCTCTTGTGGCAGATCCACCCGCGCCACCCCAACCTGTGCCGGGCCGCCGCCGATCCGGCGGCGCTGTCGGGGTGCGACGTGCTTCTGGCCCGCGGCTTCTTCGGCCTGGACCACGCCCGCACCCGCATCCTGGTTCATGGGCAGGTGGTGACCGACAGCGCACCGGGCGAACCGGTGGCCGGACCGGAGGTGTGGATGGACATGCCCCCGCTGTTCGAGCACGACAAGGGATACGCCGTGGTCGATGCCTGGATCGTGGGGGAGAAGTGCATGGGCATGAGCATCCGCGAATCCAACGACCCCCGCCTGGGGCCGGAGTCCCGCGTCGTGCCTCATATCCTCAAGGGGTGAAAGCCCTCTCCCCGGCGTGGGGGAGAGGGGGCGTCCCTACTTCGAGCCGGTCTTGTCCGGCTGGGAGATGGATGCGATCTGGCGCTGCAGATCGTCCAGGCGCTTCTGCAGCTCGTCCAGCGATTGGCCGGGGCCGGCGGGACGGGGCGGGATGGGCTGGCCGTCTTCCTCGCGTTCGGCGCCGAAGGGCGAGAACATCCGCATGGTCCGTTCGAACATGGCAAGGTTCTGCTTGCCCATTTCTTCGAAACGACCGAACGGGAACATGCCGCCCAGCGTATTCTGGAAATAATCGCGCATCTGCTCTTGATTGCGCGAGAAGCTTTGCATGCTGTATTCCAGATACCGCGGAACCATCCATTGCATGTTGTCGCCGTAAAAGCCGATCAACTGGCGCAGGAAGCTGATGGGCAGGAGGTTTTGCCCCTTGCTTTCCTCTTCCACAATAATCTGGGTGAGGACGGAACGGGTGATGTCTTCGCCGCTCTTGGCGTCGTACACCACAAAATCCAACCCGTCCTTCACCATCTGGCAAAGGTGATCCAGCGTCACATAGCTGCTGGTCGCCGTGTTGTAGAGACGCCGGTTGGCGTACTTCTTGATAGTGATGGGCGCGGTGTTCTTATCGTCCTTATCGGCCATCGCGGGATCTTCCTGGTGGAGAGGGGCGACACATATCATAAGAACTAAGCCACCCTTTCCCACATCGCAAGCTTTGTGCGGTACAAAAGGGCAGTTCGCCGCAGGCCCGGGCCGCGGGGCGGGGCGGACACCGTGCCGCACCCGCGTGCGCCGCTGGTCAAGACGGCGTTTCTCACATTATACTCCGCTCATGCCCGAGCCGACCGATTCCGCCCCCCCCGATCCCAAGGACGCCGCACCCGACGAGGTGCCGTCGCTGGATGTTCTGGCGCGCCGCTATCTCGACCTGTGGCAGGAGCAATGGGCCACCGTCGCCGCCGACCCCGGCACCGCCGACGCGCTGGCCCGCCTGTTCCAGATGGTGGCGCAGAACGGGGCCCTGGCCCCCTTTGCCGGGATGCCGGGCTTCGCGCCCCAGGGCTTCGCCTCTTCGGGGTATGCCCCTTCTGGATTTGCCCCTTCTGGATTTGCATGGACCGCCCCGGCGCAGGCCGGGGCCCCGTGGAGTGGTCATGAGTCAGCCGAACCAGCCAGGACCAGGCCCGAACCCGCAAAACCCCGGCGGCCCCGCACCCGCAAGCCGGCCCCGCCGGCAGGGGCCGCGCCCGCTCGGCCTGCACCTGACGGGGGTGGCGATGACGCTGCTGTCCTCGCCCGCCGGCTTGCCGTCCTTGAGGAACGGCTCGCCGTTCTGGAGGCCGGAACTGGAGGAGCGGGCGAGCCGTCTGCGCCACCATCTCGCCCGCGTGGACGGCGACGCGTTCAGCCGGAGTCTTGACCGGGAGATCCGGCGGCGGCTCGACGCCCTGATGACGGGCATCGAACGCTACCGCCATCATCCCTACCACCGTGATCTCCCCGATCCCCCCACCGTCTACCGCGAGGGGGGGAGCCGGCTTCTGGACTACAGCCAGCCGGGGGCGGCGGGGCTGCCGGTGCTGTTCGTGCCGTCGCTGGTCAACCGCCATTACGTGCTCGACCTGTCGTCCGCCGCCAGCCTGATGCGCTGGATGGCGGGGCAGGGGTTCCGCCCTTTCCTCATCGACTGGGGCGAGCCCGGGCCGCTGGAGCGCCGTTTCACCCTGACCGACTACATCGCCGGGCGGCTGGAACGTGTGCTGGACCAAGTGGCGGAGCAGGTGGGCCGCCCGCCGGCGGTGGTGGGGTACTGCATGGGCGGGCTGCTGGCCGCGGCTCTGGCGTTGCGGCAGCCGCGGCGGGTATCGTCACTGACCCTGATGGCCACGCCGTGGGATTTCCATGCGGAAAACGCCGCACTCGCCTGCCGGATGGAGCGGCTGTTCCAGCCCTTCGCCGGTCTGCTGGACGCGTGGGGGGAAATGCCGGTGGACGTGCTGCAGGCGCTGTTCGCCCAGCTCGACCCCTTCCTGGCGCTGAAGAAGTTTTCCCAGTTCGCCCGCATGGACATGAACAGCCCCGCGGCGGCCGCCTTCGTGGCGCTGGAGGATTGGTTGAACGACGGCATCGCGCTGTCCGCCCCGGTGGCACGGGAAGCGCTGGCCGGCTGGTACGGCCGAAACGACACCGCCCAAGGGCGGTGGACGGTCGGCGGCATGCCCGTCGATCCCGCCGCCATCACCGTTCCCACGCTGGCGCTGATCCCCGCCCGCGACCGTATCGTGCCGCCATCATCCGCAACAGCACTGATACAAAAGATACCTAGGGGGCAAACTATTATGCCGCAATTCGGTCATATTGGCATGGTGGTCAGCACCGCTGCGCAAAACGGCGTATGGCGCCCCCTTGCCGAATGGCTTAATGCGATAGGATAGAGGATGGTGTATTGCCTTCTTGCAACTCACCAATGTTTGCGCATAGAGTGCCTGCGGGGACTGCCCGTCAAACGACATAATAAAACTGACAGACTTTGAGGAGCTTCATCATGACCGAGGTTGTCATCGCTGCCGCCGCGCGCACGCCCATCGGTGCGTTCAACGGCAGTCTGAGCAGCGTCCCGGCGCATTATCTTGGCGAGATCGCCATCCGTGAGGCTCTTGCGCGGGCGAAGACCGACGCTGCCGAAGTGACCGAAGTCATCCTCGGCCAGATCCTCGCCGCCGGTGCCGGCCAGAACCCCGCCCGTCAGGCCGCCGTCAACGCCGGCATCCCGGTGGAAAAGACCGCGTTCGGCATCAACCAGCTCTGCGGTTCGGGCCTGCGCGCCGTGGCGCTGGGCTATCAGGCGATCCGCGAAGGCGACGCCGAGGTGATGGTGGTCGGCGGCCAGGAAAGCATGAGCCAGGCCCCCCACGTCATGCACCTGCGCAACGGCGTGAAGATGGGCACCGGCGAACTGCTGGACACCATGCTGCGCGACGGCCTGACCGACGCCTTCCACGGCTACCACATGGGCAACACCGCGGAGAACGTCGCCCGCCAGTGGCAGCTCACCCGCGACGAGCAGGACGCCTTCGCCGCCGCCTCGCAGCAGAAGGCCGAAGCGGCGATCAAGTCCGGCCGCTTCAAGGACGAAATCGTCCCCGTCACCATCAAGGGCCGCAAGGGTGACGTGATCGTCGATACCGACGAGCATCCGAAGTTCGGCACCACCGTGGAATCGCTGGCCAAGCTGCGCCCGGCCTTCGCCAAGGACGGCACGGTCACCGCCGGCAACGCGTCGGGCATCAACGACGGCGCCGCCGCCCTGGTGCTGATGACCGCCGACAACGCGGCCAAGCGCGGCGTCACCCCGCTGGCCCGCATCGTGTCGTGGGCGACCGCCGGCGTGGACCCGGCGATCATGGGCACCGGCCCGATCCCGGCCAGCCGTCTGGCCCTGCAGAAGGCCGGCTGGACCGTCGATGATCTGGACCTGATCGAAGCCAACGAGGCGTTCGCCGCCCAGGCGCTGTCGGTCAACAAGGATCTGGGCTGGGATACCAGCAAGGTGAACGTCAACGGCGGCGCCATCGCGCTGGGCCATCCGGTGGGTGCGTCGGGTGCCCGCGTGCTGATCACGCTGCTGTATGAAATGCAGAAGCGCGATGCCAAGAAGGGTCTGGCGACCCTGTGCATCGGCGGCGGCATGGGCATCGCCCTCTGCGTCGCCCGCGACTAAGCAGCCGACACGGCGGGGCCGCCGCACAAAAACCACGGGCGGCCCCGGCCCATCTGAAGAACCCAAAGAATAACCACCAGGGGGAGGAAGCTCATGGCCCGAGTTGCAGTTGTCACCGGCGGGACGCGCGGTATCGGTGAGGCCGTTGCGGTCGCCCTGCGCGACGCCGGCTACAAGGTTGCCGCCAACTACGCCGGCAACGATGAGCGCGCCAAGGAGTTTTCCGCGCGGACCGGCATTCCGGTCTACAAGTTCGACGTGGCCGTGTTCGATGAGTGCAAGGACGGCTGCGCCCGCATTGCCGCCGATCTCGGTCCCATCGACGTGCTGATCAACAACGCCGGCATCACCCGCGACGGCGTGATGCACCGCATGACGTACGAGCAGTGGGAAGCGGTGATCCACACCAACCTGTCCTCGTGCTTCAACATGTGCCGCAACGTCATCGACAGCATGCGCGAGCGGAATTTCGGCCGCATCGTCAACATCGGTTCGGTGAACGGGCAGGCCGGTCAGTACGGTCAGGTGAACTACGCCGCCGCCAAGTCGGGCATCCACGGCTTCACCAAGGCTCTGGCCCAGGAAAGTGCCGCCAAGGGCATCACCGTCAACGCCATCGCGCCGGGCTACATCGACACCGACATGGTGCGCGCCGTGCCGCCCCACGTGCTGGAAAAGATCGTCGCCCGCATCCCGGTGGGCCGTCTGGGCCGCGCCAGCGAAATCGCCAAGGCGGTTCTGTATCTGGTGGACGACGAAAACGGCTTCATGACCGGCTCCACCCTGTCGGTCAACGGCGGCCAGCACATGTATTGATCGGACCCTCCCGTCCGGTCGTGCGCGAACCCCGTCCGGGATACCGGGCGGGGTTTTCGTTTGGGTGCGTTGATTGGTTCCAGCGCAGCGAAGCGGTCAGGGGGGAGCCGATCCGGTGCCGGGGCAGAGCCCCGGCGTCACGGCCTCAAATCATAAACCCCCGGCCTCTTGGTGTCGGCGGACACCACGGCACACCCCCCCAGCACCGGCCCCACCGGCAATTCCCCGAACACGGCCCGCGCCCCCTGGTCCCGCAGGCGCCCGGCAAAGCCGGCCTCGGTGCCGCGGGCGACCCAGGCGAAGCCGACCCAGGTGCTGCGCAGCGGCTCGCCGCCCGCGCGCACCACGGCGCTGAACATGGCCTCGTCGCTGGAGCCGGGAGGGAAGACAGCCAGCACGGTGCCGTCGGCTTCCGCCGGCAGTTGCGCGTCGGTCAGGGTGAAGGCCATGGCCCCCAGCCACACGGCCGCCACCACCCCGCCCAGGACGAGGGCGAAACCATGGCCGGGAAGCGTGCCGCCGGGGGTGCTCATGATGGGTTACTCCGCCGGAACGGCCACCGGGCGGCTGACCGGCCGCTCGACGATGGGCAGGTGCACCAAGGCCGAGGCGAGGCCAAGCGCGATGCTGAGCCACCACACCACATCATAGGTGCCGGTGCGCTCGAACATCACCCCGGCCAGCCACACGCCCAGAAACGATCCGATCTGGTGGCTGAAGAAGGCGATGCCGAACAGCATCCCCAGATGCCGCACGCCGAACATCACGCTCACCAGCCCCGAGGTGGGCGGCACCGTGGACAGCCACAGCAGCCCCATGGCGGCGGCGAAGGCCAGCACCGTCACCGGCGAGGCGGGGAAGGCGATGAACAGCGCGATGGCGGCGGCGCGGGCGGCGTAGATCAGGGCCAGCAGATAGCGCTTGGGCATCCGCGTGCTCAGCATGCCCGAGCTGTAGGCGCCGACCACGTTGAACAGCCCGATCAGGGCAATCGCCCACCCGGCCAGTGCCGGATCCAGGCCGATGTCCCGCAGATAGGGCGGCAGATGCACGGTGATGAAGGCCAGGTGGAAGCCGCAGACGAAGAACCCGGCCACCAGCAGCACATAGCTGCGGTGGGCAAAGGCTTCGCGCAGCGCCGCCCCCACGGTCAGGCTGGGACCGAGATGGGCGGTGGCATGCCCATCCTGCTTGCCGCTGCCGTCGCTCAGGCCGATGCTGAGCACGATGATCATGGCGGCGCTGCCGCCCAGCAGCATCATCGCCGTTGACCAGCCATAGGCGGCGATGAACGCCTGTCCCAGCGGCGCGAACAGGAACTGGCCCATGGATCCGGCGGCGGTGCCGATGCCGGCGGCCCACGCGCGCCGCTCCGGCCCCATGCGCCGGCTGAACGCCGCGATCACCACGGTGAAGGAGGTGCAGGCCAGCCCCAGCCCCACCAGAACGCCCGACGTCAGGTGCAGCATCAGCGGCGAATGGGCCAACGGCGTCAGCGCCACCCCCAGCCCATAGAGGATGCCGCCGACCGCCAGCACCCGCGCCGCCCCGAACCGGTCGGTCAATCCGCCGGCGAACGGCTGCGCCGCCCCCCACAGCAGGTTCTGCATCGCCAGCGCCAGGGAAAAGACGTCACGGCCCCAGCCGTTGGCTTCCGACAGGGGGGTGTTGAACAGACCATAAGTTGACCGCACACCGAAACCGATGGCGGCGATCATACAGCCGCACGCCACCAGCACCGCCGGGCTGCGCCATGAGGCGCTGTTGCTTTCCATAGCAGGAACCCTCCGCATCCGGTCCTTGCTGCCGATGAACAAGGCCGCCGATTTTTCCCAACTGTACCGGCATCGGCCCTGTGCGCCAAATTCATAAGGCGAAGGAATTTCATTCCGCAGCAGAATGATAAGGCAGGATCTCCTGCATCAATTCCTGGACCAGCACGTCGAACACCCGGTCCATGCGGCCCCGCTGGCGGGCGCAGACCAGCCAGACGGCGATGTCGATGGCGAACCTGTCCACCTCGAACGACACCAGCGCCGAGCGGGGATCGTGAAACAGGCGGGTGGGGGCCAGGGTGAAGCCCACGCCGCGCTCGGCCAGCGACAGCAGCAGATCCTGGTCATAGGCTTCCACCAGCACGTTGATGGGCAGGTTTTCCCGCTCCAGCGCGCGGGTCAGGGCGTTGCGGTAGCAGCAGCCCTCGGGCTGGAGCACCCACCCGGCCTCGTTCATGCCGGCCAGGGTGCGGCCGTGGCGGGCCAGCAGGGCGGGGGTGGATACCCCGCGCACCTCTTCCACCGTCAGCCGCTCGGCGGCCAGATCGGGGGGCGGGGAACTGTCGGAGGGCAGAAGCACCACGCCGCCGTCCAGATGGCCGTTGCGGATGTGCTCCATGATCGGGCTGCTCCAGTCCGACAGCAGCCGCAGCGTCAGGGCGGGGAAGCGGCGGCGCAGCGTGTCCAGCGGCGCCCCGGTCAGGATGCGGGCCAGCACGTGCGACGAGCCGAAACGCAAGACCCCTTGCGGTGCCGCGGTGTCGGTGAAGGCGTCGGCGAAATCCCCCACCGATTTCAGGATGCGGCGGCAATGGCCGAGCGCGGTCTGCCCATCGCGGGTCAGGGTCAGCGGCTTGGTCTGGCGGTCGAACAGCACGGTGCCCAGATCGGCTTCCAGCCGCTGGATCAGACGCGAGACCGCCGATTGGGTCAGGTGCAGGCGGTTGGCCGCCTCCTGCACCGACTGGGCCTCGGCAACGGCGATGAAGGCGTGGATTTCGTTGAGCTTGATCATGAGAGGCTTGACCGTCGGGGGCATGCCATGCCGGGATGGGGCAGTGTCGGCACCGTTGCGCCGCCCTGTCAAGACCCGCCTTTTTTGTCGGATTTTCCCCATGACGGATGACACGCCCGCCCAGAGCCGCACCTATCCCGCCCGCCCGTGGGTGGGCGTGGGGGTGATCGTGTGGCGCGGGGACCGGGTGCTGCTGATCCGCCGGGGCCGGGCGCCGCGGCTGGGGCAATGGAGCCTGCCCGGCGGCGCGCAGGAGGTGGGGGAAACCGTGTTCCAGGCCGCCGCGCGCGAGGTGCGGGAGGAAACCGGCCTGACCGTCCGCCCCACGGGCGTGGTCACGGTGGTGGACGCCATTACCCGCGACGGGGAGGGCAGGGTGGAATACCATTACACCCTGGTGGAGGTCGCCGCCGAATGGGAGGCGGGGGAGGCGGTGTGCGCCGACGACGCGCTGGAGGCCCGCTGGGCCACGGTGGACGAGGCCGCAAACCTGGTGCCGTGGGACGAGACGGAACGGGTGATCCGGTTGGCCGCCGCCATCAGGATCTCAGCCCCCTGACGAACCCCGGCACGTCCGCCGCCGGCAGGGGTCGGGCGATGTGATAGCCCTGCAGCCGGTCGCAGCGGAAGGCGCGCAGGTACAGCGCCTGTTCCGCCGTCTCCACCCCCTCGGCGGTCACCGTCAGCCCCAGCGCGTGGGCCAGGGCGATCACCGCATGCACGATGGCGGCGGCGTCGCGATCCTCCACCATGCTCTGCACGAAATGACGGTCGATCTTCAGCGTCTCCACCGGCAGCCGCCGCAAGTGGCTGAGGGAGGAGTAGCCGGTGCCGAAATCGTCCAGAACCAGCCGTACCCCCGCCGCCCGCAGCGCTGCGATCGTGCCGTGGGCCGTCTCCTCATGGGTGAACAGGGCGGTCTCGGTCAGTTCCAGCTTGAGGTTGTCCGCCGGCAGGCCGGTGCCGGCCAGGGTCTGAAGCACCAGCCGGGCCAGTCCGGGGTCGTCCAATTGCCGCCCCGACAGGTTCACCGCCACCGGCACGTCGGCTGTTCCCAATGCCCGCCACCCGGCGGCGGTTTCGCAGGCCCGGCGCAGCGCCCATTCCCCCAGCACATGGATGGCGTCGGTTTCTTCGGCCATGGGCACGAAGACGGCGGGGGGAACGGCGGTGCCGTCGGGCAGGCGCCAGCGGGCCAGCGCCTCGAACCCGGTCAGCGCGCCGGTGTGGGTGTCGGTCTGCGGCTGAAACACCAGCGACAGTTCGCCGTTCGCCATGGCTGCCCGCAGCCGCCCGGCGAACCCGCCGCCATGATCCGTCAGGCTGGGATCCGTCAGGCTGGGATCCGCAAGACCGCGATCCGTAACAAGGGGAAGGCTGACACCCATGGCACCGCACCCATCCTGCCGGTCAAAGCAACAAGTTTAGTTAACAATAAATTAATTGACCGGAACACGGGAAAAACGAAGATCCCCCGTGACAAGATGCGGTACGGACAGCCACGCCAAAGCAATACAGCCGCACCCCAGGGGGGCGCGGCTGTCCGCAAGAAAAGGGTAGGGGTGATCCGGCGGGATCAGACGTTGAAGCGGAAGTGGAAGATGTCGCCGTCGTTGACGGTGTACTCCTTGCCTTCCTGGCGCATCTTGCCGGCGTCCTTCGCCCCCTGCTCGCCATTGCAGGTGACGAAGCTGGTGAAGTCGATGGTTTCGGCGCGGATGAAGCCGCGTTCGAAATCGGTGTGGATCACGCCGGCGGCCTGCGGGGCGGTGGCGCCCCGGTGCACGGTCCAGGCGCGGGCTTCCTTCGGCCCGACGGTGAAGAAGGTGATGAGGTTCAGCAGGCCATAGCCGGCGCGGATCAGACGGTTCAGCCCCGTCTCCTCCAGCCCCATGGATTCCAGGAACTCGGCCTTTTCCGCCGGGTCCGAAAGCTGCGCCACCTCGGCCTCGATGGCGGCGGAGATGACCACGTGGGCCGCCCCTTCCGCCGCGGCCTTGGCCGCCACCTTTTCCGAGAAGCCGTTGCCGGTGGCCGCCGAGGATTCCTCGACGTTGCAGACGTACAGCACCGGCTTGGAGGTGAGCAGCATGAACTGCTTGAACACCGGCTTCTCGTCGTCGGACAGCTCCACCACGCGGGCGGGCTTGCCGTCCTGCAGCACCTTGAGCGCGCGCTCCATCAGGTCGGCCTTGACCTTGGAGTCCTTGTCGCCGCCCTTGGCCTTCTTCTGAAGGCTGGTGAGCTGGCGCTCCAGGCTTTCCATGTCGGCCAGCATCAGCTCCGTCTCGACGACATCGGCGTCGCGCAGCGGATCGACGTTGCCTTCCACATGGGTGATGTCGTCGTCCTCGAAGCAGCGCAGCACGTGGACGATGGCATCCACCTCGCGGATGTTGGCGAGGAACTGGTTGCCCAAGCCTTCGCCCTTGGACGCACCGCGGATCAGGCCGGCGATGTCCACGAACTCAAGCTGGGTGGGAATGGTCTTCTGCGATTTGGCGATTTCCGCCAGCTTGTCCAGCCGCGGGTCGGGCACGCCGACGCGGCCGACGTTCGGCTCCTTGGTGCAGAAGGGGAAATTCGCCGCTTCCGCCGCCTGGGTGGCGGTCAGCGCGTTGAACAGGGTTGATTTGCCGACGTTGGGCAGGCCGACGATGCCGCAATTGAAACCCATGACACTCTTCGCAAAAGAAACCGGACCGGACAGCCCGTTTTATCCTATGGCCGGCGGCAAAGCGCAAATGCCATTTGGGAACGGACCGTCCGGGGCAATGGACAGGCGGAATGCCCGCGGATATGCCAAAACCGCCCACGCGCATGGCACGGGGCGGTTGGCACAGCCGTCACGCAACACAGGCGCCGGAATGACGCGCGTTCGCGGAACAGAGCCGACGGCGCTGGGGTGGGAGGGCTTTAGTAGCCCTCGCGCTCCATGCGCTTGCGCAGCAGCTTGCGGGTGCGGCGCACCGCTTCCGCCTTTTCACGCGCGCGCTTCTCCGAGGGCTTCTCGTAGTTCCGACGCAGCTTCATTTCACGGAAAATGCCCTCGCGCTGCATCTTCTTCTTCAGGGCGCGGAGGGCCTGATCGACGTTGTTGTCACGGACCAGAACTTGCACGGTTGACCGTCACCTTTATTGAGCGGCCCAACCGGGCCGGCGTGGAACAAGATCGTTGGTGCGAAAACGCAATGAAACGGCAGCGCCCAAACCGGGCACATCCCGCTTCGTTGATTGGTATCTAACACGGTGAGGGGGGGATGTGAAGCGTTTTTATATTCTTCCCAAGGGGTGACGCGGCGGCGATTGCCTAATGGCCGCGAAGTCCCCAAATAATGGCGCATGTCTGTGTTGAGAATTGCCCGAATGGGGCACCCGGTGTTGCGTCGGACGGCGGTGCCTGTGACCAGCCCGGACGAATCCGCGTTGCGCGGCTTTGCCGCCGACATGATCGACACTATGCATGACGCTCCCGGAGTCGGGCTGGCGGCACCCCAGGTCTACCGGGGCATCCGCATGGTGGTGTTCCGGGTGCCCGCCGACCGATCGGGCGGGGAGGCGGTGCCGCCCACGGTGCTGATCGACCCGGTGGTGGAGCCGCTGACCAGCACCCTGGAATGGGGGATGGAGGGGTGCCTGTCGCTGCCGGGCCTGCGGGGGATGGTGCCGCGCCACACCCGCATCGGCTACCGCGGGCGCACCCTGGACGGCACGGTGATCGAGCGGGAGGCCCACGGATTTCACGCCCGCGTGGTGCAGCACGAGGTCGATCATCTGGACGGCATTCTCTACATTGACCGGATGGACGATTTGCGCCTTCTTTCCTTTACCGAAGAAGCGCATCACCTGATGGGCGAGCAGAAGGAAGAGCAGCCATGAGCACCCAGGGGAGCACGCACGGCGACACGCTGGAACGGACACGGGATCGGATCCTCGAATCGGTGTTGCCCAACGTGGTGTTCGACGGCTGGAGCGACGACGCCCTGCTGGACGGCGCCCGCATGGCCGACGCCGATCCCCTGACCGTCCGCCGCGCCTTCCCCGGCGGTGTGGAGGAGCTGATCGAGCATTTCGCCGCCTGGACCGACCGGGCGATGCTGGACGCCATGCAGGCTCACGCGCCGGACGGGATGCGCACCCATGAAAAGATCCGGCTGGCGCTGGTCTGCCATTTCCAGGTGCTGGAGCCGCACCGGGAAGCGGTGCGCCGGCTGATCGCCCATCTGGCCATGCCGCGCAACGTGGCGCTGGGGCTGCGGCTGCTGCACCGGACGGTGGACACCATCTGGTACGCCGCGGGCGACGCCGCCACCGACTTCAACCATTACAGCAAGCGCGCCCTTCTGGCCGGGGTGTTGAGTTCCGCGACCTTCTTCTGGCTGGACGACGCGTCGGAGGATCGGGCCGACACCTGGGCCTTCATCGACCGCCGTCTGGCCGATGTGGCCGGAATCGGCAAGGCCACCTCGGCGGTGAAGACGGTCACCGGTTTTCTGTCGCACCTGCCGTCCCCGGCCCGCTTCGCCCGCCAGATCCGCCAGCGCACCGGCCGCAGCGGCGGCCAGACGACCACCCATATGTCGTGAGGTTTCGCCCTTGCCCCCCTCTCCCCGGTGGGACGAGGGGGGGGTATCAGCGTCACTCCGCCTTCTTCTTCCGGGCGCGCTTCTTCGCCGCCGCCCGCAGGCCGGCGTCGAAGGCGGGGCGGGTCCAGGACAGCAGCTCCGCCCGGTCGTCCAGCGCCGATTCGGGCACCGGGTAATAGGACAGCGCCGTGGGCTTGTCGGCAAAGGGACGGAACGGCTCCAGCCCGGCGTCGAGAAACGCCGGGCGGTTCTGGTCGTCGGCCTTGACGTAGAAAACGCCCTCGGAGATCAGGGCGAACGGCACGCGGTCGCAGTACAGGCAGTATCCGCCGAACATCCGCCGTACGGTGATCTCGCCCATGGGCGCCAGCATCTCACAGATGTGGGCGGCGAGATCATCCAGCACGGCGCCGTCCGCTCACTGCTTCTTGCGGAAAGCGTCCAGGGCCACCACTTCACCGCGCTTGGGCGCCTCTTCCTTGTCCTCGTCCGGAGGGGAGTCGGTGGCCGGGTGGGGCGGAATGGCTTCCAGGTCCACCTCGTCCTCGGCGTTCAGCGGCTGGAACTGCAGGGCGAAATTCACCGACGGGTCGGCAAAGGTGGTGATGGCGGCGAACGGCACGACCAGCCGTTCGTGCTTGTTGTGGAAGCTCAGCGTGACGGCAAAATGATCGTCCATCACCTCCAGCCCATAATACTGGTACTGGAGAACGATGGTCATCTCGTTGGGGTACTGTTCGCTGAGGTACGAGGGAACAGCCACGCCCGGATAGCCGGTGCGGAAAGTCAGGTAGAAATGGTGGTTGCCCGGCATGCCGGCGTCCTCCACCTCTTTCAGGGCGTCGCGCACGACCCCCCGCAGGGCGGATTCGACCATTTTCTCGTAACGAAGCGGCTCTTTGGGCATGTTCTGGCGCAACCTTGGCCGAATAAGACGAGGGAAGTGTGGGCCTTCTGTTGCTAGGCGGCCCACGGCCCCACCTTAGAGTGCTACCCCCAAGGGATTGAGGTCGATCACCTTAACCGCATTACGCGGCGACGGCGACCGGAGCAACGTTGTCGTTGGCAACTATTGCAATGGCCCGATAACGGCGGAACCATGCCGAGCGAAAACCGTGTCTTTACCACGCGCGTCGATCCTATTTCGCCCCCATCACGGCCTTTAGCAGAGGCCCCCTCCGTGCGGAGGGTGATGGTGGAGGCGCCGGGTACCGCCCCCGGGTCCGCTACGCTTATTCCACAAGGCGTTTATCGCCATAGCCGGCTTGCACCGGCCCCCGTAATATAGGGACTTTCGTGCGCCATGGAAAGGGGGCAGTGACACCCTTCGCTCAACAGGCCGGGCGGCATACCCCCCATGACGGTTGGGGCAGACACGCCGGAACCGGATCTGTATAGAGTGCGCCCCAGTCATAAGGCCGGAGTTCCCATGTCCATCACCCCCGATCAGCGCGCCGACATCGACCGGGCGCGCGCCGCGTCCGCCGCCACCCGCCGGGCCACCGTGCCCGCCCTGGAAGAGATCCTGTACGAGCCGCTGCCGGTGCTGGACCACGGCTTCGTGCGGGTCATCGACTATATGGGTGACGATGCCGCCGTGGTGCAGGCCGCCCGCGTGTCCTATGGCAAGGGCACGAAGAAGGTCAGCGAGGATGCCGGCCTCATCAAGTATCTGATGCGCCACCGCCACTCGACCCCGTTCGAGATGTGCGAGATCAAGTTCCACGTCAAGCTGCCCATCTTCGTGGCGCGGCAGTGGATCCGTCACCGCACCGCCAACGTCAACGAATATTCGGCGCGCTATTCCATCCTCGACCGCGAATTCTACATCCCGGCGCCCGAACATCTGGGCGCCCAGTCCGCCGACAACCGCCAGGGCCGCGGCGCGGTGCTGGAGGGGGAGGAGGCCGCGCGCGTCATGGCCCTGCTGCGTCAGGACGCCGAGACCTGCTACGCCCATTACGAGTCGATGCTGAACCTGGACGCCGAGGGCAACCCCGCCGACCCGGATGCCCAGGGGCTGGCGCGCGAACTGGCGCGCATGAACCTGCCGCTGAATTTCTATACCCAGTGGTATTGGAAGGTTGACCTGCACAACCTTCTGCATTTTCTCTCGCTCCGGGCCGACGGCCACGCCCAGTACGAGATCCGCGTGTACGCCGAGGCCATGCTGGACGTGGTGAAGCGCTGGGTGCCGGCGGTGTTCGACGCCTTCAGCGAATACCGCATGGGCGGCGCCCACCTGTCGCGCACCGGGCTGGATGTGGTCAAGCGCCTGCTGGCCGGCGAACCGGTGACGCAGGAAAGCAGCGGGCTCAGCAAGCGCGAATGGCGGGAGCTGATGGACTCGCTGGGCCGCCCGGCCTGACCGAACGATCAAAACAGGGGGAACGAGGGATGAGCATGATGCGCGTTATGGCCGGGGCGGCCATGGCTCTGGCGCTGGCCGGCGGTGCGGTTTCGGTTCAGGCGGCGGACGGCAAGACCGTCGCCATCACCGCCATCGTCGAGCACCCGGCCCTGGACGCGGTGCGGGACGGCGTGATCGCCGCGCTGGATCAGGCGGGGTACAAGGCCGGCGCCGGCCTGACCATCGAGTTCCAGAGCGCCCAGGGCAACCCGGCCACCGCCGCCCAGATCGCCCGCCGCTTCGCCGGCATGAAGCCCGACGTGATCGTGCCCATCGCCACCCCCTCGGCCCAGGCGGTGGCGGCGGCCACCCGCGACCTGCCGGTGGTGTTCTCGGTGGTGACCGACCCGGTGGGGGCGCAGATCGTCAAGTCGCTGGACGCCCCCGGCGCCAACATCACCGGCGTGTCCGACATGGCCCCGGTGGCCGACCATCTGGCCTTGATCAAGGAGATCGTGCCGGCGGCCACGCGCGTGGGCGTGGTGTTCAACCCCGGCGAGACCAACTCCGTCTCCATGATCAAGGTGTTGAAGGACGCCGCGGCCAAGAGCGGCATGACGGTGGTGGAGGCCGCAGCCCCCAAATCCGCCGACGTGCAGACCGCCGCCCGCAGTCTGGTGGGCAAGGTGGATGCGGTGTACGTGCCGCTGGACAACACGGTGGTGTCGGCGCTGGAGGGGCTGCTGGCCGTGGGCGTCCAGTCCAAGCTGCCGGTGTTTTCCGCCGACAGCGACAGCGTGGCCCGCGGTGCCGTCGCCACCATCGGGTTCAATTACCGTCAGGTGGGCGAACAGACCGGCGCCATGGTGGCCCGCGTGCTGAAGGGCGAGAAGCCCGGCGCCATCCCGGTGGAGATGGCCCGCGGCTCCGATCTGGTGGTCAACGCCAAGGCTGCCGCGGCCATGGGCGTGACGCTGCCGGACTCGGTGACCAAGCGCGCCTCCAAGATTCTTCCCTGAAGGCAAGATCCTTCCCGAAAGGACGGTTGCGTCGATCATGAGTGACATCGCCTTTTTCGGGGCCGTCGAAATCGGGCTGGTCTATGCCCTGGTGGCGCTGGGCGTGTTCCTGTCGTTCCGGGTGCTGGACTTTCCCGACCTGACGGTGGACGGCAGCTTTCCGTTGGGGGCGGCGGTGGCGGCGACGCTGATCGTCGCCGGCGCCAACCCGTGGGCCGCCACCCTGGCCGCGGTGCTGGCCGGGGCGGGGGCGGGGCTGGTGACGGCGGTCTTGAACCTGCGGTTCCACATTCTGCACCTGCTGGCCAGCATCCTGACCATGATCGCGCTGTTCTCGATCAACCTGCGGGTCATGGGGCGGCCCAACGTCGCCATCCTGATGCAGGACACGGTGCTGACGCCCTTTTACGGGCTGGGGCTGCCGGAACACATCGTCCGCCCGCTGCTGGTGCTGGCCTTCGTGGCGGTGACGGTGCTGCTGCTGGCGTGGTTCCTGTCCACCGAGGCGGGGCTGGCCATGCGGGCCACCGGCGTCAACGCCCGCATGGCCCGCGCCCAGGGCATCGACACCGGGCGGCAGGTGGGTTTCGGCATCGCCCTGTCCAACGGGCTGGTGGGGCTGGCCGGCGCGCTGTTCGCCCAGACCAACGGCTTTGCCGACGTGACCACCGGCATGGGCACCATCGTGGTGGGGCTGGCGGCGGTGATCGTCGGCGAAACCGTGCTGCCGCTGAAGGGCATGGTGTGGGCGCTGGCCGCCTGTGTGGTGGGGTCGATCCTCTACCGGCTGGCGGTGCAGTTCGCCCTGTCGGCGGACGCCATCGGGCTTCAGGCTTCCGACCTCAACCTCGTCACGGCGGTGCTGGTGGCGGTGGCGCTGATCCTGCCGCGGCTGAAGGCCAGGCGCAAAACCCGGAGGGCGGCGGCATGATCGAGGTCAAGGATCTCCACGTCACCTTCAACCCCGGCACGCCGCTGGAAAAGCCGGCGCTGCGTGGCGTGAGCGTGACCATTCCCGAGGGGCAGTTCGTCACCGTCATCGGCTCCAACGGAGCGGGGAAGTCCACCTTTCTCGGCGCGCTGGCCGGCGACGTGCTGGCCGACGGCGGCTTCATCGCCATCGACGGCACCGACGTCACCCGCTGGCCCACCCCGCGGCGGGCCGGGCTGGTGGCCCGCGTGTTCCAGGATCCGCTGGCCGGAAGCTGCGCCACCCTGACCATCGAGGAGAACATGGCCCTGGCCGCCGCCCGCGGGCGCCGCCGGGGTCTGTCGCCGGCACTGGGCCATGGCCGGCGGGCGCTGTTCCGTGACCGCATCGCGGCCTTGGGGCTGAGGCTGGAAGACCGGCTGGGCGACCGCATGGGCCTGCTGTCCGGCGGGCAGCGGCAGGCGGTCAGCCTGGTGATGGCGGCGCTGTCGGGATCGAAGATCCTGCTGCTGGACGAGCACACGGCGGCGCTCGATCCCGGCACGGCGGAATTCGTGCTGCAGCTCACCCGCCGGGTGGTGGACGAGAACCGCCTGACCGCGCTGATGGTCACCCACAGCATGCGCCAGGCGCTGGATTACGGCCACCGCACGCTGATGCTGCACGAAGGGCGCATCGCGCTGGACGTGGCCGGAGAGGAGCGGGCGGGGCTGGACGTGCCGCACCTGCTGGCCCTGTTCGCCCGCCAGCGCGGCGGCGCGGAGATCACCGACGATGCGCTGCTGATGGGGTAAGGGGGCGGGCCGTCACTCCCCCGCCGTCAGGGGGGCGGCATAGCCGCCCACCGCCACCACCCGCCACAGAACCCCCGACGCCGGGTCGGGTTCCGGCGGCAGGGTTTCGGGTTTGTCGGCTTCCACCAGGAAGCCGCGGCCCGAATCGATATCCCCCTGGTCCAGCACCGATACCCCGCGCCAGCCCAGAACGCCGAGCGCCGTGCCCGCGGCCTTGGCCGAGGTGCCGGAATCGGCATCCACCGCCAGCAACAGCCTGTCCCGGCCCGACGGGTCGGCGTCGAACGGCGCCACCACGAATCCGGTGGCCCGCACATGGCCGGGGGCGGGGGGAAGGAAGGGCAGGCGGGCCACCACCCGCAGCCGCCGCCCGTTCACCGGCTCCAGCAGGCGGCGCCACCAGCGGTTCGAGTCGTCGCCCGAGTCCAGCTCGACCACCCCCACATGGGCCTGATCGGTGGCCACCATCTCCAGAAGCGCGTCGGGGGTGCGGGCGCGGACCATGGTCATGCCGGTGCCGAAATACTCCACCGCCAGCGGGGCGGCGATGGTCTCGTGCCCGGCAAAGGCCACGGTCAGCGTCTGTTCCACCCGAATCGACGCACCGATGATCTCGGTCCAGATGCGCGCCAGCGCCGTGGACGGCAGCGGCCCGCGGTTGTCCACCGCCAGCCGCCGCAGCAGCGCGGCCTGCCGCCCCGGCTGGAAGCCGCCGGGCTGGGCCTTGTCCGGCTCCACCCGCTGCAAGGCTTCCGCCGTCAGGGCGGCCCGCTGGTTCAAAAGCCCGAGAATTTGCGAATCCACCGTGTCGATCACCCCCTGGATCTCGGCCAGCGGGCGCGGCCCGGCCGGGGCGAGGGGCGGGATCAACTCGGCGGCGGACGACGGATCCGGCGGCGGGACCGGCACCGGAATGTGGGACGGCTCCTGGGCGGAAACGGGCAGGGCAAGCACCGTCAGCAGGGCTGCGGCGGACAGGATCGGGCGCATGCGGGCGGGTGGGGCAGGGCGGTGGAAACAGGCCGCCATGGTAGCATAGAACCGCCCCGCCCGCCGTCATCCCGCGGGCGTGACGCCGGGCGGGGCATGGGCGCGCAGACAATCCCCCAGCAGGCGCAGCTCCCCATCCCGCGGGCTGCCACGCCGCCACGCCAGCCCCATGCGCCGCGACGGGGCGGGGGCGGTGAAGGGACGGGTTTCCACGCCCGCGGGCGCGCGGGCGGCGGCCAGGGCCGGCAGCAGGGTGATGCCGATTCGCCCGGCCACCATCTCGCACAGGGTGTTGAGCGAGGTGCCGGCGAAACCGTCGCGGTCCCCGCCCCGTGCGTCAAAACCGCACACGGCCAGCGCCTGATCGCGGAAGCAATGCCCCTCTTCCAGCAGCAGCAGCCGCTCGCCCTGCAACGCGTCTTCGCTCAGGGACTCGTGGGCGGCCAGCGGGTGGCCGGCGGGCAGGGCCACATGGAACGGCTCGTCGAACAGCGGGGCCGATTCCAGCCCCGGATCGTCCACCGGCAGCGCCAGGATCAGCGCGTCCAGCCGCCCGGCCCGCAGCATGTCCAGAAGCCGGCCCGTCAGATCCTCCCGCAGCAGCAGCTTCAGATCCGGGTGCTCGGCGCGCAGGCACGGCAGAACCCCCGGCAGGTAATAGGGCGCCAGGGTGGGAATCACCCCCAGCCGCACTTCCCCCGACAGCGGTGCGCCCGCCCCGCGGGCGAAAGCGGCAAGATCGCTGACCTCCCCCAAAATCCGCCGGGCGCGGGCCACCACCTCCCGCCCTGCGGGCGTCAGCAGCACGCGGCGCTGGGTGCGTTCCACCAAGGCCACGCCCAGCGCGTCTTCCAACTGCTGGATCTGGGCGGACAGACTGGGCTGGCTGACGTGACAGGCCGATGCGGCGCGCCCGAAATGCAGCGTGTCGGCCACGGCCACGAGATAGCGGAGCTGGCGAAGGGTGACGGCATCAATCATCGGCCCTTCCTATCACAGCGGTTGGAAAAAACAATTGGACGGAGGCCGTTCGCCAGGGCATCGTTTGGAGACGTTCAAAACAGGCAAGCAGCCGGAAACAGACCATCGGCCGGACGGTTCCGAAAACACCGTTTCCGGCAAGTGCCGGCCAAACAGTTTGGTCTCGTTGCTTTTGCTTCTTTCTCCCGCCGGGTGCGCGGCGGGGGATCGGCCCGGAACCATCTCACCTTTGATCGGTGCTGGGATGGTTCCGTGGACGGGCGGGCGCCCTCATCTCCGGCCTCCTTGACGGTGCCCGCCCGCCCCTAAACCTGTCAGGGAAGCAACCCCGGCCAGAATTCGTTCAGCGCCGCGGTGCCCAGCGCCCAGGCGGCGAACAGCGCCAGCCCGACGCCCGTCACATGGTTCAGCACCGTCAACCCATCCTCGGTGATGCGGTGGCGCACGGCGGCCACCCCCGACGACAGCGCCAGCCACCAGCCGGCGGACCCGATGAACACCCCCAGCACCAGGGTGGCGGCATCGAAACGGTCGAGCTTGGCCCCCAGCCCGAATCCGGCGAACACGGCGATGAAGGCCAGGATGGTGGCCGGGTTGGTCAGCGTCAGCGTCAGCCCGGTGATGAAGCCGCGCAGCGCCGTGGCGTTCAGGCGGAGCGCGCTTTCCACCTCCTTCTCCTCCACCGCCGGCTTCTGGCGGAAGGTGCGCACGGCGACCGCCAGCATGAACACGCCGCCTACCACGCGGAACAGCGTCTGGTGCCCGGTCAGGAAGCTCAGCGCCGCCGACACCCCGAACGCCGCAATGGCGCCGTAGATGGTATCGGCCACCGCCGCCCCCATGCCGGTGGTGAAGCCCAGGAACGGCCCGTGCTCGATGGTGCGGCGGATGCACAGCAGACCGATGGGACCGACCGGGGCGGCGATGGCCACACCCAGGACGATTCCCTGAATCAGCACCAGCAGCAGATCCGTCAGCACGAGCGCGGCATCCTTGTCCCTGACCCCCGCTCCGGCACCGGTCCCCGCGGTGGGAACGGCCCGGTTCATGAGTCTTTTCCGATAGGCTGGGGTGATATCCGTCCCCCGCCGCCCAAGTCAACGCCCAGCCCCTGCATAAGAGGGTGCATTTCCCCAGTTCCCGGCGGCGGGTTGCGCGTTTATCCTTTGGTCCCGCAATCCGGTGAACGGTGGAAAGGGGCGGGGATGAAGGCGCTCAAGCGGGTTCTGGGGGTGGCGGTTCTTGTGTGCGCGGTTCCGGCGGGCGTGTGGGCCGCCGATTTCGTGCCCGCCGTGGTTTATGACATGGGCGGCAAGTTCGACAAATCCTTCAACGAGGCCGCCTACCGCGGGGCCGAGCGTTTCGCCAAGGAAAGCGGCATCGCCTACCGCGATTTCGAAGTCACCAACGAGGCCCAGCGCGAACAGGCGCTGCGCACCATGGCGCGGCGGGGCGCCACGGTCGTCATCGCCATGGGCTTTGCCCAGGCCGCCCCGCTGGACAAGGTGGCCAAGGAATTCCCCGCCACCAGATTCTGCCTGATCGACGAAAAGCTCGACCGCCCCAACGTCCGCTCCATCACCTTCAAGGAGCACGAAGGGTCGTTCCTGGCCGGAGTCCTGGCCGCCCTGGCGTCGAAAACCGGGACCGTCGGGTTCGTCGGCGGCATGGACATTCCCCTGATCCGCAATTTCCTGGTGGGCTATGAACAGGGCGTGCGCCACGCCAACGCCAAGGGCACCGTCATCGCCAACATGACCGGCACCACGCCTGCGGCGTGGAACGATCCGGCCCGTGGGGCGGAACTGGCGCTCAGCCAGTTCGGGCGCGGGGCCGACGTGGTGTTCGCCGCCGCCGGGGCCACGGGCCTGGGCGTGCTTCAGGCAGCAGCCGACGCCGGCAAGCTGGGCATCGGCGTCGATTCCAACCAGGACCACCTGCACCCCGGCAAGATCCTGACCTCCATGATCAAGCGGGTGGATGTGGCGGTCTATGACTGCTTCTCCGCCGCCAAGGCCGGCACCTGGACCCCCGGACATCAGGTGCTGGGGCTGAAGGAGGACGGCGTGGGTTATTCCATCGACGAACACAACCGCGCCCTCATCACCCCCGCCATGGAACAGGCGGTGGAGGAGGCGAGGGCCAGGATCGTCTCCGGCGCCCTGACGGTGCAGCCCTACCAGCCGTGAGCCACGCGGACCACCACACGCAGCCGGCGGCGGCGGATCCGGTGCCGGCGCTGGAACTGCGCGGCATCGACAAACGGTTCGGTGCCAACCACGCCAACCGCGGGGTGTCGCTGCGGGTGGACCGCGGCACCATCCACGGCATCATCGGCGAGAACGGGGCCGGCAAGACGACGGTGATGTCCATCGTCTACGGCTATCTCCATCCCGATTCGGGCGCCGTGCTGCTGAACGGGGAGCCGCTGGCCTGCCGCTCCCCCGCCGACGCCATCCGCCGGGGGGTGGGGATGGTGCATCAGCATTTCATGCTGGTGGACACCTTCACCGCGCTGGAAAACGTGCTGCTGGGGGCCGAGGGCGGGCGGATCATCGGTCCGGCCCTGGCCCGCGCGCGGACCGCCCTGGAGCAACTGGCCCGCGATTACGGGCTGGAGGTGGATCTTGACCGCCCGGTGGGCGAACTGCCCGTGGGTGCCCAGCAGCGGGTGGAGATCCTGAAGGCGCTCTACCGCGGCGCCGACCTGCTGATTCTGGACGAACCCACCGGCGTGCTGACCCCGCCGGAAACCATCCACCTGTTCCGCGTGCTGCGCGCGCTGCGCGGCCAGGGCAAGACCATCGTCATCATCACCCACAAACTCAGGGAAATCATGGCCCTGACCGACCGGGTGACGGTCATGCGCCAGGGCCGCGTGGTGGACACCCTGATCACGGCCGCCACCACGCGGGAGGAGCTGGCCGAACGCATGGTGGGCCGCACCGTGCCGCTGGCGGTGGAAAAGCCGGCATTCCCCGCCGGCAGCACCCCGGTGCTGGAGGTGGAGCGGCTGCGCGTGCGCGGCCCCGGCGGGGCGGAGCGGGTGCGCGGCGTCTCTTTCACCGTGCGGGCGGGGGAGGTGGTGGGCATCGCCGGCGTTTCCGGCAACGGCCAGTCGGAACTGCTGGAGGCGCTGGCCGGCATGCGCCCCTTGGCCGGAGGGCGGGTGCGGCTGAACGGCATCGACCTGACCGCCCGCCCGGACCTGTTCACCGCCGCCGGCCTGCGCCGGCTGGGCGTGGGCCATGTGCCGGAGGACCGGCAGAAGGTGGGGCTGGTCACCGGATTCCCGGCCTATGAAAACCTGATCCTCGGCCATCAGAACACCGCGGAGGCCGGCGGGCGGCTGTGGATGCGCTGGCGGGGGGTGAAGGAGCGGTGCGCGGCGGTGATGGAGCGTTACGACGTCCGCCCCCGCGATGTCGCCCTGGCGGCGGCCAATTTCTCCGGCGGCAACCAGCAGAAGCTGGTGCTGGCCCGCGAGATCGAACGCAACCCCGCGCTGCTGCTGGTGGGTCAGCCCACCCGCGGGGTGGACATCGGCGCCATCGACTTCATCCACCGCCGCCTGATGGACCTGCGCGCGGCGGGAAAGGCGATTTTGCTGGTGTCGGTGGAACTGGACGAGATCCTGTCCCTGTCCGACCGGATCCTGGTGATGTTCGACGGGGCGGTGGTGGGCGAATTGACGCCGGAGTCCGCCGACGAACGCCGGCTGGGGCTGATGATGGCCGGAGCGGCCCCCCATCATGCCGGTTGAACCGTGACCGATATATCACAAGCGGACGATGATGAAGTCGCCGTCGAAAAACCTTACTCACGTTAACAGTTTTTGAACGCACACCGCCAATATTCCGGTAGGCGCAGCATTCCCAGTCATGATGTTCCGCCGCACACTATTATCGAAAGACACAATTTCGTGACGGGGGCAGGCGTTTCTGCATCCCGTGGAAGAGGGTATTATGCGGCGTGTCCCCAGGCCCGAGGGCAAGACGGTTTCCAGGCGCGCGGAATCGCCGCCGGAACCGCTGCCCTGCGCCGCCGCCGCGAAGGCGGGGAATCACCCCGCCAAGACCGATTCCTGCACCAAAGCCAAGATCAGTTCCTTCTACCGCGCCCATTGGGACATCGCGCGGCAGATCTTCCTGCACGCGGTGGAGCATTCCGCGTCCAACGGCAGCCAGGGCGCAGCCCGGATTCGCCGGGCGATGGAGGAGATCGACCGTAATTTCCAGATCATCGGCCCGGCGCTCAAATCGGTGTGCGAGCAGTGCAAGGTGTCGAATCCGGCGCTGAACGACCGGCGCAAGGATTTCCTGACCCGCATGTTCGTCGCCAACACGGTGGAGTTGTCCGACGACGTGGGGGGCGGGCGGTTCCACCCCTACATCGTGGGCCTGCGCGCCGGGCTGGAAAGCATCCTGTCGCCGCAGGAGGTCGAAAGCCTGAACGAGCGGGCGCGCAACATCTATGTGCAGATCAAATCCGACGACGATGCGTCGTTCAGCCGGTCGCTGCTGGAGAATTTCGCCGCCAACGCCATCAACGAACAGGTGATCTTCTACGTGTTCGGGCGGTTCCGTTACTTCAACAACCAGCGCAACACCTTCATCTGCAACTTCAACCGCGCGCTTCAGGATGCGGGCGAGCGCTTTACCATGGACGACGCGCTGTTCAACGCCTTCTTCGGCATCCTGGCGCAGGTGGTGCAGGGGGACAAGGATCCCTATGACGAGACCGGTTTCAACATCCGGTTCGGCGACGGGGCTTACGAGAAATACCGCTCGGTGATCGCCCAGTTCAGCCGCTGGCGCGAAAGCGTGCTCGGCCCCGTTCCACCGCGGGAGACCGCCCCGCGGCGGCGGAATTCCCTCTCCCCGTCGGGGAGAGGGTAGGGTGAGAGGCGGATTTCGCGCGGAACGCCCGGCATCCGTTGCGAAGCAACTCCAAGCTTGATGTTTTGAGAGCCTGACGGCTCGATTTTCGGGCGTTCCACGCGAAAATCGGCCCTTTCCCCGGCGGGGAGAGGGTGATGGTTGTGGTTCGCCCGATGCGTCCCCGCCCTTGCGTCGGCGGGTGCGACAAGGCACCCTCGGGCCGCACGCAGCGGGCAGACAACAGCGGGGGCGCATGACTTCGGAATCGCACGTGGCGCCGGGGGGGCTGCCGCCCTGGGCCGATTACGCGCTGCTGCCGCTGCTCAACCTCGTGGCGGCGCTGGCGGTGTCGGCGCTGGTGATTCTCGCCATCGGGGAAAACCCCCTGGCGGTCATGACCGTGATGGTGGGGGAGGCGCTGGGCTACCCCGAGGCCATCGGCTACACCCTCTATTACGCCACCGGCTACATCTTCACCGGGCTGGCGGTGGCGGTGGCCTTCCACGCCGGGCTGTTCAACATCGGCGGCGAGGGACAGGCGTATCTGGGCGGCCTGGGGGCCGGTCTGGTGGCGCTGGCGGTGCCCGGCTGGCCGTGGTGGGCGGCGGCCCTGGCCGCCACCGGCGCCGCGGCGCTGTTCGGGGCGGCGTGGGCGTGGGTGCCCGGCTGGCTCCAGGCCCGGCGGGGCAGCCACATCGTCATCACCACCATCATGTTCAATTTCCTGGCCGCGGCGCTGATGACGTGGCTGCTGGTGGACGTTCTCATCAAGCCCGGCCAGCAAAGCCCCGAATCGCGGGAGTTCGATCCCGGCGTGTGGCTGCCGACCATGGACCGGGTTCTGGGGTGGTTCGGGGTCACGGTGGCGCCGTCGCCGCTGAACCTGTCGTTCCTGTGGGCGCTGGCGTGCTGCGGTCTGGTCTATCTGTTTTTGTGGCACACCCGCTGGGGCTATGGGCTGCGGGTGGTGGGGCGGAACGAGCGGGCGGCGGTCTATGCCGGCATTTCCCCCGCCCGCGCCGTCATGCTGGCCATGGCGCTGTCGGGGGCGCTGGCCGGGTTCTGCGGGGTCAACGACATTCTGGGCGTGCAGCACCGGCTGTTGCTGAACGTCACCAACGGGGTGGGGTTCGTGGGCATCGCCGTGGCGCTGATGGGGCGCAACCACCCGGCGGGCATCATGCTCGCGGCGCTGCTGTTCGGGGTTCTGGCCCAGGGTGGCGGGCAGGTGTCGTTCGATTTTCCCCGGCTGAACCGGGAGCTGGTGATGGTGATCCAGGGGCTGGTGATCCTGTTCGCCGGCGCGCTGGAACACCTGTTCCGCCCGCAGGTGGCGGCCCTGTTCCGCCGCCGGGGGGAGGGGTGACGATGGAGGACGCCGTCACCACCATCCTTCTGCTGCTGGATTCCGCCGTCCGCGTCGCCACGCCGCTGGTGCTGGCGGCCTTCGCCGGCCTTTATTGCGAACGGGCCGGGGTGGTCGATATCGGGCTGGAGGGCAAGATGCTGGCCGGCGCCTTCTTCGCCGCCGCCACCGCCTCGGCCACCGGCGACCCGTGGCTGGGGCTGGCGGCGGGGGTGACGGCGGGCGTGGCGCTGGCGCTGCTGCACGGCTTCGCCTGCATCACCCACAACGGCAATCAGGTGGTGTCGGGCATGGCCATCAACATCCTGGTGGCCGGGCTGGCGCCGACGCTGGCGTTCGCGTGGTTTTCCCTGGGCGGGCAGACGCCGCTGCTGCCCGGTTCGGCCCGGCTGCCGGCGGTGGCCTTTCCCGGCACCGCGGCGGCGGCGGACATCCCGGTGATCGGGCCGGTCTACGCCATCCTGTTCGGCAAGGTGAGCGTGGTGGTGCTGCTGGCCGCGGCGGTGGTGGCGGTGTCGGCGTTCGTGCTGTACCGCACCCGTTTCGGGCTGCGCCTGCGGGCGGTGGGGGAAAATCCGGCGGCGGTGGACACCGCCGGCATTTCCGTCACACGGCTGCGGTATCAGGCGCTGGTGGTGACGGGGGTGCTGACCGGCATGGCCGGGGCGTACCTGTCCATCGCCCACGGGGCGGGGTTCGTGCGCGACATGACGGCGGGCAAGGGGTATCTGGCGCTGGCCGCACTGATCTTCGGCAAATGGCGGGTGGGACCGACGCTGCTGGCCTGCCTGTTGTTCGCCTTCATCGACGCGGTGCAGATCCGGCTTCAGGGGGTGGCGCTGCCGGTGGTGGGGGTCATTCCGGTGCAGTTCATCCAGGCGCTGCCCTATGCCCTGACGGTGCTGCTGCTGGCGGGCTTCGTCGGGCGCGCGGTGCCGCCCAGGGCCAGCGGCCAGCCTTACATCAAGGAGCGGTGAGAGATGGTTGACCGTGACACCCTGCTCGACGCCGCCCGCGCGGTGCGCGCCCACGCCCACGCCCCCTATTCCCGCTTCATGGTGGGGGCGGCGGTGCTGTCGGAGTCGGGGCGCATCTTCACCGGCTGCAATGTGGAGAACGCCGCCTATCCCCTGGGCCTGTGCGCGGAGGCCAACGCCATCGGCGCCATGATCGCCGCCGGCGACCGGATCATCCGCGCCGTGGCCGTGGTGGGGGGCGAGCCGGGGGACGGGCGTCTGTGCACGCCCTGCGGCGGCTGCCGCCAGCGCATCCGCGAATTTGCCGCCGGCGGCGTGCCGGTTCACGTGGGGGGGCCGGAGGGGTGGCGGAAGAGTTTTTCCCTCTGCGGCCTTCTGCCCGATTCCTTCGGCCCTGAAAATCTGAACTTCTGATGACGGAAGGGGATGCGGCGATGCTGACGGACGCGGAACGGGCGGTCGATGCGGCGGTGGCGGTGATCCGCGCCCGCGCGCTTCAGCACCGGCCACGGGTGGGGCTGGTGCTGGGGTCGGGGCTGGGCCGGATCGCCGAGCGGATCGGCAACGCCGTCACCATCCCCTACGACACCATTCCCGGTTTTCCCCGGCCCACGGTGGCCGGGCACGCCGGTCATCTGGTGGTGGGGGAACTGGGCGGGCAGACGGTCGCCTGCATGCAGGGCCGCGTCCATGCCTATGAGGGCAAGGGATTCGGGGCGCTGCGGCTGGCGATCCGGTCGCTGCACCGGCTGGGCTGCCGCACGCTGGTGCTGACCTGTGCCGCCGGGTCGCTGGACGTGGATGTGGGGCCGGGGCGGCTGATGCTGATCCGCGACCACATCAACCTGTTGGGCGTCAACCCGCTGACCGGGCCGAACGACGACGCCTTCGGCCCCCGCTTTCCGGGCCTGACCGACGCCTGGGCGCCGTCCCTGCGCGCGGTGATGCAGGATGCGG
The DNA here is from genome assembly GCF_025961205.1 of Azospirillum fermentarium. Classification (NCBI taxonomy): domain Bacteria; kingdom Pseudomonadati; phylum Pseudomonadota; class Alphaproteobacteria; order Rhodospirillales; family Azospirillaceae; genus Azospirillum; species Azospirillum fermentarium. The sequence continues at coordinate 1,859,832 of NZ_JAOQNH010000001.1, forward strand.
CGGCGGAGATGGGGCTGCCGCTGGCCGAAGGGGTGTACGCCGCCCTGTCCGGCCCGTGCTTCGAAACCCCGGCGGAGGTTCGGATGTTGAGGATCCTCGGGGCCGACGCCGTGGGCATGTCCACGGTGCCGGAATGCATCATCGCCCGCCATTGCGGCATGGCGGTGGCCGGCTGTGCGGTCATCACCAACCTGGGCGTGGGCCTGAGCGATGAGCAGGTCAGCCACACCCACACGCTGGCGCAGGCGTCGGTGGCGGCGTCGGATCTGGAGCGGTTGCTGATCGGTTTTCTGAAGCGTTTGGGGTAAGGGGCGCTTCGTATCAACACGGGGGGGGCTGTGGAACGATGAAACTGACCGATGA